>JAEXDQ010000007.1 GCA_023401595.1 Spirochaetota bacterium
TCGGCGGCGAAGGCGGAGACGAACGCGGTTACCAATACCAACAGGATTGCGATTGACTTTTTCATTTTTGTTTCCCTTTATCGATTGTGCAATTTTCAAGTGCTCATCCCTAAGCACATCCACAATACACCTGTACGGCGGACTTATGTCAATACATCGTGTAAAATTTTTCAAATATTTTTTAAAAAACCCACAAAATATAGACAATTCGATACAATGCAACAAGATAACATTTGACAAAAGTTCATCGCATTCATCACCGACGGTCATGATATGTCGGCAGGACGTGACGGGGCCCGCGCAAAAACACGGCGAACCAGTCCAAGGACAGGGGGACATGTGACACCAATGAAGGAATGAAAACGATATGCCAAGACCGAAGCTCCGATACAAAAGAGGCGTCAGCGAATACAGCCGGATACAAAAAAGGCGAGAAGCACAAAGCCCTCGCCTTTCTCCCCTGAACCGGAAGACACAATCATGCCACAGTAATATTGACCGTGATAGTCGATTTGTAGTTTCCCGCAGGAAGGGATGCGTCGCCAAGCCATGAAACATAGAATTCAGAATTCTTCAGTTCGGTGTATTTCTGAGTATAGCCAGCGGGCAGGCGCACCCCGGTCACCGTCAAAGCCGCGGGAGTAGTACCGGAACTTGTCTGGAAATTATGGGAACGGTCAATCAAGTTGACGGAAGCCGAGGGCAGATCGGAATCGGCCTGGTTCAAAAAACTCGTGGCGCTCAAGGATATCGTAACGTTCTTGGACGCGGACAGATTACCGGCGTAATATACGACATACGCCCGGTCGCCGTAGGCGGTTATGGAGACATCCTCTTCACTGGGGGCGAGCTCTCCCTTTTCACCGACGAACCCGCCGGTACCGCCGAGATATCGAATCTGAAAATTAGGTCCGACCTCATCAACCAGCACGCCGAGATTCAAGTTGCTCGTCGCGCCGACCGCCGAAACCATGAATATCGTGCAAACCAAAATAACAAGTATGCTGATGATTTTCTTTTTCATTCTTCGTTTCCCTTTCCGTAATCGCATTCCGTTGACGCCGTGGGCAAGACAGCATCAACTTCATTTGGAATATACTCACAGACATAACTTATGTCAACATTTTCTTGATATTTCTCTCAAATATTTTATAACACGCTCATAGTATTTGTATCTATTTATATATTATAAATAAAATTAACATCAAAATTACTTATGACATCAATAATACATATTCGTGAGTTTGTATATATGAATTAATCCAACGACTGGATAAACTCATGGACATTCATCCAAAAAACCCAGTTCTTATGACATATGATTAGTTGGTACACAGACTATCCGTGAGTGTGTTATACTGCCGCAAACACTGGGACGCCGGAGGTTACACGCTATCATGAAACTCAACTTGGCGAGATTCAAAGAAACGGAGAAGCTACTTCGCAACGAAACAGGTTTCGCCGGACGGTTCTATCCGATGGATGATGACAATGTGGTAATCCCGTTCGTCCTTGCTTGTCCGGAGGATATCTACGACCCATCGTCGCCGCAGGAAAACAGAGAGCCGTCGCAAGATATCTGCGACAGGATTGACCGGGCGATCCAGTTCGTCCCTATTCTCAGGAACATACGGCTGAGGTTCACCGTGCCGAAAATCAGCGAAGACCAGAAGCGGGAAGCGACGAACATCTTGCGAAACCGATTCGCCCTGGACGTCAAACGGCAACAGGCCGCCGACCGCTATACCAAGTTCAAGGCGTTGTTCCTGCTCCTTTCTGGAACCATCGTACTCCTGTTCAGCTATATGCTGGACAACTGGACTTCGCTCAACCATGTGTTCTATGATACGGTGAACATCTGTGGGACTTTCATGATATGGGAGGCCGCGGACACGTTCTTCCTACAGCGGCGCGCCCAGCGATACGATATGGCGAATTTGCTGCGGCTCTATACCAGTGAAATCATCTTTGAGGAAATATAGGACAGACATATGGAACCAATCATAGACATCAGGCATGCGACGGTACGCCGCAATGGCACGAATATTCTTGACGATGTATCGATCACCATAGAACAGGGTACCCATGTGGCGATCATCGGCCCCAACGGAGCGGGAAAAAGCACATTGGTACAAGTCATCTCGGAAGAGACGCATCCATTATGGTCTCCCGATTTCAGCCGCAAGCTGTTCGGCAGGGACCATTGGCAGGTCATGGAACTCCGCAAGCACATGGGCATCGTGTCCCTCTCGTTGCAGTACCTGTGCAACAGCACCTATCTGGCAAAGGAAATCGCCGTGTCGGGGTTCTTCAGTTCCATAGGGCTTGACTTCCACCATGAGGTCACGGAAGAACAGGAACAGCGGGTTGAGACGGTGTTGAAGGAGCTGGACGCATGGCATCTGCGGAACAAGCAGATGAACAGGCTCTCTTCGGGGGAGACCCGGAGAGTACTGCTGGCGCGCGCTTGCGTCCATGATCCATCGGTCATGCTACTCGATGAAGCGGTTTCGAACCTTGACTTTCCCGCCCGGAGGCAATACAGGGCTTCGCTGGAGGCATTCGACAAGGCAGGCAAGACGATCATTCTTGTAACGCATGAACTGTCGGAGATCATACCCGCCATAGACAGGGTGGTCGTCATGAGCAACGGCAAGATCATAGCGGACGGTCCGAAGGCGACGATCATGGATGAGGCGCTGTTGTCGGAGGTCTACGGAACGAAGGTGTTCCTCGATGAACGAGAGGGGTTGTATACGGCGTGGTGTTGACCTACCGGGCCAACGGCATGTCCGGCCGCAGAGGATGACGAAAGGAGGCGCGCTTTGCCGCAAACAAGGTCGGTATACGATGAACCGGCGAGCCTGACGATGGCGTGCGAACCGTATGCGAGACTCCGCGCCCTGTTTTTCTTTCCGTAAGATGCCAACATTCCCGTACACGCCGAGGTGTTTCCGTAGTATAATATATCATAACAATATCCTTGGGAAACAAAACCGAGGTCAAGCGGGGGCTACCATGAAACGATGTTCTATCATCATCCACAGTGTCAATGGAAACTCATTTCTGATGGGATCGTATTTGCAGGAGCAACTGAGGAACCGCAATGTAGACGCACGTCTATACCGGGTAGAGGATACTGACCTGCATATCTGGGCGAACAAGCTGGAGACGACCAACGATTATTACGAAGACATCCTGGCGCTTCCCGAAGCGACCATTTCCACGCTCAAGAAAAGCGACATGGTCATTCTCGGCTGTCCGACACGGTTCGGCAACATGACGGCGGAAATGAAGGCGTTCCTAGATTCCACCTTCGACTTGTCCGAAGACCGTAGCCTGGAGACCAAGTTCTTCGCATGCTTCACCAGCTGCACCCACTCGACCTGTGAAGGTTCCCACGCACTGGACGCCTTGCTCTACTGGGCGCAGAACATGGGCATGATTCATATTCCGTTCGGCGTACATACGGAAATGCCGAACTGCAACCAACCGGTGGCGGGTCTCGTACATCTGGCGGGGAAAGAGAACATGATTCGTCCGTCCCAGCAACTAGGAGATGTCATGGACGTGTACGCGGACACTCTGGCGGCGTATATCCAAGAGTAACCGCAGCCAGAAAACCGAGCGTCTGCAAGACGACAATCCGCCGCTCGCAAGCCGAAGGCCTGCTGGGCGGCGGTTTTCATTTTATTCCGCCTCTCTCATCTTAGGCTCACTCTAGGCTCGTTCTCGGCTCACTTCGAGGTCAATCGGTAATCGCTCTAGGGTCACTTTAGGGTCGATCGGTGGTTGCTTCAAGACTTGGGGTCCAGGTCGGGGAGTGTCATTGACCAAAGCTTCGTTGGACGGCGGACGGTCGTTCGCGAGCCATTTTGCATGAGAGCCATACGGGGCTTTCTCGGCGGTATCAGACTCCCCTTGCCTTTTCGCGACGGTTTCTATATAGTCAAAGTGAACGTTGTTCATTTTGAATTATCGTTGGGTATAGGAAACGTCATGAACACAGTCGTCACTTCCAGAAAGGCGTTGCTGGACGCAGCGAAGGATGTCGTACAGAACCAAGGGTTCGACCACTTGAACATTCGGCGGTTGGCGGCTTCATGCAATGTCTCCGTTGGATGTATCTATACATACTTTTCTACGAAGGCGGATCTTGTCGCCGCCATAGTCGAGGATTTCTGGAAAGGCGCGTTCCACGGCATTGACTGGCCTCAGCCGGGGGCGATGGCCTTTGAAGATTTTTTCGCCGTGCTGTATCTGCGTTTCAAGGCATACCTTGAGATATTTTCATCGGATTGGTTGGGGAAACTCGGACAACTCGACGGCAATGAGTACCGCAAGTGCATTGAGACGCAAGCACTCTATTTCAGCCACATCACGAAGGGACTCCTGCACGTGTTGGAACAAGACGACTCCATTCCACAGGAAAAATGGACAAAGACATTCACACCGGAACAGTTCAGCCAGTTTGTATTCGACAACATGATCTCCATGCTCCGCAGAAAGGAGCAGGATTGCGGGTTTTTCACGGAGGTACTCCGGAGCTTGCTCCATGGAGAACGGAAAACCGGTGAGAACACATGACAATGGCACAATGAATACCATTCATTTCATCATACTATCCATATTCTGTGGAAAAAACGATTAGGAGAAGACTGACATGCAAGCGATTTTTGAAACGGCTTTCGATATCCTCTATCTTTGTTCAGTAGTGGCCATCGGAGTATATATGCTGGCCAAAGGACGAGAGCGGCAATACAAAATGGCGGGAGCCATGGCCGTGCTGCTTGGCGCGGGAGACGCCTTTCATCTGGTTCCCAGAGCCATAGCCCTCTGCACCACGGGATTGGAGGCGCATGCCACGGCTCTGGGCGTCGGAAAACTTGTGACCTCTATAACCATGACGATATTCTATGTGCTGCTGTACGCCATCTGGCAGGAACGTTATGGAATCCGTAAGAAAGAACTGACGTATACGGTCTGGAGTCTGGCGGCGCTGCGGATCATCCTCTGCCTATTTCCGCAGAACCAGTGGCTCGCCTACCAAGGGCCGTTGAGTTGGGGAATCTACAGGAACATCCCGTTCGCTCTCATGGGGCTTCTGGTGATCGTATTGTTCTACCGACAAGCCAAGCTACGCCAGGACCGGCGTTTCCGGTTCATGTGGCTGGCGGTCCTGCTCAGCTTCGGTTTCTATATCCCAGTGGTACTGTTCGCCGAAGCAGTACCGTTGATCGGGATGCTGATGATTCCAAAGACACTGGCCTATGTCTGGGCCATCTGCATGCCGCTCACAAGCATGCTCGATGCGAACAGGAAGCCAAGCGAATAGAGACACGTATACGTACAGGGGAACGAACGGCGAGCGGGGACGAAGAAGCGCAGACCAGGGCGACGGGCAATCATCAAACAGGCAATCATCACCCCACCCCAACGACAAATCGTTTGGGCGTCCGCAAGAAAGAGCCGACGCCGTTTCCATATCCTGCTTCGCCGATTTCCCCTCGCGACCTCCGCATCTATATAGAAGACAGGGCGCCGCGGCTACGGTAGAACCGTTGCCACTATGGGAGGGAACGCCCGTTGAAACGTGGCCTCAGGGTGTCAGTCTCTGGAAAGGACTTCCTTCATCCGGTCTACCCATCTCTCGAAAGCACCCTTGCCGAACCGTTTCTTATAGTCGGAGGCCGCCTTGTGGATTGAGACGTCCTGACTCCCCGTGGAGTTCTTCAGATTGTCCCAGTGGCGGACGATCCACATGTAGAGGTCTCCTTCGGTATGACCGGGGAACGTGGAGAGAAGACGTTCGTGGCGAATTTCCCGGACGATCGGCATATATACGTTGTCGAACCAGGACTTGGCGGCTTCCTCGAAGGAAATTTCCTCAGTCTTGTCCTGGTTGATATAGTATTTGTGAACCAGGATATGGTTGACCATTTCCGGATACATGCCCGGAGCGGTGAACTCGATCTGTTCCATGTCGAGATAGGCTTCAGGATGGTACAGCTCGATAAAACGTTCTCGTTCATAGCTGACGACCCGCTTGCTCAACTGCCGTTTGGTCAAACCGGGTTCGATAGGAATCTCAGAATCGAGCTCCACGACCTCAGCGTCGATGAACGCCACGCCCTGTGTCTTCGCTACGGAGACGCGGTGGTTGCCGTCACGGACGAAATACCAATCTCCCAGTTTGTACACGCTGATAGGCGGCAGGTTGACGTACTGATGATGCGCACGGTCAATACTCTCCCACCGGGTCCGCAACAGCTCTTTCTTCGGATAGAAGGCCAAGGTGAAATCATGGTATCGTCCTTCGGAACCGATTATCTTGTCTATGGGGATGGTCCGCATGCCTAGATACGTCTCATGTTTCGGTTTCAGCAACGCCGTCACTTCATAAAAGGAGAGCAGATCGGAATTCTTCCATTGCAATGTCGAGAGTACGGACTGCATCCGACCACGGGCACGAGCTTTTGTAAAGTCTTCACTGGACTGATACGAAAGTTCATCTTTCATGTGTGTTTTCCTAATTCGTCATCACTTAAGATGTAGTTCTGGTAGATGTTGATTACCGTCGTGTCACGGTAGACGATTTCCCGCGGCGCGTTCATATCGATCATATGGACGTGTCCGTGCAACAGATATTTGGGTTTGAACCAATCCATGAACCACAGGAAAGCCTTGAAACCGGTGTGGCAGGGATCGATATCATCGTTGAGCCCCAAAGGGGGCGCATGGGTGATGAGGATGTCGAGATACCTTCCATAACGTAGCTTGTTCCACAAAAGACGAGGGAGCATACGGAATATCCGCCACAACATCTCCTTGTCCGTGAATTGATTTCCTCCGGCATTGTATCGCATCGAACCGCCAAGACCCGCGATCAGCAAATCATGGCGCTTGCTGTACATCACCTTGCCGTCTACGTAGTCTCCGCCGAAGGGAGGCAATCCTGTGGCCGCGGCCATGTCCCTGAAATTGGTCCGGACGCTACCATAGTAGGGATTCCCCGGCAAGAACATGTGCTGATGTTCCAGATTGTGGTTGCCGAATACGAAATACAACGGTTTGTTCAAGGACGAAAGTATATACTCATAGTATCTTAACGGCAGGTCGCCAGCTGAAACGACACAATCGATGTCCGCGTATCGCTCACCGATATTCGGGGAATATACCAGAGGGTCGGTCGTGTCGGAAATACAGAGTATCTTCATCATCCATCCCCAAGATTATCGCAATAGATAGCCGCAATCAACAGGAATCGTCTCCCCGACGATGCCGCTGGACAACGGCGACGCAAGGAACACCGCGACGGACGCTACATCGGAAGGCTGGACCATCCGTCCCAGCACAGCCCGGCGTTCATACATAGGCCCAAGACCATTGCCCTCGGCATGGAGATACGGGGCGTCAAGCAAACCGGGGGCGATGGCGTTGACCCGAACTCCGTCACCGCCGACCTCCTCAGCTAGCGACCGCGTATAGGCGATGACGGCCCCCTTGGAAGCATCATAATGGGCGGTTCCGCCAAAGCCGGGATGTAATGCGTTGATGCTGGCGATATTGACGATGGCGCTCGGACGGGAAGCCCGCAGCAAAGGCAAAGAGCATTTGCAGGTACGCCATATCCCTTTGATGTTCGTATCGAACACCCTGTCCCAGTCCGGCTCTGGCAACGACTCCTGTTCGGAGCAGGTGAACACCCCGCTGTTGTTCACAAGCACATCCAGCCGGCCTTCGGTTTCAGCTACGGTCCGCAGAGCCGACCGCACCGACGCTTCACTGCAAACGTCCATCGGGACGCAACGGCAGAAGGGCTGCTCCCTAGCCAGAGCCTCGGCTTTCGTCCTCCCGGTTTCAGACGCCCAGGTACAGACGACGACGGCTCCTTCCTTGGAAAAGGCGCGGCATATCGCGGCCCCCAGATTACTGGAACCACCGGAAACCAATACGACCTTGCCGGTCAGCAAGCTATCCATAGGCAATCCCCTTTCTCCTATTGGTCAGACCACCCCATCCGGCGTACATATCCTTTCACAGGGGCGTCCCGGCTGTCGGTCCGGCCCTATCCGAGAAAATCCCGGATCGCTGAACAGTCGGGATATCGCGACAACAGGTCGGCGCCACCCTGTCGGTATGTCGCTCCGTCATATGGCGGGCTCATCATTGTACAGCACAGGGCGTAGCCGAACCGCTTGTCAGGCTTCTCCCCGTCTAGGGTCCGGCGGGCGTCGTCAGACGATCTTCCAGACAGGGAACCGGCGAGCCGGGTCCCCTGCCAATATCGTCCAGGGACGACGGACATCGGACATTCTCCCCCAGCGAGATCGCTTCCCAACCTTCTGAGGCAGAAGGTCCCGTCCGGAGCCAGCAGCAATTGTTCCAGAGAGTCACCCAGACAATGATACCAGACTTCATCGGTAGGCAACCAATGGAGCGAAGAATAGCTGTCCGGCGTAACAAGGTACCAGATGGTACCGGCCGACCGAGTTCCATCAGCGGCAAAGAAAGCGTGAACGAACTTGAAATAACCGCCCTCGCCTTCTAGTGGTTCGAGGCCGAGAACATCTATCACTTCCTGCGCTGTCAGTCGCTTCACGGCATCCTCCGTTTCGTCCCAACACCTGCCCGGCGGCGGGCCGGGCGCTTTTTCACGCTTCACGCTTCACGCTTCACGCTTCACGCTTCACGCTCCAGGCTTCGGGCAGACGGGTCAGGCGGTCTGCCAATGACGGACGACGCTCTTCACCAACGCGGAGAAGGAGGACTTCACCCGTTCGCCGGTCTCCAGGACTTCTTCATGGTTCAAGGGTTGGTCAAGGATGCCCGCCGCCATATTGGTCAGGCAGCTGATACCGAGGACCTTGATTCCGCAGTGGTTGGCGGCGATGGTTTCGGGAACAGTGGACATGCCTACGGCGTCGGCGCCACAGAACCTGGCGAAACGGACTTCGGCCGGAGTCTCGAACGATGGGCCCGTAAAGAGCTGATAGACGCCTTCACGCAATTCAAGACCAAGCTCCTTGCCGCACTCCAAGGCCATGGTACGCAACGCGGGGTCATAGGCCTTGGACATGTCGAAGAAACGAAGCCCCAAGTCGTCGCAGTTCGCACCGCGCAACGGGTTGTCGGCGATCAGCTTGATATGATCCTTGATGATCATGAGGTCGCCGGGCCTCCAGTTCTCATTCACACACCCCGCGGCGTTGGTCAGCAACAGGTTCCTGATGCCGAGGAGTTTCATTACCTGGATCGGGAATACAACCTTGTCCATCGAATAGCCCTCGTAGAAATGGAACCGTCCCTGCATGCAAAGCACCCGGCGGCCTTCAAGCAGTCCGACGACCAGCCGTCCGGCATGTCCCGGCACCGTTGAAACGGGAAAATGGGGGATATCCTTATAAGGAATGGCAATAGCTTCGGTGAGTTCATCGGCGAGGCCGCCAAGGCCGCTGCCAAGAACCAGTCCGATCTCCACGGGGGTCTTGCCAATCCGAGCTTTGATATATACAGCCGCTTCCTGTAGTTTCTTCATGAGGTCTTCCATGTGCATTCCTCCAAGTATGCCATACGCCGAACCACGAACCGACAAGGGGTCGAATAGCTCTGGCCGATGGATCGAGATATTGTCAGTGTAGCTGTTTTTCCAGGAAAGGGAAAGTCACAAATGCAGTGTCCATTCCGTGGTGAAACTATACTTGTCTTCCCATGGATTCACGTCGAAGGAAATGTTCCAGTCAACATCGTCCGCTATATCCAGCCCGATTCCGGCGCGGCCGTCATTGAGAATGCTGGCGGAGAAATCCTCTTCCGAAAGCAGCACTCCGGGATCTTTTTTCGGTACGTTTTCATCGGGCGAAGCCTCCGGCAACGCACTACCATAGGCTGGATATTCCCGCCCCACGAGGTCTACGATATTCAACGGGCCTTCCGTCAGAGAAATCCCTCCGAAATCACGAGATCGCGTTACGAACAAGTATATTCCCAAGCTCAAGGAAATCAAGGCGCAGAGAATCAACAATAAGATAAGCCAACGCTTCACAGTAGGTTTCATATGAGATAGCTTAATGATACACAAAACAACCGTGAACGACCAGCCGTCCCCGCAGGGTGATACACAAAGCCCCGACAAGGGAGGAATCGTTGCGGATGACAAGCAATGGTTCAGGATAACGAAGACCGCCCAAAGACCTTTGCAGGAATTCAGCGCCCTGGGCGGTTCAATGACATCAGCGTCCTAGGGTTCCGGGATATCCCGGCAAGTCATGAATACCGGACTGTACGAACTCACAGCTGATGGTCATGATCCGTTTTATCTTGTTTTCCCTCCCTAGACAAATACTGTATTTTCCGAAATGCGACATCCGACATACCGCATCATATCCTCCGACGGCTATTCCAGGACGGAAGCCTTTCCCGGCCAAAACGGTCGGCCATCCTCATGTCAAAGCTTCGAAACTAGCATCTGCTCAACGACCGATAGGTATGGACTATCGCTACTATGGAAATCAGGAATGTCAGAAGGTCAGATACCGGCATGGAATAGAGAACTCCGTCCAGGCCGAAGAAAACCGGCAGCAACAGTGCGAACCCTACGCCGAAGACAACCTCGCGCAACATGGACAGCAACGTGGAGAGCAAGGCTTTCCCCAACGATTGCAGGTAGATGAACGTAGCTTTGTTCACACAGGCCAGAACCATCATGCACAGATATATCCTGAACGATTTTATGGCGAATTCCGTGTAGTAGACGCTCTCGTTCGCCGCACCGAAAATCTGGATCAGTTGTCTGGGGAATACTTCGACGACAAACAACGCCACCGCGCCGACGACGGCTTCCGAAACCAGCAGGTACGTAAACAGGTTTTTCGCACGGTCTTTCCTCCCCGCCCCGATATTATAGCCGACGACCGGGATGCACCCCGCCGCAAGACCAACGGCGGTAGATATGATGATCTGGAAAAACTTCATGACGATCCCGACTACCGCCATGGGAATCTGCGCATATTGGGACTGTCCGAAAACGGAATCAAGCGCACCATACTTGCGGATCATGTTGTTGAGCGCAGCCATTGCCGCGACCAGTGATATCTGGGACAGGAAACTACAGATGCCCAACGGAAGGAACCTCGAAACCACGCTCCAATCCAAACGGAAGCTGGCCATCTTCAGTTGCACCGATTTCATGTGGCATATATACCAGATCGCAAGAACCGCGGTAAAGGCTTGCCCGATGACAGTCGCGACCGCCGCACCCATCATGCCCCACCGGAACACGAATATGAAAATGGGATCGAGAATGATGTTGATGACGGCTCCAGCCAGGGTAGACGCCATAGCGAAACGGGGGCTGCCGTCGGAACGGATAATGGGATTCATAGCCTGACCGAACATGTAGAACGGAATTCCTATGGAGATATACAGGAAATATTCCTTTGACTGTACGAACGTCTCAGCGTTCACCCGTCCGCCGAACGCAGTCAGGATCTGATCCTGGAACACCAGGTAGACGACTGTCAACAGCAGACTGCCGACCACACAGAGGATGATGGCGTTTCCTACGCTCCTATGGGCGTCCTCGGCGTTCTTCGCCCCAAGACTGATGCTGACGAACGCACAACAGCCGTCGCCGATCATGACGGCGAGCGCCAGCGCTACCACAGTCAATGGAAACACCACCGTATTGGCCGCATTGCCATAAGAACCGAGATAATCGGCGTTGGCTATGAATATCTGATCCACAATGTTATACAACGCCGCTACCAACAGCGAAATCACGCAAGGAACCGCATACCGCCACATCAGTCTGCCAAGCTTCTCCTTCTCAAGAAACGCATTGGCGCCAAATTCATTCATGTACATACCTCTCTTGACATCAAGTCCATATAAAAAAACAGCGTGCCGCCAAAAAGCTGGATTTACGCCTTTGGCAACACGCTGTGAATCATTACTATCTGTCTTACGCCGACAAGCAAGCGTACAACAGCCATCCCTACCCGACCATCCCCGTCCGACAATGCTGCTGCACGGCGAACAGGAAGGGACACAGATATACGCCCGCCCACCCGGCGGCTTACGAAGGAGAACGGGGGGATAGCCAGGACCGCCCCTGTCCGACAGTGCTGTTGCACGGCGAACAGGAAGGGACGCAGATATACGCCCGCCCACCCGGCGGCTTGCGAAGGAGAACGGGGGGATAGCCAGGACCGCCCCTGTCCGACAGTGCTGCTGCACGGCGAACAGGAAGGGACACAGATATACGCCCGTTATCCGAGCAAACAAAAAAAACGTGCGACATGCAACTGGATTTACGCAGTCAATGCCACACGCTGTTGATGCAAATGTATACCAGAATTTCAAAAAAACTTCAAATCATCCCGAACTAAAAATAATGGATTTCTTGTGATGGGGATATGGAAACGATTCGGACAGTTTAGGGCAACCGTACCTGAGCGATCTGGGCGACCTGAGCGACCTGAGCATCTCAGCAGGAAACAAGGACTTGGAAGTGGTACGTAAAACGGTGGGTGGCATCATCGACCGAAGCTGACGGCTGAGATCATCCCCTGACAAAGCCGTTACAACGGACCGATGAAAATTGATACGCAGGGATAACCTATCGTACAGGGATAACCCACCGCATAGGGATAGCCCACCGCATAGGGATAGCCCATCGTGCGGGGGGAGTACCATTGACTAGGCCGTAGCGCTTTCAGTTCCACGCGGATTGTTGACCCCTAGGGCAGCGGCCGGCAAGCCCAGATGAAAAACCCCGCCGAAATGAACGACGGGGTGAGATGTGTATGGACAAAGGCAGATGAGGCTCTTGCGACTTAGAACGGTTCTCCGGACGCTTTAGGCGCGGCCGATTTCTTTGAGAACGCGACCAACGCAAGCAAGGTGACGACATATGGGAAAACCTTGAATATCACCGGAGGCACGATGCCCAACTGCGGAATGACCTGGGATACATTGGCGATCGTCGTAGCGATACCGAAAAAGAATGTCGCTCCGAGAATGCCAAGTGGTTTCCATTGACCGAAAATCAACGCTGCGATTGACAGGAAGCCAAGACCGGCGACACTACCGTTGAACTCGCCGGAATAAGTGATCAGGATGACACCGCCGCCGAGACCGGCGAGCGCGCCGCTCATGATTACACCGAAATACCGCATTGCATGAACATTGATACCGGCGGACGCGACCGCAGACGGATGCTCACCGCACGCCCGAAGCCGCAGACCGAACGAAGTCTTGTAGAGCAACAACCACGAAAGCCCCCAGATCAGCAGGCACACCCAGGTACTCCAATAGCTTTGTGAAAAGAACAGCGGACCCAATACCGGAATCTTGGACAATATCGGGACATCGTTACGGACAATGCCCATCATGATACGGACGTTGCCGCTACCGGCGATCGTGCGGGCAAGATATACGGTCAACGCGCTGGCCAGCATGTTGATCGCGGTGCCGCTGATGACCTGGTCCGCCTTGAGGTTGATCGCCGCGAACGCATGCAGCAGGGAGAAGATCGCGCCAGCCACCATGGCGGCCAACAGACCGAGCGGCAAAGCCACCGCATAGGAGTACCCCTCCAAGAACTTGATGGTGATGGCGCTGGCGAAATAACCTATGAGCATCAGGCCCTCAAGACCGAGGTTGGTCACACCGCTTCGTTCTGAATAGAGACCGCCAAGGGCCGTCACCAGCATAGGAATGGTATATGCGATGGCGTATGGGAAAATCATCGTAATGGTATGCCACATATTATTTCACCTCCTTGCTGTCGGACTCCGGCCCTGCCGTAGACTTCCGTCCCGTATGGGAAGTATCCTTCGGCGGCATCGGTTTCGAAACCTTCCTATCGGCTTGCGCTCCAGCCCGTACCACGGTCTGCGTCTGCGCATCGGGATCAGACACCGTAAGTTCATACGCCTCGTCGGCGGCTTCCTGCGCCACATTCCGTACAGCGAGGGCCTCTACAGCCAACGCCTCCTTCGATTCCCGGCGGAACGCCAACCGTCTGGAAACGGAATCCCAGAATTTCTTGAACAAAACGCTCGTCGCGGTGAAATAGATGATCGTAGCGATGATTGTATCCGCGATTTCCGGCGGAACACTCGTCATGGCGTTCATGAACCCCTTGCCTGACTGCAACATACCGAAGAACAACGCGGAAAAAAAGACGCCGATCGGATTGCTGGCGCCAAGCAAGGCGACCGCTATGCCGTCGAAGCCCTGGCTGGGCATGACTCCGATCTGCATGTTGCGGCTGTACCCGGTATAATATGTCAGCCCGGCGAGACCTGCGAGCCCTCCGGCAATCATCATGGAAATGACAACGTTGCGGTTCACCTTGATCCCTGCGTATTCCGCGCAGAAACGATTGGAACCGACAGCCTTCAGTTCGAAGCCCAGCGTAGTCTTGTCCAGTATCAACTTGATGACGACTACAGAGATGATAGCGACGAAAAATCCAAGGTTCATGTACGAACCGTTGAACAGACTAGTCAACCAACCCGCCCGAAGCGACTGCGTGAGCGCGATTGAAGCCGATTCGGTCTCCAACGAGGGCCCCTTGAGGTACGCCGGGACGAAATAGTAAATCGACCAGTAGGCGATCCAGTTCATCATGATCGTCGCGACGACTTCATGTACGTTGAATTTCGCTTTGAGCAGACCGGGGATGACGCCCCACAACGCACCGCCGAGCAAGGCGGAAAGGACAAGGACGATCAGATACAGCGGACGAGGCAGAACGACATGATGGGCTACCAACGTAGCGCACAGCCCGCCGACAAGCATCTGTCCGGAAGCCCCTATGTTGAACAGACCCGTCTTGAATGCGAAGGCGACAGACAGACCCACAAGCATCAGCGTAGTCGCCGTCGCGATCGTATTGCCGATACGCTCTATGTTCATCAAACCGCCTTTGAACAGATAGAGAAAGCCGGTAAAGGGATTGCTGCCTATAGCGGCCATCAATATGGCCCCGGCCACGAGACCAAGGATGACGGCGGAAATAGCGATAAGGAAATCATTGCTTTTGAATTCCTTTTTCCTGTTCAATTGCCTGCTCATTTCGCACCTCCCTTGTCCTTGACTCCGGCCATCATCAATCCAACGGCGTGTTCATCAGTCTCGGAAGTCTTGACGATATCAATCAGTTCACCGGAATTCATGACCGCTATCTGGTCGGAAAGATTGAATATCTCATCAAGCTCGAAGGACACAAGCAAAACGGCCCGTCCCTTGTCCCGATGGGCCACCAGTTGTTTGTGGATATATTCAATAGCGCCGACATCCAGACCTCGGGTCGGCTGTACGGCTATCAGCAGCTCAGGATCGGCTACGATTTCACGGCCTACGATCGCCTTCTGCTGGTTGCCTCCGGAAAGCTTGCCCGCGAAAGAGAAAATTCCCTCGCCGCTACGGACATCGAACTGCTGTACGACATCCTCCGCATACGCCTCTATGGCGTCCTTATGGAGAATCCCATGCTTAGAGAACGGCTCCCGGTAATAATCCCTGATCACTATATTGTCGGCCACGGTTTCATTGAGTACAAGACCGCGTTTCTGGCGATCTTCGGGGATATGCCCTACGCCGGCCTCATTTCGCTTGCGAATCGGCGCGTTGGTGATATCGGTTCCCGCGACGCTCACGGAACCGGATTCAATGGGACGCAGCCCGGTGATCGCCTCGATCAGTTCGCTCTGGCCGTTGCCGTCGACACCTGCGATACCGACGATCTCCCCCGCCCGGACCGACAAGGAAAAATCCTTGACGCCGAGGACTTTCTTCGAATTCATCACATTCAGATTGCGGATATCCAGAATCACCCGGCCGGGCTGCGCAGGCTTCTTCTCCACCTTGAAGGAGACAGGACGGCCGACCATCATTGCGGCCATCTCAGACTGGGTGGTGGTAGCGACATCGACCACGCCGATCATCTTACCCCTTCTGATGACCGTACACCGGTTGGCGACGGCTTTGATTTCGTCGAGCTTATGGGTAATGAGGATGATCGACTTGCCCTCCGCGACCAAGTTACGCATGATCTGCATCAGTTCATCGATTTCCTGGGGAGTCAATACCGCCGTCGGTTCGTCAAAAATCAAGATATCGGCATCCCGATACAACATTTTGAGGATTTCGACGCGTTGCTGCATACCGACGGAAATATCTTCGATGACCATATCCGGGTCGATACTCAGGCCATATCGTTCAGAGAGGGCTTTGATCTTCTTGGAAGCGTTTTTCCGGTCCAGGAAAAAGCCGCCCTCCTTACCGAGGATGATGTTTTCCGTAACGGTGAAATTGTGGACCAGCTGAAAATGCTGATGCACCATCCCAATGCCAAGATCATTGGCATCGTTGGGAGAAGAGATGTGAACTTCCTTCCCCTTGACCTTGATAACGCCTTTGTCGGCATGGTACAGACCGAACAAAATACTCATCAGCGTGGATTTTCCCGCTCCATTTTCACCAAGGATGGCATGAATCTCCCCCTGCTCGACCTGAAGGGTGATGTCATCGTTGGCGACGATGCCTGGGAATTCCTTGCGGATATGCAACATTTCTATGACATGACTCATTGGTGGTAAACTCCCTTTGAGGGTACGGCGTGCGCCGCACGACGATAATGATAATCCCAATACCTCACAAGGGCCGCCTGATGGGCGGCCCTTGTGCATGGCATAATATGAACAAACGACTACTTGTACAAACCGGGAAGCTGGGAATCGGCGACCTTGATTTCGCCGCTCTTGATCTTCTCATAGACTTTGGCGACTTCGGCCTGCACATCGGCGGAGAGGTTCGGGTTTTCTACCGGAATACCGATACCGTTGTTGGTGGCATTCAGGCGAAGAATCTGTCCGGCGGGGAATTTCCCGTTCAGCTCATCGACGATCATGTCATAGGAAGCACGGTCGAGATACTTCATGGCGGAAGTCAGGATGACGGACTTGCCGCTGGGGAGGATACCCTCGGAATACTGGTCTACGTCGACGCCGACGATCCACACGTCCTGTCCAGCGGAAACACGGCTCTTGGCTTCGTTGATCGCGCCGACACCTACGCCGCCGGCGGCTGCGAAGATAACCTTGACGCCTTTGTCGAACATGGAGGCCGCAATCTGCTGACCAGCGGCGATGTTGTCGAAGGAACCCTGGTAGAGATCATTTTCCTGCTTGAGGGTAATCTTGGTGCCGTAGTTTTCGTTGGCGTACTTGATGCCCTGCTGCCAGCCCCAGTTGAACTTCTGGACGGCGGGAATCTCCATGCCGCCGATGAAACCGAATTCGGCGTTCTGCATCTGCAAAGCGGCGGCGATACCGGCGAGGAAGCCGGATTCCTGTTCGGCCCAGTACAGGGCGACTACGTTCGGTTCAATCCTGAAGGTGGCGTAATCAGCGGTATGGGGTTCGCCGTCGAGAATGACAAACTTGGCGTCCTTCCACTTGTCCTGCGCTTCATAGACCGCGGTCTCGAACTTGAAACCGGGGCAGACGATGAACTTGTAGCCGGCGTCGTAGAGGTTCCCCATTTCCTTCAGATAGTCGGCTTCGGTGGTGCCGGCGGGCTTGAGGTATTTTACATCGAGGCCGAATTCATCTCCGGCGCGCTTGATACCTTCCCAAGTCCCCTGATTAAAGGATTTGTCATCAATGGTACCGGCATCAGTAACCATACCCACCCTAAGGCTCTGTTTCGCGGCAGTGGCTTCTTTACCGCCCTGAGCGAAAACGAAAGAACCAAGCATCAATAGTACACAGAGTACAACAGCAAACTTCTTCATGTGTTTTCTCCTGTCAAGAGTATATTTGTAGTTACCATTCTACAGGTCATCTACTACGGTGTCAAATGATAAGCATATGCGAACCGTTGTATATTTGTTGCAACAACCATCGACGGCAAATAGACGTACAACAGAATTGCAACATACGGAAACAATCGGAGGTCGAAAAAAATGGGAATTTTTATCCGCCATTGACGAGGAAGCCCGATCCGTCCGCCTTCCATATATATATACATATCGATACCGGACAATCCGATGCGGCACAGCGACAGCCCTCCGTCAAAAAACATGGGCCCTGGAGAACAGAGCCCATGCGTCCGCAAAGCGGACATCGAGGTAGAAATAGAGGAAAGCGGGCAAACCGCCTCTGCACGAACAGCTATTGGCGTTCTTCCTCTATGCAGGCAAGAATAAACGGACCGACTCCCTTGAAGTCGTCCTCTACGACCGGCTCCAGCACATAGTAACGGAAGGAACCGTCGCGATACGGATTGCCACCCAAGCCGGCGACGGAACAGATGCCGCCCAAATGCAACTCGCCGGACGAATCCTCGCGAAGATACTTGTCGCGGATGCCCCGCATGCCTTTTCGGGCCGAAGCGACGCAGACTTCGGGATTTTCAAGAATACCAAGCCGCGAGGCCTTGAAGAGACTATAGCAGAACATCGACGACGCGGAAGTCTCAAGGTAGTTCCCCTTGCGGCCGGCTTCATCGACCACCTGCCACCACATACCGCTTGGATCCTGGAACTTCAGGACCGCGGCGAGCAATTTCCGCAGCACCGACTTCAAGTCGGGGACCGAGGCATGATTCTCCGGTAGATAGTCGAGGACGTCGAGGATCGCCATACAGTACCAACCGATGGCCCGCCCCCAGAAATGGGGGGAACAACCGGTTTCGATATTCGACCAACGCTGCCCCCGGGATTCATCCCAAGCGTGATAGAGCAGACCGGTCTTCGAATCCAACAGCTTTTCATAGGTGACGAGCAACTGGGAGCAAACATCGTCGAACGCACCGTCGTCACCGAAAACAGCGCTGTATTCAACATTGAAGGGTCCTTGCATATACAACCCGTCGAGCCAGACCTGCCAAGGATATATCTCCTTGTGCCAATACGGACCGGCAAGGGTCCGCGGCTGGTGCTTCAACTGGGACTTGAGCCTGTCGGCGGCCAGCTTGAAGCGTTCTTCGCCCGATTTCGTGTAGAAGGAAAAAAGATTCCGTCCGGCGTTGATCTGGTCGAGGTTGAACTCACCTTCCCGGTAGGTGGCGATGGCGCCGTCTCCGGCGATCAGCGGATTGTACATCGAATAGCCCCAGTCATAATAGGAAGCGTCTCCGACGATCTCACCGACCATCATGGAGGCCATGACGACCAATCCATGCTCGTAATGCCATTTCATCATTCCAGGTCGATAACGGCTGATGACAGAATCCGCCATCCGCCGGGAAAGTGTCCTTGTAGTATCGAATCGCATGTCGCACATCCCCATGATTGTCTCTTGTCGCAGGTATTCACGTCCATACGGCGCGCGCGGCATGGACACGGTTCAAGATGTTTGAGAACCACAGTCGAAAAGCACGACGGCCGCCCCGCTAGAGAGCGGCCGCCGATCAATGACCCGGAAGTGAACCGCGGAATTCATCGAACCCCGCGGAACACTACGACGGATTTACTTGAGCAGGTTGTTCTCCTGAGCGAAAGCGACGCCGGCTTCTTCCCAGGCCTTTCCGCCGATCTTGTCGAACTCGGCGATCCATGCGTTCCAGTTGTCCTTGGTAAGCTGGCGCTTGCCGGTCAGGAACTCAAGAACGCCCTGTTCGTAGAAACGCTTGACGTCGGCGTTCGGAGCGGGCAACGTGTCGCAACCGATGGACGGAGTCCACTGGCGGCTCTGCATGTCGCGCAGTACGGTCAACGCGCTCATCGTCTTGCCGGAGACATCGCAGACATACTGCGGATACCGAGCGGCGAGTTCGATGTCGCTGTTGTAGAACACCATGTTCCTCAGCTGGGTGACGGTCTGGCCGTTCGGAGTGGAGAAACCGAGCTCAAGACCGGAATCGACGGGAACGCCGTTGGCGTCCTTCGTGTAGTTCACACCCTCGACGCCCCATCCGAGCAGATAGTAGCCTTCGTCGGAGGACATCCATTCGAGCAGACGGGCGATGGCGTCGGACTTGCCGGCCTTGTCAGCCTTGGCGGAAACGGCATAGATACGGTAGTTGGCGGTATACGGACCAACGGAAGCCTTGCCGTTCGGGCCCTTCGGAGGATCAACGATAACCCATTCGCCGTTGGGGAAGTTCTTGTCGAACGGAGCGTAGTTCGCCTTGGCGGCGTAGGCGGCGTTCTGTTCGCGCATGATACCGAACTTGCCCTGCTTCCAAGCGGCGCGGAAGTCATCCTTCTTGTACGCCATCCAGTTGGGGTCGATCACACCCTCGTCCTGCATCTGCTTGATGTAGACCATGGCGTCGTACATCTCGGCTTTCTTCAAGTTCAAACCGGCGGTGGCGGTGTTGAGGTCCCACGTACCTTCGACTCCAAACGCACCGTAGATGGGCTGGAAGCGACGGCCGAGGCCCTCTTCGTAGTTGTTCAGCTCAATGAAAGCGCCGAAACCGTAGGTGTCGTTCTTGCCGTTGCCGTCGGGATCGTTGAAGGTGAACGCCTTCATGACATCCATCAGCTCGGAGGTGGTGGTAGGAACGGCAAGACCGAGTTTATCCAGCCAGTCCTTGCGGATCAGCAGACCTTCGTTCTTGATGATCGAACCGGGGGAAGCAAGGCCATAGGACTTGCCGTTGATGGTCGTGAACGCAATGCTGTCAGCGTCGTACTGCACGGCAGTGCGGGTAGGCATCTTGGCGTACAGCTCATCGACGGGAGCGACCAAGCCCTGCTGCACGAGACGCTTCCATGCGTCGCGGCGGACCATGAAGAGGTCGGGCAGGTTGTTGGCGGCGCCGGCGGCCTGGATCTTGACATCCTGGTCGCTTTCATTGGAAGGCAGAGCGGTCAACTTGAGGTCGATGTTCAGCTTGTCCTTGATGATCTGATAGCCGATCCAATCGGCCGGGGGAGGTCCGGCTTCAGTAATGGCCGCGCCATACCACAAGTCGATAGTCACGGGAGCCGTGCTTGTCACCGTAGCCTTCGCCTCGGATCCGCCCTGGGCGAACACGGGGACCGCGACCAGAGCGAGCAACGCGATAATCGCCGCGATAGTCAGCAGATGTTTTTTCATGGTTATTCCTCCTTACATGGAACCCAATCAATTTGTATCGCCGGCCGGATATCGAATCCGACCGGTTCACTTTCCCCGTCGTAATCCACGGCGGGGAACAAAGCCACCATCAACCCTTCACGGACCCGAGCAATGTGCCCTTGGTGAAGTATTTCTGAATGAACGGATAGGCGATGATCATCGGAATGGCGCTCATGAACACCGACGCGGCCTTGATAGCCGCGATCGGAGCCTCGCCGAACGCATTGACCTCGACATATTCATTCATACCGGACGCCATCAGGATATTTCGCAGCAGAATCGGCAACGGCTGCAGATCGTTCCTGTTCAAATACAGCATGGCGTGGAAGAAATCGTTCCAGAACGACACCCCGTAGAACAGTCCCACGGTCAGGATGATCGCCTTGGACAGCGGAAGCACGATCCGAATCAGAACGCCGATCTCGGTACAACCGTCGATCCTCGCCGACTCCTTCAGCTCGTTCGGAATCCCTTCGAAGAACGAACGCATGATGATACAGTTGTACGTGCTGATCGCCCCGGGAAGGAACACCGCCACCAGCTTGTCGATCAATCCCAGGTGGGTGACCAACAGGTAGGACGGAATCATGCCTACGTTGAACACGTACGGAACGATAATCAGCAGATTCAGCCATTTGCGCCCCGGCAGCGTCTGCACGGAAAGCACGTAGGCGAGCGGAATAGTCAGCAGCAGGGAACAGGCGACTCCCATTACCAGAATCTTCAGGCTGTTCGCGAACGCCATGATGAACCCGTTGTTGCCCAACAAAGCCTTGTACGCCGCGGTGGACCAGTTCCAAGGCATCAGGAACATGCCCTCGACATTGCTGCCGATGAAATCGTTCGGCCTGAACGACAGGGTGATGGTACTCCACATCGGAATGGCGATGATGAACAGCATCAGCCACAGGAAGATATCCACTAGAATATAGAATGACTTGTCGGCGCCGGTCAGCCGGACCGTAGTGCCCTTGATCACATGATGTTTCTTTGCCATGTCTCTTCCCCCTCCCCTTAGAACAACGAAGATCCGGAGATCTTCTTGGTCAGCCTGTTGGACAGGAAGATCAGCAGCATACCGATCACACCCTTGAAAAGACCGACGGCGGTGGCGAGGCCGAACTGGAATTCCAGCAAGCCCTGACGATATACCCATGTGTCGATGATATCGCCCACGCTGTATACCGCGGGAGAATAGAGCATGAACAGCTGGTTGAAGCCGGCGTCCAGGATGGTGCCGATCTTCAGCAACAGGACGGTCACGATAACGGGAGCTATGGACGGCAGGGTGATATATCTGACTCTCTGCCATGCGTTCGCGCCCTCGACCATGGCGGCTTCGAACAGGGACATGTCGATTCCCATCAACGCCGCTATGAAGATGATGGCGCTCCAACCCATCTCCTTCCATGCGTCCGACAGGATGACGATCCACGGGAACGCCTTGGTGTTGGTCAGGAAATCGATCGACTGCCCGCCAAAGAACTTGACCACGTCGTTGACAATACCGTCGCCGGGAGCCAGCAGCACCAGCAGGATACCGTACATGATGACCCAGGACAGGAAGTGCGGCAGGTACGTCAACGTCTGCACGACCTTACGCAGCTTGGTCCGCCGGCACTCATAGATGGTGATAGCCAGAATAATCGACAGCGGAAGGCTGAAGATGATCTTTCCGAAACTGTACATCAACGTATTGCGGAGCAGCTCCCAGAAATAAAAGGAGTTGAAGAACGCCTTGAAATTGCCCAGGCCAATCCACTTGCTCCCCAACACCCCATCGAGCGCCATGTAGTCGCGAAACGCGATCTGTCCGTTCCAGATAGGTACGTATTTGAAAATGATGTAATAGATGAGTGGTATCGCCAAGATCGCGTATACGGCGCGATGGCGAATAATTTCCCGCAAGAGGGGACTTCTCTGCTTTAACTCCTTGGTCTTTGCCATAATTCTCCTACCTCGATATATGTACCTTACACCTGCTTGCACAGAAAATGCAGAGAGCAAATTGTACTTTTCCGACTTTTCAACTTTTCTTTTTTAGGATGTGGTTTGTATATAATTATTTACTATACAATTAGATATAGTGAATTTGATAAATATTTATCAGATTTAGATGATGATGAATGAAAAAAAGCCCGACCGCAAAAGCCTCGCCAAAATCAGGCGATCGCATTCTCCTGCAATCGGGAAATTCTCTCCTTGATCAAGGAGCAGCAGGATTCCTTCAACCGTTCAGAAAGAAAGGAGCCCTGTATTTCTGAACACATGACAGACACCTTTTCCCTGCCAAAGGCACAGAAGGCTCCTTTACCTCCCCCTCACCCTTCCGGGCGGACAGCCCTTCACCTTCTTGAATACGCGGCAGAAGTAGGCCTGGTCCTGGAAACCGGTGCGGGAGGCGACCTCGTTGATCGTCATGGCCGTCTGGCGGAGCATTTCGGAAGCGAGGTGGATGCGATAGCGGTTCAGGTAGTCCCATGGAGACAACCCGAGTTCCTTGCGGAAGATACGGGTCAGGTAATCTTCGCTGACGTTCACCGCCTCGGCCAGCTGCCAACGGGAAATCTGATTAGTAGCATGCTTGCACAGATACACGACGGCCCGCTTTACCAATGCGCCGGTCAGGGGCGGCAGGATGTCGTCCCCGCCCAGCAGCCCTCGGATACGGGAGATGAATCCATCGCTTTCAGCCATGCAGGAATTGCAAATCAACACACGGGGGAGCAGACATAGACGCTCGACATCGGCGGCGGCGAACGTATCCCGCATCAACAGGATCGGAACAGCCCCGCCGACATGGAGCTTGCGTATCGCCTCGATGTCATCGACCGATACGTCACGGGTAATGACAAACAGTCCGGGGGAGTAGTCTCCGACGACCGAAGCGTAATCATCCAGTCCCTCCAACGAAACAAAATCGCTGGAGGAAACGAGAGGGGCAAATCCGGCGGGGACTTCGCCGTACAGGAAAATAGCGCCGCCGCCGAATGATTGACCGACCGATTCTATGGCGTCACTCAGCGTAGCGGCGTTTTCCGGAGCGCCGAAACAGAGGAAGGGAATACGGTTCTTCGCCAAATCCTTGCGCAGGATACGCAACGCCGCGAGCGTTTCATAACAGGCGTCCCCGGCATCCCACAGCAAGAAGGAAGGGGCGGTCAGCTGAGTTTCATCCCGTACAAGCTGGGAAGCAGGTACTTTTGCGAAAGCCGGGAACCCCGCGAGAAGCGGCTCCCCTTCCCGTTCAAGATCGGACACAAGATACCATACGGGCCCTTCGGCTTCCTGGGGAACCCTCGGGCTCTCCCCAGACAATGTCGGCCAAGGAAACACACACCGTACAGAACTGGAATCCGCGGCGAAACCGCCGTCATGCATCATCATAATCCGTTCCGCCAGCAGGAAGCCAGGATCTTGCAGCATCAAGCGAGGATCCCACCCCGGTTCGGTGGATGTACAGACGAGCCCAAGCCCTTCGGGCGCCGATTGTACGGAAAGACGGCAGGAGCCTCCGTTCTGGACGATCAGCCGATTGATGATATCAAGTATCTGGGACAGCCTGGATTCATCGACCTTCACGACCGGAAGGCGGGAGGGAATATCCAGCGATATACCGAGAACTCGACATTGTTCCTTCAACACCCGCACAGGGTCGCAGATGCGAGTATCCAACTCCAGCTCACCGGTCTGGGACAAGGTGAGGTCGATCAGGTGATTCGCCTTCGACAATTCTTTTTCGATAGCCTGCGCCATCTCGATACGTGGTGTTTTAGCGGCATTATCCGTTTTTAGGATATCGACAAGCTGAAGAATCGCATGCAACGGATCGCGAAGGCCATCGCTGACGTTTGCAAAGAATTCAGTGCGGGAACGTTCGGCACGCTCCGCCTGCTCCCTGGCCCGGTTGGCGACCTCCAGCAGGAAGGTCCCTTTGATCGCGCTGCTGAGCGAGGAACGGAGTTCTTCAAACATCCCGCCGTCCCGGCTGATGGTCCGGATCACCAGGTATCCCAAGGGTTGGTTTTCCATGAACAACGGTTCGACGATGTAGATACCGCCTTTCAACCTGGCGCCGATATCGGGTGGCAACAGGTTCCTACGGGGGAACTCCTTCCTGACATCGGTCACGAAATCATTTGCGAAGCCTCCGACGAACTGGGAGAAATCCTCGTCTCCGTTGAGGACTACAAACGCGGCGTCGATTCCCAGCCCGGGAAGATGGGCGTGGAGGACTTCGGCCAGGCCGGAGAGGGAACGGATGCACAGCAGATCGCACTTGAGGGAATTCAACCTGCGGGCCCGTCTTCCCGCCTCGAAAGTATGGAGGTTGAAAACCCGGTTCTGAGTCTTGCCGATCAAGGGCTGAAGACGTTCCGCCACGAAAACCTTGAATTCTTCATCGACCGGCAGGAACAAGCAGAACCAACGCAGCGCCTCGTACAACAGGTTGATATCCCCGTTCCGTCCGAAAAAATCAAACAACAATGCGACGAACCCCTGCTCCAACCGTTTGAACTGCGAGGGATCATGGGAAACAGACGCCTCCAACGCCTCGTCTATCAACGGAAGGATCTTCTGATTCAGGCTTTCCTCAGTCAGATGGAAGGTCCTCTTCACCCATTTCAGGAATGTTTTTTTGTCGGTGATCATCGCCGCCGCTTTTTCCAGACCGCCGAGGGAGTCTTCACAGCCGCAGGAGCGGCGGACAAGCAAATCGGCGGGGAGCAGGACGTCGGGGCTTCCCTGGTTCCATCTGTCGGATTGAAGCATCTGCCCCAGAGAATCCCATGCCATGACGCCCATCTGGGCGAAAGGCATGCCGACCGTGGTGCAGGGTACTCTGAGCAGCTGGCTTTCATGGCTGTCGTTGAAGCCGACGATTCGCAGGTCGTCGGGAATCACCACCCCCAGCTCCTCCAACCGTTTTCCCGCTCGGAACATCATGAGATCGCTGGCGCAGACAAGCGTGTCGAAATCCTTGCCGGGGACAAGGTTTCGTTCAATCACGAGCTGTTCAAGCGCCTGTTCCCCGGAGGACCAGGGGGTGGGATCGGAAATCAGGCGGTCGTCGATAGGTATATGGCATTCCCGCAAGGTGTCGAGATACGCATGGTATCGATCTTCCGCGGAGAGATGGTTCTCAGGTCCGCGGATGAAGGCGATTTTCTTTGCGCCGTGAATACTGATGCAATGGAGTATCTCAGATTTCAGTCCGGCATAGGCGTCGAAACTGATGTCGGGATGTCCTTCTTTCTTCAAGCCAATGGTGACATACGGCAGCCCTTCAAACTGTTCATGGAATCGAAGGACTTCGCTGACAGGCACGAAACCGCCCAAGCTTGAGCCCCAGCTGATCAGTCCGTCAAGGTTGTCGGCGTTGGCCAGCGAATAGACGCTGGAACGAAGATATTCAAAATCTTCCCTGCATTCAAGGCGTCCGCCGGGAAAAACATACAGCGCATCCCCAAAATGGGACGCCAAATCAGCGAGCCCCGCCCAAAGGTTGTTCGAAGAACCGGTATGGATGGAAGCCAGCATGAACCCGATTTTCCGAGGATGGTCGCTCGTAGGCATCCGGCATGTCTCCTTTCTTATCGTCCATCATACCATAGGAAATGATTTACCGCAAAGTCAGGTTGCGGGAAGAGGTGGAGAACAAGCGGAAACCTGCAACAAGAAGTATCATGGTCTGAGCGCACTAATTGGAATTACATACACCCCGTCGGGCCGTCGGTAGAAAGCGTTCGACAAGCCAGAGATGACGCCAAGGACTTTTGGAAGTGGCGCAGCCCCTTTCTTCTCCATCCAGTTGGAAATTCTCAAGAGGTTGGCCGCCGCGCCGTCAATCTGGTTGGCACCCAGTTTTATCTCAAAACCTCCCCAAATCCCACCAGGAAGCTCCACTACAGCATCAATCTCGTTATTGTTGTAATCCTGGTAATGAAGCAGTTTTCCACCGATGGCATCGGCATAAATCCGTAAATCATGTTCGCAAAGCGCCTCGAATAGGAAACCAAAGGTTTTCAAGTCTGCAATGAGAGAATCCGGTGTCAGTCCAAGAATTGCGGAAGTAATCGAAGGATCCACGAAATGGCGTTTCTCAGCTTGCTTCACTCGTGTCGCAGATCTGACGGAAGGCGCAAACGGCTCTTGGTTGGAGATAAGATAGAGCCGCTTCAATGCATCAAGATACGAACCGACCGTATCGGAATCGACAGAAAAGGAATCGATATCAGCAATATCGGTGCAAAGCTTACTGACAGTGGCCGTTGTGCTTTCGTTCCTTGCCAGCGATTTCAAAAGGAGCGAGAACCTGGATCTACTGAAACGGGGAATAATCCTTACGATATCTTCATCGGAAACCATGGATACATATTGGGAAGCTATGATTGGAGCGATGTCCTTCCCCTTTCCTATCGCACCAGGCCAACCACCACGCACACAGAAATAGGCAAGTTCCTCAAGATCCACCACACCTGTCATGATATCTTCGGCTTCATTCTTGAAAATGGAAGCGAGCGATACCGCCCCAGAGGAATCCCCTGTCTCAAACAGCGACATCGTCCCCATGGAGAGTCTTGCAAACCGTCCCGCTCCCGTATGCTGGATTCGTTCTTTATCCACGACGGTCGAACCGGTAAGTATGAATTGACCCGGTGTCTTACGTTTGTCCACGACATTACGCACGACGTCCCAAAGTTCCGGAACCTCCTGCCATTCGTCTATCAGTCGGGGAACATCCCCTTGCAGGACCAGCGAGGGTTTCAACCGGGCAAGGTCGATATCGTTTTGGTTCTCCTCATCGGGGGAAAGCAGGATGGAGCTGTTGCAATGTTCTTTGGAAGTCATCGTTTTCCCACACCACTTCGGCCCTTCCACAGACACGGCACCGAACGCTCTGAGATATGTTTCGAGCTTTGTATCGACAAGCCTAGGCATATATCCTTCCTGATGCATAACCAACCTCCATATCAAAATATACCACATCGACTCCAAACCAATCAAGTAAAATCGGTTAGATTAGACAACTTCGTTCGGTCATATTAGATATATAGAATCGGTAAAATTAGATAGTTTCATTCGGTAATATTAGATGAAATCCTCGTTTTCCAACCAATCAAGCCAGAAATAGATTCTTTTTATGATGACGCAATGGGCTCTCATCAGAACAAATATGGATATCTATCGACCACGTTCTGCCTGCCGTTACCATATCCTTATATAGGCCTACTCCAACAGGAGGGAATCACGTTCCAGATGGCGTCGCCCCCCCCACTCTCCTTGGCAGGAAAAATAACCGCCCGTTTCCATCATGCCCACGATTCCTTTGCAGAATGTCCTTGCGCGTCTCCATTGCGAAGGACAATGCCTCGCAGTACAAGGCGGACGAACGAGGACAGTGCGAAAGCACGGCCTTGTGAGGACAACGCAGTTGTGCGGGCGTCGAATCACTTTCCGAACAGATTGCGAAGCAGGAGCCGCCAAGGCCAAGGAAACAAGAGGGGGAACAGTACTCAGGTACGGCTATCTCACCCACGATTTCCTTGCGCGTCTCCATTGCGAAGGACAATGCCCCGCAGTACAAGGCGGACGAACGAGGACAGTGCGAAAGCACGGCCTTGTGAGGACAACGCAGTTGTGCGGGCATTGTCCGAGCAAGACGGGATAGTGATAAGAAAACACGGGTTAATCAACTTGACACCACCACCCCCTAGGTTTAGAATTGGAACGATGTTTCATTTTCAACAATTCGAGACATTTCAAAAACGCGCCAATAAGGTATTGGAACGAAGCATGCCGATCCTTACTCCGACGGGGGTGGTCATAGGCTTGCTGTTGGGCTCGCGGATCAGCTGGATGAAACCGGCGGTCACGTGGCTGTTCGCGTTCATCACCATGTCGGGGGCGTTCGGGATCAATCCCAGGGATTTTTTCCGGGTAGTCAGCCATCCGAAGCCGCTTGTCGCGTTTTTCATCGGTTCACATGTCTGCATGCCGTTGGTCGCATGGGCGGTCGCAACGTTGTTGTTCAGAGACGACCCCGCGGTCGTCACCGGATTCGTACTGCTGTTTTCCATTCCGACGGCGGTCGTCGGGTATATATGGAGCTCGATCTACCATGGGGACGGTGCGCTATCGTTGTCGCTGATTCTGCTTGATACGATCCTTGCGCCACTCGTTACGCCGTTCACAGTGAAATTCCTCACCCATACCGCGGTACAGATCGATACCACGGGCATGATGCTGTCCCTCGTATGGATGGTAGTGCTTCCTTCCATAGTCGGAATCTGCGTCAACTACGCCACGAAGGGCAAGGTGAACGACCATGTCGGACCTTGCATCAAGCCGCTTGGCAAAGTGGCGTTGCTGATGGTCGTGGCGATCAACGTCTCACAGATCGCCGAGGAAATACTCAAGTTCGACATCACATATATTCCGATCGTACTGGTCTGCCTGCTGCTCGCCTGCGGAGGCTTCCTTCTCGGCAAGCTTATGGCGAAGCTTTGCGGATTGGAAAAGGAGCAGACGGTCAGCGTGACGTTCGCCATCGGACTGAGGAACATCAGCGCGGCGTTGGTTCTGGCGATATCGTTCTTTCCTCCCCATTCGGCGTTGCCCGTCATCTTCGGAATCGTATTCCAGCAGACCGTCAGCGCATTGACGGGGCAACGGTTGTTTGGAGAGCGAAAATGTACAAGAAAATCTGGAGAAGATGGCCTGCAAAGGCAAGTTCCTATATCGGAGAAACAATAAAAGGATAATCCCGGACATCGTTCCGGAATGAATAGAGAGATAAAAGCCCCTGGGGATGAGATTCTCCCCAGACGGGAATTCTAAAGGAGATGTGAAATGAAATCCATCGTAGAAGCAAAGCACGCAGTTTCAAGACCGGAACGTATCCTTCAATTCGGAGAGGGCAACTTCCTCCGCGCATTCGTGGACTGGATGATCGACCAGCTCAATGAAAAGACCGACTTCAACGGCAACGTCGTTCAGGTGCAGCCGCTGGACCGCGGCATGGCCGACATGATCAACGACCAGAAGGGGCTGTACACGACGGTTCTCAGGGGTGTGCAGAACGGCAAGACCGTCGAAGAATACCGCTGCATCAATAGCGTCAGCCGCTGTCTCAACCCGTACCGCGACTACGCCGACTACATGGCTTGCGCGGAGAACCCCGACTTGCGGTTCATCATCTCCAATACTACGGAAGCCGGCATCGCCTACCACGAGGGCGACAAGCTGGAGGACAAGCCCCAGGTGTCCTACCCTGGCAAGGTCTGCGCGTTCCTCTACCGGCGCTGGCAGCATTTCCGCGGAACCCAGGACAAGGGTCTGATCGTCATCCCCTGTGAACTGATTGACAAGAACGGCGACAACCTCAAGAGGATTGTTCTCCAGTACGCCGGCGAATGGAAGCTGGAACAGGAATTCGTCGATTGGATTGAGAACGCCTGCGACTTCTGCAACAGCCTGGTAGACCGTATCGTACCGGGATATCCGCGGGAAGAGGCGGAGGCGCTGTGCGAGAAGCTCGGCTACAAGGACAACCTGCTCGACGCGGCGGAAATCTTCCATCTGTGGGTCATTGAATGCCACAAGAATTTCCATGGCGATGAACTGCCGTTCGACAAGGCGGGGCTGAACGTCGTGTGGACCGACGACATGAGCTTCTACCGCACCCGCAAGGTACGGATTCTCAACGGAGCCCACACCATGACCGTATTGGCGGCACATCAGGCGGGGCTGGACACCGTTGAGGAATGCATCAACGACCCGATGGTCTACGGCTTCATGCGCAAAGGTATTTTTGAAGAAATCATCCCGTCGATGGACGGAGACAAGGCCGAACTGGAAAAATACGCCGAAGATGTGCTGGAGCGGTTCGCCAATCCGTATATCCGGCACCTGCTCATGTCCATCAGCCTCAATTCCACCAGTAAGTTCAAGACCCGCGACCTTCCCTCCTTGCTCGGATACTTGCAGAAGAAGGGTGAATTGCCCAAAAAGCTTGTGTTCTCCCTCGCCGCCCTGATCTCCTTCTACCAGGGAACGGAGCAAGAGGGCGCCGCGCTCAAAGGCGACCGCAAGGGTGAAACGTATCTGATCCAGGATAGCCCCGAAGTGCTTGACCGTTTCGCACAGCTCTATGCGGAGGGGGGAGACGACGCGACCAAGGCGGCGAGGCTCGCGAAGGGCGTCCTTTCCGAAAGCGCCTGGTGGGGTCAGGACCTGACCAAGGTCCCTGGCCTTGAGGCGATGGTCGCCGGCGATCTTGCGATGATCTGGAACGACGGCATGCAGGCCGCCATGAAGAGCCTTCTGTAAGGGGACGCCATGCAAGCTAACAAAGTTTTGAAAATCTATCCGACTGATTCGGTGGCCGTGGCGATAGAGCCTCTCGTAAAAGGAGAGGTTGTAGAAGTCGCAGGTAAACCGCTTGCGGTCGTCACCGACGTTCCGGCGGGTCACAAGGTAGCCCTTGCCGACCTGGAACCGGGCGCTCCGGTAATCAAATACGGTTATCCGATCGGGGCGGCGAAAGAGCCGATTCCCGCCGGAAGCCACGTGCATGCCCACAATATCAGGACATTGCTGGCGGAAAGCGCCGAATATCACTACGACGAAGCGGCGGCCAAGGCCTGTGTGAAGGCCGCCGAACAACGCAAGGCGGAATGGGCGGGCAAGGTCCCTACCATCTTGGCGTATCAGCGTGATGATGGCCGTATCGGCGTGCGCAACGAGCTGTGGATCGTACCTACCGTGGGTTGCGTCAACCAGATCGCCGACCATCTCGTCGAATGGGCAAGGAAAGAATTCGCGTCTCTGCCGCTGGACGGCATCCATGTCTGGAATCATCCGTACGGCTGTTCCCAGATGGGGGACGACCACGAAGCGACCAGAAGGATACTGGCAGACCTGGTGCATCATCCGAACGCAGGCGGCGTACTGGTCCTCGGACTAGGCTGCGAGAACAACACCATGGCTTCGTTCAAGGAGCTGGTCGGGCCGGTCGATCCCCACAGGGTCAAGTTCCTTGTCGCACAGGAAGTGGAGGATGAGGTCGAAGCGGGGCGGACGTTGCTCCAAGAGCTGGCAGAAACTGCGTCGAAAGACGTTCGGACGCCGGTTCCGATGAGCAAGCTCGTCGTGGGCTTCAAGTGCGGCGGTTCGGACGGCTTCAGCGGCATTACCGCCAACGCTTTGGTCGGACGGTTCTGCGACGCGCTCACGGCGATGGGCGGAACCGCGATACTGACTGAAGTCCCGGAGATGTTCGGAGCCGAACAAATGTTGATGAACCGTTGCGTCGACCGCGATATCTACGAACAGACCGTTGCATTGATCAACAATTTCAAGCAGTACTTCGTCAAGCATGAGCAGGTGGTCTACGAGAACCCTTCGCCCGGCAACAAAGCAGGAGGCATCAGTACGCTGGAGGACAAAAGCCTCGGTTGCGTGCAGAAAGGCGGTCAGGCTCCGGTCGAAGCGGTACTCGGCTATGGGGACAGGGTTTCCCATGCCGGGCTGAACCTGCTCAGCGGGCCGGGGAACGATATCGTCTCCACCACGGCGCAGACCGCCGCCGGAGCCCATCTGATCCTGTTCACCACAGGACGGGGCACGCCGCTCGGCGCTCCGGTTCCTACGGTCAAGGTGGCGAGCAACGACATGCTGGCCGAAAAGAAGACGAACTGGATAGACTTCAATGCGGGACGGCTGCTGCATGAGGACGATGCTCTCGTAACGGCGGATTTCATTAAATTGATTGCCGATACCGCATCGGGAGTTTATCATACTAAGAACGAGCAGAACGGATATGCTGAAATCTCGTTATTCAAGGACGGTGTAATACTATGAAGAAGTTTATGGATGAAAATTTCATGTTGAATACCAAGACCGCCGAGGTTCTCTACCACGACTACGCGGCAGGCCAGCCAATCTTCGACTACCACTGTCACCTGATTCCTCAGGAGATAGCGACCGACAAGCGGTTCACCACCATTACCGACGCATGGCTTGGCGGCGACCACTACAAGTGGAGGATGATGCGGGCCAACGGGGTTCCCGAAGAACTCGTCACCGGCAAGAACGCCGATCCGTATGAGAAGTTCCTTGCCTGGGCGGGTACCATGGAACAGCTGGTCGGCAATCCATTGTTCCACTGGACGCACCTGGAGCTACAGCGGTATTTCGGCATCGACCTGGTACTCAATCGCAAGAACGCTCCGGAAATCTACAGGATCGCCAATGAGAAATTCGCCAATGATCCAGAGCTTTCCGTTTTCGGAATCATGAAGAAGTTCAACGTCTACGCCGTCGGCACCACCGACGACCCCGCCGACGACCTCCACTATCATGAAGTCATCGCCAAGGAGGGGAAATGCCCTGCGAAGGTAATCCCTTCCTACCGCCCCGACAAGGCGTTGAACATAGACAAGCCGGATTTCGCCGAGTACATCTCCAAGCTGGGGAAGGCCGCCGACATGCAGATCAAGTCGGTCGCCGATGTCATCGCCGCATTGGAGAAGCGTCTCGATTTCTTCGCCACCCTCGGCTGCAAGGCCAGCGACCATGCGCTCGCCTACGCCCCGTTCACGGTCAAGAGCGACGCGGAAGTTGAAGCGATCTTCGCGAAGAAGCTGGAAGGGGCGAACCTCTGCCAATGCGAAGTCGACGCCTACAGGACCCGTGTGCTGATCGCTCTGGCGAAAGCGTACAACAAGCGGAACATAGCGATGCAGCTGCATTTCGCCTCCATCCGCGATAACAACACCCGCATGTTCAAGCAGCTGGGGCCGGATACCGGCTACGACGCGTCCCACGATATGGCCATGTCCCAGAACCTCAGCGCGTTGCTCAACGCCATGTCCGAGACGGACAATCTGCCGAAGACGATCCTCTACACCCTCAACCCGAAGGACTACTATCCTCTGGGCACGTTGATGGGGTGCTACCAGGACGGCATCCCCGGCAAGATGCAGCTCGGCTCGGCATGGTGGTTCTGCGACCACCGCGACGGCATGGAGGAGCAGATGAAGGTTCTCGGCAACATCGGCCTGCTCGGACGTTTCGTCGGAATGCTGACCGACAGCCGATCGTTCCTCTCCTATCCCCGCCATGAATATTTCCGCAGGATACTGTGCAATATCCTCGGCAGCTGGGTTGAAGCCGGAGAGGTTCCGAACGACATTGACATGTTGGGCGAGATGGTGAAGAATATCTCGTTCGGAAACGCGAAGGCGTATTTCGAGGGATAACGAACGTCGTCGTCAGCGGGACGAACAGCCGTGTAGTCGCCGAATCGATCGCACGGACGGCCGTCGTCCGACGGAACCGGGGAGTCCCGCTACCGACAACCGTCAGTTCAGCTATGGAGCAGCCTCAAGTGAGCAAGAAAGAAATCGAAGAGCTGGAGCAGACAGGCTCCGACAAACAGCAGATCAGTTCGGTAGTAAGGACCATCACCATATTGGAGAGGCTGGCGCGACATAAGAGCATCAACCTCGAACAGCTGGCGAAGGAGACGGAATTGCCGAAGGCCACGCTTCTGAGGTTTCTTTCGACGCTCGCCAGTCTCGGATATGTCTACCGGGACCCTGGCGACCGTTATTCGCTCACGTTGAAGATGTTCTCCGTAGGCTCCCACGGGCTGGAGCATCTTGACTTGATCAACCTCGCCCAGCCCATAGCGGAGCTGCTCTGTGAGAACCTCGGCGAAACGGTGCATATGGGCATCCTGGAGGATGACCACGCTGTCTACGTCCTGAAGAAAGAGTCTTCCTACACGTTGCGAATGTACTCGCGCGTAGGCAAGATGATTCCCCTCTATTGTACGGCGATCGGCAAGATCCTTCTTTCCGACAAGCCAGAGCAGGAGGTGGAGGAATACCTTGAAGGACGGCAGCTCAAGCCGTTCACCCCCAAGACGCTTCGCACCCCCGAAGCGCTCAAGGCGGAGCTCGCCGCCATCCGTACCAGAGGCTGGGCGATGGACGACGAGGAACACGAGCAGGGAATCATGTGCATCGGAGCCCCCGTGCGCGACTATACCGGCAGGGTGATCGCGGCGATGAGCGTCTCATGGCCGCTGTTCCGTTTTGAGCGGAAGGGCTTCGACCTGACCGTAGAGATGATCAAACAGGCGTGCGGACGACTGTCCGAGCTGCTGGGCTGGGAGCCGGAAAGCCTTTAGGGGTAGCCCTACGCTAGCCCTACGTTAGCTTCACTTCATCAGACTGCAAGCAGGATCGCCGTCACCCCTCCCCCCTTTACGGGAGCAAAGCATCGAATCGGCTACGGAGCAGGATGCCATATGGTAAAAAAACGCCTGTAGTTCTGCGTTTTTCAATCCGTTTCAGTTTTTCAGGAATTTCGGCGGCGGCGTCAGTTTCGCAAGCCTCTCAGCGATCATTTCCGCCACCTTTTCGGCCCCTTCGGGACGCAGATGGGTATCGTCAGCCTTGCCGTCGGGATAGTTCAGATACCGGCCCGCGGGAAAGTTCATGAAGAATCGCTTGGAACCTTCGTCCCCCGCACAGGATAGCCAGCGCATGGTCGCCGAGGTCATGTTGATACAGGGAACCTCCAGCTCCTTGGCTACGGCCTCCATCGCTTTCGGATAATCGCCATGGGTGTCCTGCAACGTCATAGTGCCACGAACTATCGTAAACCGGCGTCTTGCGATAGAAGTAGCGAAATACGGCGTCGCTCCATGCCTGCGAATGGAAGCGGCCATCAATCTGAGATTGTCCTGGTATGTCGTCCAAGGCTCCGTATGCCGCCAGGGCTCTGGTTTTGGTTCGTTGTGACCGAACTGGAGCAGGACGGCGTCGCCCGGCCGCAAGGTATTCTCCACCTCGGAGAAGTTCCCCTCCAACAGGAACTGCCGGGTGCTGCGGCCATTGACGGCGCGGTTGTCCAGCGTCCAGCCATCGGCCAGATAGGGACGGAAACATTCCCCCCACCCCGTTTCCGGCCGAGCTTCGGCGCGCTTGACGGCGCAGGTGGAATCTCCAAGCAAGAACAGTGTCGGCATACTTTCTCTCCAACGACAATATTAACGAAAAACGAAGGACGGCCATACGCCGACAAAAATACAAATCACAGGTCGAAGCCGATCTGCAGCCCCACGGTGAGCCGGGGAATGAAATGAAAGAGCTTGTCAACATCGTAATCGGTAAGATTGGCCAGCAGGAACATATAGGCGACGTTCTCGGCGTTGGCGATCCATGTGACGCCCCCGCTCACGATCAACCGATAGGCGGCGTTGCCCGCCTTGAGCCATCCGGCAGGGAACAGCGAAACGCCGATTTCCGCATCCATGATAAAGGAATACTCCGTCCAAGTGGTCCAAGGAGTAGATTCATGGGGCAGCATGTTGTCGAGGATCGCGAACTCAAACCGCTCCATACCAAGACTCAGACTGACGAACGGAGTACACCAGCCCTTGCTCCAACCATCGGGAACCTCATATTTTATACCGAAGCTCCATAGTGAGAAAGCGAGTTTGAGCCGGGCGAATTGGTTGGGGTCATCCTCAGCCTCCGCTTTCTTATCGATGGGGTTGCCCGCGATATACCGGTTGGTCATAAGCAACGACCAGCGAGAATCGAACAGCTGTGTCTGAACCTCCAGAGTGTGGTAGGTCTGCTTCAAAATTCTGCTGGAGGCCAAGGTGATGATCAAATCGTTTTCTTTCCACGTGCTTTTCTGGAAGAACGACATGACATCGACATAATACGTAGTATATCCGAAAGTATTCTGCAAAGCGTACCAATAGTTGACGGAAAGGGCGCCCGCGTTGATCTCGAAACCGAGCCGCAGACCTTGTTCGAACCACAAAGCCAGGCTCTGCGTCTGCCAATCGGTATATTGCTGATACCAGATATATCCCAAGGAGAGCGCAAGCAGCTTCACCCTGTCTCGTCGTAAAAAGAGTTCCGTGCCGATGTACTGCGAAGTTTCAAAACCGATATTGTTTTCAGTATCGAAGGAAACACCCACGCCGATATCAGTAAAATCTCCCCATTTGTCCGGCAATCTCCAGAAACCTCTGGACTCGACCTTTGCGGACACTTTCGGCGCAAAGAAATTTCCAGTATCATAGGGGAGATTGACCAGATGGATACGGCTGATTCTGTGGACGAGGTTCTGGAAATAGTCGAAACCATAGTTGCCGGCCATCAGGAAACCGAGCCGAGGAGCGATTTCCAGCTCCCAATGCTCGGCGCCGACCGGAAACCACTTCAAGGCGAACGCCAAATCGATGGTATCATAACGGCCATGGAAAAAATGATCGGGATCACTATCAGGTTGATTATTATACCATTCGTCCTTCCATCCGCGGTTGGTATAGCCGTTCAAGTCAAGGCTCAGCGTCCAGACGGGAGCCTCTACCCGGATATTGCCGCTATAGGAAAGCTGGTCGTCGTTGTTGCGGCTCAGACCGAACGTCCATTTGTCGTTTCCGGTCCCGATCAGGACGTTTTCGGGAATCCAGGAGCTACTAGCGGTCAAGGAGGGAACCGCGGTTGCGTATATTCCATATAAAGCAATGAGATATAGCAAAAAGCACAGAGTTTTCTTCATGCATGCCAGTATAGCATCCTCAAAGCTACTACTCAATTTTACAATTGGAGATTTTTCATCAATTTTCCAAACTTTCCCGTACATGGCCTGCGACGACATCAATGCGCATTCGGACAAGAATACCCTCGCAAAACATAGCCAAACGTGATATCATGAACGAAGGGCAACAAGAACATACGAAGAAATTTCTATATTCCTGCCTCTATGTTACGTGCGTTTTCCAGATATCAAGTGAGTCAGGATTTTTACAAAGAGCGTCACCCGTATTGGAGCAAGGAGAGGACATGAAGAAAAAGGCTCTGTTTCTTTTGACATTGGCATTGGCCGTAATGATGACGTCAATATCGTGCAACATGGGCAACACCGACAGCAAAGAGGTCAGTCTGTCAATTGAAGGATTCAAGAACAGCTATGCGCTGACGGACCACCCCTATACGATGAGTGATTATGAGGTTCACGCTATCAGCAGCAATGGTTCTTATCAGATCGTAACGGACAAGGCGACGATCTCTGTAAACGGTACGGCAGTACCGAACAACGCAGTTGAATTCGCAAAAGACGGTACGGGCAACAACGTATTCTACCTCTCGGCCAGCTATGGGGGAAAAACAGCCATAAAGAAAATCGAAGCGTATGGCCCCGGCGACCTGATCAGTTTTTCAGCCAGAAGCAAATTCCTTGTCGGAAGCACACTCAAAGATTGCATCACGAGGTTGGAATACTTGAGGAAGGATGGAACCAGAGTAGTTACCTCAGGTATAAAACCTGATACTGCGACGATCTTTGTGTTCAATTTGGATGATACCACCGAGACTCCTGTCCCTATCGACTTGAACGAGTACAAAGTACGAGAGAATGATTGGCGACTCTTGTATTATACCTATTACGATGATGATGGTTTTACTTCCGAACCTGCGATATTGGAACTGACCATTCTAAATCCCGCAGACGCCGATGAGGTTAGAGTCGGTCTGCTCAGTCCATATCCAACAGTAGGAGAGCAATGGGACGACTGGAAGCCCCGAAACCTCACCATAGCCCTGAGAAAAGACGGGGAAATCATCGGGCGCTTGTCTGTAACGGACGATGCAGGCAACCTACAACATAATTTTTCCTACAGGGTCACTAACGCCGATACCGATACATCTGTCTCTGGCGGCGTGATAACGGCAGGACGCTACAAAATCACAGTGCGTATGCTTGCAATCTCTAATCCTCAAAGCGGAATTTCGGCCTCCTACATATCAGCGGACAAGACATTCACCGTCGGAACTCCCTGAGCGGCAGCACCTTGTTTTGCCAGCCTCCCCTCCGGGAGGCTTTTTGTTTTTGTCGACAGGCACCCGTCAAGTAAAAAGAAAGCCATCGACCAAATCCACAAGGACCTGACAATGGCTTCGATATATATGATACGATACCTATTGCGTCATACCCCGCCCCTTTGGCCAGGCCATCGGGGGCAGGGAGGAACGTACATGAATTTAGCGCTGGACGCGGCCGCTGCCGTCGCCCTTGCACAGGGCTTCGACCTCGCTCTTGCGGGCCAGGTTGAAGTCCCCGTTGATCGAATGCTTGAGGCAGGAGGAAGCGACGGCGAAATTGATCGCGTACTGCTCGTCGTCGGCATACTCGCTCAGACCATAGATGATACCAGCGGCAAAGGAGTCTCCGCCACCGACGCGGTCTATGATATCCGTAATCTCGTAATGCCTTGAAATATAGAAACCGGTCTTGCCGGACAGAGCCGCCGACCAACCGTTGTGGTCCGCGCTGTGGCTTTCGCGCAAGGTGACGGCGACCACTGCGACGTTGGGGAACTGCTTCTTTACTTCTGCGGTCAGATCTTCATACACCTTGGTATCCAGCTTGCCGGAAGTCACGTCGCTGTTCGCCTCGATTCCAAGGCACTTCTGGATGTCCTCTTCGTTGGCGATGACGACATCGGCGTATTTGGTCAGCTCACGCATCACTTCCGGAGCTTTCTTACCATAGTTCCACAGTTTCTTGCGGTAGTTCAGGTCGATGGAGACCATAACGCCTGCGGCCTTGGCCGCCTTCATCGCTGCGAGCGCACAGTCCGCCGAGCCTTGGCTCAATGCGGGGGTGATGCCGGTCACATGGAACCAGGCGGCGTCGCCCATAATGGACTTCCAGTCGAAATCCTCCGGCTTGGCGGTCGCGATCGAGCTTTCAGCGCGATCATAGACGACGCTGCTGGCCCGCTGGTTGGCTCCGGTCTCAAGGAAATAAATGCCCACACGCCCGGTCTTGGGCCTGTTGATGCGGGAAACATCCACACCGTACTTGCGCAGCTCGCGGACAGCGGCCTCGCCGACCGCATTGTCAGGAAGCGCGGAGACGAACTGGGAGTCCTTGCCGAAAATAGCCAGGGAGACGGCCACGTTCGCTTCACCGCCGCCGAAAGTCGCTTCGAGAACGGGGGACTGGAACAAACGCTCGTGTTCAGGCGACCTGAGACGGAGCATGATTTCACCGAATGTCACAAATTTCTTACCCATGAAGGAAATCCTCCTTGATTCTATGCTGGTTCACAGAAAAACACAGGTATAGCTCTGCGTTTCATCTCCATGATATTGTCCTTGCGCGAATCTGTCAACATTTTTTTTGAAACATTGTTCCATTTTTACAAAAACCATGATATACTATGCATCATAGACGAGGGGATGATTCCTTCGATCGATACATTAATCGGATTTCAACATATATTCATACCGACTTGTACTGGGACGGACACCGCCGCCAATACAAGGTCCAGGAAAAGGAGCGTGTTCCATGTACGAAGATTTTTTTGAGAAAGTCCACAAGATCGGTCTGGTTCCTGTAGTGAAGATCGACGACGCGAACAAGGCCGAGGGGCTTGCCGGTGCGTTGATCAAGGGCGGTCTTCCCTGCGCCGAGGTCACGTTCAGGACCGATGCGGCAGAAGAGGCCATCAAGCGGATTGCCGCGAAATACCCTGAAATGTTGGTCGGAGCCGGGACCGTGGTCAATGTAGAACTGGCCAAGAAAGCCGTAGCCGCCGGAGCCACCTACATCGTCTCCCCAGGTTTCAACCCGTCCGTCGTAGACTGGTGCATCGAGAACAAGGTACCCGTCGTTCCCGGCGTCTGTACGCCGAGCGACATTGAGCAGGGTCTCGCAAGGAACCTCTCCGTACTGAAATTCTTCCCAGCCGAGGCTTCCGGCGGTATCAACATGCTGAAGAATTTCGCAGGTCCGTTCCCCCAGCTCAAGTTCATGCCCACCGGCGGCATCAGCCTCGACAATCTCGCCGATTATGCGAAGACCTCCAACGTCCTCGCCGTAGGCGGTTCCTGGATGGTCAAAGCCGACCTGATCGAAGCCGAACAGTGGGATACGATCGCCGATATCTGCCACAAGGCCGTAGTCGCCCTGCAAGGTTTGAGCTTCGCGCATCTGAGCATCGACAATGAGAACGCCGACGAGGCTGAGGACGTCATCAAGGCCCTCTCCGCATTCGGTCTGGAGACAAAGCGCGGCAATTCCTCCGTATTCATGGGGGGCGTCGTCGAAGTCCTGCCCAGAATCTTCCGCGGCAAGCGCGGCCACCTCGCCTTCAAGTGTTTCGACTGTGAACGCACTTTGGCGTATCTGGAACAGTACGGCTTCCATGCCGACGAGTCCACCATCAGCCGCGACGCGAAGGGCAAGATCAAGGTCGTATACTTCAAGGAAGAAATCGGCGGTTTCGCCGTGCATTTGATCAAAGCATGATCCAATAGTTTCCAGTTTTCACACAGCCGGTGCGTGGCCTGTCAGGCAACGCACCGTTTTTTATTCCCTTAGGGGTAGCCCTACGCTAGCCCAGGGGTAGCCGGAAACGGCGGGGGCTCATCCCCTACCGGCTCCATGACGAGAATGAAAACTTCATTTTACTAAAACCCTTCTGGAAAATCGTGCTATGCTTGCACCCATCGTCAACGAAAATTGTGCGGAGGTTCAAACACGTCGTCAGAAGGTGAAGGAACCGAACAAGCCAGGCCGAGGGAGTACGATATGTGTATTATTGAAACCGCTGTTTTGACAGATAGTCAGAAACAGGAGATACAGGCGTTGCAAAGCCTCTGCAACGCATATGAAGGCCTGCACAGCGATACGCTGTTGACGAACAAGTTCAATCTTGACAAACAGATGCCTTGTTTTTTTCTTGGATATGACGATGAGGGGGATGATCTCTCGCGACAGGCGAACACCGGGAGGCGATGTCTTGTATCATTCCTCTATCTGTTTTTCATCGACCCGTCCATCATAGAAATTACCGCCTTTACCGCTCCATCGGCTAGATGCAAGGGATGGTATACCAAGCTGTACCGAGCCGCCCTGCCCCATATGAAGGCTTCATCCGCCAGCAGGGTGTTGTTCCAGATAGAGCCGGTCAGCGATAGCGGAATGAAGACGCTCCATGAAATGTTTCCAGAAGCGGTGCTGAGCCATTCGGAATACCAGCTTTCCTGTACCTCACCGCTTGCAAACGACATCATCCCGCTTGAAATGGCGGAGGTCACGCAACAGAACAAAGAAATCGCGATCCATCTCGCAATCGAGATATTCCAAAGCGACGAGACCGTGGAAAAGAGCCATATCGAAGCGATTCTGGCGGAGGATGGAAACGACGCATTCATCGCCTATGATGGTCAACTGGCGATCGGGGTATGCAACCGTGTGCTTGAAGATGATTACGCAGGTCTGTTCGGCCTCGGCATCCGGCCCGCGTCGCAACATCAAGGATACGGGAAACGGATGCTCGCCAGCATGGTGCGTAAAGCGTTGCAGGAACGGAGCAAAGTAACGCTGGAGGTGGATTCCAGCAACCCACCGGCATTGAACCTCTATCTGCACAACGGATTTTCCATCAATTCCCAGATGGACTATTACTCAGCGCCGATTGCGTAAACGAGATACCTTGCGGTTACCCCGAACCGTCGTAATGAAGCTACCAGTTCACTACCGAAATGATGTCCTGTGGCTACCGCTGGGTTATCGTAGGGCTAGCGTAGGGCTACCCCTCATTCATCCGAACGACACTGCCGCTTTCCAATACGAACGGTCGGTCGGTACCGGCGACGGTGACGTTGGAGAATATCGCCTCCATGTTCCGGCAACGTATGCCACGCCCATCGACGGGAGGCAGGCCGCTGTACATTTCAGAATCTTCAATAGCCGTAGCGGAGGCAGGGTCCACATTGAAGGAACAATCGGATACGACAAGCTCCCGTATGGGGTTTTCAGGCAGACCGACAAGGAACCCGGCGGAAGAACGGCTTCCTTCGGCATGGCAGGAAACCACCTTGACACGTTCTATGCAGGGTGTATCGTCTTCCAGCGGCAATGAATCGAGAGAAAAGAACCGTTCTTCAAAACCGCCGCAGCGGTAATACATGTTTATCGTAATGGGACAAAGGTTGTCCTTCATGCTCAACCGATAAAATCCGAGATCATGGATATGCCCTCCGCGACCGCGCCGGGTCTTGATCCGGATACCTCGGTCAGTCCCTTCGAACAGGCAATCGTCGGCTTCGATGTCCCAGATTCCGGCGGCGGTTTCACTACCGATCACGATACCGCCATGAGCGTTGCGGACGGTGCACCGTTCCACAGTTACGGAATGGGTGGGACGAGCGACGGCGATACCGTCAGGACCGCTGCCGCTTTTGAGGGCTATGCCATCGTCGCCGACATCCACGAGGCAATCGGAAATGGTCACGCCCGTACAGGAATCGACATCGATACCGTCTGTATTGGGGGCGTCGGCGGGATTCTTGATGCAAACGTTTCTGATCGTCACTCCGTCTGAATACAGCGGATGCACAGTCCAGAAGGGACTGTCGATGATGGTCACACCCTCCAACACCACGTTAGAACAATTCTGGAACTGAATCAACGGAGGGCGCAGGAACTGGCATTGCCGTCCGCCGCCTCCGCCGGGTTGATCTTCGTATCCGACGTTCAGGGAGGCGAAACGCTTCTCCAATTCAGTTTCCGGTGCATTCTGCGTCATCCGTTTGAAACGGGAATATTCCCACCAGGCCGTTCCGCACCCATCTATGGTACCTTCACCGACAATCCGTACATCCTGGGAATCATGGACATACAGGCACGGGTGCATGCACCAGCAGTTGACGCCTTCCCATCGGGACCAAACCGGAACATACAGATCAAAATCCGGGATGAACCTGATACGGGAACCTTTCATCAAATAGAATTCGACGCCAGAAGAGACTTCAAGCGGGCCGCAGGACCAAATTCCTTCGGGTACGACCACCTGCCCGTGGACCGAAGCGGCGGCATCAAGAGCCATACGAAAAGCGTCGGAATCATTGTGGAGACCATCGCCTACCGCTCCGAAATCCTTCACTGAGAATCTATCCATAAAAGCCTCCATGGGGCATCCCGTTTCTTTACAAACCAGACCCTACCCGCTACAATCCACAGTATGTTACAGATAGGATTCCGCGCTCATGATTTTGGCAAATTCGCCACGGCAGATGAACTAGCCGCCACAGTCGAGACTTTCCAGAACCCCGCCGGCATACAGCTGGCCCTGAAGAAAGTCATCCCCACCGCCCGCGACGCTTCCGAATATACTCCGGAATATATCGACGGCATCCGTCAGTCCCTGGCCGCGCATGGCGTCCATGTCTCGGTCATAGGGTGCTATATCAATCCGATCCATCCCGATCCTGAACAGCTCGAAGAGCAACTGAAACGGTTCGAGACCCATCTGTGGTTCAACAAGGAATTCGGTTGCCGTATCGTCGGAACCGAGACCGGCTCGTTGAACCCAAATTGCTCTTATAACCCAGACACCTTTGAACCGGCGGTTTTCGATACCTTCTGCCGCTCGATCGACCGCTTGGTGAACGCCGCACAACGGTATGACGGCATCGTCGCAGTCGAGGCGGTCGCACGTCAGCATACCATCTGCTCCGCCACAAGGATGGCCCGGTTGCTGGACAAGTTCGATACCCCGCACCTATCCGTCATCTACGACCCGGTGAACCTCACCCCCTGGACAGGCATCCCTGAGCCAGACGGATCGGTACGGAAGCATCCGACGCAGGAGGCCCAACGAAGTTTCTTCCAAGAAGCCCTTGATGCGTTCGGAAACCGTATCGTAGCGATCCACGCCAAAGACTACATCCTGGACGACAAGGGATGGAAAATCGGTGACATTCCATTGGGAACGGGTGTGATGGACTGGAAAGGTCTCATACAAGAACTCCAGAAAAGACATATCGATGTACCCGTCCTGTTGGAAAACCTCAATCCCGCGACCTTGCCGCAGACTCTGGATTATCTGAACCAATTCTGAACCCAGTTACCGCTGGGCGCAATGTCCGTAATCGCCCTGTTTTTGTACTTTCCAGACGTGATATGTGGGGAGCCGGTCAACGGCTGCACGGAACAAGTCTCTGAAAAGCATAGTCGTAGCATGGATTCTCGTTCTCTCCAAGCGGTTTCCATCATGATATGAAAACCGTCCATGGACGGAGACACATACCAACGCATCCCGAGTCCATCGCATGAGCACATGGGAACAAGGCGCAAAAGGAGCGGCAGTGCTATGCGCACGGCGCTCCGGTTGCAACGCAGTAATGGTTGGAATCTCAAAGCCCTGCGAAGCGCATCGGCTTCGCGGCAAGGACGACGCGGCGGGACAGTACGAAATGTACGGCCCGCCCAGGAGGACGCCGTTGCGGGGATGATGGGCGAGCAGGTTAGAAGAGGAGGGGCTGCTCGAACGACACCGGCCTCCGATTATCCGCCAGCACCTTCTCCATATACTCCCTATCAAGCCCAAGATCGTTCACCAAGCGGATCAGCACCTCTTCCGGCACAAGATTCTGTTCGGCGAACAGGAAGATCAACGCTTTTTCCGCGATGTTCGCTGGGCGGAGGGAATTGAAATAGATCTCTTCATCGGGAAGTCCAGCATATCTGTCGCAGATGTTCTTGTAGAGCATCGACCGTTGAATACCGTGCTTCAACGCCTCAAGCTCGGCCCGCAAAGGCTTCTCGTCCCCTCGGGCCGCCTGTTCGCCAAGAGGCTTGAGATGAAAGAACGTATACTCCTTGCCGGGCAGGTAGTGGTGCTGGTCACAACGGGAAGCGTAGTTCGGGGCGAGAGTGTCGGATTTCTGGGTATCGCCGCCGACAATGATCAACGGATCGAAATACAAGGCGGGGCACTCGTTCCCATCCACCTGATAATAACGATAGGTATAGAAGGCGTTCTTCATGCAGTCGGGATGCTCGCAATAGGCTGTGAGCGGAATGACATCGGTCGCCATGTCCAGCATGAGCCGGGCCGTGGAGTTGAAGATATCCCGTCTGAAATTGAGAATCAGCGTCGGGAAGATGAACATCACGCCACGCTCCACACTATGGTTGCGAACCACATAGGCCAGCCGTTCATCGAAGAAGGAACCCTCGTCAATGATGAACGTCCCCACCGTGGGATTGTCGGCGAGAACCCGTTCAAGGCCGAAGGAATCCCGGATTCGGGCGATATTTTCGCCACAGCGGATATACCCGCCCCGATAGCACAGGGCATCGTCGGGATAGTCGGAGAACCTGGCTCCGTCGATTTCCGAACGAATGAAAAACACCTTCCGCCGATCGACATCCCCGGTGCTGGTCATGACGCGGACCTTGTCGCTCTTGCGCTGGGCAATCGCCGCGTCCCGCCAGACCCTCGCCGAAAATTCCGTCTTGCCTGAGCCCATTGGCCCGATCAGAAGGACACGGCGTCCCGGAGAAGTAAAATCAAAATGTGAAAACGTTTCATGGACGTCTATCGTAGGAAAGCCGAGGCTTTTCAGAAAATCCTCGGCTACCGCCCTCTGTTCAATACGAGGCATCCGAAGCCGCCCCTTGGACAATGGCGATCCCACTGCTGGTTCCCAGCCTAGTAGCGCCGGCTTCAATCATGGCGCAGGCCGCTTCATAGGAGCGAACGCCGCCAGAAGCCTTGACCCCGAGGTTCGGCCCGACGGTCTTGCGCATCAGAGCGACATCCTCGACGGTCGCGCCGCCGGTGGAAAATCCGGTGGAAGTCTTTACATAGTCCGCTCCGGCGGCGACGGAAAGCTTGCAGGCCCGAATTTTCTCATCATCGGTCAGGAGACAAGTCTCGATGATCACTTTGAGCAGCTTACCGCCGCAAGCCTGCTTCACAGCATGGATATCGGCCTCGACGAGGTCGTCACGGCCAGCCTTGAGCCAACCGACGTTGATCACCATGTCGATCTCCACGGCGCCTTCCTCGACAGCATGCTTCGCTTCAAACGCCTTGGCGGCGGTGGACATCGCGCCCAAGGGGAATCCCACCACGGTACAGACGTTCACCCCAGTCCCCTTCAAACGGTCAACACAGAACGGAACCCAACAGCTATTCACACAAACGGATGCGAAATGCCATTGAGCGGCGTCTTCACACAGTTGGGCGATCTTTTTCTCGGTGGCGTCGGCAGCCAACACCGTATGGTCGATATACTTTGCGATATCCTTCATTCCCTTTCCTCCCGGCGTACAACATCATATACGAAATGCAATCGGACGGACCTTCCGGCGAAACATCGCGTCAAACCGGAACATCGTTTTCCAGATTACCCCAAAACCAAGCAGAACGCAATGTGTGCCATGGAAAAATTACCCGAAGCACATCCTTCCCCCCTTGCTCTTCGGGTATAGAGACGATAGAACTATATCCGATACTTAGTAAGATGGACGGGACGGACGGAAAAATGAGCATATCGATACGGAGATACCAGCTGAAGGATCTGCCGCGGATGACCGAAATCTGGAACCATGTCGTGGAGGAAGGAAACGCATTCCCCCAGCTTGACGGCCTGACGGCGGAGACATCGCAAGCGTTTTTCGATGCGCAGTCCTATGTCGGCGTAGCCGATGAGAACGGTCGCATCCTTGGCCTGTATATCCTGCATCCGAACAATATCGGTCGTTGCGGACATATCGCCAACGCCTCCTACGCAGTAGACGCCGGACTCCGAGGAAAGGGCGTAGGGCGGTCTCTGGTGCAGGACTGCATGATCCAAGCGCGAAAGCTCGGCTTCCGTATCCTTCAGTTCAACGCGGTCGTCGCTACGAACCTCGGAGCGATCCACCTCTATGAAAAACTCGGTTTCCATAGATTGGGAACCATTGAACAAGGCTTCCTCAAGCCGGACGGCGCTTATGAGGACATTATCGTCTTCTACATCCCGTTGACCGGCCAGACCATCTCCTCCTGACCATCGGCAAGTCCGTCGGGAACCTCTTTCTCTTGACCATCGCCCTTTTGCACTATAGGCTGTGAACCATGTTGCAAAAGTTAGCCGATCAATACCTATGGGTCATTTGCGCGATCCTCTTGGTGAACCTGTACCAGCGTCGTATCGCGGACTCTGAAAAAAAACGTTTCGCGACGATTTATATCGCCGCATTGGCAATGGTGTTCGACGTATTCCTCGTCATCATCATCTCCCAGAGCTGGCCCCAATGGACGGCGATCATCGCATTGGCCGTGGTCCTTGCGCTGGGCGTCGTATTCCGCAAACGGGTCTGGCCGTTCAAGCTTCACTGCGTATCCTGCGGAGCCAGGCTCGACCTTGACCATATGATAGGCCACGACGACAATCTCTGCCCTGAGTGCTGGACGAAAGCCCACCCCGAAGAGGCCGCGAAAAAAGCGGAGGAAGAGGAGAAGAAAAACGCCCCTCAGCTTTCGGAAGAACAGGACTACAGCAAGGCCGACGACGTGGAGGAGATCGACTGGGATCTCTGGACCCCAAAGGAGACTTGCGTGATCACCTACCTGTTCCGCGGAGAAGGACAGGACAAACAAGTGTTGCTGATCGACAAGAAACGGGGTTTGGGAAACGGTCTGGTCAACGCTCCCGGCGGACATATCGAACTCGCCGAGACCGCGGAGGAAGCGGCAATACGGGAATTCGATGAAGAGACCGGCGTAAAGATTTCGGACATACATCATATGGGTATCCTCAACTTCCAGTTCAAGGACGGTCTGGCGATGAGAGGTCATGTGTTCTTCGCCTATCATTATGAAGGGGAGATGTACGAGACGGACGAAGCTCGCCCATTCTGGTGTCCTGTACAGCAGATTCCTTACGAAAAAATGTGGGAAGATGACCATCTCTGGCTACCAAAAGCATTGGAAGGAGAGCGATTCCAAGGTTTCTTCATATTCGACGACCGGGTCATGACGAGTAAACGGCTCGATATTCTCTCCTCGCAGGAAGAAGAGGAGTAGCGTTTCCATGGCCCCTGTCGCAGAGCTGGGCCTTGGCGGCTGGCAGTTCGCCGGAACCTTCGGGTTCTGGGACGGGCAGACAAGGGAAGATTCGATCCGTACCGTCCACGCAGCGTTGAGAGGCGGCATACGCCATTTCGACACCGCCCAAAGCTACGGCAACGGACGGAGCGAACAATTGGTAGGACAACAGCTACGCAGGTTCCAGGAGGAATTCCCCCGCGGAACGCTTACTATCGCCACAAAGCTCATGCCGATGCCCCCCGTTCGAATCAGGAAGGCTGTCGAAACGAGCTTGCGAAGGCTCTGTACGCCATATCTCGACATCCTCTATCTGCACTGGCCGGATTCACATTGTGACGTCCTCCCTATATTGGAAGCGATGCGGACGCTACAAACCGATGGCTTGGTCCGTCAGATCGGCGTCTCGAATTTTCCACCCGACTTGCTCGAACGAACCTGCGACAGGTTTCCGCTCGACTGGGTACAGTGCGCCGGGTCTTTGCTTTGGACAAGGAATCTCGCCCGGACACTGGATGTCTGTAGGCAACGGAGCGTCCGTACAGCGCTCTACAGCCCGCTCGGCATGGGGTTGCTCAGCGGACGGTATCGCACCGCCGCAGATCTCCCGGAAAAAGACGCCCGAAGGAACCTGTTCTGCTTCCAAGAAGACTGCCGGGCGAGCTGGAACGAGCTTCTCGACCTTCTGAGGGCCTGCGCAGAGCGCATGGGTTGCACCCCCGCGCAGATTGCTCTCGCCTGGGCGCTCACCCAGGACGTCTCGGTCGTAGTCGGCGGAGCCAGAAACAAGAGCCAGCTCGCGCAGAATCTTGCAACGACAACATTGGAATTTCCCCAGGAAATGCTGGAGGAGCTTTCCGTAGCGGCCCGCACGCTTGAACAGACCATTCCACGACAACAGGACAATATCTTCGGGCACGCATGGTGAGAGGCCCATACAGCAATCCCATCCCCACCCCTACGCCAACCAATATGACGTCCATCATACGAAGCACCAGCCGCCCCCCCCGATGTCACTGCCCGATATCGGCGACGGCATCCGACGTCCGAGCAAGCAATTTATCAAGCGACAGCACGGCGACGTTCAGTGACCGGCGAGGTGCGTACGACCACTCTGGAAGCCGACCGGACACCTATGCTACTATTACCCTATGAAAACTCTGTTGCACAGGCATGAAGCTGAAATTGAGGTCAAGAAGTCACGGTTCATCGCAGTCGCCTATCCCTGTGAATCTCCACAACAGATGAAAGAATTAATCGGCCAGACCAGAAAAGAGCATCCCCAGGCCACCCATGTCGTCCATGCCGCCGTCATGGGCCCACAAGGCACCTCCTTCTCCATGAGCGACGACCACGAACCGAAAAATACGGCGGGCCGACCGGCGCTTGAAGTACTCAAAGGAAGCGGGATTACAAATATCGCCGTCATGATCATCCGATATTTCGGAGGGACGCTCCTTGGCACAGGAGGTTTGGTCAAGGCGTACGGGGACAGTGTAAAGGCAGTCCTTGATGGCGTGGAAACAGAAGAACTCATAGAAAAAAGCACGTTCCGGGTCGTTACAAGTTATGAACTCTATGAACAAATGAAAAAGCTCCTGATAGAGCATGGCTGCATGGATATCCAGGAGGATTTCACCACGGAGATCAGCTTTTCGGGAACATTGCCGGCGGTCAACGCAAAAGACTTAGCTACGGCGGTGACGGAACTGTCGTCCGGACGAAATACGATCCTGTTCCAGTAGCCGCAGAGCCGTTTCCACTGCGCTCGCCCACCGCTCACCAACCAAGACCCTTCATGCATCGTCGCTTTTATCCCCAGCGTTATGCCCAGCATACGGGCCTGGACTATGACGCCGGACGCCAAGGGAACCGCTCCAGCGGGCCTCGCACCGGGATAGAGACATCCGTCATCCCCCCTTGCAACCCTATCGTTTGGAAAGACGGCGGAACCTCAGGTTCGGCAGCAGTGGTTTCTGGTCTTCAGAAGTGGGGGCGTCGGATTCCTTGTCCGCAGAATTCACGGCATCGGGAATCTCCGGGGGCACGGTCCACGGAGAATCGACGGAAAGCTTGTCCGCATCGAGCAGGTCCACGAATTTGATCGCGATGGACAACGCCTCCTCGACCATGGTCGGTTCAATCGCACCGGGCAAGTCTTGCGGAGTATGGTAGACGGCCGGTTTGCTGGCGTCGTCCCACGGAATGGCGGTGAGCGTCACCGCATGGAGACCGGCACGGGCTCCCTCCGCGGCGTCGGTTCCGCCGGCAAGAAACGGAAGCGCCTGAGACTTCGCCTCGTACCCCATCGATTTCGCGATTTCAACACACCCGGTGGCCATTTGTTGGGAAAGCCGTACCGTTCCGTTCACGTCCCGGACAAGGAACGTCAGATCATCGGCATAATATGGGCAGTCAAAGTTGAAATGCCATCCGTTTCCGACAACAGCATCATACAGATTCGAATTATCAGCGAACCACTGGCGCGAGCCTCGGAGACCGACCTCTTCCGCATCGAAACTAGCGAAAACCAATCGGGTATGCTTCAAGGGTTCGCCCCTATGACGTCTGGACGCATAGAAGCGGGCCAGTTCCACGGCCATGGAAGAGGAAACGAGGTTGTCGCCCGCCCCAGGGGAAGCGGAATCGGACAGGAACTTCCAAAGCGGGAAAACCAGCGGCGACGCCGCCGTCAACAAGGCGAGCAGGACAATGAACGGAACAGGAGGAAGGCCGATCCGCAGGAACCTGCCGGAGAACAATTCCACGAGCAGCTGCAGGATCGAAACAAGACCGAGCGAGGCCAGCAGACCGAACGGTACGCCGACCTTCAGGAAATAGTTTTTCTTATCCAGCTTGTTGTAGCGATAGAGCCGGGCGCTGTCATGATGCCCGCTGAAAATGATCGTCCTCAGAACCTCTCCAGAGGGCTCCTGCACTCCATGGACATTGCACCCCGTCTTTTCAGGATAATATTGTTCAAACCAGGGCCTATAGCAAATGAACTCCCGGAAAACCAGAAACCCGAACAGCCCGCACAGAACCGTCGCCGTCAAAGGCATGCCGATCCAAAGGGCCAACGTCACCAAGGGATACAGGACGACCCCGATCTTCAACCATCCTGTAAACGCACCGGGACGCATCTGGAATTCTTGCAGACTGGTGGTATCGCAGAAAAGGCCGAGGTCCTCGCGCAACCGTCGGGCGCAATCTTGGGACGCCTGTCCCCCCGCGACGCGGGGGCCTAGCTCGGAAATCAGCTTCGCAGTACGCTCCAGAGCTAATTTCGCAAGCTTTCCGGCTTTCAGGGATTCCATGCCGGACTTCTCTTTCTTGGGCTCCTGGGCGGGAGCTTCTTTCGGTTGTCGTCTGCGTCTGAATGAAAAGAAAGCCATCGACAGACATCATGCCAAGACAACCGGTGCCTGTCAACGAACAAACCTCGTTCCTAGCCTCTTTTCAATCGTCCCTAGAGAGATCCATACCAGGGAACCCTTGCGTTGCAGGAAGGCTTGACAAAGAACGGGACTGTCAATATAGTAGAAACCCGACTGATAAACCGTTCATTGGAGAGATGTCCGAGCGGTCGAAGGAGGCGGTCTTGAAAACCGTTGAGGCGCAAGTCTCCGGGGGTTCGAATCCCTCTCTCTCCGTCCTGACATCCTACTACGACAGGCTAGATGTCATTGGAGAGGTGCGAGAGTGGCCGAATCGGGCTCCCTGCTAAGGAGTTGACCTGGTAACGGGTCCGGGGGTTCGAATCCCCCCCTCTCCGATTTGTTTTTTTGCATTATGATGATGAGACCATAGCTCAGCTGGATAGAGCATCAGTTTGCGGAACTGAGGGTCGGAGGTTCGAATCCTCTTGGTCTCGTATACGGTAAGCAATCACCGGGAGAGATGTCCGAGTGGTCGAAGGAGACGGACTCGAAATCCGTTGTATCGTCTGACGGTACCGAGGGTTCGAATCCCTCTCTCTCCGAAAGCTCGGAAATTTTTTTTGAACTGTTTATCGACTTGAGGAGGGGTGTCCGAGTGGTCGAAGGTGCACGCTTGGAAGGCGTGTGTGCTCACAAGGCACCGGGGGTTCGAATCCCCCCCCCTCCGTTATTTCCCCAGTCAGATAGATTCTGTGCTATTGGCAGCCGCCCAACCCCGTCAGGACCGGAAGGTAGCAGCGGTAAGTGGTTTGCCAATGAGCCACAGGTGATTTATCTGCTGGGGTTCTTTATATCCTGACACCGGAAACGTCTTGCGCCGGGAAAGCCGCGGAGCGTTGGACATATGGAAGGAACGGGGTATTGGGCGCTGCATCGGCGCATCGTCTTTTCCATCGCATCCGAGCAAGGAGAGGAGTCCCGGACATGAAGCTTCTGGAACAGCTTGCGCAACGGCTATCCACACTCGACATGGTGGACACGGTGGCCCTTTCGGGTTCCATGACAAGTCCCATCCATGATGCCGATTCCGACTACGATCTGTACATCTACTCCCGTTCGGACGTCCCACGCGATGCACGGGAACGGATAATCCGGGAATTTTCCAACGACTACACCGTGGGCAACGCCTTCTTTGAAGAGGGTGATGAATTCTTTACCGCTTCTCCCCGTAGAACGGCCGTGGATATGATGTACCGCAGGCTCGATTGGGCGCAAGACGAGATCGACTGGGTGTGGAACAAGGGGAACGCAAGGCTCGGCTATACGACCTGCTTCCTCTACAACCTCAAGACTTCGAAGCCGCTGTTCGACCGCGACGGTCGGTTTGGACGGCTCGTCGCACCGCTGGGCGACCGATATCCGGAAAAGCTGCGACGGAACATCATCGACAAGAACCATGCGATGCTCCGGGGACATTTGGAAGCACCCTACTTCACGCAAATAGAACTGGCAGTGAACCGTGGGGATATGGTCAGCATGAACCATCGCGTAGCCGCGTTGCTGGCCAGTTATTTCGATATCCTGTTCGCATACAACCGACAGCTGCATCCGGGAGAAAAAAAGCTGATGCCATACGCCCACATGCTGTGCGAACGACTACCGGAGCGTTTTGACGAAGACATGGCCCGGACAATCCAGTCGGTAGGGAACCGCGAGACGCTGCTTCCCTCCTTGACGACTTTGCTGGACTCACTGGACCGCCTGCTGGCGCAGGACTGACAAAACCGGAGACGGATTTCAAAACAAACGGGACGCGGGCGTAGAATCCCAGGCTTCACCTCAGGGGACGTCCCTGTCCGGAAGTCAGTTTTCCATCGGCACGTACTTGAATCATCCCCAGACACGACCGCATCTGAGGATCAGATCCGCATCTGCATTCCATCGGCATATCTCGGAATCCATGTTCAGCGGGCACGTTTACCGTACGGACGCACCTTCGATTGAAGTACGGCCTGCTCCCTTCCGTTTCCATCAAGGGCACGAACAGTTTAGAAGGCCACTCTTGTTGTCCGCTCCGCGTCCGATATGCTATACTTGCCAATGAAGTCCGCGACATGCCGAAACAGGAAACTATCGGCAGTGGACGAAGCGGACGGCAACATGGGCTGGAGGAGTTCTACATGGCATATGAAGTGACGGCGACACGCAAACGCCCCCAAGCGTTCGATACCCTGGTCGGGCAGGAATTCGTAGTCTCGACAATCACCAATGCGATTGAACAGGGACGTATCGCCCATGCGTATCTTTTCTCCGGGCCGCGGGGCGTCGGAAAGACGACCTCGGCGAGAATCCTTGCGAAAGCGCTCAATTGCGTCCATGGCCCTACCCCTCACCCTTGCGGAGAATGCGCCAACTGCCGGGAGATCACCCAAGGCAACAGCATGGACGTCATAGAGATCGACGGCGCGAGCAACACCTCGGTCAACGATGTGAGGACGATCAAGGACGAGGTACTGTTCCCACCGCAGAGCAGCAGGTACAAGATCTATATCATTGACGAAGTACACATGCTCTCCACCAGCGCCTTCAACGCCCTCCTCAAGACAATCGAAGAACCGCCGGAGTACGTGGTATTCATCTTCGCTACCACGGAGACGCAGAAGGTTCCGGCGACCATCCGTTCCCGCTGCCAGCAATTCCACTTCCAGCTGATTCCGCTGGAGGTCATCAAGGGGAGACTGACGGAAGCCGCCGCCGACCTACAGGTCGAGGCGGACGACGACGCTCTGTTCTGGATCGCGAAGGAAGCGACAGGCTCCATGCGCGACGCCTATACGCTGTTCGACCAGGTAGTCTCTTTCTCCAACGGACATATTACGCTGGCCCAGATACAGGACAAGCTCGGACTGGTGGGTATAGACCAGATTTCCATCATGGTCGGCTCCCTGCTCAGGGGCGACCGGAGTCAGGCCATCCTCGATCTCCAGAATCTACTTGCCAAGGGCGTTTCAGTAGAACAATGCATCAAGGATTTCGCTGAGTACTTCCGCTCCCTCCTGCTGATGAAGAAAGGGGTGACGGACGCGGACGTCCTCGGAGAACAGCCTCAACGTTTTCCCGAAGCAATCAGGAACGCCTATTCGGAAGAACAGCTGGAAGCCGCGGTTGAACTGTTCTTACGACTATACCGCGACATCCGTTATTCCCTGAACCCAAGGCTGGAACTGGAGCTTGCCGTCAGCCGACTGGGCTCGCTGCCCTATCTCGTCTCTCCCGTCATATTGATGGAGCAGCTCGCCCGATTGAAAAACGACTTGCTGTCGGGCAAGATTACTCCGACGAATCCTGCGTTGCCGGACGACCTTCCAATCGCCCCCTCCGGTTCCGTTACGCAAGCACCGCCACGTCTTTCTCAGCAGCCGCAACCGGCGCAGGTCCCGCGCACACCGACGGGATCGGATGCCGATCAGCCGACGTTGACCTTCGGCAGACCTCAGCCACGACCGGGAGAACCGGTCAGTGAAAATCCGTTCAAACGTGAGACGATAGCCCCTTTTCGGCAACCGATAGCTGAGAATGTTTCCGTACCAGCATCTCAGACTATCGTTAATTCCCCATCGCCTCAACTACAGGGGGCTTTTCAACCGCAGGAGCCTGCGCAGCCGCAACCGGACGGACAACCAAGAGCGTTTACGAAAGAAGACGTCCCCAGCCTCAAGATGCTGCTCGACGAAGCCAAGGCCCGGTCGGCGAATCTGATAGGATGGGCACAGAAATCAGAAGGGCAGCTCGCAGATTGCATCATCGAGGACGGAACGCTGAAACTGGTATTCACCAGCAAGTTCTGCGTGGACCAGGCGAAGACTGATGGAATCGTGATCCGCAAGGCGATTGAAAAGCTCTGCGGCTATACAGGCCCTCTTGACTTCATCGTCCAAAAAAAGGAAGAGCAAAAACACTCCGCGGCACAGGACGACCCGATAGTCAACAGGATCGCCCAGATGTTCCGTGGAGAGGTCTTAGGGTGATTCCCTTCAACAACCAGAAATTCAGGAGTATGCATTACCATGAATCCATTTGAAATGATCAAGAACGTACGGACTCTCCAGGACAAGATGGAGCAGATGAAGAAAGAGCTCGAACACAAGAGCTTCACAGGAACCGCCGGGGCGGGGATGGTCACCATCGTCATCAATGGCCAGCAGGAGGTCGTCTCCGTACAGATCGCGCCAGAAATCGTCGATCCTTCGGATATCTCTACACTGGAGGTACTGATCGCATCGGCCATGAACAACGCCCACAATCAGCTTCAGGAATACCTGCAGCAGGAAGCGGTCCGTCAGTCAAGTGAAATGGGGCTCGCCGATCTCATGAAAGGCGGGTTCCCGCAATGACGGCCCTGGAACAGCTGGCCAGGAATCTCAGCAGGCTGCCCGGAATCGGACCGAAAAGCGCGTCACGCATCGCATACCACCTGATCAAGACCGACCAGGCCTACAACCAGGCGCTGGCCGACGACATCAGCCACATCCAGGAAGTGATCTTCCCCTGCTCCGTCTGCGGCAGCTATACGGAAACGGATCCATGTCCGTTCTGTACCGACCCCTCCCGCGACAGGTCCCTTCTCTGCGTCGTAGAACAACCGCAGGATGTCGTGACCATCAGCGCTTCGGGCGCGTACGACGGCTTGTTTCACGTCCTTGGCGGGGCGATCAGCCCATTGGATGGAATCGGTCCTGAACATCTTTCCTTTGACAAACTGCTACGGCGAATCGAAGAGGGTATTTTCACGGAACTCATCATCGCTACGAACCCGACCGAGGAGGGCGATACGACCGCGCTGTACATCCGGCATCTGCTGAAGGACAAGCCGGAGCTTTCGATCACCCGTCTGGCATCGGGCCTGCCGATCGGCGGCGACCTGGAATACGCGGACAGGCTTACGCTGGCCCGGTCGCTTCGGGGAAGGATCAAGTTCTGATGGCGAGCAGCAAAGAGTACGTCGACTATATCATAGACCAGGCTTCGGACGCGGGAACTGTAACTTGCAAGAAGATGTTCGGAGAGTACGGGCTCTATTGCGAGGGTGTATTCATAGCCATGGTCTGCGACGACCAGCTTTTCTGCAAGGTCACGGACGAAGGAAGAGAGACAATCAGGAACGCAGGCAAGGAAGAGGTGTTCGCCCCTCCCTACAAGGGGGCGAAGCCGATACTCCTGATCGAGGACGTGGAGGACAGGGAGTTTCTATCAGCCCTGTTCCTTGCCACGGAACGCGGTATCGGCGGCGGGAATCGTCAATCAAAGAAAATAGAATAGGAATGCTGACGCAGAAAATCCGTCCGGGGTCATAATCTCCCGATTATTTGATTCGATTATTTGATTCCCCGTTCCTTCTTGATGGAGTCGTACGCTTCCTGGATCTCCCGGAATTTCTCCGTGGCGTAGGTAGTGAACTCCTCGGGCAGCCCTTTGCTGGCGACCGTATCAGGATGGAACTCTATGCTCATTTTCCGGTAGGCGCGCTTGACTTCCTCGTCAGTGGCCTGTGGAGTCAGCCCAAGCACCGCATATGACCTAGTAGTGGCCGACGCACCGCCGTATTTCCGGCTGATGCTGTCCATGACGGAATCGGGGAGATGGAATATCCTTCCCGCAGTACGGATCAGATCGTTCTCAGCCCTGTTGATCTCGCCGTCGGCAACCGCGACGCGATAGAAGATATCGACCATCAACTGCAACAACGCCGGTTCCCGGGAAAAATTCTGGTAGAATTGGGTGGCGAACTGCTCAAAAGAGCCTCCGCCGTTGATGGCGGCCTGGAAAACACGCATCGCGGCGGCATGCCCTTGCGAATCAAGGCGAAGATCTTGGACAATGAATTCCTCAACCTTTTTCTGCTCGGCGGAAGAGACCTGCCCGTCCACGGCCGCGATACGGGCCAGCATGGAGAAGGCTCCGACGAAAAACAGCATCTGCGTCTGGTCCATACCGTACGCCATGGAGCCGGAACCATTGTAGCATCCCTGCTGCCGCCATTGCTGCCCTTGCTGAGTCCCTTGTTGTCCAAGCTCGCCGGCCTTATCGAACATATGGCCGAAAGCCGTGCCGGCGACCAAGCCGAGAGGCCCCCCGAACATGAAGCCGAGAGTGCCTCCAATGATTTTACCTAACCAGCCCATAGTCTTCTTCTGTTACAACTTGTCAATGAGCATGGAACACTTCCCCGAAGGTATCGGAAGAGTCTTTTTCTTCTGCTCATCAAGAATTTCGATGGTGAAGTAGTAGAGCTTTTCAGACTCAAGGCGAATCTCCCAACCTCTGGCGTTCTTGTTGCTCAGGATAGTGATCAGATTCCGCTTGAGGGAAAGGCTTTCGATTCCCATCGCTTCAAGGCTCGGCATCGTCCAATTGACCGTCTTGCGGGGCAATGAGATATCGAGGCCGATGATATTCTCGATCATCAACGTAATGGTCACGAGACCGACCATAGGCATGAACCGTTTGCGAGGGAACCCCGGCAGCTGGTCGCTGACAGGACACCCTTCCTTGGTCGGCAGGTACGCTTCCCAGACATCACCCATCTTGTCCCCGTCGGGATGCAGGGTGTCGAGGATGAAATACAGGTGACGGATCGCGCATTCCCTGGCGAAGATGAATTCATTGTACCGTTCCAGCCCTTTGATGACCATATAGGTATAGAATGGAACGACACCGCCGCAATATCCGTTGCTCGTCTCGGAATATCCGGGGGAATCTACGGACAGGCAGGGGAACGGATTCTCCGTGCCGAACTTCTGCGGATCCCGCAGGTATTCAATCATTCTGGCCGCCCGTTCATCGTTGGGAATTTCCGCCAGCATCGTCCAATACGCACCGATATGCTGGTAGCCTACACGGTTCTCCTTGATGTCCAGATCGTAGTAGAACTCCGTCTGGGGATCCCACATCAAAGAGTTGATCCTTGTCTTCAGGGAGAAATATATGCGCTTGTATCGGAAGCTCAGCTCCTTGTCGTTGAGGATATCGCCGATCGCCGACATGTACAGGGCGTTCACTGCGAGCTCCGCGTTGAAATCGACCGGATAATAGACCCGCTCGCGAGGAAGGTTCCCGGTCATGCAGGCTTCCACAGGTACGGAATACAGGCCGTTTTCCCGCAGACAGGTGGCCTGTATCCAAGAGAAATGCTTCTCCAGAACCGGGACTATCTCCTTCAGCCTTTTCTTGTTGCCGATCTTATGGTAGAAACTGTACTCCACATAGGCGAACAGCGGAGGGAACACCCCTTCGGGATTCAGAGAATCGACTACGGTAGTGCCGTCCTCAATGGAATATTCGCCGCGGATAGCTCCGTTCTCCTCTTGCTTTCCATAGAAAAAGTCAAGCAACGGAAACGGAGAATACGCCTGATTGCTATAGACCAGGAACAATGCGGCCATACAGGAGTAGAACTGATTGAAACACGTTTGGTCGGGATAGGACAGATATCCACCGGGAAAACCGTTTTCCTTGGTCCCTTGTCTCCACAGCTCGTCAATCCACACCCAGGAACGGTCGTACATATCGACGAAATCCTGATCATAAAAATGTACGGATGGTACCAAATCCTTTATCAAAGCGGGAAACTCCTTGTATTTTTCCGACAGATTGTTGCCGACATGACGCTTAGTATATAAAATACACCTCAATTCGTCAGAAGTCAACAAAAACTTGTTTTTCCAGTTTGTGAAATCCAGAATTTTTCTTTTTCTCAAAAGAAATTAGAATTGGAATCAATTTATCCTAAATTTTTAACAAATACTTCAAAACATATCATTGGCGACTTCAACCGCCATTATACCATGATTGTCAAGGCCCCCGGGGACAAATCGACACGAACGCTGGAACAATTCCGGGAAATGACTTCTCCGTCCGCATGGACCGGCATCCCTCCCCCAGGAGCTTCCAACGTGATGCTCCGCGTCCTTTGGACCTTGAAATACCGATGGCCCGTCTGTTTGCCTTTGAAGAACAGCAAGGCTATGGGAATCAACTCAGATCCTTTGATGGGCTGCGCCGCATAGACGATATCCAGCAAGCCGTCGTCCAAGATCGCGTCCGGTCCCATCAGGAACGTCGAACCCATCCGGCGTCCATTGCAGATCGAGACCTGTTGCGTCGCGAACCGTTCTTCGCTGGCGTCCGTCTTCATCGTCAGCCGGATAGGCGCCGGATAATGGCACATGATCTTGACCAAGGCCAGCACATAGCTGGGCATACCGCTCAGCCGTTTGAAATCCATTGCACAAAAATTGACCAGAGGCTCGAACCCCATGCCGACTCCATTGACGAAATGGCGACCTTCGGGGAAATCCCCTCCGTAGACCTTGCCGACGTCGATCGTCCGGCGGTCACCGTGGATGATCCGATCGCAGGCGGTGGAAATATCCTTTGATATGCCGGCGGAAAAAGCGAAGTCGTTCCCCCTTCCGATCGGAATCAGGCCAAGCACAGGAACATCCTGCCGCGAAACGCCGAGTTCCTCCACGGCATTCAACGTCCCGTCCACGACTTCATTGATAGTACCGTCCCCACCGGCGGCGACAATCAGCTTTCGTCCATCCCGTACCGCTTGGGACGCCAAGGCCGCAGCCTCCTGGGGTTTCGTCGTACACACGAGTTCGCAACGATATCCTGCGTCGGTAAAGCACGATTCAATCCTGCCCCGCTGACGGAAAGCTTTGCCTTTCGCGGCGTTGGGATTCAGAATCACATATACTTCAGGAGAACGCCTACTTTCTTCTTCCATTATTTTATCTTCTCTCTGCTATGGGGAACCGTAATCTAAGTTACATCACTACAATCGGTTAATGTAACCTATTTACACCCTGAGCGCAATACCATATCATGCTAAGGATGCGCAAACCACCAACCGCCTTGGAGCGGAACAGCATGAATTTCCTACCTGTCTGTCAAGCGGATATGGACCGGCGGGGCTGGGATCAGCCCGATATCATTTTCATTACCGGAGACGCCTACGTCGACCACCCGTCCTTCGGGGCCGCCCTGCTCGGCAGGCTCCTGGAATCAAAGGGTTGGAAGGTCGGAATCGTTTCCCAACCGCGTTGGGATAGAACCGACGACTTCCTGTCCATGGGGCGGCCGAAGCTCTGCTGCATGATCAGCGCAGGCAACATCGACTCAATGGTGGCTCATTACACCGCCGGTGGAAAACCCCGCAGCGACGATGCGTATTCTCCCGGAGGGATAGCAGGAGGCCGCCCCGACCGCGCGGCGATCACCTATAGCTCCAGGGCAAGACAGGCCTACGGAAAGGATGTCCCGCTGATTATCGGCGGACTTGAAGCCTCGCTTCGCCGGACAAGCCATTATGATTGCTGGTCGGACACGGTCCGCCGTCCGATACTTCTGGATGCGAAGGCCGATCTACTGGTCTATGGCATGGGGGAGCTTCAGACATTGGAAATAGTCTCAAGGCTCTCAGCAGGAGAACCTATATCGAGCATGACGGATATCAGAGGCACCGTCTGCAACATCCCTTCAAAACAATATGAAGGATTCGCAAAGGCTTCGCCATGGCCGATCATAGAGCTTCCCTCGCATGAACACGTCAGTGAGCGGGACATCAGCTCGAATACGCCGACTCAGGAAGGAAAGCTCGCCTACGCGCGGCTGTTCCAGTTGAGATCCATCCACGAGAACCCGATGCGTCCACAACGGCTAGCCCAAGCCTGCGGGGACAGGGTGATAGTCCAGAATCCTCCGGCGCGCCCCTTGACCACAAGGGAGTTCGACGGGCTTTATGAGTTCCCCTACACCCGCAGATGGCACCCGATGTACGACGGGGCGGGAGGAATCCCCGGCCTCGCCGAGGTACAGTTCAGTATCACCAGCAACCGGGGCTGCTACGGAGCCTGTTCCTTCTGTGCGATCACCAGTCACCAAGGACGGATGATCCAGGTCAGGTCGAAACAGTCGCTGGTACAGGAAACGGAAGCCCTCGTCGCCCATCCTGATTTCAAGGGCTACATCCATGACCTGGGGGGACCGACGGCGAACTTCCAAGCGCCGGCCTGCGACAAACAGCTTGAAGAGGGCCCCTGTGCCGGAAGACAGTGCCTGTTTCCTTCCCCATGTCCGAATCTGAAGGATTCTCACGAGAGATATCTCGACCTTCTCGACGCCATACAGGCGGTCCCTGGAGTCAAGAAGGTCTTTATCCGCTCAGGCATCCGTTACGATTATCTGATGCAGGTCGCCGATGACAAAACCCGCAGAAGGTTCCTCGAGCATCTGATCCTCCATAATGTCAGTGGACAATTGAAGATAGCCCCTGAACACGTCGCACCGGAAGTCCTTGACGCCATGGGCAAGCCGTCGGTCGAGCTATACGATGCGTTCCGCCAGGCCTACGCCGGGACGAACGAACGGTTGGGGATGAAACAGTATACGATTCCCTATTTCATAGCCGCGCATCCCGGTTCCACCCTCGATTCCGCCATAACCCTCGCCCTCCATTTAAAGCAGGAAGGCTTCATCCCCGACCAGGCCCAGGAATTCTACCCCACGCCGGGAACGGTTGCCACCTGCATGTACTATACGGGACTCGACCCCCGACCGGGGAGGAGCTTCGCCCCGGTCTATGTGCCGAAAGGGCGTGAAAAACGGTTGCAACGGGCGTTGTTGCAGTTCCACAAGCCAGAAAACCGCGAACTGGTACGGGAGGCGTTGGAAAAAGCGGGAAGACGGGATCTGATTCCGATACTGCTCGGCGGACACGCGCTACGCCGACAAGACGACTTCCGGCCGTCGGCCGGTACTCGGGTTTGGGAGGCCGAAAGAACCAGGAAAGCCTCCCATGACAGCGGGAACGGCGCAAAGCGGAACACGGCGCAGGGGAAAAAAATCGCATATGGAAGTCCACGCAAAGACTCCAGGAACAGAGACCGATAGGAACCAGGGGAACCGGAGACATCCCCTTGACTCTTGTCTACCAACAGGATAGAGATTAGAACCATGTCCAGTACCCAGATGAATCCAACCGTATCCCAAGAGACCTCGAAAGAATTCTACCGGCGCATGATATCCATCGCATTACCCATCATGCTCCAGAACCTGCTGATCTCATCCCTTTCCTTCGTCGATACCCTGATGATCGGCCAGCTCGGCAGCAACGAGATCGCGGCGGTCGGGCTCGCCAACCAGATGTTCTTCCTGATCAACCTGTTCTATTTCGGGATCAGCAGCGGGGCGAGTATCTTCGTATCGCAGTTCTGGGGCGCCGGCAACCGGGAAAACATCCAGAAGGTAATGGGACTGGCCCTGACCACCGGCATGGTCGGCGCAGCGGTATTCTCAGTGGTCTCGATAGCGTTTCCGGAAATGGTCATGCATATCTTCACATACGATGAAGCCGTCGTTCTCCGTGGATGCCAATATCTGCGGGCAGTAGGTATCAGCTACATATTCTCCGCTGTGACCTCCGTCTATTCCACTACGCTCCGTTCTACGGGGGATGCGAAGACCCCTCTGGTCATCGCCTGCTTCGCCCTCACCTTCAACGCCCTGTTCAACTGGTTCCTGATTTTCGGAATAGGACCGTTCCCCAGGATGGAAGTCGCCGGCGCGGCGTTGGCCACCACGGCCAGCCGCTTCATCGAGATGATGGCGTTGATCGTGTGGTCACAGGTCAAAAGGACTCCGGCGGCGCTGAACCTGAAGCACGCGACGAAATGGGACAAAGCGTTCCTCAGGGCCTTCTTCCCCACCTGTCTGCCAGTAGTATTCAACGAAGTCCTTTGGGCATTGGGCATGACCACCTACAAGATCGCCTTCAGCAGGATGGGTATCGACGTCATAGCCTCCGTCAATGTTACCGAGGCCATCAACAGCCTATTTTTTGTGGCGATGATGGGCGTCAGCAATGCTACGGCCATCATGATCGGTATCAAGATCGGCGAAGGTGACCAGAATACGGCGAAGCTCTACGGCAGGCGGTTCGTGAAAATCGGTCTTGGGCTCGGCACGTTCATAGGCGTCTTCATGGCGGCGACCTCGCCGTTCATCCCCCGGCTGTTCAACGTATCCAGCGATATCTATACCATGACTTCACGTTCACTGCTGGTCGGCGCATGCCTGATGCCGATCAAATCGGTGAACATGAATATCATCGTCGGAATCTTGCGAAGCGGCGGGGATACCAAATTCTCCATGTTCGCGGAGATGGCCGGGGTCTGGGGAGTCGGAGTCCCCTGCGCGTTCCTTGGCGCGCTGGTGCTGCATCTGCCGATCTGGTGGCTCTACCTGCTGCTCGGTCTTGAGGAGCTATGCAAGTTCATCGTCGGCACGGCGCGGGTCCGTTCCGGCAGATGGCTCAACGACCTCGCCAGGAAAGGGGCTTAAGTACAAACTATTTCCTGATTCCCAGGACTACCGGCGTGGACTTGTATCCTACGCCCATGCGGTCTATCCCCATGTCGATCAGCTGGAGGAAATGCTCCCTGGTACGGATACAGCCGGAACCCTTGACCTTGCATCTGCCTTGAGAAACGTCAAGCATCAGCTTGACTATCTCAGGCGTCGCTCCGTTGACCGGGCCGCCCGTATAGAACCCTGTCGAAGTCTTGACGAAATCCACTCCAGCCCGAACCGCCGTCTCGGTGGCCTGCGCTATCTGCCCCATGGTCAACGCATCCGTCTCGAGAATCGCCTTGACGACGACCCCGTATCCGTGGCAGACCTCGGTCACCGCCCGCAGGTCTTCTTCTACTTCGCTCCACATTCCGCTACGAATCCATCCATAGTTCGCGACGATATCGAGCTCGTGGACATCCCCGCGCCTGCAATACGACCCGGCTTGCAGAACCTTCGATTCGGTCGTGGACAAGCCGAACGGAAAATCGCAGACCACGCAGACCTTCGTATCGCTTCCCGTCGTCAGTTCTGCCGCGATATCCAGCGACGAGGGGTTGACACATACCGTCGCGCAACCGAAATCGACCCCTTCCTGAATGTACCTTCTGATTTCATCCTGTGTAAATTCCGGTTTCAAGACCGATTGGTCGATATATGAAGCCAATTCCCGAACGCTCATTTCCTTCGCTTTCCGATTAGGACGCATGGTATACCTCCGTTGTGTTGGTAAAGTATCAAATGTATGATACATTTAGAACATATCATAAATCCATCCCCCAGTCAACAGAAAAAACAAAATCAGAATTTTTTCAATTTGACGCTGTTCTGCCGCAATGTTATTTCAAGCCGAGACCGCAAGCCGGGCATCACTGACCGCGTATATTCGAACACACGTCCATCAGCGGCATATCCCTTGCGGCAGATGGAGAATGCGCAGGGATTCTCATCGACCGCGAGCAAACGCATCGTTTCATCATCCATCAGAACCGGCTCATAGGATTCCGTCGCACAATCCATTTCCAGTCCGTTCTCCAGAAGAAGAAGGTACAGGGAACCCGTTTCAACACGGGATTGATTCAGCGAGGGACAGAATTCCTTGACGATGCAGGTTCGTTCCAGCAGCAGAGGAACGGAATCCGCAAGCCTGATCCGTTCGATATGATACACAGGGGTACCTACCGCTATACCGCTCGCCATGCTTTTTTCAGCGGTGACGGTCTCTTCCGCGAAGACGAGGATACGAGAGGAAGTCTCATACCCCATTTCTCCAAGTTGCAGGGAGAAGCTATACAAGGAATCCAGATTCCGTTTGATTTTCGGTTCTGAAACGAAGCTTCCCAAGCCGCGGCGTCGAAGGATTCGCCCGCTGTCTTCAAGCAGCTTGAAGGCTTGGCGGACGGTGGTGCGACTGATCCCATAATGGGAGCAGAATTCCCCTTCGGAAGGGATCGTGTCCCCGGGCTTCAATTCGTTTTCAACGATATACGACGAGATGATTCGCTTCAGCTGCATGTACAGCGGCGTTTCATCGTCCATGTCGACCGCCTGTTTCCAGATATCCATCATACCGTAAACTCCCCAATGACAATCCGAGAATCAGGAAATGTATCGGACATATCATACATCCACTTTACTTCGGCGCGCACATCACGTCAACGGGAGCCTTCCCTTCATTGACGATTGGCCCGGACAATCGTATAGTTGAAGCAAGGGAAGAAAGAGCGCGGATACCGGTTTTTCCCGGCGAAGGTCCATCATGCGGCAGGGACAGCTGAAAGGAGCATAACATGAGTACCCGGACAGTCCTGATCAACGGAACGATCATTACAGGTTTCGCAAAGCTGAAAAATTGCGGGATATACATAGAAGACGACGGAACGATCGGGGATATCTTCAATATGAAGAGGCTCGCCGAAAAGAAGTTCCCGCCGGAAACCGTCATGATCGACGTCGGAGGAGCTTACATCACCCCAGGACTGATAGATACCCACATCCATGGAATCGGCGGGTTCGGCACGGAGGATTGCGACAGCGATTCAATCCTCAACATGTCGGAGCGTCTGGCCGACTTCGGAGTGACAGCCTTTCTTCCGACCGTCTATACGGACTCCCTGGACAAGATGCTCGCCTCCACGAAGGCCATAGTAGCGGCGATGGGACGGGAGAAGGGGGCAAAGATACTCGGCGTCAATCTCGAAGGGCCGTTCATCTCCCCGGAACGGATCGGAGCCCAGAATCCAGCGGGTCTCCAAACGGTGGACATCGACATATTCAATGAGCTGATTGCCGCCGGTCAGGGTCAGGTGATTTGCATGACGGTAGCCCCAGAATTGAAACACATGCGAGAATTGGCCCTTGCAGCGCGGAAAGAGGGCATTGTTCTCCTTGCGGGACATACCGACGCCACCTATGAGAACATTATCGAGGGCATGCAGTGCGGCATCCTCCATTCAACCCACTTCTTCAACGCGATGAGCAGACTGCACCATAGGAACCCCGGAACCGTGGGCGCGATCATGATACAGAGGGACATGCAGTGCGAGATCATCTGCGACGGCGTCCATGTGCATCCGGAATTGGTGAAACTCCTCCTCCGGGAAAAACCGCTTGGCAATGTCGTCATGATCACAGACTCGCTGAAACCCACGAAGCAGCGTACAGGCAAACTCCTTGCGAACGGGGAGCCCTGCGTACCGGGACCGGACGGGGGGTTTGTCAGCGCCGCGAACCCGGAACTCTTCATGGGCTCCTCGCTCACGCTCCTGCAGGCGGTGAAGAACATGGTCGGCTGGGAAGTCCCCATCGAACAGGTAATCCAGATGTCCAGCACCAATCCGGCACGAATCTACGACTTCAGCAGGATAGGAAGTCTTGTGCCAGGCTATAAAGCCGACATTACGATATTCGACGAAGGGTTTCAGCTCAAAGGCGTATTCATCGACGGAGAACTGGTCAGGGACCGTTTCGCCTGAAAGGAACAACTTGCGTCACAGAACATATACCGATAATCCGAGGAGGGATTCATCATGTCGTCATTGGATGCCATCAAAGGTCTGAAACCGGAAAACCTGTGGAGATATTTCTATCAGCTCTCCCGGATTCCACGTGAATCGGGGAACGAAGAGGGCGTGCGCCAGTGGTTGGTGGCTTTCGCGAAAGAGCATGGAATCCGCTATGTCGTCGATACCATCGGCAACGTAATCATGTACAAGGGACCCACGGCGGGCTATGAACAGGTTCCGTCCGTGGCGTTGCAGGGGCATATGGACATGGTCTGCGTAAAGACCGCCGACAGTACCCACGATTTCACGAAGGACCCGATCGAGCTGGTCCGTGATGGCGAGTTCATCCGGGCCAAGGATACGACGCTGGGAGGCGACAACGGTATAGCTATCGCCATGATCCTCGACATCTTCACCGACCCGACGGTCAAGCACGGCCCGCTGGAAGCCCTCTTTACAATCAGTGAAGAAACCGGCCTGACCGGGGCGTTCGGACTTGACGCTACATTGATCGACAGCCGTCGCATGTTGAATCTCGACAGCGAGGAAGAAGGCGTGGTCTACATCGGTTGCGCCGGCGGCATTGAAGTCGACGCGACGCTGAAAGCGAAACTCATTAAACCTCCCGCCAGTTGGGAAGCGTGGACGATCAGGGTCGACCACATGCTCGGCGGCCATAGCGGAGGGGAAATCCACAAGCAACGGGGCAACGCCATCAAGCTCGCGGCAAGGACGCTCCACCAGATCAATCGAATCACCCCCGTCATGCTGGCCCTGTTGCAGGGCGGGACGAAGCGCAATGTGATCCCTTCCATTTGCGACGCGGTTTTCTTCGCTCCGGCGACGGCGCACGAGGATATCAGGAAAGCGGCCCAGGCAGTCCAGGAGGCAATCTCCATAGAATATGCCGTTGCTGACCCGAACGCAACGGTCACAGTCGCCTGCAAGGGTGCGGCGGCAGGAACGGCCATGGAGATTGAGCAGAGCCACAGGTTTATCGATGCACTCTTTGTCGCTCCTCATGGTGTAGATGCAATGAGCATGACGATTCCGGGCATCGTCGAGACATCCTCGAACCTTGCCATCGTCAGCTTTGAAAATGGGGAATACCATGTCGTGAGCAGCCACAGATCCTCTATTCTGTCGGCCAGGGACGATGTCGCGGCCAGAATGGGGGCGGCGTTGGCCACAAGCGGGGCGCAGGTCACATTTGAAGGCGCCTACCCTTCGTGGACGCCGAATCCCGATTCCGCCATGGCGAAGTTCTGTGCGGAAGCCTATGGGCAGCTCGCAGGCAAACAACCCGTGGTCACAGCCATCCATGCCGGTTTGGAATGTGGAATCATCAACAGCAAGATTCCTGGGATGGATTCTGTTTCCATGGGTCCGGATCTTTTCGGCGTACACTCGGTCGATGAAAAGCTCTCCATTCCATCTACGGAACGGACGGCCGCCTTCGTGAAGCAGCTGCTCGCGATCATCAAGTAGTATGCGCAGCGGAGCGTCACGTCCGGTCATCGGAATAGCGGGAACGCTGGACAAGCCCCCAGCCGATTCGCCATTTACCGACATCCACAGGGATATCACAAACGAAGCCTATACCCGGTCGATCCGCTTGGCGGGAGGGCTACCGATCCTTTTGCCGGTTCCCGTCCATGAGGAGTCCGAAGGGGAGATAGCCGACTATCTGGCTGTCTGCGACGGCGTCTTGTTGCCGGGCGGCTTCGATATCGCCCCGTCTTTCTATGGAGAGGAGCCGCACGAACTGCTGGGAGAGACCGATGAGGAGACTGACCGGTTCCAGCTCGCCCTGTGCAAAAAGGCAAGAGAGGCCGGATTGCCGGTACTAGGCATCTGCAAGGGGTGCCAAGTAATCAACGTAGCCTACGGCGGTACCATCTGGCAGGACCAGAGTCTGCGTCCCACCGGGGGCGTCCGGTTGAACCATCAGCATTACTCGAATCCAGGGGAAGGATTCCACCAGGCGTTCCTTGAACCGGAAACCAAGCTGGCGGCGTTGTTTCCGGGCCCCCACCTGTTCGTCAACAGTCTGCACCATCAACAGCTCAGGGATATCGGCGGCGGCCTGGTCGTATCCGCCCGAGCGGAAGACGGAGGCATTGAAGCCATAGAGGCGACGGACGACGGCCCGTGGCTTTGCGCAGTGCAATGGCATCCGGAAGTCATGATGATGCGCAACGATATGATGTTCCCGATTTTCGCAAAATTCGTTTCCGAAGCACGAAACGCAAGGTAGGCGCGACCGATGTTCGACCTCGTGGTGATCGGGGGCGGCCCCGCAGGATTGTTCAGTGCGGCCAGGGCAAAGGAGCTGAATCCCAGATTATCCATCCTCATCCTTGAAAAAATGGCTCAATGCGGACGAAAGCTACTTGTTTCCGGCGGGGGGCAATGCAACCTGACAAGGGACGAGGAAAGCAGGGAGCTGGTCAAAGGCTATGGAGACAATGGCCGTTTCCTCGGCGCCGCCTTTTCAAAACTCTCTCCGGCCGATACTCAGGCGTGGTTCACGCTTCACGGGCTGCCGTTGACTACGAGAGAGGATCGAAAGGTATTTCCCGCCTCCTTTCGGGCGAACGATGTCCGGAATCTCCTAGTAGAACTATGCTACGCGCTGGATATCAGCATTCTATACCACTCTTGTGCAGAAACAGTCAGTCATTGCGATGAAATTTTCCAAATACGGACGACCGACGGTACGTGCTTTTCTTCAAAAAAACTTCTGATTGCCACTGGGGGAATGAGTTGTCCGGGGACGGGTTCTACCGGGGACGGCTATACGCTGGCCAAGGGCATGGGACATACGATCGTTCCTCCGCGCCCGGCGTTGGCGGCGGTGAAAGCGACGTCTGAACCGACGGAATCCTTAGAGGGCGTCTCCTTGGACATGGCGATGATATATGCGAAGCAAGGCCGATGGACAGGGCCGTTGATATTCACACGCAACGGGATTTCCGGACCGGTCGTGCTTGACAACAGCAGGTATCTGAAAAGCGGGGAGACCATCAGGCTCTGTACTATGTTCAGGGCGGGAGGGAAACCGGCGACGGCCGATCTGTTCGCACAGGAGCTCCTGCAAGAGGCGAAACGCAATCCGTTACGGCAGGTCTCCACCCTGTTGCATCAATGGACAGGGCTTCCGAAGCGTTTGGTACAGCACCATTTCAAAACGGTGGGGATACCGGACGAGAAACGCGGCGGAGATCTTTCAGGACAACAGGCTTTGGTCTTGGCGCAACGGTTCTGTTCATGGCCGGTACAGATATCCTTCGAGGGAGCTTTCAAGACCTGCATGGCTACGGCGGGAGGAATAACGCTGTCGGAAATCAATCCCAAGACGATGATGTCGCAGCTTGTCGCCGGACTCTATTTCGCAGGCGAGGTAATCGACATAGACGGTAGGTGCGGCGGCTACAACCTCCAGGCGGCATGGTCTACCGCGAATCTGGCGGCGCAGGACATCGCCTCGTAGATGGAGCGAAAGACCGTATATAGCGGTAGTTGACGCCGCAAGAACCAATGGACTATCGGCGTTCCGTTTCTTTTTTCAGACGGGTAAGGAACATGTCCTTGGATTCTGGTCCTGCATGACCCGGTAGCGCCATTGTGAAATCAAGCCGATCCAGTTCATCAAGCAATATCGCCAGTTTCTCAGGATAATGCTTCGGCGGCCAACCATGATGGAAATCCTCACCATAGATATCCCCAGCGAACAAGAACTTTTCCTCGGGGACATATACGACGCAACAGTCGTCTGAATGGGAATTCTCAATCCGCCGCATTTCACAATGGACGGAACCCAGATTGAACCGGATTACGGTGTCGAACAGGATATCAGCCGGTACAATGGTAATCTCACGGGGATCGGGATATTCCCGTCGAATATGCGTATCACAGAATTTGATATCCTCACCGGTTCTCACACGCTCTTTCATTGAAGCGTCGTCCCAATTCCAAGCCATCATTTTCTGTAGATATTCATTTGTCCTTGTACAAGCGACCGTATGGGAGCATGGAAAGCCCGCCATACCGTAGGTATGGTCCCAATGCCAATGGGTAAGCCCGACGAAGGCTGGCACAGGCAGCCCGTGGTCGGACAACTGATCGAGGAACAGTCCCGCATGCTTCGGAGAATTGCCGGCGTCCACAGCGAACGCCTGTTTCGTCCCCAGCACATAGCCAAGGTTCGGACGGTCGGTAGCGTCATTGAACGGAAGATAGAATATCCGGTCGGTAAGCTGTTCTAGCATAATACAAGCCTCTCTCATGGACGTCATGATACGATCACACCCCTACCCGTACATTCAGCAGCCGATACGTGCGGTTCCGGTTCGCCCCCAAGCCTTCAATGAGACCATCGGACACCATCGCGCGCAACAGCTCCTTTGTACGTGACTCCTTGATATGCAATAAATCGCAAATTTCAGAAGTCTTCGCAACCCCATGGCGTTCAAGATAAGCGATTACGGAAGCCCTCTGTTCCGCCGACAAACGGGTAACCTGCTTATCGGCGGTTTTTATCGCCAGTCCTTCACGTACATTATCGGCGGTATCCATACTCAAGAACAACGACGTCCTGTCGGGAGAAACCGACTCGCGCAGCTTCGGCTCAGGCCACCCCTGACGTTCCCAAACGGCGTAGATGCTGGACAGCCCGCTTCCAGCGCGTTCTCCGATATTCAGCAAGGTAAACATAGTGAATACAGTGGAGTTGCGCGGATCGGACACCCCACCATCCACAGCATCGTCAAAACGAACCCCTAACGAATCAACATACAGCCAAAAAGACCGCCCGACCATGGGCGGCCATCATATTTCATATATCGCGACCTATTTCGTCGCACACCAAGCCTTGACCCTGCGGGCAAGTTCGGCGGCCATCTCCTTGGCTTTCGCCTTGTCCTCATCGGCCGGAGCCCCTTGGAACTCCACATTGCCGACATGCTCCCATTTGAGGCTTTCAACGAACGGATCGAACTGCTTCTGCGCTCCGCCGGACCAGCCGTAGGAACCGAAGCGCATGACCTTCCTGTTGTTCACGTGACTGCGGTCAAGGATATCCAGGATATGGTACATGGGCGGGAACATCTTGTATTCATAGGTAGGCATGCCGAAGATCAGACCGCTGGACCGCCAGGCCTTTTCAAGCACGAAGGATTCATGGATCTGGGGAATCTCAAGGACATGGAGCTTCACCCCTTCCGATTCCACACCCGCTTTCACCGCATCGAGCAACGAAGCGGTATTTCCATACATGCTGCTCCAGACCAACGTAATTTCAGGTTCAGCGGGGCCGTTCATGTAGGACGCAAGCTTCTCATACCACGCTACGACCTTGCCGGGATCCTTGCGCCAGACAATGCCATGGCTCGGCGCCACGATCTTCACGGGAACGCCGGCGAGCTTGGCGATGCCCCGCTGGACGAACAGGGAGAAGGACGAGACGATGTTGGCGTAATACCGTTCCGTCTCGGGTCCAAGACGGTCCCATTCCTCCTGGGTCAATTCATCGTCAAAACAATGTTCATACTGACCGTAGGCGCCGAAAGCGTCGCATGAGAACAGAGTGCCACTCTCCGGTTCGAACGTCATCATAGTCTCGGGCCAGTGGATATTCGGGGTCTCGGTGAAAACAAGCGTCTTACCTCCGAGGTCGATGGAATCCCCTGTCTTTACGGCGCGGACTCCGTCGGCCACCTTATAGAAAGTCTGCACCAGCGGAACGGCCTTCGCCGTACAAAGGATCTCCATACGAGGATTCTTCTTCCTGAAATCCGCCAACGCACCGGTATGGTCCGGCTCCATGTGGTTGAGAATCAGGTAGTCGATGTCGGAGACCTTTATTCCAAGCTCGGACATCTGACTGGTGATCTCGTCTTCCGCGCCTTCCCAATCCTTGACCAGATCGATCAACGCAATCTTGTCGGCACCCTTCACGATATACGAATTGAGCAATACACCCTGCGGAATCGGCCAGATACCTTCAAATAGATCCCGGCTTCCGATTTTCGCATGAACACGCCAAACGCCGTCGGCGATTTTATCTGGATGCATAGATACCCCCATGTCAGCAGTTTTTGTTTTCGATAAAAATATAACAAAATGAACGGAACTCGTACAGAGAGGAAAATCCTCGCAACCCAAGGAAATTCCCTATACCTTTTCAAACCGTAGATCGGACAAGGCCTGATGGTCGTAGAGTTCCCGCTGTCGAATTCTCCAATCAGGCATCTGACTTGTCAACAGACGCTTGAATTCCGCCCCATGGTTGAAATAGACCATATGTGAAAGCTCATGCAACACGAGGTATTCTATCAACCGTGGCGGCAATGTCGCGATACGCACCGCGAACGACAGCTTCTTTTGGGAACTACAGCTCCCCCATCGGCTGGTACAGTTGATTACGGAACAGGGAGGGGTCGGCAACTCCATCAGAGACGCCCGACGAGGGATCTCTTCGGACAGATACGCCAACGCCTGCGAACGGTAGAACCCTATGACCGCATCATGAACTTGTTTCGGATTAATGTCCTCTAACGAGGTCATGACGATGATTTGCCCTGCATTGATAATTATTGAGACTGTTTTTCGACCAAGCAGTAACCCTTGTTCTATTCTCAGAACATACCGCTGTCCAAACAGCAGAAGGATATCGCCATCGCGCCAAGTATGGGGCGGCAATTGAGGACGGGCCTGCATTCGGGCGACATGCTCCTGTATCCAGGCTTGCTTCTGCCTCAGGAAAAATTCAATGTTGGAGACGGGTTCACTCAACGACGCGGACACACAGATTTCGCCATCGGCCTTGATTCTGATGGTGATTCCCCGTTTGCCCTTCCGCCTTTTCAACGTATAGGATATCGTCTGTACTTTGCCCGTCGTTTCCACTACAATACTCCGCATGCAAGAAGAACCCAGACAGATGATACTCCATTTATATCAGGCGATTCCATATCTCTTTTGCAAAACCGAACCGGCGGTCTCCGATATCGCGGCCACATACGGTGAGCTGTTGCGCATGCTCGACGAAGAACCCGTCGGCAGCGAGGCCTGCCTCAGGTGCGGATACGACCGCACCGAAGACGGAATCCGGTTCTCCGTCTGTCAAACGGGCCGGGCCAACCCACCGGACGAAACCATGCGCCAGGCGGTAAGCGAGGGAACGCTTCAACCCACCCCAACGGCGGAAAAAATCGCCTTTGCCATCTCCGCCAACGATTATCGTTTCACCCAGCTTCCATGGACGCCGGAAGCCCCTTCCCTCGTCATGACGCTACTTCCCTTTTTCGCCGCTCCAGCGGAAGCGCAGGACAACAAGGGTACGTTCTTTCTGAGGATGATCAAGGAAAACGTGCTGGAGGTAGTCATTCAACTGCTGACGCCGCTTGCCTAACGCCGAAAGGACAGGAGCAAGAGGGCGGAAGATCACGAGACGATACGAAACAAGACATACAGCTCTTGGGCAGCGTTACCGAAAGAACAGCGGTATCAATAGCGGTGCGGACAGGGAGATGACTACGCCGTGGAACATAGCCGCCCCGACGACCTGTGAACCGAACCGGTTGGTGATCAGCGGCAAAGTCACGTCCATGCTGGTCGCTCCAGCCACGCAGACGGCGGGAAACAGATACCGGCTTCCCAGACGTGCCAATAGAGGAATCAGGAAGAACGTCAGGCTTTCGCGGAACAGGTTGCTGAGAAAGGACACGGAGCCCAGCACCGGATATCCAAGATCGGAGATCAGCACGCCGCTGAGGGAATACCAGCCGAAGCCGCTCACCAGACCAAGGGAATGCGACAGGCCGTAGTCGGTACACAACGGCAGGAACAACGCGCCGAGCCAGGAACCGAGAATCGTACATACGGGAAGCAACAGCAGTACGGGAGACGAGAACATCGCCCTGAAATCGACATGCTGCTGAACCAACGACATACCTACGAACGTCAGCATTCCATAGAGCAGATACGTGATCAGCGAATCATCGAACCAGTCGAAGCAAGGGGTGCAAAGTCTGGACAACAACCCCGCAAGTACGATCGCGACAAGGAACAGGGGCTCCTTGAAGATGTCCCACAGCTTGCGAAGCGGGTTCGGCCCTTTCCGCGGCGCCACGGGAACAACGGCGGGTTCATCATCCCCTTTTCTAAAGCGGAGGATGAGAACCAGCAGAAACGCTGCGACGAACGTACCGAGGACAGCGAACAGGGAGCAAAGCAGGGCGTTCAGTCCGATCGACGCGAGTTCACCGGTAATGTTCGGGATACTGCCGGTATTGACTCCCATGAAGAACAACAGCGCCCACAGCACGGCGGTCTGGAACAAGGAAGTCGCCCTTACGAACCTATTCGGACCAAGCAGACGGGCAAGCAGCATACCTAAAAAGAGGAAAGAGAAGAGTTTTACCAGATAGATGATGGTCGCCATGGCGGGGGATAGTGTATCGGTAAAGGAACGGGATGACAAGCCGAGCAAATGCAAACTACAGAAAGAAGGCCTTTCATCAGTCTTTCAAAGCAGTAATCGGAACGACATACACGCCATCGTTCCTCCGATACGCAGCATTGGATCGACCACAAAGGACACATAGAAAGCAAGGCCCTTTGCCAGTACCGGAACATTCTTCAATTTTATTTCGGATTTTTATCAGGCTCTTTGCAGCATCATCAATTTGGTGCGCTCCTAGTTTGATCTCAAACGCACCCCAACGGCCGTCTTCCAGGCGAACTACAGCATCAATTTCATCGTTGTCATAATCCTGATAATGAAAAAGCTCTCCATTGTTTGCCTCAGCATAGATTCTGAGATCCCGTTCACACAAAGATTCAAATAAAAAACCGAGTGTCCGAAGGTCATCGATCAACATCTGACTACTCGCACCTAAAAGCGCAACAGCAAGGGAAGGATCGACAAAGTGACGCTTCTCATTCTGCTTCAGCCGAAGCCCTGATCTGAGAGAGATGGCAAAAGGACGTTGGTTATCAAGAAGATACAAATCTTCAAGAATATTCAAGTATTCAGGAATCGTTTCAACATCAATCTTCCCACCATTGGCAATAACGTCGTCTCTTAAAGTAGCCATGGAACAAGTCGTACTTTCATTACGGGCCAACGATTGCATCAATAACTCGATTTTTTTCAAGTCCCGTCGTTTTTCATCTACCCGCCGGATGTCATCGGATACGACAAGTCGGATATACTCTTTAGGAATCAAAGCGGCACGATCATCTGCGAACTCCAGGTTTTCCGGCCATCCTCCCCTGACAATGAAATGGACGAGCTGCTGCAAATGAACTTCTCCTGTAAGTTGTGGTTTGAGCTCCCCTTCAAACAGCTTTTTCAATGAAACTGCTCCAGAAGAATCTTGAGATTCATACAAAGACATTGTTCGCATCCTAAGTTTTGCAAAACGCCCGGCCCCGCTATGTACTATTCCCAACCTATTGGGAGTAGAGGAACCTGTCAGAATAAACTGGCCTTTTCTTTTTCTCCGGTCAATCTCCGACCGTATGATGTCCCATAATTCTGGTACAACTTGCCATTCATCGATCAAATGAGGAGTATCACCTTCAAGCGCCAGCGACGGATCTATCCGGACAAGTTCCGTCGCATGTACCTGTTCCGCTGTATTGGACAAATAGAACACGCTGTTCGCATGCTTCAACGAAGTCATAGTTTTCCCACACCATTTGGGACCTTCGATACAAATTGCACCGAATACATCGAGATACAACGCAACCTTCTTGTCAATCAATCGCGGCAGGTATTCTTTAGGATCAAAATCAAACACACCAAGGTTCTCCTCTTATCATGTAGAATATTCCAACCCGATAGATTTGTCAAACTCAACCCGATAGATTTCTAAAATCCAACCCGATACTTTTTCCAAAAATAACCCAATCAGAGTGCAACCATGGGACAAAGGAAAGGTCGGTTCATCACCGGAAATAGACAGGAGCTATCAGGCCAAGGCTTCCCAACCGGTCAAGGCCCTTGTCTATGCCACGGTAATCGCACCCGGTCAGCGGCATGTAGAAGAAACTGATACGGTAACGTTTCTCATGTATCCTTCCAAATTCAGACAACAGTGGATTGTAATATGAATTGGCGTTCGATAAATCATCGCCATACCCCGCCACCAACGTCAGAAACCCGAACAATTCCAACTCTGTATCGGACAATGCGAAAGATCTCGCTATACCGGAAAGAGCCGGAACATGGCGAGGTTCAAGGCTCTCTGTCAGCAATATGCGTGATAGGAAATCCCTGCTAGGACAAGGGACCACTTCGTTCCCACATGATTCCGGCAACAAAACATGGACCCCTCGGACAAGTTCATCCTGTCGTTCAAACCTGACGACCCGGTGCATGCAGAACGAGAAAACCTCAAACGATATGGAGACGGAGGAAGAAAGCATCCGGGCAAGAAAGAAGTTCATCAACCGTCGTTCATCATCGGTACCGAGTGCCAAAGGATGTTCTGGATCACATACAATCGCCATAAGCGCTCCTTGGTCTAGGACTGGATTGTCTACCGTCAGTCAACCATAACCGATGAAGATCGGATCGACCAAGAGCCTTTAGAAGTTTTCAAGCTTCCCTGCAAATTCGGAAAATGGAGACGGCAGGAACGTGAAAGCACATACGGCAGTCGTAGCAAGAAAGATACTGCCCGCGCCGTCGATGTCATCGTACCAAGATGGGCGGGGAGACATATTCCCGCCGTTAAGATTGGCGTTCTCCACTTGTACCTTTGGCGGTTCATAGGTATAGTTTCCTCTATGACGATTGAACAGGTTAGCGATACGGTACACAAGCTTCATATGGCCGATGGGCGGGAAATCATTCTGGTCGGGACAGCCCATGTCTCCAAAGACAGCGTCAACGAGGTCGCCGCAACAATCGAGGCGGAGCAACCGGACCACATCTGCATAGAACTCGACAAGGGAAGATACAAAACCAAGACGGAAGGTCAATCCTGGTCGAACATGAACGTGAGCAAGGTCCTCAAAGAGGGCAAGGGCTTCCTTTTGCTCGCAAACATGGCCCTTTCTTCCTTTCAAAAACGGATGGGGGCCCAGACCGGCAGCGCACCAGGCGAAGAGATCATTGGGGCGGCGCATATCGCCGAAGAAAAAGGGATTCCGTTCTCGTTCTGCGACCGTGAAATACAGGTCACGCTCAAACGGGCGTGGCGCAAGTCCAATCTCTGGAACAAGGCCAAGCTATTGGCGACACTGATTTCCGCGGCTTTCAGCAAGGAAGAAATCTCAGAAGAGGAGCTGGAACAACTAAAGCAATCCGATATCCTGCAGACGATGATGGATGAAATGGCCAAGGAGCTTCCGACGGTCAAGGAGGTCCTGATCGATGAGCGGGACAGATACCTCGCTACCAGTATCTACGAAGCGCCAGGGAAGAAAATAGTGGCGGTCATTGGGGCGGGACATGCGAACGGCATCATCGCGACAATGGAAAAGCTGGAGAAAGGGACGATCAATACCGACCTGACCGAAATTTCGGATGTTCCTCCGGCTGGCAAGGCTGGCAAAATCATTGCCTGGGCGATTCCGATCATCATTGTCGGTATCATTGTTTTCGGCTTCTTGAACGCAGGCTGGACACAGGGGCTGAAGATGTTCCTCTATTGGGTCGCGGTCAACGCGGCGTTCACGGGACTAGGAGCGATCATCAGCTGGGCTCACCCGTTGAACTGGATTGTGTCCATGGTGGCCGCTCCGTTCACAAGCCTTAACCCGACCATCGGCGTAGGCATCGTCAGCGGCATACTTGAAGCAAACCTCCGCAAACCGCAGGTCAAGGATTTCGAAGGCTTGTCAGACGACGCACTTTCCTTGAAAGGATGGTACCGCAACAGGGTGCTTCATGCATTGCTGGTGTTCTTCGTAACCAGTGTAGGAAGCATGGTTGGTACGTTCGTCGGGTTCCCAGTATTGGTGGGATTGCTGGCGAAATAATGGACTGAATCTACATGATAGTATGATTTTTCACTCCCTTACTATACAATTCGACCATCAAGCAGTTGGATTACATAGTCGGTACGACTGATGATTTCTTCATCATGCGTTGAAAATACAAAGGTAGTACCGTACTCCCGATTCATCTGGTTCATGATTTCAAGAATTTCCCTGCCGACCTTTGAATCAAGATTCGCCGTCGGTTCGTCCGCCAATACAAGCGGAGGGGTTTTTACCAAGGCCCGGGCGATGGCGACCCGTTGGCGTTGTCCACCAGAAAGTTCCGCAGGTCTGTGCTTTTCCCACCCGACAAGGCCAAGTTCCTTGATCAAATCTTCGGCGTTCTCTCGATAATCGGCCATGGGCCGACGGTCGTTTCGTGCCCCGACGACCGCTCCCATCAATATGTTCTCCATGACGTTCAACGACGCTATGAGGTTGAACGACTGAAAGATAAATCCAATCCGGGTGAACCGGACATCGGACAGGATGGAATCGGTCATTTCCGTCCGCGTATCCATGCCTTCAAATAGGATGTCTCCGCTTGTCGCGGTATCAACACAGCCTATCAGATTCAGGAGTGTGGACTTGCCGCTTCCCGACGGCCCGGACACGGCAATGAAAGAGGAATAATTGATATCCAAGGTGACATCCTGCAAAGCGGGAACCTCTACTTTGCCCAGCTTGTATATTTTGGAAACATGTTTGAGCTGAACCATAGGTGTATGTTTCGGATCTTCGATGCTGCCAATAGATGCTGTTCTCATATTTCAGCGCCTCCTCAATTCAAAATTGTCTATCAACGTACAATGCCAAGAAGCATTGCACAGTACGGTCAGAAACAGCACACAGTCGCCAAGGGTCATGTCGCCGCAGCTCGCCCCAGCCACCGCTGACCTGGAATGCAATGGCAAGGGCTTCGAGGGGAGTCCAGTTTATAGCCACCTGCCAGGAACCGACGAACGCATCCAGGCGAGAACGGACTTGACCGGAAATTGAGCCAGGTATCTTTTCCCAAGGAGAATACAACTGCATTTGTACATAAGCGAAGTATCCATATTCCACGTCCACTCCATCAGAAGGATTCGGAAATGATTCTGCAAGAAACTGACCAGAAAGCTGGAACAGACGCCGTCCTTTTGTACGCCAGGAGAAATCAACTCCGGTACTGTAGTAAAGTTCCGGATACTGGAGTAGCGGCTTGCCGGGAAAGCCATAGGTCAGGACGCAGAACAAGGATGTCTGTACCGGACCAATGGCTGTCGCGACAGAAACCATTCCACCCGATACCTCTTGATATCTATATGCTCCTGCGAATTGCATGATGACGGAGGACAAGGAAAACTCGTAGGAGACCGCCGCTCCCCATAGGTTCTCAGAGATTGCGACGACGGTAGAAGGCATCAACAACCATACATTGACATGGTGCATGCTTGAAAACGATACGGAATAACGGGTCGCCAGTGAGGGTTCCCGTCGGCCCTGCTCGCCAAGGGCAAGCAGATTTCCCCGTTTCCAGAAACGGCCGGTCCCCCAATCGCCACGTTGTCTTCCGATCCGAAGGAACGATGAAGTCCCAAAGGAGAAATCGGCGAACAATTCCATCACCGACAGGTCAAAAGGTTTGCTTACATCAGCGGATTTTGATGGCAAAGCCATTTCCGTATCCGCATGAAACCTGAAGAAAGCGCCAGAGCGAAAATCCGCATCAAGGGAGACCTGTATTTCCGGAATCATCTTGCCGCGGTAATCAACCAGTATTGTACCGGAAAAACGTCCCGACATGGAAAATGAATCAAACAACAATGCATCGGCGACGAAAGGAGTTGCCGAGGAAGGCAGGGAGGCAATCAAAGGCGGGATTTCGGTGGGGGTAGCCGGCACGAAGTTTTCCATTTCCGTATCCGAAAGGCCGAACTCTGGCAATAACTCGTCCAAGGGGGAGGAAAAGAGGAGAAGCATACTCAAAGTACAGACGAATAGCAATGCAAGCGTGATTTTTTTCACTGCGGCAGTCCCCTTCCCGTCCCCGGCAACAACAACGTTCCTGTAGCCAGATGGTTACTGGATAGAGAAAAAAACGACAGGGCAAACACGACGGAAAGGAATGGAGCCAAGAACTTCCACCCCCAACGCAACTGTTTCCGCCATTCATCTTTCATCGACACACCCGTTCCACATATGCCTTGGTGAAATAGTCGTCCGGGACATCCTCTTCGCGGATATCGACGAGTTGCTCCATCCAGAGGACGTTAGGTTGGAGATACGACCAAGTTTTTGTCAATGACGGGTAATATGCTCCGGATGAAAGCCGGACATAGGAGAGTATCTCCATACGGCTCAAACGCGTCCTGCGTTCATTGAACCGATCGACCAAGAGCTGAAGTCCGGTTGAGACATCAAGCCATATTTCAAGAATCATGGACACTTGTTTGTCATGAATCCTGACCATGCGAGCCTCATGTCCATTGCAGACACCATGATAGTATCCGGTGATTTCCTGTTTCGTCTCGTCGCCGGACAAGAGGCTTCCAAGTTCGTTACTGACGTCAATGGTAAGAGTGAAGGATCGTTTTACCGGATTATAGGTCCATATGTTCTTCCCGACAATCAAACGCCCGGTTCCCCTCTGCGATTCCGGCTTCATGGTGAAAGACAGTGTTTTATTTTCTTTCCCCCCTGCAATCATTTCCAGATTTTGCGTTATTTCCTTCTGCTCGTCCGTATCGTTCCAGCCCTCACGCAAGACGACTATGTCTATCGACCGCCGGGTCATGTCGAAATAGGTCTGGAGTTCCTGTAAAGCGGTGGCTTTGGTTTCCGAGTCCATAGGAAACTCTTGGGAAACGCTTGTCGTATCAGCCCATAGCTGTGTTGAAAGGATCAAACAGGCGACAATGAACAATATGTGTTTTTTCATTGGAGTCTCCTTATCCAGCCTCGGCCAAAGCCTGCACAGGAGATTTCCTGAGCAACGGAAGCAAGACTGGCAATGTGCCAAGCAAGGGAATCACCAATATAGCGGTGCCACAGACAAGGGGCAGCCACCACGGAGGGGAAAATATGTAATGGCCCTCTCTTCCCAATAGCTGAACATACATGTCGCTCGGAAAAACTGTCGCCTTGAAGTAGAGGGCGGCTCCAATCTGCGCGAAGACACCAAGGAACAAGACAATGGAGGAAAGAATCAGATGCTCTTGGGCGACTATCCAGAACACCCGGCTTTTGCGGGCTCCGATGATCCTGCAGGTAGCTAGTTCCCCGCAACGCAGGTCAAGGCTGATATACATGGTCACGAATACGGAAAGGGCGACCAACCCGAAAAGCAGGAATCCCGCTAGTGAAAGCTGGCGCTGGATTTCAAGGACTTCGTTAACATTCCGGAAGAATCTGGCGAAATTGTCAGTCGTGAATTTCAACGAACCATCCAACCCTGCCCGGACATCCGGCATCATGAACCGGATGCCATCCATCGAGATTGTTTCGACTCTGTTGATAGGAAGCGTCTTGAAATATCCTTTCTCAGAAACCGGGGCTATTGTCTCCAATGCCCGTACAACGTTCGCATACGGGGGAGCCGACTTGAACAATAACGATAGCTCTGAGCAGTAGGACTCATCTTGCACCCCCAAGACCTTTCTGGCGGTCGCAGGCGAGGTCTTTACACTGAAAGGAGAAACAAGTAGATAGGGCGCATCCATTTCAATTTTCAGTTCCGCCGAACCTTTGTTCGTAAGCATCAGAATATCACCATGGGACATTGAGATATTGAGCAATACGTTCGGAGTACACTGCACGATATTGTCGGGGATCAAAGAATCGGAGACGAGCGTCACGTTGAAGGACTTCGGCCCACCAACCCTTGCGGGCATGGTCTTTCTTGTGGATGTTCCGCTTGATTTGGCCTGTCCGACATCCTCAAGGGTCTGGACGAACGACCCTCCTGCCAAGGTGTCGGCTTCCCCAAAAAAATCAGGAAGGACTGCGTTGACCATGGTCGTCATGTTGACTACTCGTGCGTTGCCTTCGTAGATGCGGTCGAAACCGATATAGTTCAGGGGGAAGCGTTCTTTCATAACTGCATCGATCTGCGCCTCAAGTTCCCGAGAAATATTGGAATGGGGATTTTCCGGCGTGTAGGCGGATACGACGAAATAGCCTCCGAACATGTCCGCCATGTTCTGGACGCTGGAATCTGCCGCGCCGTTCGTCAGGCCGACGCCCACCACGGGAAGCACATAGCATACAAACAACAATACACCTGTACAGATATGGAATCTCCAATGATTCCAAAGATTCTTCCAGGCAAGCAACAACATGTTCATCTGAGCAACTCCCCCTTCGTCAACGCTTGCATCGGGGAGACCCTGACAACGAGAAACAAAGAGAGCAGTATCATGGTTCCGGACAACGCCAGCAACGCACCGAGACCGATCAACGGTATCCAGAGGCTGAAGAATACCATATCCGTTTTCAGCCATTCTCCGAATGTCCCTATTCCCCATCCAATGGCATACCCAAGCATTCCCGTGGGAAACAGGTAGCAAGATACTTGGAGGGAGATGTATCGCCCCAGCCAACCCTTGCGGCAACCCAGTAGGCGGCAGACGCCGTAGACCTTGGTTTCCTTGAAATACAGCAGGTACTGGAGTTCGCCCAGGATCAGCAGGGTGATGACCCCGACCGCAATGCAAACATTCATGATCCTCTCTTGCCCGGCTTTCATTTCAACCAGATATGAATGCGAGGCCTCCATCACCTTTTCAGAACGGAGCGCGACCGTGTAGTTGCCATCCCCGATCATCCGCCCTTTGTCAATCGTTGGGAGGAACTCCTGGATATCTTGAACCGCGGCGTCCACGTCCGTACCGGGCTTCACCCTCACGCAAAGCTGATGCCATTGGACGGAGGCGTCCACATAGCCGGAACGGGAGATGCGCAATGTATCCAGATTGATCTTGTCCAGACCATCCAACCCGGAATCCCCTTTCACCCGCTGGCCAGAGTTGTATCCGAGCAAGGTGAGGAAATTCAGGCAGTCCATGTATACGGTTCCTTCCCGGCGTCTTGGAAAATCCCAAACCATATTGGTATAGGGGATCTCTCCGAGGTATGGAACCTCTATTTCCCTGTCCCCGCCGATTTCGCCGCTGTAAGAGATTTTCAGGAAAGTTCCTACGGACAGTTCCTTGCCCGTCAATTCCTCGACCGTCTTTTTCAAATCGGATGACATGACGATTCCTTCGCCATCCTGAGGAATCGCTATGCTCTTTCCGTACTTCCCCAGCGCCTTGTTGAAGCCAAGGTATGAAGATAGGTTGACGCCGACTATCTCACAGGAGATAGAGTACCCTTCCTGCTGCAGCTCGACCCAGAAAAAACTCTGGTCAAAAATCTTGATCGTCCGGGGTTCAAGGTCCAGGCACCAGGGACGGGACGCCACCCATTCCGCCAGCTTGTCGTATTCGGGAAGGAACCACTGCCGGATATTCTGCGGACCGACGATCATCATTCCGTCCGTCTGATGCCCCAACAACGACATATCGATACCTATAGGCTTATCCACCACAGAGGATTGCGTCTGGATGATTATCTCCCCGAAAGGCCGGTCTGACGCATCAGCGAACTGGGTTACTCCCAAGACGGAGGTGCTCACGGCCCAGCCAAGGACGATGCAGGCTGTGAGAATCGTACAGAGGGTCGCCGCGGTGACGACTCTCTGTGATTCCATTTGTCGCAGAACGAGTCTGAATCGGGTCATCTACTTCAGGGAGTCCCCGGATACCGAATGGAAGCATCAAATTCTTGCATGGATATTCCTCGCTTATGGTTCACTCTGTCCCGATAGTTGTCCATTTGTCACGAAAACTTTGGTTTTTCGGATAGGATAGATAGAAAAAGACCTCTGGAAACAATAAGAAAGGTTATATAATGAGTCAGGTTCTATAAATTAGTGATTGGAGACTGGCGCTATGAGAAAAGACATCAAAAACTCTTCCGAGTTCTCATCCCAGAGAACAATCGGAACAATATATATCGCAATAGAAATCTATGCCACATTTTCCATTCTCATTTCTGCCAGCCATCAAGTTTTTCCAAAACCGGTCTATACGTATCCAATGTTCTGGTTACCAGTCGTCATGTTGCTGTGCCTGACGGCTGTTTCCTATGTCAACACACGACCCGCGCGATTGATATTTTCACTTTCCTTCCTCCTCTTCGGACTTGCGAGCATATATCATGTACGCGCCGATATTTTCCAAGGATGGGGTTTCATACTCACTTCCTTTTTCATGCTCAAGCGATATGGTTTTCTTGAGCGGCATCCTGTTCCGAAAATTCTATTACTCACAGCTCTCATATGTATTACAGTCGAATTCTGGCATATAAAATATAGGGACAGATATCGGTATGTCCCCGTACTATCAACATTGGAAGTGTGTTTCTTTTTTCTTGTCATAGTCTTATTCCTCTGCATTCTCTATAAAGAAGAAACCCAAGCCTTTCTGTTTGGAAAGAAAGCCCTCACAGATGAACGAACCAAGCTTCAGAAAGAAAAAGAAATTCTGGAGGAACAGATTAAAGCTATAGAGTCGACCATGCTGCAAGGCTCCCAGAGAGCAGATATCCTGGCTCGATACTGGAATCTCGATAATACCCATACAGATGTCCTACGCCAGTTCCTGTCAAATGCAGGACAGATATCCAACAAGGAAATCGCATTTCAACTCAAGGTATCCGAACAGGTGGTCAAGAATAAGATGTATAAGCTGTTCATATTAGCGAAGGTCTCTTCACGCATGGGATTCTTCAACGCATGTACCATACTCTCCACGAATCTTTCCCGAGAAACCAATCCGACTACTTTGGAGAGCAAGCCGGACTGAATTCGGATGAATTCAGGACAAGGGGTTATCAGTATTGGTTGGTAATGATTCCTTACAAACATGGCGCTACAATATGCCGCCCCCTTACGACAACACAAATGACAATATGCATGTTTTTATCTTTGTGCTTGCATTATAATGAATTGCTTATATTGATAAGGAATACTTACTAAATTTATTTCATCTGGGAGCAAGCAGTCAACGCATCCTTTACCGTATTGCACCGACATACGGCCAACCGTTTGCCCGTCACCATGGACTTGGGAAGCAGCAGACGCCGGAACCCCATGTCGGAAGCAGCCTTTTCACGTTTGTCTCCAAAACCGACAGACCGGACTTCCCCTGCGAGGCTGAGTTCGCCAAAGCTTACCAGCTTGTCCGGAAGGCTTTTGCCGGAAGCGGCGGACCACAGGGCCAGAGCAAGTGGAAGCTCGATTGAAACCTCAGACAGCTTCATCCCTCCCGCGACGTTCACATAGATGTCCTGGTCGTTCAGACGGACCGAAGCATGCCGTTCCAGAACCGCGGCCACGCGGGTGACACGGGCGGTGTCTATACGGTCGGAATAGACACGGGAGAACCCTCCCTTCGCAGGCACGCAGAGGGCCTGTATCTCAACAAGGAACGTCCTGGAACCTTCCACTACGGCGGTATATGCGATACCAGGCGGGATATCCCCTTCCGACCGTTCCGAAATAAAGAAACCCGCGGGATCCTGCACCGCCTCCAGCCCTGCGGAGGTCATAAGGAATATGCCTATTTCATCGACCGAACCGAAGCGGTTCTTTGCGGCGCGGATCAACCTGACGCCAGTTCCGGCCTGATCGAAATAGAGGACGGTATCGACCATATGTTCAATCACCTTAGGGCCGGCGAGAACACCCTCTTTTGTGACATGTCCGACGAGGAACAATGCCACGCCAAGTTGCTTAGCCTGACTAATCAACTCCATACTGCAACATCTGATCTGATTCACAGAACCCGCTACGGAAGCGATGTCGGAAGAAGTAAGCGTCTGCAAGGAATCGACGACGACCACAGCCGGCTTTTCATCCTGCATTACCCGAGAAATCTCCTCCAAACGTGTATCGCAGAAGATGGTGATGACGTCGAGGGCAAGTCCTAGTCGTTCAGCGCGCAAACGCACCTGCCCAGGAGATTCCTCACCGGAAATATAGAGGACTTTCCGTTTCGACGTTCCGCCGCCGCACTGAGCAAGCACCTGCAACATGAGCGTCGATTTTCCAATACCAGGTTCGCCACCCAACAGGATGGAGCTGCCCCGCATCACACCGCCGCCCAGCACACGATCAAGTTCAGTAATCCCGGTTTCAAAACGGAACTCAGGCTCCACTACGACCTTAGCCAAAGACCGGGGTTTTTCAACCGCTTCGGTTCCTGAGGTCGAAGACGGAGAGGCTTTCCCTCCCTTCTTCGAAGCCTGACGAACCGTTTCTTCGGTAAAAGAATTCCACGACCCGCAATCGGGACAGCGGCCGAGCCATTTCGACTCGATTCGTCCACATTGCGTGCAGACGAATCGGGTAACGAGTTCCTTCATACCAGACAACCTCTTGCAATACAGATAAGAAACTAAAAACTAATCAACTCTACATCAAAAATGAGGTAGGAGTTCGGCGGAATCAGACCTGGATAGCCATGTACGCCATATCCAAGTTCAGGCGGAATAATCAAGGTGCGCTTCTCGCCCTTCTTCATTTGCTGAAGAGCCTCGTTCCAACCTTCAATCACCTGGCCGATAGCGAACTGAGCGGGAGACCCACGATGCACGGAGCTATCGAACATGCGTCCGTCCATCAACGTCCCGGTATAATGTACCGTAACAAGCTGACCATACTTGGGACTCTTCGCACCCTTTCCTTCCTTGAGAACGACGTATCGCAACCCTGATGGCGTTTTTATGGCATCCGGCCAACGATTATTGATTTCAGCCTCGACAGAAGCCTGTGCGGCAGCCTCGCGTTCTTTAGCGATTTTTTCAGCCTGTTCGACAAGTTTTCCAAAAATCTCGCGGTCAACGATGAAAGCCTCGGCATCCTGGCCAATGCGGACAATCTCAACGCTATCGATCGTATCATCCTGTTCAATGGCATTCACGACGTCCAGTCCTTCGACGACATGTCCGAACACGGAATGCTTGCCGTCCAGCCAGGGGGTCGCGACATGGGTGATAAAGAACTGACTGCCATTGGTCCCAGGGCCCGCATTCGCCATGGAAAGGACGCCTGGTCCCGTATGCTTCAGGGAATCGTCAAACTCATCGGGAAAACAATATCCGGGGCCACCGGTACCGTTCCCTTTCGGGCACCCGCCTTGAATCATGAAATCCTTGATCACACGGTGGAACTTCAACCCATCGTAATAGGGTTTTCCGTCATCTTTCAAATTCAAAGCCCCTTCCGCCAGACCAACGAAATTCGCCACGGTCATAGGGACTTTCTTATATTCCAGGGTCAGTACAATGTCGCCTTTACTGGTATGGAGGATGGCATACAGCCCATCATTATGTCCTTTCATAGTAGTTACTTCCTAAGTATATATTATATAACAAATTACTCAAATTCATACAAATCATGTCCAGGGGCAAGCAACTGATAGAGCCGCTGGAGATCGTCCTGTGAATGGTAGGATATCTCAATACGGCCATGGTCGATGTTCCCCTTGATCTCAACCCGGGTACCGCAAGCTTCAAGGAATTTTTCTTCCAAAGCGAGCATATCGGCTGACTTCATCGGAACGACATCATCCGTATCGCCGCCTTTTTTCTTAGTCAAAGCGGCACGTTTGCCCTTGTTCAAATCAGCGGCCAACTGCTCCGCCGCGCGAACCGATAAATCCTGCTCCATCATACGACGATACAGAATTTCCTGATCCGCCGGATTCACTACGGAAAGAATCGCCCTGGCATGACCCGCAGTGAATTTCCCCCGAAGCAACGCATCCTGCATGCTTTCGGGGAGCTGCAACAATCTGATGCTATTGCTGATGGTTGATCGGTTCTTGCCGACACGCACAGCGAGTTCATCTTGCTTAATTCCTGCTTCTTGAAGGAGATATGAATATGCCTTCGCTTCTTCAATCGGATTGAGGTTCTCCCTCTGAATGTTTTCAATCAAGGAAACCTCAAGCCGTTGGAGATCCGTAAAATCCTTGACAATAGCAGGAATCTTTTCTAATCCGGCGATTTTAGAGGCACGGTACCGCCGTTCACCAGCGATAATGCTATATTCACCTTCTGCGATCTTCTCAACGAGAATCGGTTGAAGCACACCTTGGGTCTTGATAGATTCCGCCAATTCCTTTAGGGCGTCTTCATCAAATGTTTTACGAGGCTGTCGGGGATTTGGCCGTACATGAGATAATTCGAGTTCCTGTACAATGACACCCTCCGACGTCTTACCTGTATCATCCTTGGATGTTACACCAAGGGCGCTTTCAAAAACGGCGTCAAAGGAATAATCGTCCATCAAAGAACTGATGCCCTTGCCCAACCCATGATGTTTCTTAGTAAGATTATTTTCTGACACGGCTGACAACCTCCTCGGCGAGATTCATATAACTCTTCGTTCCAGCACTACTTGCATCATATGCATTGATAGGCAGGCCATGTGATGGAGCCTCGGAAAGGCGAACATTACGCGGAATGATAGTTTTGAACACCAGATCCGGGAAAAAGGATGTGATATCCTCTACGACATCATTCGCCAATTTCGTTCGCTTGCTATACATCGTAAACAAAATACCGAGTATAGTAAGACGTGGATTCAGAGACTTTTTAATATTGGCGATTGTTCTCATCAACATATTAAGGCCTTCCATAGCAAGATACTCGCACTGCATTGGAATAACGACATATTCCGCCCAACACATCGCATTCATCGTTACCAAGCCCAACGATGGAGGACAATCGACAAGGATGTACTCCCAATCATTTTCAATCGGAGTAATCGCATCTTTAAAAAAGGATTCTCGAGAATCTTCATTTACTAATTCAATATTCAATCCCGCAAGATTGATATTGCCGGCCATCGCATAGAGATTCTTTACAGGTGTCGGCTGGCAAGCATCCTGGGGGGCACATTGGCCAACAATGACTTCATATGTCCCTGGCAGACGATTATCGGCAGATACGGCGCCTGTCATGTTACCCTGCGCATCCAAGTCAATCAGAAGGACACGTTTGCCCATCTGCGCTAGTGCAGCACCAAGATTAACTGCGGTAGTTGTTTTACCAACCCCACCTTTCTGGTTCAAAAAGATAATTTTTTCAGCGCTCATACATTTACTATAAAGAATAAACGCTCAAATGTCATTAGAAAAAATACATAAGACCGAGAGACCTTGACCACTGACAATCTGTGATGTATCTTCAAGTTACCGATAAGGAGAAAAACATGGAAGACAAAGTCAAAGAAGCGATTGAGGCTATTCGCCCATCCCTCCAAAACGATGGTGGAGATATTGAATTCATCAAACTCGAAGGCAATACAGTAACCGTAAGATTGGTAGGCGCATGTGCTGGATGCCCGATGTCACAAATGACACTGAAAAACGGTGTTGAGCGGTACTTGAAGCACACCGTAGATGAAAATCTAGTTGTAGAAAACGAAATGTCACAGTTGTAAAAATTTCCCTTTCTTGCAAAGTTTCACGTGAAACATTCGCTACCGCCATTCTTGGCAATGTTTCACGTGAAACTTTTTTATCGAACCAACCTTTCTTCTATTACCTCATAAATAACCAGATGACTGACCACCTGTCGAAATATGACAGACAAGCAAAAATAAATTCAAAGCAGTTTTAAGCATTGTTTATCCATATTCCAATTCCATACCACAATCGCATAAAAACAGATACCATGCGAAATCAGTAATAAAACCAATAAGTAGTTAAGTCACCATCTACTGATATAAAACTTCTTTACATACGACAAAGCAGCACTTTCATGAGTTTTCCAGGTTATGATGAAAGGATTCCTCCAAACAGGGAAAAACAGCGAAATTTGTATCTAAAATGCAGGTTTTTACCTTGTGTTTCTATAAATCAATACAGAATAATGTGAATTATAGGGCCAATTTTTCGAGTATCATAATATACAGCGAACACCGAAAGAAGGTCCTAAAATCATTGATTCATAACAACGATTCGCGCACTAAAAATTCGAGAATTAAACAGTTCGTCGCTCATATCCCATCTCATACGTACCAGAAATAAATGCAAAACTCACTTCAGATGGGAGTAATAAAGGGCTAATAATGACCACCAGAATAGAATCCCACCTTTTTGGTTGTTACTGAATCGGCGTAACTTACGAGAATGCAATATAAAAATATTATTATCAGTATGATACATCGAAAGTAGCACCCCCCCTCTCGTTAATAACAAATCCAAAACTATGACACTTTGTTTTCCTTAAACATCATCAGGCTCTGAGTAACACCCTAATTATTCTCCTTTCAAGCACATCAAGACAATCGAGTTTTGAAAATTGGATTATTGCCATGGATCAGTCACAATCAAAACATCAAAACGTTATTCGGGTGAATCTTCTACTACATGATATAACCAAATAACTAACATAGTACGGTTACAGTGAACGATGTTGCATCGTATTATTTTATATATAATTATCAAAACCTCTTATCATAAATATTGATACAATGTATTAATCGCCATCACAATCAGTACATTGGTAGTATGAAATGTTTCACGTGAAACATATTATTCTTCAACATATTTCATCCACAGCATAGCCAAATATCATGATGGAAATCCACATTGTAAATTATCAATACGTTTCAACTAAAAGACAGCCGGGGAGCCGAGCCGGATCATTGTCCGTGAATAATGGATATGGCAGCAAACTGATAATTGTATAATCAGAACAGCAACATTTATTGAAAATTGTTTACGCCAATCAAGCATAAAACGTTGTCAAAACTGTGTTCAATAGGTCAAAAAAAACTGGCCGACATGTTGCCGGCCAGCAAATAACCACTTACAATACAAATAATTATTCTTCAGATTGTTCGCTCGTAGAATCTCCGTCGGCAATATCTGTCACTTCTGTTTCACGTGAAACATCCGCCGAAGATTCATCAGCATTTACATCGCCAACAGGCTCATCTTCGTCTTCGTCCTTCGCATATTCCGTGACAGCCATCGCTACAATGCGTTCCTTTGCACTTCGCAGCTTGACAACACATACTCCACTGGCGTTACGACCTTGGATGGAAATAGTATTGACATGGACTCTGATTGTCTGCCCATTCAAGGTGATGCAAACAAGATCATTGTCATCGTTAACTGCAAGCGCATTAACGATTTGGCTAGTTTTTTCACCTATGCGGTAAATCTTCTGCCCCTGCGTTCCGCGACCATGGCGTGAGAACTGGCTGAACTCAACCTGCTTACCTTGACCCAGCTCAGTAACCATCAAGATCCGCTTCGTCGGATCAACCTTGACAAGACCAGCCACAGTATCATCGCCAAGCAACCGAATACCGCGCACGCCGCGCGAAGCGCGTCCCATGGCGCGAACATCAGATTCAGCAAAGCGCAATCCTTGTCCCTTACGAGTAACAAGCATCGCCTCATCGCCTTCGCTGACGAATTCACATTGCATCAAAACATCGTCTTCATCAAGGATTATTGCCTTGACGCCACGAACCTTGGCATTTCGGAAGGCATCCAAACAAACCTTTTTAATAACGCCAAGTCTAGTTACCATAAGGAGATAGATGTCTTCAGAAAAATCCTTGAAATTAATGATCGAAGAAATTTCCTCGCCATCTTCGAGCTGTAGAAGACTCTTCATGCTACTGCCTTTCGCAGTTTTTGACCCTTCGGGAAGCTCGTGAACCTTGATCCAATAGGCCTTGCCAAGGCTTGTGACGAACATGACATATTCGTGTGTCGATGCGACAAACAGATGTTCGACAAAATCTTCGTCGCGCAACGCCGCACCGCGCACGCCCTTGCCTCCGCGGCCTTGGGAACGGTACTCATCGACCGGAACACGTTTTACAAAGCCCTTGTGGCTGATTACGACGACGACATCCTCTTCCTTGATGAAATCTTCAATCGAGGACTCTCCGATCTCTTCTATGCGTATTTCAGTACGACGCTTGTCGCCGTATTTCGCGGCGATATCGCGGGTTTCCTGCTCGACCACTCCGAGAATCTTCTTTTCATCGGCGAGCAGCTCCTTGTAATAGACGATCTTCTGTTCAAGGTCAGCCAGCTCGTCAAGGATTTTCTCGGTCTCAAGATGGGACAACCTGCCGAGCTTCATGTCGATAATCGCCTGGGCCTGGATCTGCGACAGCCCGAACCGCTTCATCAGGTGTTCGGCCGCAATGTCGTTATTCTCCGACTCCTTGATCACCTTGATGACCTCGTCGATATTCTCCAGACCGATTTTCAATCCAAGGAGGATATGAGCCCGTTCCTCAGCCTTGCGCAAGTCGTACCGGGTCCTCCGCTCAACGACGACCTCCCGGTGATGGATATAATGGACAAGCATCTCCTTCAAGGAGAGAAGCTTCGGCCTACCATCGACCAAGGCGAGATTGTTGACGTTGAAATTGCTCTGCAGCGGCGTGCGCAGGAACAGCAGATTGACCACGACCCGTGCGACGGCCCCCTTCTTCAATTCCACGACGACGCGCATGCCGTCACGGTCGGATTCATCGCGTACAGCGGCTATGGCGGGTATGTCGGTCTTGCGCAGCTCGTCGATCTTCTTGACCAATTCAGCCTTGTTCACCTGATAGGGAATTTCCGTATAGACTATCTGGCTGTGGTTCGCATGCTCTTCGATTTCATAGCGGGCCCTGATAACGATCTTGCCACGCCCAGTGGCGAAGGCGTCCCTAATTCCGCGACGCCCGCAGATAACGCCATATGTCGGGAAATCAGGTCCCTTGATATAGTTCATCAGCTCATCGACGGTAATGTCGGGATTCTCAATCACGGCGCCGATCGAATCACAAATCTCAACGAGATTGTGGGGAGCCATGTTCGTTGCCATACCGACGGCGATACCGCTGCTGCCGTTGGCGAGCAGATAGGGGAACGCAGCGGGCAAGACAAGCGGTTCCTGAAGGGAGTCGTCATAGTTCGGACCGAAATCGACCGTTTCCTTCTGGATATCGGTAAGCATCTCCTCACCGATACGGCTCATCTTGGCTTCGGTGTAACGCATGGCCGCGGCGGGGTCGCCGTCCACGGAACCGAAGTTGCCCTGTGGCTTGACCACGGGGTAACGGAGGGAAAAGTCCTGGGCGAGACGCACCAGGGCATCGTAGACGGAAGCGTCGCCATGAGGATGGTACTTACCAAGCACATCGCCGACGATTCTCGCCGCCTTCTTGAACGGAGTGTTGGAACGCAACCCCATCTCGAACATGTCGAACAGAATCCGCCGGTGAACCGGCTTGAGACCGTCCCGGACGTCAGGGAGCGCACGGCTGACTATGACGGACATGGCGTAGTTGAGATAGGATTCCTTCATCTCCTTGGACACGTCCACTCTAATGATCTTGTTTGTTGAATCTTCCACGTGACTATCCTCTGCTATACATCCAAGTTGGAGACATATACTGCGTTGTTTTCAATGAAATCCTTACGGGGCTCAACCTCTTCGCCCATAAGCATGGTAAAGACCTTGTCGGCCTCGACGGCATCCTCCAGGCACACCTGGGTGATCATTCTGGTATCGGGGTTCATGGTCGTTTCCCAAAGCTGGTCAGGATTCATTTCACCAAGACCCTTGTACCGCTGGATGGGCACTTTGCTGTCATCGCTGCCGACGCCATTTTCCTCAAGGATCCTTTTGCGGGCGTCCTCGTCGTAGGCATAGTAGATTTTCTTGCCGACGGTGATCTTATAGAGGGGAGGCATGGCGAAATAGACGTACCCGGCCTCGATCAACGGCCTCATATACCGGAAGAAGAAAGTCAGCAACAATGTCCTGATATGGGAACCATCGACATCAGCATCGGCCATGATGATCACTTTGTGATATCGAACCTTCTCAACATCAAAGTGAACGCCAAGACCGGCGCCAAGGCTTGAAATGACCGGCTGGAGCTTGTCGTTGCCCATGACCTTCTCCTCGCGGGACTTCTCGACGTTCAACATCTTTCCCCAAAGAGGCAGAATCGCCTGACACTGCCGGTCGCGCCCCTGCTTGGCGCTGCCGCCGGCGGAATCACCCTCGACGATGAATATCTCGCACTTGGCGGGATCCTTCTCGCTGCAATCGGCCAATTTGCCCGGCAGACCGCCGCCCTCGCTCGTCTTGCGGATACGCATCCTGGCGTCCCGAGCGGCGAAACGGGCCTTCGCGGCAAGAATTGATTTTTCCAGAACGGCCTCCGTGACCGCCGGGTATTCATCGAAGAAGTTGGTGAGCTTTTCATACACCATTGACGAAACGATACCCATGACCCGCGGGTTGCCGAGCTTCATCTTCGTCTGGCCCTCGAACTGCGGATCGGGAATCTTCACCGACACCACGGCGGTCAGTCCCTCACGGAGATCGTCGCCCGTCAGCTGTTCCTCGAATTTCTTCGACAGCTTGACATTTTTCTTGAGCTGTTCGTTGACCGCCCTGGTCAGGCCGGCGCGGAAACCGGACAGATGCGTACCGCCTTCCCTCGTGTTGATATTGTTCACGAAGGTATAGAGGACCTCATCGTACCGGTCGTTGTATTGTACGGCCACCTCGACCTTAACGGAATCCTTCTCTCCATCAAAGGAGATAGGTTCGTCATGGATGACCTTCTTGTTCTCGTTCAGATGCTGGACGAAGCTCTTGATACCGCCGTCGAAATGGAAGGACTGGCTACGTTTTTCCTCGCCGCGGTCGTCAGTGATGGAAATCGTGATACCCTTGTTCAAGAACGCGAGCTCACGAAAACGCTCTGAAAGAACCCCATAGCTGAACTCATCGGTCTCCATGATCGTCATGTCGGGCTTGAAACGGACGACAGTACCGGTCCGGTCGGTATCACCGACGATTTTCACAGCCTCTTCGGGAATTCCCTTGCGATAGACCTGCTGGTAGATATGCGGGTTGCGGTACACCGTAACCTCCATCCAGTCGGAAAGGGCGTTCACTACGGAGACGCCCACACCATGGAGACCCCCGGAAACCTTATAGGAGTTCTTATCGAATTTACCGCCGGCATGAAGCTGGGTAAGGACGACCTCAAGGGTACTCTTGTTTTCAGTCGGATGGATATCGACGGGAATTCCCCGTCCGTTGTCCTCGACCGCGACGATCTGTCCAGGTTCTATACTGACTTCAATAGTATCGCAATATCCGGCCATGGCTTCATCAATACTGTTGTCAACGACTTCATACACCAGATGATGCAGACCGTCGATTCCTGTAGAACCGATATACATGCCGGGGCGTACGCGGACAGCCTCCAGTCCTTTCAGGACCTGTATGTTGCTCGCGGTATAAGCCTCAGTACCTTCAGTCTGATGCTCTACATCCTGGTGTGGAGCGGGCTTCAGGGAAGCTTCGTCAAAATTGGCTTCATTCATGCTTTATATCCTTATGTACAAATAAAAAGTTGGCTAAACCACATCTTTATCAGAATATCATTTTTTTACCCTTATGACAACCCTGCGACCCAAAAAAACCAGATTATTAACTACATATAACACATATAGTTATAATAGTTTTCCACAAGTAGTTGGATCATAAGGCTGACAACTCTTGCAAGGAGACGTTCGACAAGGTAATATAGGGGATATGCCACAGAACAATCTGAACTACTTGCTGTTCTGGCAGGAAACCGATTCACGTATGAAGGAAACCCTGCCCGAACAAGACTACATCGCATGGTTCGCTCGAATCAACTACGATTCATCCCAGGATCGTAGACTCATTCTTTCCGTGCCGTCACAATTCATCCTTGACAAAGTCGCCACACAGTTCAAGAGCCCCATAGAGAACATGATGAGCGAACTGACCGGCGAGGATATCGTTGTTGAATTCACCGTGAAAAGGATGAATCAGGATCAACAGGAAAACCTTGAGAAAATAGCTGAAAAAGCCGATAGCAACGCCGCGGAAACCGGTGAAAAGAAACAAAATGCTGCATCTACTCAGATACAAACAGTGTCCCCTTCCGCACGTCAGGCGAGCAATTTGAATCCGGTATATCGGTTTGAGACCTTCGTTACCGGCGACAACAGCTCCTTTGCCTACAACGCGAGTCTCGCTATTTCCAAGAACCCGGGATCAAGCTACAACCCCTGTCTGATCTATGGAGGAGTAGGATTGGGCAAGACACATCTGCTCCAGTCGATCGGCAACTACATCCTTGAACATACCCCGATGCTCAAGGTGGTCTATGTAACGGCCGAAATGTTCACCAATGAATTCATCCAGGCCATCAGCGAAAAGAAAACCAATTCCTTCAAGAACAAGTACCGTAAAGTCGATGTACTGCTTATCGACGACATACACTTCCTGCAGGGAAAGGATTCTACGCAGGAGGAGCTGTTCCATACGTTCAACAATCTCTACGACACGAACAAGCAGCTCGTGTTCACCTGCGACCGGCCCATCAGCGAATTGAAGGATCTTACCGCCAGACTGCGGAGCCGATTCGAAAGAGGCTTGAACGTAGACCTTCAACCGCCCAACTACGAAACACGAATGGCGATCCTCCGATTGAAATGCGAGGAAAAGAACAGCTACATGTCCGACGACGTCATCGATTATATCAGCCGGAACGTCAACACGAATGTTCGTGATTTGGAAGCTTCCCTTACTAAATTGATAGCCTATAGCGACCTTCTCGGGCAAGAAATAACGCTGGATATAGCCAAGGAGCAACTGAAAACCTCATATCCGATCATCAACAACAATCAATCCCTGTCCATAGACACCATCATCAAGGTCGTGGCCGAATACTTCAACATATCCCCATACGACATCAGAGGGAAGAAGAGGACGAAATCCCTTGTGCAGCCCCGGCAGATGGCGATGTATATCGCGAGAAGCATCACGGACTACTCCACGACGGAAATAGGCTGTGAGTTCGGAGGCAGGGACCATACTACCGTCATGCATGCGATACAACGCATAGAAGGACTGGTAAAGAGCGACAGCGGGATGAACACCACCATCCAGAAGCTCGAACGGGAGATACAGAACTACAAAAAGAATTAGTCAGGATTCCATATTATATATGGATAGGGGGATTTCTATGTTTTTTTCCATTAAAAAACCTGTTGATAAGCACTGGACAAACGGTGGATAACTTGGAAAACCTGTGGAAACCGAATAACTCATGTGGAAGACCTGTGGATGAACCCCCCTGTTCTTCCACAAGTTATCGCTCAATTAATGAAAATCATAGTAACGAATTACTGTATTTATCCACAGAAAATGTGCTATTATTACTATGATTACTAAAAACTGTAATAATATAGGAGTAATCCAATGAAATTCGTCTGCCAAAAAGCGAACCTGCTCAAAGAGATCACCCTTGCTTTGGATTTTACAAGCCAGCGCAACTCGCTTTCAATCGTTTCAAACGTCCTGCTTGAGAACTACAACGACAAACTGGTCATAAAAGCAACGGACCAAAAGGTTGGCTTCTACTCAGAGATAGAGGTGCAGACGATTGAGCCGGGTTCCACCACGGTATTCTGCGATAAATTCCTCGGTGTCATACGCTCGCTTCCTGAAGGGGACGTGCAGTTCGAGGAAAAGGATACGAAGCTGATCATCAGGCCTGTCGGACAGACCATCGACTTCCAACTCAGAACCATCGAAGCCGACAAATTCCCCCAGCTACAGTCCATGGACGAAAGCAAGTATTTCTCCATTTCCCAGAGCGACTTCATTGAGATGATCAACCAGACCATCTTCGCTATCAGTGAAGACGAGACCAGATACTTCATGAACGGCGTATTCCTTGAACACGCGCCGGATTCCCTCACCATGGTAGCCACCGATGGAAGAAGGTTGTCCATCATCCAACGTAAGTTCATGGAGAAAATCGCGCAGTTCCCATCCGTCATCATCCCTGCCAAATTCCTCAACCTGATCAAAAAAATGGGTACGGGCGAAGGGATGTTCGAATTCGCCGTCACCGACAGCATGGTATTCGCGCGTTTTGACAATCATTGCATCTATTCGACGCTGATCAACGGGCAGTTCCCCAACTACAAGCGGGTCATACCGGACAACCAGACCTTCTCCTGCCGGGTCTCCATACAAGAAATGCTCGACGCTCTGAAAAGAGTATCCCTTTTCGTTGAGAACAAGTCCAAGCGTCTCATCCTCGACATAGAACCTACAGGCATCATGCTCAGCTCGGAGGAGAGCGACCTAGGCGCCGCGAAAGAAATCATTCCTTGCGAATATGAAGGGGATTCCTGCAAGCTGTCGCTGAACTATACGTATCTGTACAGTCCGTTGCGCGTCATGGAGGGCGAGCATTTCTTCCTTCAGTTCAGCGGTCCTACGAAGGCTATGACGGTGAAGCCTGACCCTGAAAGGGATTACTTCCACATCATCATGCCGATGCAGCCTCAGTCGAACTAATGAGATTCACTTCTGTCCGGTTCGACCGGTTCAGGAACATCGCAAATTCCTCCGTTTCCGTAGACTCCCGTCAGGTCATGCTTGTAGGGCATAACGGGCAAGGCAAGACTAATTTCATCGAAGCCCTCTACGTACTTTGCTATGGTTCTTCGTTCAAGGCCATGAACAGCAAGGAGATGATAGCGCACGGAGAAAAAGGCTTCTCCCTCGCCGCTACGATTCTGACGGACGATGGATACGAACAATTAGTGGAGTATTCTTTTTCCGAGGGAAGCAGGACGGTCAGGATCGACGGTCGTGAAATCAAGGACAGGAAGGAGCTGATATACAATGTACCCTGCATTGTATTCAGCCACGACGATATTTCGTTCGTCAGAGGTGAGCCTGAATTCCGCCGCAGGTTCTTTGACCAGACCATGTCGATGTACAACCCTCTGTTCTTTGACGATATGCGGAGATATAAGGCAGTCCTTCGTCAAAGAAACGCGGCGATCAAGGAAGAAAGAACCTCTTTGATACCTATCTACGACCATCAGATGGCGACGTATGGAATAGAGATTCAACGTGAACGAATCAAGGCCGTGTATGAGTTCAACAAGATTTTTCCTTCCATGTACAAGCAGGTGTCGCAGACGGACAAGGAGATACGTATCGAATATCTCCCGTCCTGGGGGGATTGCGCCACGGCGGAGGACGCCGAGAACAAGCTCGGTCGTACGCTTCAACGTGATGTAAAGCTACAGACTACCGCCAGCGGCGTTCATAGGGACAGGTTCATCGTCATGGATGAACACGGTCCTTTCGCATTGACAGGCTCCACAGGACAGCTTCGCCTGGCTTCTTTGATTTTCAGAATGGCTCAGACGGCGTTTTTCAGGGACAAGACGAATAAGAATCCTATTTTACTCGTTGACGATGTTCTGCTTGAGCTTGATATACAACGGCGCGGAGCCTTTCTTGATCTGATGGACGGCTATAGCCAAGCCTTCTTTACGTTCTTGCCGGAAGAACATTATTTTTCCTCACTGGCGGACGAGGGTTCACTCGTGTATGATGTAGAGGACGGGAGGTTTCTGACGCATGAGGGATGATAGGCCGCATCGAAGTCCTGGCGATCCTTTGGATATCAAGGAGCTGCTGGACGCGACGTTGTTGAGGCTCAATATCACCGACAAGGACCCGTATCTGAATTTCTGCAAGAACTGGCAGGAGTTGATTGGGCCGCGTCTATATCCGCATATCAAACCTCTGGACATAAAGAACGGGACTCTGATATTGCGAAGCGACCATCCCAGCTGGTCTTCCATAGTTCAGCTCCAGAAAAAACAGATCATTGCTAAAATTAGACGAAAATATCCATCATTAGGCGTATTTACGCTACAGATTGTGTCCCGATAGTCAGAAAATCTCGATATGTACACAAAAAGTCCGGTTCGCGGACTTGCGGTCATCTGCTTATTGTCCTGAGACATACTTGACTGTTCGGGCGTTGCTCATTATACTGCAAAACTCGGTGGCTTATCGCCTGATATATAAGAAAAATCCCGCGTAAAGCGATGAATATTTGGAGAATGATCCCATGAGCAACAAAGGAAAGAGAACTTACCAACCTAGCAGGATGAAAAGAAATAGAACATTCGGTTTCCGCGCCCGCATGGCAACCAAGGGCGGCCGTCTTGTTCTTGCACGCAGAAGAGCCAAGGGTAGACACAAGCTTACCGCTAGCGATGAGAAGAAGCCTTACTAAGAAAGAAATCGTCAAGAAGCAACCAGAGATCAACAGGATCTTCAAGACCGGGCAGGAGACTTCCTGCCGAGGTCTACGGTTGATAGTTTCCAAGAACCAGCTGCAGTATAATCGTGTCATCGTCATTCCCGTGCGGCATTATGGTACCGCCGTGCAACGGAATAGAATCAGACGACAGATCAAAGAAATCTGGAGAAACGAAAAGCCCAAGATGGTTCCTGGTTATGATTTCGCGTTCGTGGTGTATCCAGGAAAGGCTCTTGATCATGAAAAGCAAGCGAAGCAGATAATGACTCTTTGTGAGGGAGCCGGAGTGTATCTTCCAATGGAGGAATGACTTCCGGTTCTTTGATAGTATATCCCGTTGAAATAGATCTTCGATTCTTGTCTTTCCTATACATCATCACCTCTTCCGCGCTGCGGAAATATATCAAGTCTGCAAGACGTTGAGTTTTGTCGATGAGGAGTAGAGATGGATAAGAATACCATTATCGCCATTGTATTGTCTGTCATTGTCATTACTGTGGCGATGACGATCCAGACGACGTTTTTCGCCCCGACCCCTGTCACGCCGGATTCATCTTTGACGGAGAATGTGGTTTCCGCTGACGATCTTGCGACTTCTCCCGATCTTCTCCGGGCCAGCGCGGACATGGCTTGGAATTCCGGCCTGCCCGGCTCTTTCTCCTGTGTGGGGGACCAGAGCAAACCTCAACAATTTGAATATCAGACGGAGGTATTCCAGATTACCTTCGACCCCGCCGGCGCCTCGGTATCCAGCATCAAGCTGAAGGACCATCTCGACGGCGGTCAGCCCGTGGAGCTACTGTTCAAAGGGCCGGAGGACAACAACGCGTTCCTGATGTACGCCGGTAACGATAGAACCAATCCGATCGACGCCGTGTTCAATTATGAAATCCGCGGTAATGAAGTGATATTTACCCAGACGTTCGCTCCGGTAGGCGAAAACGGCTCTTTGTCCGATGAAACCTTTACCATTACGAAGACCTATAATTTCGGCCAGAAGGAATATCTGTTCGAGATCAAGGTCGATATCTCGAACAGCGTCAACAAGGCGATTCCCCTGTCCTATGATAATTTCGCCTATACCTTGGCGTTTGAACCGCAGATCGGCCCCGCGTTCGATGAAATGCCGAACAACAACTACAACTACCGCCGGTTCTATATCCAGGCGGACGGAGGAAAGAAGACCACTCCGAGAATATCCAACGGCATGTACAGGACTTCCGACTACCTAACCTGGGCAGCCCTGTGCGGTAAATACTTCTCATTGATTGGAATTCCCGACGCGACGCGTTACACGACGACGCTTACGGAAAGCACCTCCGGGGATATCGCTCTCGCCTCCGGGATGTATTTCTCCCGTCCTTCGGTACGGAGCGCTTCCAACACCGATACCTTCCGGTTCTATTGCGGTCCTCAGATCAAGAACCAGATGACCATCTACAACGAATCCGCCATGAACGGCTTTGGACTCGCCAATTTGCACCTGGAAAAGGCCCTGGACAGCAGCTCCTGGCTCGGATGGCTTGAGAATGTCCTGAAATGGCTTCTCCAGTTGTTCTACAAGATTATTCCCAACTATGGCGTAGCGATCATCCTGCTGACCATTTTCATCAAACTGGTACTCTATCCCCTCACCAAGAAGAGCATGGACTCCACCGCCAAGATGAGTACGCTCGGTCCCAAGATGGAGGAAATGAAGGTCAAGTACCAGGACAATCCCCAGAAGCTGAACGAGGAAATGGCCAAGCTGTACAAGGAGGAGAAGATCAATCCCATCGGAGGCTGTCTGCCCATGCTGCTCCAGTTCCCGATCTTCATCGCTTTGTATGGACTGTTGAACAAGCATTTCGAGCTTCGCGGCGCCATGTTCATCCCCGGCTGGATTCCCGACCTTTCCGTGCCCGATACGGTCTTTACGTTCCCGTTCAACATACCGTTCCTTGGTAATGGCCTGCATCTCCTGCCGATCATATACACCGCCAGCATGATCTATTCCATGAAGATCACCCAGACCGGCAGTACTCCGCAGAACAACGGCATGATGAAGTTCATGACCTGGGGCATGCCGCTGATTTTCTTCTTCGTCATGTACGACGCTCCTTCCGGTTTGCTTCTCTACTGGACCGTGATGAACTTCCTGTCCATCGCCCAGCAGTACTACATGAACAAGAAGAAGCAGAAAGAGGCGGTAGAAGGGGTTCCCGCGAAGACTTCCAACGTATCGAATTTTCCTCAGCGGAAAAATCAGAAGAACCAGAAGAACGGTCCGCGTAAATAAGAGAAAATACCTATGAGGACGTTCGGAAACGGATGTCCGTGGAGTGATATATGACGAAAGAATTTGAAGGACGAACCGAGCAGGAGGCTATAGCGAAAGCGATTGACGAGCTGCACATAGAACGCGAGGACTTCGACGTCGAGATCGTGGATGCCGGTAGAAAGGGGCTGTTCAAGAAGAATCTGGTCAAGATCCGGATTCACATCGGGGAAGAAGAGGAAGAGCAGGACGACCTGATGTTCACGAATGATCCGTATGAAGATCGTTATGAAGAGGTGGTTCCCTCTTCCCAGCCTCTGGTTCCGGAAGGCGACCAGGAAGAAAAGGTTCTTGAGTTCGTGACTACGTTGCTCTCGAAGATGGGATATCCCGGAAACGTTTCCATCAACTTCCGCAAGGAACACAAACTTGGATTGAACATCGACAGCGAGTTTTCCAGCATCATCATCGGACGGAAAGGAAAGAACCTCGACGCGATCCAGCTGCTCGCCAATGTCTACGCGGGACAGATCGATCCCGACCAGAAGATAATCGTGGACAGCGAGAACTACCGGATGCGCCATGAGGAGCAGTTGATCCGCCTGGCGTACAAAACGGCTGAACAGGTCAAACGCACAGGAAGGAGCAAGCTGCTTGAGCCGATGAATCCGTTTGAACGTCGCCTGATCCACTCGGCGTTGAACGACGTCGACGGTGTGGAGACCAAAAGCGAAGGCGACGGCCTGTACAAGCAGGTGCGTATCTCTTGTACGAAACGCTAGCTGTCGGTACGGCCGAAACCCGTACCCGTAGCGTATGATAAGAAACCGCTGACGCTTGGAAGAGAATGTCAGCGGTTTTTTTACGCTTATGAGGTCCTGCATGTGACGCAGGAGGACCCTGCCGACCGCCTACAGGCTCCAGTTGGAGCTGGCCTCCTGTAGCTCCAGCATATGTCTGAACAGTCCTTCCTGCAATCCTAGCTCCTTCGGCGAACCTTGCTGGACTATTTCGCCATCCCGCAGGACTACGATTTTATCCGCTTGGGTGATAGTCCTGAGCCTATGGGCGATCACCAGTATGGTCTTGCCTTGGAGCAACCTGGAAAGGGCCGTCTGTATCTGTGATTCGTTCTCCGCGTCCAAGGACGCGGTCGCTTCATCGAGCAAGACTACCGGAGCGTTTTTCAACAACGCCCTCGCTATCGATATCCTCTGTCGTTCGCCACCCGAAAGCTTTTGTCCGTTTTCTCCTATCAAGCTGTTGTAACCGTCCGGTAACCGTGAGACGAATTCATCACAACAAGCCGCCTGCGCCGCGGCGAGGACTTCTTCATCGGTCGCTCCCCGTTTCCCAAGCCTGATGTTCTCCATTACGGTGTCATTGAACAGTACGACATCCTGGAAGACTATCGTATAGTAGGCGAGCAAAGTCTCCGGGTCCACCGTGCTGATATCCGTACCGCCGAGGGAAACCTTTCCGGAAGTCGTATCCCAGAACCTTGCGGCCAGCTTCGCCACAGTGCTTTTTCCTCCTCCCGAAGGTCCTACCAGCGCCGTCACTTCTCCCTGTCTCGCGACGAAGGATACGTTTGACAGGACCTGCTCGTTTCCAGAATAGGCGAAACCGACGTTGTTGAAGACTATATCGTAGCCGTTCGGTGTGAAAGCCGTGGTTCCGCGCTGTTCCGGTTCTCTGTCGAGCCGCTTCATCCTGTCGATCTTCGTCTGGGCCGTGAGCATTTCGACAAGATTCTGCAATGTCATTGACAGCGGGTCGTAGAACCGCGTCGCGGCGAGCAGGAACATGAGAAATTCCAAAAGAGACAGAGAATTTCGGGTGATCAATATGGAACCGGTCAGAAAGACAGTCGCGATACCTACCTTTAGGAGCATCTGCGCCGAAACGACGAGTACGCCCGTGCTGAACTCGCCTTTCACTATGTATTTCTCGGTTTTTTTCAACGTGTCGTCTAGATGGGTGAGACATTGATCCGTCTTCCTGAATGCCTTGAGATCCCTGACATTCTCCAGGAATTCCTGGATCAGTTCCGTTCCCTTCCTCTTCTCCTCCAGATTTCTGATGGATAGCTTCTTGATGTATCTGCCGCTCAAAAGAATAAGCAGGAAGGATACGGGGACTACCCAGACCAACGCCAACGCCATCCTCCAGTCGTAGAAGAGGAGGCTGACGCTGATCAAGACGGTGGAGACGACGGAACCGCAGAACGTCGGTACGGCATGGGAGAACGCATGTTCCAATGACGTGCAGTCGCTCATGATGGTACTGGTCAAGTCCGAGAGGTTCTTTTTTCCGAAGAACGCCAACGGCAGTCTCCTCAGCTTTTCCGCGAGATTGACCCTTCTGTTCCCGCTCTCTTCATATGTCGTATTGTAGAGGTATCTGTATTGGATGAAATTCGTAAGGAATATCAATGCCAGCGATGCTGTGCAGGCGGCGATATAGAAAGGAAGGTTCATGGAGACCGGTCGTCCAGATAGTCCCGGCAACATATCCTGAAGGAATAGAAAGCAGACCCAGACTGGCAGCATGAACATGAAATTGACGATAGCCGACCATACGATACCTCGTACAAGGTTTTTGGAGCCTTGATATGTCAGGCTTAATTTGTTCTGAAGGTATGTGTACATGTCTAGGCCTCCTTCGCCACTTTCCAGCTGAGCGAAGTCGTGAATTCCTCGTAGAGCCGGGCGTACTCTTTCTTTGCTTCCAACAGTTCCTTGTGTGTTCCCCGTTCGACAAGCCTGCCGTGGTCGAGGACAAATATTTCGTCGGCGTTCTTCACGGAAGAAAGCCTGTGGGCGATCATCAGTACGGTCTTGTCGCGGACCAGGGTTTCAAACGCCTTCTGTATCCGGTATTCATTCTCCGGGTCAGCGAACGCGGTCGCTTCGTCGAGGACGACGATCGGCGCATCCTTCAATATCGCGCGGGCGAGGGCTATCCGCTGAGTCTCCCCACCCGACAGGTACGTTCCTTTTGAACCGAGCGCCGTATCTATCCCGTAAGGCAGGTTCGCGATGATTTCATCGCACTGAGCGGCGGCAAGGGCATGCTTCAATTCCTGTTCCGTCGCATCGGGTTTCGCCATGAGAAGGTTTTCCCTGATCGTGGTCTTGAACAGCCTGTTGTCCTGGAATACGAACGAGATGCCGTCAAGAAGATCCTTTTCCGACATATCCCGTATATCGATGCCCCCGATGGTGATCCTGCCGGAACCCGGATCCCAGAAGCGGGGAATCAATGCGGCGGCGGTTGTCTTTCCACTACCGGAAGCGCCTACAAGCGCATAGGTCTTGCCGGGTTCCATGGATAGGGAAACATTGTCCAACGCTTTGTCTGTCGTTGCTGGATAGGCGAACGAGACATTTTCGAAATGGATCGACAGCTCCTGGGGTTTCAACGGTTGCCGAGGCCACCGCAACGGTTCGCAGTCCGTGAGCTGGTCGAATTTGGTCAGGACTATCTGTACTTGTTGGAAACTTTCCGTCGCATACATGATCTTGTTCATCATGACTGTACAGACAGGGGTAAAGAGTATGTAGAATACTATGTCCAGCAGGGTTCCGGCGAAATTCATGCCGTGGCGCAGCAAGAGGATACCGACGGGAATCAGCAGAGCGAAAAAACCATTGATGACCGTGGTGAAGCAGGTGTACGGGATCCTGCAGCTATGGGAGTATTCCGTTGCCCATTTCCCATAGGAATTGATGGCTTCGTACAGATCCTTGAAGGAATATACCGTTTGCTGGAAGGTTTTCACAATGGGGATGCATCTGACGTATTCTACGGCGCAGCTGCTCATCGTTTCCAAGCTCGCCTGGTATTTGACCATGGATTTTGCGTTGTCCCCGGACATCATCCTCATCAGGATGATGAATGAAAGTACGAAGGGAACCAGACAGAGCAATCCTAGCTTCCAATCGAATACGGCGAGGAACACAAGCACCGCCACCGGAGTGACGATAGCCCCGACCATGTCCGGAAGATTGTGGGCAAGCAGCGTCTCGGTCAAATCTGCGTTGTCGTCTATCTGTTTCCTGAGCTTTCCGCTGTCCTTGTCTTCGAAGTATCCCAATGGAAACTTCAATATGGTATGCATCGCCAGACTTTTCATGTTTCTCGATATCCTGAAGGCGCTCAGGTGGGTACACATCAACGCTCCGAAGTATAGAAGCATACTGATCAACGTCAGTCCGAGAGCCCACAGGCCGTACTGTACGATTCCTACGGACATGGATATGTCGGTGGCCGTCGAGAACAGGACTTTGATACTCAGCCAGATGAAGATGTAGGGAAGGAGCCCGGCAATCGAGCTGAGGCCGGACAACAGACACCCTGCATAGGTCAGGTAACGGTAGTTGCCGGCGAAGCGGAACAATCTGGTACATGAAATATTTTTCTTGCGCATATCGCCTCCAGTCCGATGTGGATATGAAAAAGTATAGGAACGCCCTGCTGTTTTCCTCTACTCCATGTAGGCGAAGTTTTGCTCCAAACAGGCGGTACTCATTCTTGCCGCGCCATATAACGCGCATCGGACGCAGGGGCTGGCTTGTCCGCTGAGCATCTGTTTTTGATATTCCAGAGGGGTCCTGCCTGTTTTCGCTTTGAATGCGGCGGCGAATTTGCTTGGGTTTTCGTATCCGACCGACAATGCCACTTCTGTTACCGACGCCTCTCCTGTGGAGAGTCTGCCGGCGGCGACCTGAATCCTGTAGTTCCGTAGATAATCGCCGATGCTGGCTCCATAGACAGTCTTGAAACCGGTCTTGAGCGTCGTTTCCGCTAAAGGGAACTGTTTCGAGAGTTGCTTGATCGTGATATGTTGTTCAATATTATCGACAAGGTACGCATGCACCCGTTTTATGATGTCCGCCTGCTGGCATGGTATATATGCGTCCCTCATATCGAATAACCATCCTTTCGGTGTGTGGTAGATGAAGTACAGAAGTTCGAGGAGCTTCATCTTCAGATATGTCGGTCGGTATTCTTGCTGTATGTCATACATTTCAGAAAAAATATGTTCTATTTTATCGGTCGAGCGCATGTAGAACGGCAATGCGTCGAGATTCAGCAGCTGCGGCAGTTTGTCCAACTCTATATCGAGGTCCTTGAGCTGCCGTTTCAGTTTGGGTTGTATCTTCGGCAGTTCGATCAATACTGTGATCCCGTAATAGTATCCGAGCGGAAAGCTTGGCCGGACGGGAAGAAAGCTTCTTCTGTGTACCGCCAAGTCCCCTTTTCCAAGATATGAGACTTTCCCGTCCTGTGCTGAACATTCAAAACGCCCCTCCTTGCAATGGTTTATCTCTATCATATCCATGTATGGACGTCCGTTGGAGGGGATGTCCTTCATGGCGAATTCATTGTAGCTGAGCATGATGCCGGGGTATATTTCATAGCTCGTCATATAGCCGGTTCCCTGTCCTGAGAGAAAACGGTAGACGGTACAGGAGTCCTTCCGTCCTACGACGAGGATCGAGGGTTCAAAACGTTTCCGTTCCGTCGGAGTCGGTTCCCGTACAGGGATGGAGCCGTCAAAGTCCTGTCCAAGGGCTTGTTTGGGATATTTGGGGCTGAACGATAGGGGATATTGTATATTTTTGTTAATGTTAACTAACATAATTTTTATTATCTATTCACTTTGTTTTGCTGTAACAAAACTCGATTTGATGCTTAAAATATCGATATATATCAACATTTTATCATATTTTGCCAAAAATTAGCCGTTATTTTCTCATATGCCATAAAATATAAAAAGTTTCTATATGCTAATATTTTATCGATAGATACGAATTGATGCAACAATCCGGGATGGGACTTTAAAAACCGTATGGACAGTGGGCATGCCGTATGTGGAGGGTTTCGGAAGGGAGAAAAAAAGGGGCGTTTCAAAATTGACTTTTGAAACAGCCCCTCGTCATGACGCCGCAGAACGGAATCAGTCCTCTACAGCGTTCTGATCTCTTCCCAAGGTACGCCGGCTTTACCGAAATGCCCATAGTTCATGCTTGCCCGGTAGATGGGGCGCAGCAGATCCAGGCTTTCTATGATACCCGCTGGCGAAAGGTTGAATTTTTCCTGGACGAGCTGCTCCAGCTCGCGATCATCGACGGTTCCGGTTCCGAAGGTCTCGACCAGGACGGAAATAGGGAACGGAACGCCGATCGCGTAGGAGAACTGTATTTCACAGCGTCTGCACAATCCCGCCGCCACGAGGTTCTTCGCCACATGTCGCGCCATATAGGCCGCGGAACGGTCTACCTTCGACGGATCCTTTCCGCTGAACGCTCCGCCGCCATGCCGGCCCATGCCGCCATACGTATCCACGATGATCTTCCTGCCGGTAAGGCCGGTATCTCCATCGGGACCGCCAATGACGAACCTGCCTGTCGGATTGATGAAGAACCTGGTCGCGTCGTCCAGCATGCCAGTAGGGCCCAGCACCGGTTTCACGACGGACTCCACAAGGAATTCCTCAATCTGCTCTCTCGTCGCTTCCGGCGCGTGCTGGTGTGATATGACGACGGAATCTATACGGACCGGCCGACCGGCCTTGTATACGACCGATACCTGGCTTTTCGCATCCGGCCGCAGCCAGGGCGCCGCCTTGCTTTTTCTCAGCTCCGCCGCTTTTCTGAGCAGCGCATGGGAATACATGATCGGCGCCGGCATCAATTCCGGAGTTTCGTCGCAGGCGTAGCCGAACATCATGCCCTGGTCCCCCGCTCCCTGTTCTCCGAACAGACTGCTGTCTGCGGTGACTCCCTGTGAAATGTCCGGGGACTGCCGTTTTATCAGATTCTCGACGACGAGGGAGTCGGCGTCGAACCCACAGGCCGGATCCGTGTATCCGATGTCGGCGACGACGGAACGGACGATCTCCTCAATATCGAGGCTTGCGTTCGTGGTGATCTCTCCGCCGACGATCACCCTATTGGTCGTCGCGAATACTTCACATGCGACCCTGCTGTATCTGTCCTGTGCAAGACAGGCGTCAAGGACCGCGTCCGCGATCTGGTCGCAGACTTTATCCGGATGGCCTTCGCTGACCGATTCCGAAGTGAATACATGAGTTCCTGTTTCAAGCATTGCAGTTGTTCCTTTCCCCCAGAGACCTACTTTACATAGCGTATCCATGTAAAAACCATGAGACGACATCGGTATAAAACCAATGAAGCAAATGAGACAAACACTTCTGGGAGATTAGCCACTGTAGAAAGTAGGTGTAGCGTCCTTTTTGAGGACTGATACCAATGCGTTCATCAACGCACCTCCCTTTTAGCAATTTTGTTTTGCGACGTCTGCAAGCTGGGGGGCTTTCAAATCGACGTCGTTACTGGACGGTATCATACCATTCATTGAAAAACTGTACAAGAGCGAGTTTTACAGATCGTGTCGTTTGTATGAATCGGCTGGTGCTGTGTGCCGACCTTCGCCATATGGGCCCGATTGTCATGTCGAGGGGGCCGGCCGTTGGTCCTTGCTTCCGCATTCACTGCACCCGCCGCCATGGATGGAGACTACGCCGCCGCAAGCGGGACAGGCGAACCGGTCCTTTTCTCGTTCCATGAAGACTTCCGGCCCATGTTCCCTGACGAACATACTGTTGCCGACAAGGCTCGCTCCATATCGTGTATTGTAGCTCTTCTCAAGATATTTGATTCGTTTACAGGGATAGTCCTTGCATTCATGGCAATAGACGACACCTTTTTCAGCGATACAATCCTTGATTTTGCATTTCCTGCAATGTTCAGGTTTTCCCGCGTCTCCCCGCAGACAGCCTTCGCAGGGCTTTTTATGGGCGCAATGTGTATAACAGACCATGCAGTCCATACCGCAAGGAGCGAACATGATAGTCTCGATAACGTCCGGCATCTTCATTGGCCATTCTCCTTTTGGTTCGGCGACGCGTCTTCCCGCCTTCCGTCTCTGGCCTCGCATCCATTCAGACGACGTTTCGCCACGCCTCTCCCTCGAGGAGCCGTCTCAGCTCAGCCGCCTTCTCCATTGAAAACTGCGCGCCCCTTTGGGTGATGATCTGTCCGGCGAGAATCGAAGCGATAGTCCCCGATTCCTCGATGCCCATGCCCTTGCACTGGCCGTACAGGAACCCTGCTGCGTATACATCCCCCGCGCCGGTGGTGTCCACCGGAACGACCGGTCCTTTCACCGGGATGGTCATGATTTCTCCCCTATAGGAGATGAAGGAACCACGTTTGCCGTTTTTGACAATGGCCGTCTCGCATAGTTTACCCATGCTCCGACAGCATTCGTAGGCGTCGTAGTTGTCGAACAGGATACGGGCTTCCTCGCTGTTGGCGAACACGACATCGCATTCATGCTTGATCAGATTGAGGAACGTCTCCCGGTACCGACCGACGGCGAAAGGATCCGCCACATCGAACGTCACCCTGGTCCCATTCATCTTCGCTTCATACAAAGCCTTCCGGATCGCCTGTTGCTGACAGGCCGTATCCCACATGTAGCCGGTGAAATGAAAGAAATCGGCCTGTCTGACTGAATCGAGGATGACATCGTTTTCCCCGTACTCCCTGTTCGCACCGAGATAGGTGTTCATGGTCCGTTCAGAATCCGGGGTCACGAGGATGATGGACGACCCGGTAGGTTCCGAGCATACCGCCAGTTCATTGTGGACATGCAGCTTGTTCAGGTTTTCTTTGTAGATGGTCCCATATTCGTCGTCGCCCACTTTGCCTGCTATCGTGGCGTCGATACCAAGTGCCGCCAGCGCGATGATCGTATTCGGGCAGGAGCCTCCGCAGGAATAGGAGGTTCGTTTGCCTTTCACATAGGAGACGAGTTCCGCACGCCGTTCCTTGGTGATCAGGTGCATCGTACCCTTGTGGATACCTAGTTCGGAGAGATCCTTGTCCTCGATGTTGACGATGACGTCTATCAGCGGGTTTCCTATTCCATAGACACGGGCGGCTTCATCTTTCATACGAATTATAGTATACGCAAACCGGAGCCTTTTCAACGCCATGTTGTCGATAACATGATGGTTGTAAATTCACTTGTTCACGGATAGGATGGAATAAGCTTCTTTTTGTTTATCGTCCCGCGGCTTCGTGGGAGAAGAAACGCGGGAGGAAAGGAGGGCGAGGTGAGCGTATATCGTATCAATGGTGGGATTCCTGTATCGGGTACCGTGCGGGTGAGCGGGAACAAGAACGCGGCCCTGCCGTGTATCGCCGCGACGCTTCTTACCGACGAGCCTGTAGTTCTTCGCAATATTCCGGCCATCGAGGATGTCTCGGTGATGCTTTCCCTGTTGCAATGCCTGGGGTCTACCGTCGTGTATCTGGATGGGCATTCTCTCCAGATTACCTCCGGCTCCCGCCAAGGGAGGCTTCCTTCCGAATTGTTCGACGCTGTCAGGGGGTCTATCCTTCTCGCCGGACCGTTGGCGGCCTCCACGGAAGGCGTCCGTTTGCCGCCTCCCGGCGGCGATGTGATAGGGCTTAGACGTCTGGACACCCATTTTATCGGTCTTTCTGCGTTGGGCGCCGCCTGTACTGTCGAAGGGGGAGGTCTCCTTCATATCCACGCCCCCGGACGGCTTCGTGGCGCCGATGTCTTTTTGGATGAAGCCTCCGTCACCGCGACGGAGAACGTCATTATGGCGGCGGTCTCCGCAGAAGGGCGTACTGTGATCCGGAATGCGGCCAGCGAACCTCATGTGCAGGATTTGTGTACCATGCTCAACAGCATGGGCGCGTCTATCAGCGGGATTGGATCGAACCTGCTGACGATTGAAGGGGTCGAAGGACTGCACGGCTGCGACTTCACCATCGGCTGCGATTTCATGGAGGTGGGTTCCTTCATTGGTCTTGCCGCGGCTACCAAGGGGGATATCTATATCGAAGGGGTCGATACCTATCAGTTTCCGATGATCCGTCTCGGTTTCTCACGCATCGGCGTCCGTTGGGAGGATGTCTCCCCTGATACAATCCATGTTCCGTTTGAACAAGAGAGAGTCCTTGCGAAGGACTTGGGCGGCAAGACCGCCAAGATCGACGACGCCCCATGGCCGGGGTTTCCCGCCGATCTGTTGAGTATCATGACTGTCGTCGCTACGCAGATGGACGGCTCCATTTTGATTCATGAGAAGATGTTCGAATCAAGAATGTTCTTCATAGACTGGCTGATACGCATGGGGGCTGATATCGTACTATGCGATCCTCATAGGGCGGTTGTGAACGGGCCGTGCAAGCTGCATGGAGCGATCGTCACCAGTCCCGACGTCCGCGCCGGCATGGCTTTGGTGATCGCCGCCCTCTGCGCCGACGGCAGGACCGATATACAGAACATCTATCAGATAGAGAGGGGCTACGAAGGGCTCGCCGGCAAGCTTCTGGCGTTGGGAGCCGATATCGAGCGGCTTGCCTAACCCCTTGTTTATCAATAAATTCATGACTTTCAGCGATAAGTTATCCAACACTAGTACACAGGTTATCCACAACCTTTCGCAAGGGTTGTGGATAATGGTGTAAGAAGGGTTGTGAGATGTCATAGGCTTCAGTATTCTTGACACTGATTTGTTATGTGTATAATTTATTATTTTATAAGTAATTATATTGGATTATTTGCTTTTGTTTTAATGTAATTCTTATATAGTTTTTGTTATGTGAGAAGTGTAAAAAAAAGTCGTTCGTGAAGTTCTTTTTTGTCTGAAATACACAAGTTATCCACAAGTTGTAAAATAGACGGGAAATTGTTACAAGTCTCATATAATACAAGAATTATCAATGAATTCCTTAGGCTTCTGCTATGGATGATTCAAAAAGCGGGTTGTGGAAATCTTGTTGTGACAAAGTTCTCCGGTAGTGGTGCGGGGATGTTTGTACATGCCGTTGCCATCGTCTGCGGCTATACCGCCCCACAGGTGCCCGAATACTGTTAGTCAAACCTTCGGATGGACAAATAATTAAACTGATATTTATCTACTCACTTCAGTGAAAGTTGTCAAAGATGCTGGACATGCTGATATTACTGACAATAGATATGTTGTTCTTGCTGGACGTGCTATGCGGAAAAATCTAGGTTAAACAGTGTTTGCGGTGTATTATTAAAAATAACGAAACTGCCCTTGCGGGCAAAAAAGCTTATTATAATATTCATCATGCTGTTCATCTTGGTCAAAAGGAGAAAACTCCATGTCGGAATTAATTTCTTTTATTGTCGGGATTCTAGGAATCATCTTTTTCTTCATGATTTTCAGTCGGCTCGGTCGGACAGCTGATGCGACGGAAAAGACTGTCGCCTACCTAAAAGATATGGATAAGCGCATTGCCCGCATTGAAAAAAAACTTGAGGCTGAAGCTCTTGAGGTGTCCCTTGATTCCAAAACCGCCAATGGCAAAACAGTGGGGATTGAACCGCAAAAACAAAAGATTGAGTGGACTAAAGGTCGATAAACGACCGATATAGGCTGAATGTCCATTTGTTGAATAATTTGAGGCTAAGCGGTGTTTAAACGGAGTTTAATCTAGAATACTCAATGGGGAGACATGAAAAAAATATTGTTGTCAGTTTGTGTGTTTTGTCTTTGTTTATGCGGATACGCGAAAAGTAACGAGAATCGCCCATTTGATTTTCGTTCCGTGAATTGGGGGATGAGTAGGTCTGAAGTATTCCATGCGGAAGATTCTTGGGCGTTCAATAGGGAATGGTCAGATAAATACACGTTGATATATGATATTGAAGTTGGTGAATATATAGACAGTGTTTACTACTTTTTTAATAACGATGTGCTGATTTTGGCGGTGTATTATATCAATGATGAGTACCTAGAGTCATCGTACGCCTACGATGCACTTGCCGCCGATCTGACTGCAAAATATGGAAAGTCAACAAAAATGCGACAGTCTTGGGTTGATGATTTTGTTGCATCAGATCCGAAAGACTGGTATGGATGGCGGAGAGATGTTGATGATGGACTTGTTCAAAACGCTTCTTGTTGGGTCGCTGGAGATACTCACCTGTTCATCATGGACAACGGGTATACTTTTGGAATCTATTACGCACCGAATGATAGGGCAGCAGTAATCAAGTCGGCTATCTTTTCTTTGCTATAAAATGCGGACGATGGACTATGTCAAGGCGATTTCGAATCTGCAAACTGTTAGGTTGATGAGATGTGTACATGAATACCGTTGATTTCCCGGAGTCTCGGATTATTTATAAATACCGTCCCTTATATTCTACATCACCAGAAAACAAAGATGAAACTACTGGTTTCCATCGGCATACTATAAGTCTTTTGACAAAAGGTGAGTTGTATTTTGCCGATCCTTTTGAATTCAATGATCCTTTTGATACGCAATTTGAGATAGATATGGATATTTATGATATGAAAACATTCAAAACGGCTGTGTGTTTACATACAAATAAAATCCTTCTTGATTTCTGGCTTAGGTATTATGACGGATGGGAAAATTGGTTAGCGTACTACAGAAACGGCTATATTAAAAAGGGATTTGTACAAAAAAACGAGAATGTATATAAGCATATGTTTCGTATTTGTTCATTGACTAAAGTGTGTGACCATATTCTGATGTGGTCCCATTATGGAGCACAACATACAGGAATCTGCATCGGAATCAAAGTAGAAAAATACGAAAATGTTGACTGCCTTCATTGCAACCCATCCCAAGATTTTTTTAAAACTTGTACCATATTTAAAGACGGTTATATTCCTGTACATGATGTAGTATATCGTGATGAGAGGTTACCAAGGTATCGTTATCATTATGATCATCCAGATGAATTGAACAAATTTTTGCTAACGAAGTCAACGAATTGGCAGTATGAACAAGAAGTTCGTGCATGCGGAAGAGCTGATTATGGCGTAACTTACAAAACTCAAAAGAAAACCGTTGAACTGTGTGAAAAACAAATTGCTGAGATAATTTTCGGAGCTAGGGTAGATGTTGAAGATATTGAAAAAATCAAACGCATTTTAAGAAATCAATCTCAAATTAAATACTTCAAGATGAAGCAGAATCCGGACAGATACGCTCTTGATAGAATCCCCTTCTGAAACCACGTTGAGTTAATTCTTCCATCCAAAACCCTGATTCTCATTTTGCTAGACTATAGACATCTCTGATACAGGAGGTGTCTACATGACCCAATACATCAAACCCGCGCTGCTGATTCTCGTGCCGTTCCTCATCGGTCTTGGCAACGTCGTCAAGTGTTGTTTCACCCTTGAAACCGTGACCAACAAAGTCGCCCTGCTGATCCGTAAGACGCTCAGGACCACCAGCCGCATCCCCTATCTCCTCTGGGCGGTCGCCTTTCTCTTGCGGCGGCTGTTATAAAGCTGGAAGCCCCGTTCGGTTTCGATCATCACCGACGGCGTGATATCAGAAAAAACCAAGCATGCCCCTGCGCCTATCCTGTTGCCGTGTCCGTCCTGTAGCCATACTCGCCTTGTCGCTGTACAGTGTGGCATGCTTGGAACAAATGAATCGATTCATCACCTGGAAATGAACAGACCTCCGTTGACATCCATGGTGTCGCCTGTCACATACCCTGAAAGATCGCTTGCGAAGAACAACACCGCATTTGCGATATCCTGCGGAGTTCCGAAGCGTTTGAGGGGGATTGTGAGGGCGGGGTCGTCCTGGGGATTCTTGAGCCAGCTGAGCCCTTCGGCCATCTTGGTGAGCGTTCTGCCCGGACACACCGTGTTGGAGGTGATATTGTACTGGCCGCCGTTGAGGGCGAAGGATTTCGCTACATTGATCACGCCGGCCTTTGCGGCGGAGTACGAAGCGGAAGAACCATGCCCTCCGCGCTCGCCGGCCATCGAAGAAATATGCACCAGCTTGCCGTAGTTCTGTTTCTTCATGATTTCAAACACAGCCTGAGTACAGAAGAACACGCTTTTGAGATCTATGTCCTGCAACCGGTCCCATTGTTCCTCCGTGATATCCTCGATCTTCGCCGACTGCGTGATACCCGCATTGTTCACCCAGATATCGATACGGCCAAAGAACGCCGCGATTTTGTCGACATTCTGCCTGATGTTCTTGAAATCGGCGACATTGAACACAATATGGCGCGCTTCGCACCCCTGATGGTTCAAATCATCGGACACACCCTTCGCGGTCGTCTCGTCGATATCCGTAATGACGACCTTCGCGCCCTGCTGGGCAAGGGTCCTGGCGATCGCCTCACCGATACCTCTTCCCGATCCAGTCACCACCGCGACCTTTCCTTCCAATAGCCCACTCATCTTATCTACCTCCGATAACCATTGCCAATGCTTTGTCCCACCGACCAAGTACCTCGCGTCTCCATTGAGGCTGGCGTTGGGGGATTAATTCAGTCTGTACCGTGTAATTGAAGAAATCTTCTTCATACAAGCCGATCTTCTTGCCGGCGATCAGGGCGATGCCGGCGCTCGTCATCTCCTCGTCTGTCGGCGTATTCACCGGACAATCGAGAATATCGCTTAAAAACTGCATCAAGTATCTGTTCTTGGCAGGGCCGCCGCTTGCCTTGAGACGGTCGATTCCATCCTTGCCGCAATCCTTGGCCATGCAGTCGATCACATCACGGCATTGCAATGCGATTGATTCCAACGCCGCCTTGACCAACTCCTTCCTGCCTGTCCTACGTGTCATGCCGACGAACGCCGCCTGAGCGTCGTCGACCCAATAGGGGGCTCCGATACCGTTGAACGCGGGAAGCAGCACCGTCGTGTCCTCTGGATTGGCCTGTTGTACGATCGCATCGCTTTGGGCGGGATCGTCAAGGATGTTCAGATCCTTGACCAGCCAGGTCACCACCGCCCCTGAATAATTGATGACTCCGTCGAACGCATAGGTCGTTTTTCCATTGATTTTCCAGGCCACGGAGGTAAGCAAGCCGTTTGCCGAAGGGATAGGGACATCGCCGATATTCATCATCAGACATGTGCCGGTTCCCATACCTGCTATGCACGAGCCCTTTTCAAGACAACGTTGCGCGTACAGCGCCGCATGGGAATCTCCGATACAGGAGGCGATGGGGACTTTGTTCGGGAAGAATCCGCCTGCGTCCGTGTCGCCAAGGATATCGTCCGAAGCGCATACTTGAGGTAGCATGTGGAGGGGGATGCCCCACAGCTCGCATAATGCGGCGTCCCAGTCTCCCGTCCTGAGGTTGAACAGCATCATGCGTGAGGCGTTCGAGGCGTCCGTCTTGAAGCTTCTGCCTTCCGTAAGACAGAAAAGCGTCCAGCAGTCCATCGTTCCGCAGCATAGCGAACGGCGGGCGAGCAGGCGTCTTGCCTCATCGCTGTTTTCCAGCATCCACAGTATCTTGGGGGCGGAGAAGAACGGTGAGAGCTTCAGTCCGCAGGTCTGCCGGATATAGTCCGCCCGATTTGTTATTTCGGGACGCTTGCAGATTTCCGTCGCCCTGTTGCATTGCCAGACGATGGAATCGCAGACCGGTTCACCCGTTTGCCTGTCCCATAGCCCGACGCTTTCCCTTTGGTTGCCTATGCCGATCGCCACGACCTTGTTCCTGTCGATTCCCGCCTCTGTGACGACGCCAGTGACCGCGCTGAACAGGTTGTTCCTGATCTCCTTCAGATCATGGCTCACCCAACCGTTGCCGTCTATGACCTGCCTGTGGGGGATCAGCTTACGGGCGACCAGGATGCCTTTTTCATCGTACAAGGAGGCCTTTGTGTTCTGAGTGCTTTGATCGATGGCGATGACATAGCCGTTTTTCATGACGGATCCTCTCAGGCTGGGAACTGATGGACGGTCCCCTGTAAGTATTCGATACCGTATTTCGCCGCAAAGTCGGTAGGCTTGAAGCCCGCGATCTTGACGTAGGTATTTTTCAGACTCTCCGCCAGATGGCCGTCTTCGCCCCATTTTTCGATGGAGAACTCGCCGGTGTCCTTGATCCGCATCTTGGTCACCGACGTGTTTTCGAGCCGGTAGAGCCTCCACACGTCGTCGATGGGAATATCGAACAGCTTGCAGATAATCAGCTGGATGGTCAGCATGTGGGAGACGATCGCTACATGTCCGCCATGGTTCGCCGCTATGATTTCCTTGAACGCTTCCGTCCCCCGTTGTTGTACCTGCTCGAAGGTCTCTCCCTCCGGCATATGGAGTTTCGAAGGTTCCTCCTGCCAGTATTTGATCATGCCGGGCCACTGAGCCTCGATTTCTTCGCGGTTGAGCCCTTCCCATAACCCGCAGTTGATTTCACACAACCCCTCGTTGCGCAAAATAGGGAGTCTCCTGTTTCCCCGGACGGCCTCCGCGGTCTGCATCGTCCGCAGGAAGGGGCTTGAATAGATCGCCGTCAACGGGATCTTGCTCATTGGTTCCGTCAGGCACGCCGCTTGCTCGAGCCCGCGTTGGTTCAGAGGTTTGTCGGTGAATCCGATGAACCGATGGGCTTTGTTGTTGTCCGTCTCTCCGTGTCTGATGATATACGCTACAGTATCCATGAATTACCCCTTCATACTTTGTGGATTGCTTTGCCGAACGCATCCAGCGCAGCTTCCTTGAACATTTCAGTCAAGGACGGATGTGCGATGATGATTTTTTCCCAATCCGACAAGGTATATTTCTTCGTCACCGTCGTTGAAGCGAACGCGACCATCTCCGGGGCGTTTTCGCCGACTATCTGCGCACCCAATGTCACATGGCTGTTCTTGTCCATGATCATCATCACGAAGCCCGATGCGTTTTCAGCCATAGCCATACCGTTCGCATCATAGCTGAATCTGCCGGTGACCGGCTCGAATCCGTTCTTCTTCGCCTCTTCGCTCGTCATGCCTGTCGCCGCGAAGGGGGGGATGGTGTAGACGCACCGCGGGACGGCGGGCTTGTCTCCCTCATGGCCCGTTCCCAATATCGATCGGAGGGCGATTTCACCTTCGGAGTAGGCGACGTGGGCGAGCTGGTAGCCGCCGATTACATCGCCGATCGCATATACATGGTCGACCGACGACTTCATGTTTTCATCGACGACGATGCAGCCCCTTCTGTCCAAGTCGAGCTTCAGGCCGGGAGCGAGGACGCCATCCGTATACGCTTTCCTGCCGATGGCCATGAGTACAACGTCCGCTTCGGCCTTGGCCGTCTTGCCGTCCTTGCCGATATAGTTCACGGCCTTTGTTTCCCCGCTTTTTGTAATGGATTCGACCTTGCAGGAGGTGAGTATCCTGATGCCCCTTCCTTCCAGAGCTTTGCGCAGGTATGCCGAAGAGGCCGGTTCCTCATTGGGCAGTATTTTGTCCGCCATCTCGATGACGACCACATCGCTGCCGAAGGAGGAATAGGCGCTGGCGAGCTCAAGGCCGATAACGCCTCCGCCGATGACGGCCATGCGTCGGGGGATGGACTGAAGGGCGAGGGCGGAGGTACTGTCCACCGTCAGCTCCGCTCCCGGGATTGGTATCATCATCGGTTGGGAGCCTGTGGCCAGGATGATATCCTTCGCCTTGTACGACAAGCCGTTGCACAGTACCGCCCTGTCGGCTTGAAGCGTCGCTTTGCCGATGACTACGGTTACTTTTGCTGCTTTGAGCAGGCCTCCCACTCCATCTGTCAGCTTCTTGACGGTGGCGGCCTTTCCTTCCTGGATTTTCTTGAAGCTGTATTGTCCGGCTTGCTTTACCACGCCGTTTTTTCCGAGGCTTCTGGTCTTTTCCAGAAAAGCGGCCTTGTCCAACAGGTATTTTGTCGGGATACAGCCGATATTGAGGCAGGTTCCGCCAAGTCTGGTCATTTCAAACAAGGCGACCTTGAGACCGGCCTTCGCCGCCGCGATAGCGGTGGAGTATCCTCCCGGACCTCCTCCTATGACTATCAGATCAAACATAGGTACATCTGGCATGACAAGTCTCCTTAACAGGCCATCATTGCCGGTTCTTCCAGCAACGCCTTGATATTGTTGAGGATCCGGATACCATCGACGCCGTCCATCATCCGGTGATCGAACGATCCTGTGATATTCATCTTCTGGACCTCAACGACATCGCCGTCTACGATTTCAAGCTGCTTGAGGATACCGCCGATACCTAGGATAAAGCTTTCCGGAGGATTGATGATCGGCGTGGTCATCGTCGCCCCGAACATGCCGAGGTTTGATACCGTGCAGGTGCCGCATCCCATCTCCTCGGTGGTCAGCTCACCTTTCTTCGCTTTTTCAATCAGGGTCTTGTTCGCTGCCGCGATGTCCAGGATCCCCTTGCTTTCGATATCCTTCTGCACCGGGACGACCAAGCCGTTCTCTATGGAGACGGCCATGCCTACGCTCAGATGCCTGTAGATATGGATTTCATCGTTTTCATAGCGGGCCCGTACCAAGGGGAAGTCCTTTGCCGTGACCGCTATCGCCTTCATGATCAGGTCGTTGTAGGAAATCTTGTGGTCTTTTTCGGCGAGGAGTTTTTTCAGGGCGATGGCCTTGGTCATGTCCACCGTGACGGTGACGACGAACGCCGGGATGCTCTGGACGCTCTGCAACATCCTCTTTCCAATGACCTGCCTCATCCTGCTGAGCTTGACTACTTCAAATTCGGCTTCATCGACAATGGTTTCTTTGGCGCTTTCAAGATACTTTTTTACATCGCGTACCTTTATCAGGCCATCGTTGTCGCTTGTGACCCGGTTGATGTCGATACCAGCTTCCTTCGCCAGCTTCTTCGCGTTCGGCATGGCCTTGACATTGGTTCCGACGTTCGTCCGTCCGGCGGGCGCTTCGGCGACGACCTCTATGAGGACCGGCTCGGCGTCCTTGAAGATTTCGATGAACTCCTCCTCTTCGGCGGCGGGCGTTGTGGCGGGTTCCGCCGTAGCGGCGGGTGCGCCTCCTTTTGTATAGGCCTTTGCGTCTTCAGCGTCGCCGATGACCACAAGAACGTCGCCGGCGTCCACCGTGTCGCCTTCCTGGGCCAGGATGTCTATCACCTGTCCGTTTGTGAAGCTCTCCACGGGGAGGACCGCCTTGTCGGTCTCCGCCTTGAGCAGTACGTCACCGCGGCTGACGGAGTCTCCGACTTTGACAAGCCATTCACATATCACGGCCTGGTCAGTGGTCTGGCCGGCGCTTGGAAGCTTGATTTCCTTGATCATGATCTCCTCCTAGGCCTTCATCAGCTTTCGCGCCGCATCGGCGATTTTGGCGGTGGACGGAATGACGTAGTTTTCAAGGGGAGGTGAGAAGGGGATTGGCGTATCCAGCGCCGCAACCCTGCCGATCGGAGCGTCCAGCAGATAGATGGCGTTCTCAGCTACGTAGGAGGCGACTTGCGCACCCCAGCCGCAGGTATAGTTGTCCTCGTGGACGATCAGGAGACGGCCCGTCTTCTCCAGACTCCTGATAACCGTATCGTAGTCGAACGGTACCAAGGTCCTCGGATCTATGACCTCACAGGAGATGCCCTCCTTTTCAAGTACCGCCGCGGCTTCAAGCGCCTTGTAGCTCATCAGCAGGTTCGCGACGATCGTAATGTCGGTTCCTTCGCGACGGATCGCGGCTTTTCCGAACTCAATGGTGTAGTCGTCCTCGGGAACGTCGCCCATGGTGTCGATCGCGTCCTTTTCTTTCCGCTTGCTTCCGTACAACAGCTTGTGTTCGAACACCAGGACGGGATTGTCGTCTCGGATTGCCTGTTTCATCAGTCCCTTCGCATCATATGGCGTGGAGGGGCAGATGACTTTAAGGCCGGGGACATGGGTGAAGTAGCTTTCCAGGCTCTGGGCGTGCTGGGCGCCGCGGTTGGAGGCTCCGCACGGGGCCCGCATGACCATCGGTACATGGACGGTGCCGCCTGACATATAGCACATCTTGGCGGCCTGGTTGACGAGCTGGTCCATCATGCAGAAGAGGAAGTCTCCGTACTGCAGGTCCGCGACGGGACGCATGCCCATCATGGAGGAACCGACGCAGACGCCGGCGATCATGATTTCTGAAATCGGTGTGTTGATTACACGGCCGAAGCCGAATTCGTCGGCCAGCCCCTTGGTCACGGTAAAGGCTCCGCCCATGCCGCCGGGGATATCCTCGTCTTCACCGATGCAATATACGTTCTGATCGCGTCTCATTTCCTCCGCGATAGCGAGTTTGAGAGCGTCCGCAATGGATAATCTTGCCATCTTATTTGTCTCCTTCCCAATACACGTCGGTCGTGGCGGTTTCCACTGACGGGAAGTCTGCCTTCTGGGCGAGTTCGACGGATTCGTCGATCTCTTTCTCAATTTCCGATTCAATCTGCGCGAGCGCGTCCTCGCCGACGACTTTCTTTTCAAGTATCACGGCCCTGAATTTTTTGACAGGGTCGTTGTCGAACCATAGCTTCTCCTCTTCCTTGGGGCGGTAGCCGCAGGCGTCGTTCCTGGAGTGTCCGCCATGCCGGTAGGTTTTTAGTTCCAGGATCGTGGGGCCCTCGCCGGCCCGTGCGCGGGCTATGGCGCGTGCAGCGGCTTCGTTGACGGCCAGAACATCGTTGCCGTCCACCACTTCCGCGGGAATATCGTAGGAGGCGGCACGGTCCGCCGCGACGTTTTCCTTGTTGCATGTAAGCTTGATGGACGTGGTCGCGCTGTAGAGGTTGTTTTCACAGACGAATACGACGGGAAGCTTCCACATCGCCGCGGCGTTCATCGTCTCATGGAAGGAGCCTTCGTTGCTCGCTCCGTCTCCGAAGAAACAGACGACTACGTTGTCCTTCTTCTGCATCTTGTATGCGAGGCCGATGCCCGCCGCTATGGGGAGGTTGCCGCCGACGATCGCATTCGCCGGAATGGCTCCGACCCTGATGTCGCCGGTATGCATCGCCCCGCCTTTTCCTTTCGCGCAACCGGTAATTTTGCCGAACATCTCCCCCATCATGGAATTGACCGACACGCCCTTGGCGAGGTCATGTCCTGCGGGACGATGGGTGGATGCCATGTAGTCGTCTGGCCGGAGGTCGTAGAGCATGCCGACGGCGCTGGCTTCCTGCCCTGTGCTTTGATGGATGGTCCCAGGCATGATACCTTCCAGAAACAAGTAATAGATACGTTCTTCATACTTTCGAATGAGGTACATTGACTTGTACATGCCGAGCATCTTTTCTTTTGATGGCTGTCCTTTCATTCTTTTCTTGTCCTTATATTTGTAATTACATTTCAAGATTCAAAAATATCTTAGTAACAGACTCTTTTATATCTGTGCATATCCATTTTAACGCGGAAATACAATATGTCAAACATAAATTACATTAAAAATATAATGTAATTACATAATTTAATAGAAGCATGATTTTGCCGTATGTCGTTGGAAAAGAGCATTCTATCGGTTCAGAAAATCGCCGACGACCCTTCTCGGTACGATACTATGGACTTTTGCGTCGATTTTGCCGTCGGGCCAGACGTCCGCCTCCATGAACCAGCCGGGTGCGTCCGTGCGGGCGGGATGCGCCGCGGACAGGGGCGGGTTGACGAGATACGTTCCTTTCGGCGATACCCTGAAGCTCCACCAGTGCAGGTGTCCGCTCGCATGCAGCAGGAAATTGCGCCCGTCTTCAAGTATTTCCCTGATTTCGGCGCTGTTCTTCACCTGCATGAGCGGGACGGTCTCTTCCGGGATCAGGAAGTTCCGATGGATTTCATGATAGTTCAGCGGATGATGGCTGAAGACCATCTTCGGCAGGTCGTCGTTGTTCATCTCGGCTCTCAGCCATTCGAGCTGGTTTTGGGATACCTCGCCGCCGACGCCATCGATCATGGGGTCCAGGGAGTCGAAGAAGATGCATTTGTACCCCTTGAAGGTCATGGTATAGGGCAGGGACGATGAATGAAGTACCTGCGCAAGTCGTTTCTTTGGGGCGTTCACGAAATCATGGTTGCCGTCTACATGGAAGCAGGGACAGTTGAGTCTCCGGTCTATCGACTCAAAGACGGCCTCGGTGTTCCGCAGGTCGGTCTGTTCATCGACATCTATGATCCTGTCGCCCAGCTCCATGACGACATCCGGTTTGAGTTCGTTGTTCACGATATCCACAAAGCGGTCCAACAACCCTGGGATTTCCTCGTTGGGAGTATATTTCCAGATGCATTGACTCCAGTCCTGGCCCGGGGAGAGGTGGATGTCTGAAATGAAAACGATCTTGATTTTGTCCATTGATAAAGGCTCCTTTATATCGACGGCTAGTTGTCTGGATAATGCGCGAGCAATAGCCCGCCCCGTGCTAGCTATCTTTGGGCGGGCCGATATGGTGTGCTGTTCAGTTTGACAGATTGAAGAGTTCGACAGCCTCAGTCAGTCTGACAGTCGCTTCATCAATCGCCTTGTCTACGTTGTAGTTAGGATCGTTTGTGATGGTCGTGATAAGAATCGCATTCGCTTCCTTGTGTTCGTTGCCTATCGGAGCGAGGGGGTTTCTGATCGAACCGTCACTGTTCGCCTGTGTTTTGAGTGCGTTTGCCGCGGCGGGGAACGTCGTCCGAAGATATTCTTGGTATACAGGAGTATCCACCGCTTTCTGTGTTTGTGGCAGGTATCCGGTAGCCATTGCGAATCGTGCGTTGTTTTCAGGTTTCGCCATATATTTTATGAATTCATAGGCTCCTTGCTGTGATTCTTTATTTCCATTGTCGACAATGAAAGAACCACATCCGGCGGCGGGTATCCCTTGATACGCACGATTATCATCACATCCAAACAACGGCAGCAGATCTATGTTAAAATTCGCTCCCGCCAGCATGATTTTGTTGTAGAAGCCTGTCGTGCATTGCAGAATGGGGAATTCTCCTGCGGCGAAACGAGGAATCAGCTCGACGTTGACATCTGTTCCATATGGGATTGCATAGCCGTCTTTATACAGATTTTGCAAGGTATTCAGCAATGTGTGAAGCGCACTTTTCGTAGGCTCTTCGTTATACACGGATCTTGTTACAGGGCCGCTCCATCCATCGTTGTTGTCAAATGCCGGTACGCCTTGTGTTGAAAGCACCATGGCGATCCAATATGCGTCACTATGAAACCCTATACCGGTTTTGGCAAAACCTCCGTCAACGATTTTCTTGCAGGTATCGTAGATATCCTCAATTGTATTAAGACTTGTGTAGGGATCGATTCCTGCCGCTTTGAAAATATCAAGGTTGACATATATTCCTGCGAAAGAATTACAAGTGGGATAACCGACCAGTTCACCATTCCTATTGCTGTACCCCATTCTGGAGATAGGGAATAAATCCGAGACATCCCAATTGTCCTGATTGATGAATTTCTGAATCGGGACTACATAGTCCGCGTCAGCGAAGTATCCCACACATTCCGTTGCTCCTGTGAACATCGCAGGGAGATCCTTCTTTCCTGTGGACTGAAGCTTGCCAATGACATCCAAAGTGGTTCCCTGGTAAATATAATTGACTTGATACTTGTCTTGTGAAGCATTGAATTCTTCAATGAATTCTTTCAATGGGTCGGCCATTGTACCTGACCAATGCGTCCACCAGTTGACTTGGGTTCTGCCTGTAGGCGTAGCTCCTGTTCCTTCCGTTGTACCACCAGCGAAAACAAATGCCCCGATTATGATGAAAACCAGAACCAATATACCTTTTTTCATCATTCTTCTCCTTTTTTGTTATTGATAGCTAGCCTTTTACAGCTCCAGAAACCATTCCTTTGACAATATGTTTTTGTCCGAATATGAAAATAAGAACTACTGGAAACACACAACAGATTGCCCCTGCGAGCAACAAGCCGTATTCAATCCTCTCACTGGTCACCAGCATCGACATGCCTATCTGTACAGTCCTCCTGGACTCGGTGTTGGTGACAAGCAATGGCCAAAGAAAAAGGTTGTATATGATTACAAACAGATAGAGGCCCAGTGATGCGATTGTCGGAATCGAGAGTGGCATGGCTATCTGAAATAGGAAACGCATGTCGCCGCATCCATCTATCGTAGAGGCTTCCTTCAATTCCTTCGGAATCGTCAGATAGTATTGACGCATCATAAAAATGGACGTTCCGCTAATCAAAGTGGGGAAAACTAGGCCGAGATATGTATTTACGAGATTCCAACGCTGAATTAGGGCGTAATTCATGATAATGACGATATCCGCAGGAATCATCATCGCGGAGAGTATGAACGCGAAGAAGACTTTTTTTCCTTTGAATTCAAAAAACGCGAACGCATATGCGGCGAATGAAGCGAATACTACTTGGCACAGGATCGAAATGATGCAGACGATGAAACTGTTTTTGATATAATTGATGAACGGAAGATTGAACAATACCCACTTGTAATGATCTGGGGTAGGTGACTGAGTGAAAAAATTTGGCGGCGTGATTGTTATTTCCGCTTCCGGTTTGACACTGTAGCATATAGTAAAGATCAACGGCAGAATGAAAGCGAGCCCAAGGGCGAGCTTTATCAAGAACACCACGATTTCCACACTACGCTTATATGTCTTTGAATGAGTTGTCAGGGTTATATCTTTCATTGGTAATGTACCGTTTTCCTTTCAAAAAAGAATTGTATCCTTGTAATGACAAAGACGAGGATGAACAACATCACCGCATATACGCAAGCCGATTCGAACCTGCCGTTGATGATAGCGTTTTTATATACGCTATATATCAAGGTCGTAGTACTGTTCGCTGGTCCGCCGTTGGTCAGCAATCGGATTGGAGCAAAGGCGGTGAAAGAGGTGATGATGCTGAGGAACACAACAAAAAATATCTGTGGAGATGCGAGAGGAAGCTGTACATGGACAACCTTGCGCAAGGGGCCGGCCCCATCGATCGTCGCACTTTCCATGAGTTCTTCAGGTACGTTCCGGAAGCCGACCAGTAGGAAAATGAAAGAGGCGCCAACGTTCATCCAGACATTGACGATCGCACAGGCTATGAGTGCGGTTGCGGTTTCCTGTGTCCATGCATAGGAAGTTCCAAGCAACCAGTTGAGTATCCCTCCCTGTTGTTTGAATAGAAATGTTCAGATTGCGGCTGTCGGTGCGCTTGCGATCGCCATTGGCAACGCATACAGCAATTCGTAGACTCTGCCGCCACGCCGTCTTGGCGCAGCCAACAAGGAAAACAACAAAGCGATAGAAAGCGTAGTAATCAGGTTGATTCCGGCGAACTTGATCGTTACCCATACTATTTTCCAAAATTCGCTTTTCTGGAGCATTCGTATCCAGTTGGCAAAGCCCACCCACTTGGTAAATTCGCCACGTCTGTTGGTTACGGAAAAAGAGAGGAAGATCGATTTGAAAAACGGATAGTGTGTGAATGTAAAAAATAGGACTACAGAAGGGAGTAATAGTAAGTACGGAGTCAGCTTGAACCTTTTATTGGTTGCAACTGATTTATGTAATTTATTCATCATTCCCCCTTGGTTTTAAGTAATTACATGATAAAAGCGTGAACCCTCGATAAATTTGTATATTATAATTAATTATTTTAGTATGTTTCTTGTATTGTCAAGTAAATTTTACAACAAAATATTATGTAATTACATAAATATACAGAATAACATCCAGCCTTGTTGCCCATGTATGTCAGCTATGCAATCCCTTGTTTCTGAAATAATCCAGCATCAGCCTCGGATCGTCGGCCATGATGATCCGGCTTCCCCATCGGACGGCGTCGTCGTAGGTCTCCATACTGGTGTAGAACGATGTCGTCAAAGGCATGATTCCTTCGCTGAGAAGATTCTCATACCACTTCTGAGGACATGGAACGGAAATAGTTGAGGTGTCGAAAGTGCCGTCCGGCCGCATCTTCCAGTTGAGCAGGCAGGCTATGTCGCAGAAACTCGCGGGGGCTTTGTCCATCAGGCCCATGATCGCCCACGGATAGAAACCATGATAGTGGAACGTGTCTCCATATGCGCTGTAGATGCGTTGTACCAGCGCTCCTGAAAAGGAGTTGATCCAGGTACGGGCTCCCAATCCATATCGCGCGAGCGTCGCGGCGATCTTGTCGGCGCTTGCGTAGGCGAAGGTTTTATTTGCGGACGGCATGTCCTTCAGCTCAATGTTCAGCATGAGGGAGGGATGGTCCGCCGCAAGCTCCAGCAATTCCTCGAGCAACGCGACCGGCTCGCGGGACGGGGCCGTGAAGTCCTCGGATGATACGGCCCGCACGGCGGCGTTCATGGCCCGGAGCTCCATGTAGGTATGGTCGCTGACGGCGCCGCTTCCATCGGTCAGGTCGGCCAGGTTCCTGTTGTGCATGAGAAACAGGTTTCCGTCGCGGGACATGCGGACGTCCGTCTCGATCATATCGACGCCAAGATCTACGGCGCGTTTCATGGCGGCCATCGTGTTCTCGATTCCGTGTACGCGTTCGCCCCGATGCCCGCAGACCGCGACCTTCTCCTTGCATTCGAACATTCTGATCCTCCGTTCTTATCCGGTTATTTCAGGAATTCTTCAATCGCCGTTCCTTGCGCGTGGGGTAGTTCGACGCCGAGCAGACGTGCGAACGTCGGAGCCTCGTCTACGATGGGCCTCCGTTTCACGGTGACGTTCTTCGCGAAATCCGGCCCTATCGCATTGAAGACCGGTTGCGGCCCCAGATCCGGATTGTAACCGTGGGTCGCCCGTCCGAACCGGTAGTCCGTGGTATCATACGGCTTAATGACCGGCCTGACGCAGGCGTCGCTGAAGGAGGTGTACCCGTCCGTCTCCAGCACGAACGAAAAATCTCCGTTCAGATGCTCCCGCTTGTCAATCTCGGCGGCGGTAAGAACCTCGTTGAATCCATAGATGCCTTCTTCGGCGAGTCCTTTCAAAAGCTCGTATACGGCGTCGTAGGTCTTCTTGTCGTCCGGATCCTTCAGGTATACCAGATCGGACATGGCGTCGGACAGGCAGAACGCCTTCCAGTCTCTGACCGTCCCGTCCTCATTCGCGTCAATGAAACCATGGTCGCGTAGGAATACGTTCGGTTTGATGATGCGTTTCGTCTCCATCTGCCCATGGTCGCTGAGTATCACGATATTCGTTTCATCCATGACACCGGCTTCTTTGAGAGCCTCGGTCACCATGCGGAACTGCTCTTCCACGAAACCGATTCCGGCGTCGGTCTCGCTGTTGAATACGCCATATTTGTGCCGGGTGCCGTCCATGATGCCGTTGTGGATGAACATGACCTCCGGAGCGTACCTGCGTATGATGTCGCAAGCGCAATGTATCAGGAACAGGTCGCTGTACGGTTCAATCATGAAATTCGCGCGACCGGTCTTGACATAGGATTTCGGTAGGAATCCGGCGTTTTTCCTGATAATCTCAAGAACCTTCTCGGATGAACCGCTGCGCCTGAAGGAGCCCTCCAGCGTATCGCCGGGGAACGGCATCCAGTATTCATTGATCAGGTAGTCGATATCTGGATGGTTGCCCGTCACGGGCCAGAAGACCGAACCGGTGGTGTAGCCGCCTTTCTTCGCTGCGGTAAAGATATCCTCTACCTTGACATGGTCGTGGTCCCATATCCAGTTCTGTTCCTTATCTCCCGTCGTCAGCTCGAAATTGCTGACTATCCCGTGCTTGTTCGGATAGCAGCCTGTCGCGATGCTGGTATGGGCGGGATAGGTGATCGAAGGATATACCGTCCTCACATGCGTGATCTGGCAGCTGTCCTTCATCACTGAACCGAAATTGTGCAACTGCATCAGCTTGTCGACGTCTTCGCGGACCATCGCGTCCACGGAAAAAACCAGAAGTCTCTTTTTCATTTGTCAGCTCCGATAGTATAGCGGCAGTCCTGCGCGGGAGTCCCGTAGAACGTCTTCTCCCGGATTCTCTCGCACTGGATCTCGTAGGTCCCGTCGCCGGGCGTGGATACCGCGACGGCGCCGTCCTGGCAGTTGTAGAACGTCAAAGCTCCGAATTTCAAGGCGTATCTGAGGCCGACTGTCTGGCTGGTGATGCTTTCGTGCTGGGCGACTGCCACCTTGGGGCTGATAGCGGCGATAAAGGCATTGCCGTTGGAGGTGTCGTAGCCGTGGTGGTTCATCTTCATGATGTCGGAGTCGAGTTCTTCTCCATGGCGCGCTACGATTTCCTCTTCCGCGAACGTGTATAGATCGCCGGAACTCCAGAAACTGGAAGCGCCATAGGTCAGCTTCATCGCGAGCGAGCAGTTGTTCGCCTCCCCGACGTTCGTCGCGGCCCGGTCTTCGGAACCTTCAAGGGGGTTGTAGATGGCGACTTCGACAAAATCGCCGAACATGAACGAATCTCCGTCGTGCAGGATTGTACAGGGGATATTGTGTTCCCTGATGCTGGACATGACCTTCTCATATGTCCCGGAGGTGTATTCGTGGGAATTCTTGTACACCTGGCCGATAGGATATTTCTCGGCGAGAGCCGGGAAGCAGCCGATATGGTCCGCATGGGGATGGGACATCACGAATATGTCTATTTTGGAAACATTCATTTTCTGTAGCTGGGCGTCTATTTCGTCGAAGCTGTTGACGTTGCTGCAGTCGATCATCATGACAAGACCTTCGGGGGATGTGAACACGGTGCAGTCGCCGGCGTTGATCTTGTCCTCGGGGGAATTGTATACATCTTCCAGCGACAGGTACCGCGCCGTCAGCTTACCCTGGTCGCGGGAGGTGTCGAATACCGCGGACGTATACGAACCGTCGGCGTCCGCCGTCCGGGCGTTGTCCACGGTCCGGCAGCCTGTGAGAAGGAGCAGTGCGATCAGCAGTACGGCGAATATCTTTCTATGTTTCATGCGTTTCCCCCGTTATATTTAAAAATGGAAGGGAGGAGACGACTCCGCCCTTCCATTCGCCCGTATCAAGGACTTTGCTTAGTTGGAGAGATTGTACAGGTCGATCGCATCCTGGATCGTGTCGTAGGCGGTCTTGATAGCGCTCTTGATCGACTCGTCCGTAGGATAGTTTGCGACGGTCTCGATGGCCAGCTTGTTCGCCGACTTGATCGTAGAGGAAATCGCGCACAGGGGCATCTTGGCGGAATCGTCGGACTTGGCGAGACTGTCGTATACGACGGAGATCGCCGGGAAGACGTTCTTCAGGTAGTCCTGGTAGACTTCGCTGTTGTACGCGTCGGTGCTCGGAGCCAGGTAACCGGTCGCGGAAGCGAAATATCCGGCCTGTTCAGCCTTGCTGCAGAACTTCATGAATTCATATGCGCCCTGCATTTCCCATTTCTTGCCGTTGTCGGCGATGAAGAGACCGGTTCCGCCGGCGGGTTCGCCGCCGCGCTTTCCAGCGGGGGTTACGGACGGGCAGGGAATTACCCCGACTTCGAACGCGCCGTTGACGGTGTTGAGCACCTTGGTCGTCATGGAGATGACGCCCATCATCATGGCGCAGTCGTTCGCCGCCATCAACGGGAGGACTTCACTGCTGTAGTTCGCGCCATATGCCACGGCGAGATTCTCAGAGTAGAGGTTCTTGTAGAACTCCAGGTACTTTGTGACCGTGTCCTCGATTTTTCCACCGTCGGTATAGTAGCACTTGGTGATGTCTCCGGCGTATCCGTCTTCGTTGTCGAAGGCGAGGACCGCTTCGCGGGCCAGGCTGGAGTTGAAATAGTAGCCGCCGTCGTTGTGGAAGCCGATACCGTAGGTGCAGTAGCCTTCATTGACAAGCTTCTTACAGGCCTCGTAGACCTTGTCGACGGATGTCAGGGAGAAGGGGTCGATCCCCGCCTTGTCGAGCATGTCCTTGTTGTAGTAGATCGTGGGGTAGCTGACGCCGTTGGGATAACCGACGAGGTTGCCATCTTTGTCGCTGTACGCGGATCTGAACGCCGCATAAGTGTTTTCAAGTTCAGGCCAGCCTTCCTTGTCCTTGTCAAGGTATATCTGCGCATTGACGCAGTAGTCGGCTGGGATCAGCATACCGATGTTCTCGATCGCGCAGTTGAACAATGCAGGAAGGTCGGCCTGGAGCGTCGACTGCATCTTCGCGATCATCTCAAGCTGACCGCCCTGATATTCAATGGTCACATGGTAGTCTTGCTGGCTGGCGTTGAACGCATCGATGACCTTCTGCAGGTAGTTGATGTTCGTTTGACCGAAATATGTCCACCATTCGACCTCGACCGTCCCCGCCGGCTTTACTTCTTCCACGGCGGCCGCGGCCGGTGTTTCGCCCTTGCCATTTGCGAATGCCGAGCAGAAAACCATAGTCAGCATCAACAAGACAACAATAAGTTTTTTCATGAACTTCTCCTTTTTTTAGCGATGACATCGCTTTTTGATTCTTTTTTTCGGACATCAACCCTTGATGCCGCCTGAAACCATGCCTTTGATGATGTAGTCCTGGCCGAAGATGAACGCCAGCACCGTCGGAAGCATCGCGACTATCGCGGCGGCGAGGACTTTTCCGTATTCCTCCACATCGCCTGTGACCAGATACGCGATTCCGACCTGAATTGTCCTCCAGCTGTCCTTGTTGGTGACCAGCAGAGGCCAGAAATACGCATTGTAGATATGTACGAACTGGTATATCGCCAACGCGGAGATCGTGGGGATCGACAAGGGGACCGCGATCCTTGTAAGGAACTGGATGTCGCCGCAACCGTCCAGAATGGCCGCTTCCTTGAAATCCTTCGGAAGCTGCATGTAGTATTGCCGCATCATGAAGATCGAGGTTCCCGATATGAGGGAGGTCAGGAACAAGCCCGCGTAGGTATTGACCAGATGCAGGTTCTGTATCGTGACGTAGTTCGTGATCACTACCACCTCCCCCGGGACCATCATGGTCGCCAGGATGATCGTCCAGAAGAAATTCTTGAGGGGGAACTTGAAGAACACGAACCCATAGGCCGCGAGGCTCGCGAACACTATCTGCGCCGTTATGGCGACGAGACAGGTGACCAACGTGTTCTTCAGATAATGGAATATCGGGACGTTGGTGAAGACCTTGACATAGTTTTCAAGGGTAGGGTGCGGTGTGAACAGCTTCAGCGGCAGCCTGCTTAGCTCCTGTTCCGTATGAAGGGAGAACGCGAGCCCCACTATCAACGGGAAAATGAAAACCAGTCCGACGGCCAGCTTGAACATGAAGGACAACGTCCTTTTCAGGTTTTTCTGATTCTTAGCGGTTATCATTGATAGTGTACCACCTTCTTTTCAAGGATGAACTGGATGCGTGTGATGCCGAATATCAGCAGGAACAGGAAGATCGCCTGGATGCACGCGGTCTCGAACCTGCCGTTGATCATCGCGTTCTTGTAGATCGAGTAGATGAGGGTCATCGTCGAGTTGACCGGTCCGCCGCTGGTCAGGAGCTTGATCTGCGCAAAACTCTTGAAGGAGCTGTTGATGTTCAGGAACAGGACGAAGAAAATCTGAGGGGACGCCACCGGGACCAACACGTGCCGCACCCTCTGCCATGCGTTCGCTCCGTCGAGTATGGAGCTTTCAAGCAGTTCCTCCGGCACGTTCCTGAACCCTACCAGAAGGAATATGAAGCTCGATCCTATGTGCATCCAGACCGTGACGAGGCACACTACCCAGATCGCGTAGTCCACGTTTTGCAGCCATGCTATGTTCTGGCCGAGGACGCTGTTGAGCAATCCGTTCTTCTGTCTGAAGATAAACACGAAGATCGCGGCGGCTGGAGACGATGCGATAGCCATCGGCAGCGCGTACATCGTCTGGTATATCTTTCCTCCCGGCGTGGGAGCTGTGGCGAGCAATGCGAAGACCATGGCAATGAAGAACGTTCCGCAGAGGTTGATCGCCGCGACCTTGAGCGTCACGACGAGAACGTCCCAGAATTCTTTCTTCGCCAGTACCCGCTGCCACATCTGCAAGCCGACGAACTTGGTCGGGTTCCCATACTTGTTCGTCAATGTGAACGAAAGGACGAACGTTCTGATGAACGGGTAGATCGTGAACATTCCGAACAGTATGATCGCCGGCGCGATGAACAGGTATGGAAGCAGCGGGATTTTCTTCCGTTTGTTGAGGACGACTTGGTCTTGTCTTTTCACTAATGCCATCAGACGCTCCTGAAACAGTATCCAATACTGATTGGTAAATGTATTAACAATGTAAATTTTATGTAATTACAGTAAAAAACACTGTGATATAACATATATTATCACATTAATTCGTCCCGTCAACCAAAAAAAATACTGCGACACAACAATAATTATAAACATTTTATTGTAATTACATTATTTTTTTGACATGTGATTGATTTCTGCTTATAATGAATAAACGAATATCGGAATGCAAGGGTGGTTTTCAATGACCTTAACTGAATTGTCCAAGAAGATCGGTGTGTCTACCGCTACTATCTCACGAGTCATCAACAACGAGAACAATGTCTCGGAAGAGACCAAGAAAATGGTTGAGGATGCGATCAAGGCGCATGACTATCAATACAAGCAACGGAAAAGGACGGGGATCTGCAAGAACGCCGACACCGTCCTGATCATAGCGGGGCAGATTACCAATCCGATCACTTTGCAATATGTGGACGGCATCCGGGAAACGCTTGAACCTGAAAAGAAGATGGTCTTCATCGCGGTCAGCGACTACTCGGAGGAGAAAGAGCTGGAATATCTCCGCTACGCCAAAGAAACGGGGATAGCCGGCATCTTCATGCTCAATATCATGGAGAGCGATCAGATGGTGCGGTTGCTCAAAAGCCTTGCCGTACCCGTGATCTTGGTGAACCGCTATCTGCGTTCGATGGACACCGACCTGGTTACGATTGACAACTACCGTTGCGGCTACATGTCCACGCGATACCTGATAGACCAGGGGCACAGGCACATAGCCAACCTCGCGGGTCCTGTGAATACGTCCATCACCTGCCAGAACCGGACGCAGGGCTATCTGGACGCGATGCACGGGGCCGGCCTGTCGATCGGGGACGACAGTATCTTCTATGGTGACCGTTCCTATCAAAGCGGCTATGATTTCGGTGAGAAAGTCGCCCGCATGAAGCCTGAGGAACGTTTTACCGGTATCTATTGTATCAGCGGAAAGATGGCCGACGGTCTGGCCGACGCCCTGAAAGCCAACGGCCTGTCGATTCCCAACGACATCAGCTTGATCTGCAACGACGACTCCAACCGGGAGTATGTCCGTAAAGAGAAGATCACCTGCGTAGAACCCAATCATCATTCGATCGGCGTCGCGGCGGGGGAGCTGTTTCTGGACAGGATGAAGAACCCGGACGCCTCGCCCAAACGGATCGTCTATCCGCCGGTTCTTTCCGATTACGGCAGCGTGAAGAAGCTGGGTATGGAGAGGGATGAAAGCGATGATTGATTCTGATAGGGCGGCCGCACCCGTGAGGGGCCGTTCTATCTGATTGGGATTCCCTTCCTTTCGTGCCTCGGGGAGGGGCCTGCCCGCCGCATATTCTTGTCCATGCTACAGGCCTTGGAAGTATGTCCCATATCTCTCTTGCGCGATTCGGAGGCCCATCAGGACCAGAAGTCGAAATCTTCGTTGCACAGCGCGATCGTCTCCCGTTGGTCGCCGCATCTGATGCGTCCCCGACATAATACAGAGAACAACTGACGGACATTGCCCGGCCAGTCGTATCCGAGGAGCAGGTCAAGGCTGTCCGCCGCAAGCCTCCTCGTCTCCCCTTGCCGCTTGAAGTAATACGCCGTCAGTTCTGGAATGTCTTCCTTGTGTTCCCGAAGCGGCGGCATCTGTATCACGAATTCATTGATGCGGTACAGGAAATCTTTTCTCAGCTGGTTGCTCTTCGCCAGCTCCGCCAAAGGCTCATTCGCCGCCGTAACGAGACGGAACGAAGCTTGTTGGAGTTGTGAGGACCCCAATGGACGATACTCCCCTGTCTCCAGCAATCTCAAAAGCTTTGCCTGTGTCGATGGATGCAGGTTCTCTATTTCATCCAGGAACAACAAGCCCCGATGCGCGGCTGCTATCAAGCCCGGACGGTTTTCGTATGCGTCGGTGAAAGCCCCCCTCTTGTGCCCGAACAATGTTGTCTCGACCAAGGCTCCCTCCAGGATTGAACAGTTTTCCGTAATGAACGCACCGCTTGGCTTTCCCGATTCATACAGCGCCTTCGCCGCCATCTCCTTGCCCGTTCCGGTCTCCCCTGAGATGTGCACGGCGCATCGTTGCCGCCCGAGCCGACGGATGGTTTCCCGTACCTCGCGCATCTGGGTGCTGGAACCTATAAGCGTTCTCATATGGTATTCTGGAGATGTTTCTTGAACGATGTCCTTGTTTTCGCATTTTCCAGCTGAATCCGTCCTGAACAGTACGTTTCGGAACTCCGAATCGGAAAAAGGCTTTGCGACCAATGTAACGTTCCCATAAGATACCGGTGTATGGACCGTTGATCTTTCCGCTTTTCTGAACAGCTGTATGATAGGTTTCTGTATCTGCTTTTCGGCCAGGTGATACAGCAGCTCGGCCTGTGTTCCGTCCATGATCTTGTCGTCGATGATAATGCAGGTCTCCGGGTGACTCAACGGAGCGGGAGAGGCCAATACGTCGGAAATCCTACTCGCCGTTTTGCAGGGCCGGGGCAGCAGCTTGTTGATGCGGGTACGGAGATGAGTGTCAGATGAAACCAAAAGATAGCTCATGCGTAGCCTTCCTTGGGTGATGATGGGCTTTGGAAAGGCTTTTGCTGTAGCGTAGTACGATACGACTATAGAATATCTTTTCCGGAACGCTACTCCTCTATTGAGAGGAAAGGGCCGTCCGCTCAGCCTCAGCCCCGAAGCATGGATGGTCAGAAATGGAAGGAGCTTGCGCCCGGCATGGAAAGTACGGACAGCGCACGATTGAAGGAATATGCGGAAAAAACCCTACGGTGAGTCTGGACAGGGGGTTTTCGTATATCGTTTGTCATGACAAAAGGGGGAAGGACGACTACCTTACCGACTGTTCTGACGATTCCAGAGGTCGCCTGTCGTTCAAGCCCCCTCATGTCTCAGTCATCAAAGTCTGGACTGCGGCCAGGGCGTAGACCGAGGCGGTTTCGGCCCGCAGTATGTTGGTTTTGAGTAACACGGCACGGAAACCGGCCTGTTCCAGCAACGCGGTCTCTTCCGGCGCGAGTCCCCCTTCGGGGCCGATCACCACTGCTACAGGCGCGTCCTGCCCTTGTTCAAGACGGTATCTCCGAACTACGGAAGTCAGGTCCTCCTGTCCGTCGATATTGCTCTGATGGAAGAACAACCCCAATCCCCTCGCTTCCCAATAGGAAGGAATCCCTGAGAAGGGAATCGGTTGCGCCACTGAAGTAGGAATCCTGGAACCGCTTTGCTGGACGGCTTCCTTGACCATGGCGGCGAGCCGTTGTGTACGGCCCTCGATGCTGTCCTGCCTCTTGTTCGACATGTCCACGACACAAAATCTGCTTTGGACGGGAATGATCTCCCATGTGCCGAGTTCGGTAGCCTGCCTGACGATCTGTTCAAGCTTCTTGCCCTTGCAAAGGCATTGGAACAGATACAGCTTGGGGAGGGGGCCCCTGTAGTCGGGTAAGGAGTCCGTCGTTTCCACCGGGTCCTCGTCCTCCGTCGGCTCGCACCTCAGGAGGCATGACCCACGATCCACTTTGAGCAGGGTAAGATCCCAGAAGCCGCCAGAGCCATCCCTTCCCGCGAACCGTTGCCCTTGTTTCAGCCGGAGCACACGGGTGAGGTATTGTGCCTCCTTCCCTGAAAGCTCCAGCGTCTTTTGTCCTGAAAAGGAGGGTGGCAGGAGGTATAGACGCATATCAGATTCCAGTCTTCAGATATTCGAGCGCCCGTCTGAGCTGGAGGTCGTAGACGGGATCGGCGACCGGCCTGTCGTCGTAGTCCATCCTGGCCAGGTATTCGTTCCGCATCAACAAAGACATGATGTACGCATCCAGTCCATAGTCGGAATATTCCTTGACGAACAGCTGGATGTTGTCATCGGAGTATTCGGGATGCTCGTCGGCGAATTTATAGACTACCTGATCCGCCATGAGCTTCTCGAACGCCGGTAGCTGCTCCTCCGGGATTTCTGGATCCTCCACGAAGATGTGAGGTTCAATACCGACCTTATGGATATCCTCGCCGTTGGGCAGGAGGTATTTCGCGTCCGTCACCTGTACGACCCCGCCTGCGAAGGGAACCGCGATCTGTGTGATGCCCTTTCCATATGTGGTCGTACCGATCAGCGTCGCCCTGTCGTCCCCCTTGAGGATTCCCGCGAGAATTTCGGAAGAAGACGCTGAACCTTTGTTCACGAGGACCACCATCGGGAGATCCTGGTCGACTTTGGTACTGTCGCTGGCTATGTACCGCACATCCCCGATATTGTTCTTGTGGGTGATGGTGATCAACGGACGGTCGTTGATGAACATGTCGGCAATCGACAAGGCGGAATCGATAATGCCCCCGCCGTTGTTCCTGAGGTCGATGATGATGCCCTTCACCCCCTCTTCATTGAAGGAATCTATGGCTTTGGAGGCTTGCTGGGCGGTCTTGTTGGTGAATTCGTAGATACGCAGATAGCCATAGTCACCTTCGAGGATCCCGTTTTCCGTCGTCGGGGTGCTGATCACCTCCCGTCTGAGGGTCAGGTCGAAGACGCTGCCGCCTCTGTGGACCGTGACCGTCACGGTGGTTCCCGGCGTTCCTTTGAGCGCTTTCGAACTTTCCGTCGCGGTCATGTCTTCCACCGGTTCCCCGTCGATATGGCTGATCAGATCCCCTGAACGAAGTCCCGCGCGCTCGGCGGGCGCTCCCGGGAATGGCGAAATGATCTTGACCATCCAGGTCTCCGGATCCTCAGGATCCTTTCTGTCCGGTGAGTATTTCGTCAGATACGTTCCTACTCCGCCGTAGGTGCCGCTGGTCTCCGACAGGAAATCTTCAGCGTATTCGCTGGTGATATAATATGAGAAGTCGTCATCCAGGGAATCGAGCAACGCCTTGGCCATGCTGTCGAACGCTTTCTGCCTGTCTATGTCGTAGAGGTACTGGCTGTCCACGTACCGGTACAGTCGTTCCAACGTCGCGATATCCTCGCTGATACTGTCTCCCGCGGGAATCGGCTGGGCGCCGGCCGAGGCCGTTACGTTGTTGGTCAGGAAAGCCGGTATGGCAAGGCCGGTCGTTTGCTCCGAGCTGCCTCCGGCGGACAAGGGGGACAGGGCCGCCAGACAGAAGGAGACGCAGATGAGCCATTTGATCCATCGCTGTTTCATGCGACCAATAGTACTGAAAAAACGATGTGTTGACCACTATCCGACCGACAGGAGTTTTCACAAAAGCGATTTTTTCAAATCAGAAGCGCCCGCGCGTATGTATTGACCATGCCACAGTTGGCGATTACACTTTGCACATGTCGCTTTTTATCAACTTTCCCACTTGGATTTCTCCAGAAATCATCCCCGGTTTTCCTGTCCGATGGTACGGCCTCATGTATATCGTGGCGTTTTTCATTACATATATGCTGTTCAGATATCAGGCCGTGCGAGGGGAGATCGAAATAGACAAGGATGATTCTTTGAGTCTGTTCCTCTGGACCATCGGCGGACTGCTGGTCGGAGCCCGCTTGTTCTCCGTCCTGTTCTACGACGGGACATCCTATTACTGGACCCATCCGTGGATGATATTCTGGCCGTGGCGCGACGGTCGGTTCGTCGGCTTGCCCGGAATGAGCTATCATGGCGGTTTGGTCGGCGCGATCGTCGGCGCATGGATTTTCTGTCGTGTACACAGGAAGTCCTTCTTTACCATGGCGGACGCTTTGGTCGCGGGAATCCCGCTAGGATATACCTTCGGCCGATTGGGTAACTTCATCAACGGCGAATTGTGGGGAAGGGTCACGACGAAGAGCTGGGGAATCGTGTTTCCCGATGCGCCGAGGTTCTCCACAAGCTATCAATGGGTGAGGGATATCGCCGACCAGCTTGGAATCTCCTATGCGCAGGGCATGTCGTTGAACCTTCCCCGGCATCCCTCCCAGCTGTATGAAGCGTTGTTCGAAGGCGTATTGCTCTGGTGCGTCCTCTGGTTCCTGCTGCGGCCTCTCCGGGAAAAGAGGTTTCCCGGATTCCTGCTCAGCTGCTACCTAATCGGGTACGGGCTCGTCCGCTTCGTGATAGAGTATTTCCGTGAACCGGACAATAACCTTGGCTTTATCATCGCGTTGGGAAAGGAGACGGAACCGCTTGCGTTGTTCCGGTCGTTCTTGAATATATCCATGGGACAGATATTCTGTCTGATGATGATCCTTGGCGGTGCGATACTGTATTTCGTTCAAAGGCACCGAAGTCCGTCGGCTCCGTTAGGGAAAGTCTCGGCGGCGGAACATATCGTCGGCAATAAGAAGAATCGGAAAAATACAACGAAGAGAGGTCATTGACATGATAGATGCGATAGACGCGCGCGTGAAGAAGCTGCGTTCCATCATGGAACGGGAGGGGCTGGACGCCTGGATCGTCAACGGGACCGACCCTCATGAGAGTGAATATGTCTGTCCCAGATGGCGGACCCGCGCCTGGATAAGCGGTTTCACCGGGAGCGCGGGAACTGTGGTGATCACGCAGGACATGGCGGTCCTCTGGGTCGATTCCCGGTATTTCATCCAGGGGGCGAAGGAGATCGAAGGCTCCTGTTTCACGTTGATGAAGCTTGAGACCCCCGGCGTCGTGGATCCTGTGACGTGGCTTGTGCAGAACATGTCCGAAGGAGCCTGCGTAGGTATCGACGCCGCTACGCTGACGCTGTCCGCCCAGCGGAAGATGGAGGCGTCGTTCGTTGCGAAGGGTATCCGTCTTGTAGGCACCGCCGACTTCCTCGATGAAATCTGGACGGATCGTCCTGCTGTTCCCTCATCTGCTGTCATTCAGCTTGATGATGGCCTAGTTGGCTATAATAGAGCGCAAAAGTTCATGTTTTTGCGAAATAAATACCATCAAGTGGGATGCAACTATACATTGATTTCCAGTTTGGACGATATCGCCTGGGTCACGAACCTCCGGGGGAACGATGTGGCGTACAACCCCGTCTTTCTTTCCTACCTGCTTGTCGGCGATGAAAAGGCATGGTTGTTCACCGACGCCGCACGCTTTTCCCAGGAGTTGCTTGGCAAGGTCTCCGAGGAGCTTGAGGTATTGCCGTATGACGCGGTCGTCAAAACGGTATCCTCTGTATTGAAAGCCGGCGACGGACTCTATATCAGCCCGGACAAGACGAACATGAAGCTGGTAGCGGCGATTCCTGCCGGCGTGTCGGTCGTCGAAGGCCGCGACTTCACCACTGACATGAAGGCGGCTAAGAATCCGGTCGAGCTTGAAGGCATGCGCCGCGCCCATCTGCTCGACGGCGTGGCTTTGGTAAACTTCCTCGCCCGCGTACCAAGGGACGGGGGGATGTACGATGAGGTGACGTTCGCCCAGGCCCTCGCCGACCAGCGGGCGAGGAGCAAGGAGTACCTTGGGCCTTCGTTCGGGCCGATAGCCGGGTTCGGCGAGCATGGGGCCATGTGCCATTATTCCGCGACGGCCGAGAGCGCGTCCAAGGTCGAAGGCGACGGTCTGCTGGTACTTGATACCGGCGGCATGTATGAGTCGGGCATGACGGACGTTACCCGTACATTGTTGTTCGGAAAGGCCACGGACGAACAGAAGCGCGACTATACGTTGGTACTGAAAGGCAACCTCGCCTTGGCGAGCCAGCGGTTTCCTGAAGGAACCTGCGGTTATCAGCTTGACGTGCTGGCCCGCCAGTACCTATGGCAGGCGGGCATGACGTTCTACCATGGTACCGGCCACGGCATCGGTTGCCGCCTGAACGTCCACGAAGGACCGCAGCGTATCGGGCCGAACCCGTTGGCGGTGCCGCTCGTGCCCGGCATGGTGGTCAGCGATGAACCCGGCGTATATAAGGAAGGCCGCCATGGAATCCGCATAGAGAATGTCGTCTGCGTAGTGTCGGACGCCAAGACGGAATTCGGCCAGTTCCTTTCCTTCGAGACGCTGACGCTCTGCCCGTTCGAACGGGAGTTGATCGAGAAGAAGATGCTGACGGAACGGGAGGTCGCCATGGTGGACAGCTACCATGCCTGGGTTTACGACGAATTGAAGGAGCTGGTCGACAAGGAAGCCCTGCCGTGGTTGGAGAAAGCGACTTTACCCCTGTAGGATAATCAGGTATATTCCTTCATGACGTTTTCATGACGTCGGGTCGGAGCGCGTATGAGACAGTATACGCCGCGTTTCGTCGCCAGGCGGCGGTGCTTGACGGCGGTGCTTGACTGGCGTCTGGCGATAGAGTCTGACGGTGGAGTCTGACGGCAAGCGGCGATGGGCGTGTCGGGTCGTTTCTCACACAAGGCATGGAACGTCGGGCATATCCGAATACATGTGAGTGCCAAAATGGCTGAGTGATCAGAGCTAGATATGAGAAGGAGAAGATAAGGATATGGTTGATGCATTGAAGAAGTCGGGCAAGATTTCCCGCAAGGGGCCCGTCGTTCTGGTGATCATGGACGGCGTGGGCTTTGGAAAATATCAGGAAGGCGACGCTGTCGTTTCCGCCATGACGCAGAACCTCGACAAGTTCTACAAGGCTTGCCCTTGGACGAAGCTCAAGGCCCACGGTACCGCCGTCGGGTTGCCTTCTGACGACGACATGGGCAACAGCGAGGTCGGACATAATGCGATGGGCTGTGGCCGCGTGTTCGCACAAGGGGCCAAGCTTGTCGCCAACTCGATCGACACCAAGGCGATGTTCGGGGGTGAGACTTGGAAAAAGCTTGTCGCCAACGTCAAGGCCAAGGGGTCTGCCCTGCATTTCATCGGGCTGTTGTCCGACGGCAACGTCCATTCCCATATCGACAATCTGAAGAAGATGATCGTCGAGGCGAAGGCCGAGGGTGTGAAGAAGATCCGCGTCCATGCGTTGCTCGACGGCCGCGACGTCGGCGAGGTTTCGGCTTTGGATTATTTCGATCCGTTCGCGGAATTCCTCGCGTCCCTCAGCGGGCCTGATTTCGACGCCAGGATCGCCAGCGGCGGTGGGCGCATGGTCATTACCATGGATCGCTACAACGCCAACTGGGACATGGTACGCAAGGGCTGGGAGACCCATGTGTTGGGCGAGGGGCGTCAGTTCCCGTCCGCTCATGACGCCATCGTCACGCTGCGCGAGGAGACTCATGCTATCGACCAGGATCTGCCTCCGTTCGTCGTCGCCGAAAACGGAAGACCCGTCGGTACCATCGAGGACGGCGACAGTGTGATCCTGTTCAATTTCCGCGGCGACCGGGCGTTGGAGATCACCAAGGCCTTTGAAGCCGAGAGCTTGACGGAGTTCGACCGCAAACGCCATCCCAAGGTAGAGTACGCTGGCATGATGGAATACGACGGAGACCTCCATGTCCCCCGTCAGTATCTGGTCAGCCCTCCCGCGATAGACCGGACGATGGCCGAATACCTGTGCGCCAGCGGCGTCAGGCAATTTTCCATCAGCGAGACGCAGAAGTTCGGGCATGTCACCTATTTCTTCAACGGGAACAAAAGCGGCAAGTTCGATGAGAAGCTGGAGGAGTATGTCGAGATTCCTTCCGATATCGTTCCGTTCGAGCAGCGGCCCTGGATGAAATGCGCCGAGATCGCCGATCGTGTAATCTCCGAAGTCGCATCCGGCAAGTGGGATTTCATCAAGCTGAACTTCCCCAACGGCGACATGGTAGGCCATACCGGCATCTATGAGGCGGTCGTCTGCTCCATGGAGGCGCTGGATTTGCAGCTCGGTCGTATCCGCGAAGCGGTGGAGAAGGCCGGCGGAGTCATGGTGATCACCGCCGATCACGGCAACGCCGACGATATGTTCGAGCATGACAAGAAGACCGGCGACGTGAAGCGCAAGGCCAGCGGAGACCCGAAAGCCAAGACCTCCCATTCGCTGAACCCCGTCCCCTGCATCATCTACGACCCGTCGTATGACGGCGAATATGGCAAGGAACTCAAGACCGGCCTCGGCATCAGCTCGATTCCCGCGACCTGCATGACGTTGCTGGGGTATGTTCCCCCCGCAGACTATGATCCGAGCATTGTGACGTTGAACTGATTTTCAATGCGGTTTGTGTCAGGGGGCTGTCGTCCAGACCGGAAGGTCGAAAACGGCGGCCCTTTGTCGTCTGCGGATATCATGGAACCCGGCATGGCAAAAAAAGTCGAGAAGATTTTTTTGTGAACGTCTATAACAGGTCTTGATAGGAGGTCTGGACATATGCAGGAACAGATTCTGGCGGTCCAGCGGATGCAGGACTATATCGAAGCCCATTTGGTCGATGGCATCACCTTGGCGGACCTTGCGAAGGTATCGTTGTTTTCACCGTGGTATTCGTACCGTTTGTTCATGAAGCATGTCGGTATGTCTCCCGCTGATTACATTCGTAAATTCCGTCTGTCAAGGTCGGCGTTGCTGTTGCGGGACAACCCGTACAAGGTAGCCGATGTCGCCTTTGAAATGGGGTTTGGAAGTGTCGACGGATATCAACGGGCGTTCGCCCGCGAGTTCGGCTGCAATCCCAAGGAATATGCCACCCACCCGGTTCCTGTCGGTTTGTTCACCCCCTACGGAGTAAAGTTCAGACATATCGAAAGGAGACCTGCCATGGGAAATGTACGGAATGTATTTATTCAGGTAATTGAGAAACCCGCCCGCAAGGTGTTGGTTAAGCGGGGCCGCGCCGCGACGGACTATTGGACCTACTGTGAGGAAGTGGGGTGCGATGTCTGGGGGCTGTTGCAGAGTATCACGCCGGTCAGCGGCGAACCGGTCTGCCTGTGGCTTCCCCCTATGTACCGGAAACCTGGTACATCGGAATATGTTCAAGGTGTTGAAGTCTCCTTGGATTACGACGGCGTCGTCCCCGAAGGTTTCGACGTCCTTGAATTGCCGTCTTCTACGTATCTGATGTTTCAAGGGGAACCGTTCGCGGAAGAGGACTATTGCGAAGCCATCGATGCGGTCCAGTCCTCCATGGACAAGTACGATCCCTCTGTGCTCGGCTATGTCAGGGATGAACGTAACCCCCGCATCCAGCTTGAGCCGATTGGGACCAGAGGCTATATCGAGTTGCTTCCCGTCAAGCGGAAGGGCTGACAAGAGCCGGTGGCAGCCGGGGAACTGGGGCGGACTCGGCTATCGCCATATTTTGTTTCCGATGAATCTTGTTCATTCCAATGTTTGGTTCAGACCGGCGATCGTGGTAACGTCCATGGCCGCCGGTTTGTCGTCGTGGCTTCCTCCCGCCGCTTCATGCCCGCTCGTCTTGTGGAGCATCATGTGGAGCAGCTTGATGCGGAGCTTTTTCCTTCCGCATATTCTCCTGTCGTTGAAATCATCGCATCACAGCTTCGCATCCGTCCCAATAGTCCGGAAGTACGGTTTTCGTTCATGGTTGTTGTTTTGTCAATGATATTTTTTCTTTGATATGCTGGAGTTATATGAATAATACTTTGTCATGGTAGCATGACTTCATGAGAAAAACATAAACGCCAAGAACTATTTTGTTTGTAAAATGCCGGTTTCAGTGTTCTAATGTTATTTATGGAGTGTCGTTTCGGTTTGTGGAAATCGGGATGTCTGCACTGTAGTACTGTAGTTATGAGAACATCAGCAGGCGCATGGTATGAATTGCGGGAGAGCGGGAATGCTTTTTTCTCTGTCTCCAAGGAGAAGGATGTTCGGAAAAACAATCATCATTTAGTTTGGGGTTGGTGCTGTTTTGTACTTGTGTACAGGTTTGTGAATTAAAGCTTGTACTCGTGTACATTGTGTGGTAGAATGTGAATTGAAGCGTTTCGGCTTTGTGCCGGTCGCTCAGGAATTCCATGAATTTTGACGCAGAAGGAGGAAACTATGCGTTCAAGTCACAAGTTGATCGGCGTATTGCTGATCTTGTCGTTTGCAATGTGTTCTGTATTCGCCCAAGGTGGGGCGGAATCCGCTGGTTCTGTAGTTCTCAACAAGGACAAGCCCTTGGTATGGTTCAATAGGCAGCCCTCTGATCCTACAACTGGTGCGATCGACATGGACAGCATGAACTGGAATGCCAAGACCTACTATGTCGGCTTCGACGCCGCAGGTGGCGGCGCCGTTCAGGGCAAGTTGATTACCGACTATCTCGCCGCCGCGGATCCTGCCAAGCTGGACCGCAACGGTGACGGTGTCATCGGGTATGTGCTGTGCATAGGCGACGTCGGCCACAACGACTCCAAGGCCAGGACGGAAGGTATCCGCAAGGCTCTCGGAACATGGAATGGCTCCACCGATCCCGGCAAGACCAAGGAAGGCTCCGCTGTCGTCGGCGGCAAGACCCTGAAGGTCGTTGAGCTGGAAGGCAAGGCCATGACCGGTACCGACGGTTCCACCTGGAACGCCAACGCCGCTACCGAAGCCATGGGCGGCTGGGCCACCAAGTTCGGCAGCCAGATCGACATGGTCGTATCCAACAACGACGGTATGGCGATGGGATGCCTGCAGGCGTCAAACTATCCCGCCGGCGTTCCTATCTTCGGTTATGACGCCAATGCCGACGCCATCGAGGCTGTCGGTGCGGGACGTCTTACCGGAACCGTATCCCAGAACGTTGACGCACAGGCCGCCGGTACCCTCCAGGTCCTGAGGAACCTGCTCGACGGACTGACTGGCGCAGATGTCTACACCAAGGGTATTTCCACTGTGGACCAGTGGGGCAACAAGATCTCCGCTCCTCTGGACTACTGGGCCGACCAGAAGGCCGTCATGGCCGCAAACTCCGGCGTAGACAAGTCCAACTGGACCCAGTACACCGAAGGCTCCAGAGATCAGGGCATCAAGCAGAGCGCGGCTCCGAAGAAGAAAGTCCTGCTGACTATCTACAACTCCGGCGACAACTTCCTGTCTTCTTCCTATCTGCCCGCATTGTATTACTATGCCCCGCTGATTGGTATTGACCTGACGGTCGTACAGGGAGATGGACAGAACGAGTCCAGTTGTCTTGACAGGTTCACCAACCTCAACAACTTCGACGCCTACGCCATCAACATGGTAAAGACGAACTCCGGTAGAGACTACACTGACAAGCTCCGGTACTAGTCCAGAAAACCTGGAATGTGAAGCATGCGGGAGCGGGAGTTCCCGCATGCTTTTTCTGCAATCTGGTCGGAAAGCGTTGAAGCGGTCTCCGGCAAGCGGGTGAGGAAGTGTATGGATGAAGTAGTACTTGAAATCAAAAACCTGTCGAAATCCTTCGCAAAAAACAAAGTCCTTGACGGCATCAACCTGACGGTAAGAAAGGGGATGGTGCTGGGGCTGATGGGTGAAAACGGAGCGGGCAAGTCGACCATGATGAAATGCCTGTTCGGAATCTATTCCAAAGACGAGGGACAGATGTTCCTCTCCGGCAAACCGATCGACTTCAGGAATCCAAAGGAAGCTTTGGAAAACGGTGTCGCCATGGTCCACCAGGAGCTGAACCAGTGCTTGGACCGGACGGTGACGGACAACCTGTTCCTGGGGCGGTACCCCTTGCGCTTCGGGGTGATAGACGAGGCGAGGATGCTCAAGGAGAGCAACAAGCTCTTCGCATCCCTGAACATGAACGTGAATCCTCGGACCATCATGCGGACCATGTCGGTCTCGCAGCGCCAGATGGTCGAGATAGCGAAAGCGGTATCCTATGATGCAAAAATCATCGTACTTGACGAGCCGACGTCGTCGTTGACGGAACGGGAGGTCAAGAAGTTGTTCTCCATTGTCGACGACCTTCGTAAAAAGGGTGTTTCTTTCGTATATATTTCGCATAAGATGGATGAGGTCTTTGAAATCTGCGATGACGTGGCGGTCTTGCGCGACGGTAAGATGATCCTGGTCAAGCCGGTGGAAAAGACGAACATGAACGAATTGATTTCGGCCATGGTCGGCAGGTCGTTGGACAAGCGGTTTCCCGATGTCGACAACAACCCCGGAAGGGACTACCTTGAGATACGCAACCTCACCACCAAGTTCGATCCTGTACTTGAAGATATCTCCTTTACGGTAAAGAAGGGGGAGATATTCGGGTTGTACGGACTCGTCGGAGCAGGGCGGAGCGAGCTGCTCGAATCTCTGTTCGGCATCAGGACCGTCGCCTCTGGGGAGACTATCCTCAATGGGAAAAAGCTGCGGTTTCACAACAGCAAGGATGCGATGGACTACAACTTCGCGTTGGTGACGGAGGAGCGCAAGCTCAACGGCATGTTCGGCAAGGACACGATCAAGTTCAACACGACGATCACCAATCTTGACAGCTACAAGACGATGAAGATCCTTTCCAACCGCAAGATGCTGGAGGCCGCGAACCGACAGATCAAGCAGATGAAGACCAAATGCGTATCGGCGGAGGAGCTGATCACCGCGCTCAGCGGTGGAAACCAGCAGAAGGTTATCATAGGCAAATGGCTGGAACGACAACCGGATGTGTTCCTGATGGACGAGCCTACCAGAGGTATCGACGTAGGCGCGAAGTATGAAATATACCAGCTGATCATCCAGATGGCGAAAGAGGGAAAGACGATTATCGTCGTATCAAGCGAAATGCCTGAGATCCTGGGTATCACGAATCGTATCGCGGTGATGTCGAACCATCGGCTGGCCGGTATCGTGAATACGAAGGAAACGGACCAGGAAGAGCTGATGAGGCTGTCAGCCAAATACTTGTGATGAGGTGAAGCAATATGACCAATGAAACCAAAGACATCCTGTCGTTGGATGAAGACCGCAGGATCGCCGAGTACACCAAGCGTCTGAACGAGCTACGAAGCACGGGCGTCAACCGCATCACCGAGCTGAGGCAGGAGATCGTAACCCTGCGCAAGAGCAAGATGGTCGATCCTTTGACGAAGAAGAAGGTGATAGCCGATCTTCAGCAACAAATCGAATTCGCGAAGCAGGATGCGGAAGAACATAAAGCGGAGATCGATGCTTTGATGAGAGAGTCCGTGGCCTATGCGAACATGGTGTCCGACGCCTATATCAAGAAGGTGACGGCCCAGGAGAACGATGCCATCAGGACCGCCCATGTCGAATACCAGATCGAGGCGGAGAAGATCAAACAGGAAGGCCTTGCTCAGGAGCAGCGGATTGTCGCCAGCTATGAAGGAAAATCCTCCAAGGAAGACCGAAAGGAATTGAAGGAGGAGATCGATACCTGCCGGTATGAGAAGAAGTCGGCCTTGTTTGATGCGAAAAGTCGATGCCAGACCCTTGTCGATCGTAGTCTGGCCGCCAAGAATCAGGCGTTCGTCGACCATGTGCAGACGAACCGGAGTCTGAGGAACGGCAAGACGAAGTTCTCGGAGAACATGGAGCTGAAGTTCAAGAACTATATCTTCAACTTCAAGCTTTCGAAGTTCCTGCTCAACAACGGGCTGTACATCGCGATTCTGATTTTCTTCATTGTCTGTATCATCCTCGCCCCGCTTTCCGGCAGCGGCAATCTGTTGTCGTTGCCCAATATCCTGACGATTCTTGAACAAGCTTCCACCAGGATGTTCTTCGCCCTCGGTGTCGCTGGTTTGATCTTGCTCGCCGGTACTGATCTGAGCGTCGGGCGAATGGTCGCGTTGGGCGCTGTGACTACCGGCTTGATTCTTCATCCGGGAATGAACATCGTCACGGTCTTCGGCATGGGGCCATGGAACTTTACTCCGCTTCCGATGCTGGTCAGAGTCCTTATGGCGTTGACTATCTCCATTATCCTATGCGTACTGTTCAGTGCGTTCGCCGGAGTGTTCACCGCTAGGTTGAAAATACATCCGTTCATTTCGACGTTGGCGACGCAGCTGATCATCTACGGCCTGTTGTTCTTTGGCACCAGCGGTACTCCCGTAGGGTCGATTGACAGTAGTATCAAGGATATGCTCGGCGGCAGATGGATACTAGGAGTGGTGAACGGGCAGTTCATTACGTTCCCGAAACTGATCATACCTGCCGTGATAGCGATTATCGTGGCCTGGTTCATCTGGAACAAGACGACGTTCGGCAAGAACATGTACGCCGTAGGCGGCAACGCCGAAGCCGCCAGCGTCAGCGGTATCAGTGTGTTCAAGGTAACAATGGGCGTGTTCATCATGGCCGGTATCTTCTATGGTTGCGGTGCGTTCCTTGAAGCGTTCAGGGCCAATGCCAGCGCCGGTACGGGGCAGGGGTATGAGCTTGACGCTATCGCGGCGTGCGTCGTCGGCGGTATCTCCTTCAACGGCGGTATCGGCAAGATCGGCGGAGCGGTCATCGGCGTCATTATCTTCACCGGCCTGACCTACTGTCTGACCTTCCTTGGTATCGACACAAACCTCCAGTTCGTGTTCAAGGGCTTCATCATCATTGCCGCGGTCGCGCTCGACAGCGTCAAATACCTGAAGAAGAAATGATATCCTGACAAAGCGAAAGTTTCACAATTCAACGACCGGACCGCCCCTGTGGTGGCCCGGTTTTTTTTACTCCGCCCCCCCCCCCCTCAAGGGGTAGCCCAGGGGTAGCCCTACGTTAGCCCAGGGGTAGCCCAACGATAGCCCAACGATAGCCCAACGATAGCCCAACGATTGATCTGCCCCCGATTTAAGTAACACTTTTTTCTCCACTGATGCCGAGAAGGTAACAGAAGGAGAGAAGATGAAGTACAAAATCAGAAGTGAGGCAGAAAAGAATACTGCCGTTCAGTATGCTCT
>JAEXDQ010000054.1 GCA_023401595.1 Spirochaetota bacterium
AACATGATCAAGACTCTGAGAAGAAAAGCTTATGGTTTCAGAGATACTGAATACTTCTTCTTGAAAATCAAATTTGAGAGCTTAAAGCCGAGATTGCGTTACCTATCCCCCAAATTTCTGAGTTGAACCTGAAAAAAGCACTTGATCCTTTCGAATCAAGTGCCTGTTCAAGGAGAGCGAGAGACGGGACTTGAACCCGCGACATCCACCTTGGCAAGGTGGAGCTCTACCACTGAGCTACTCTCGCAAAATAGACTGGCGAAACAACTGGTTAAAAGCGCTAGTGCGAGAGAGGGGACTTGAACCCCTACACCGTTGAGGTACTAGAACCTAAATCTAGCGTGTCTGCCAATTTCACCACTCTCGCGGTGCATGCCGTTACTGATCGTACCGTCATGATTATGAGCCGCAAAGGGATCGAACCTTTGACCCGCAGATTAAGAGTCTGCTGCTCTACCAGCTGAGCTAGCGGCCCATGACAAATATTCTCAATTCAAAAAAACAAATCGCTTTTGCGCCCGGCAGGATTCGAACCTGCGACCTACGGATTCGAAGTCCGGCGCTCTATCCAGCTGAGCTACGAGCGCATTGCCATTCTCACCTTTTTTCCTCTGTTAGAAGGAATAGGGTGGAAGAAGGGACTCGAACCCTCAACAACCAGGACCACAACCTGGGGCTCTACCATTGAACTACTTCCACCATGAAGCTGATGCTTGGTTGCTCACCAGTGCGATTCAACGTGCCATAATATGCCCTAAACGTCTTTTTTTGTCAACTCCGGCAAGGAAAAAATGTGAAAAAAACACCAATCCATGATATTTTATCGTTTCAAGCCGTATGACATATTCTCTTCGTATTGACCATCAGAAACGATCTACCTATGCGTCTTGGCTTCGGCTGCCTTCCACGCTTCGACCCCGTCGATTCCTGAAGACGTTTTTTTCTTGGCGGGCTTTGTCGTGGGGACTTTGTTCTTGGGATTCTGCTCCTCCACAAGCTTCCGTTGAGCCTTCAAGACGATGATCCTATGTTTCCAACGCACCGTCCTGTCCGCAAGCAACGGACTCAGCTCTGAAATGAGTTTCTCAAGGTCTGGTTTTTCCCCCGCTTTCTGTAACGCCGGTCCATAGGATCTGGTGATCCAGCGCTCGACGTCTTCACCGGTGATAGCCCGAAGCTCAGTATCATCCTCCGGATAACTTTCGACAGTGAAACCTTCGGCTTCAAACGCATCCACCAGATCCTGCTCGGACCAGCTGGTCAGTGGATTGGCCTTGTCGCTATAGATCAGGGCTTCCGCCTGGCTCAGCTGTGCGAACAACGCCTGATGTCCTCCGTCGATGAAATGGGAGAGTCTGGAACCTCCCGACGGCACGGTTTCGGCTATCGATACGACACCTCTATCTGCCAGGCGGTCTTTCAACATAGGGAGGATGATTTTGTCATTCGGCAATCTCGACAGAAGGTTGCGGCCGACTATGGCCTCGAACCGCAGCCCCTCCTCCAGACGTGGAAGCAGATCGACCGCTTCGCCCTGGTATAGAAGCGGCTGCATCAGCTTGTCCAACGTATCGGCATAATGCTTCAAGTGGTCATACTGCTCCTTGGATCTGGCGAAACCGACTACCAGTCCTTCCGGAGTGTGACGGAAAGCCTCCCACAGGAGCAGACCATGACCTGCGTTGACGACAAGGACGCGGCTATGCCGCAACAGGGTGAGGTTCCCGTACAGCTTGTCCCGGAGCCGTTGCAGAAGCTCCCCGCGTTCGCTGGTTGTCCGCTGTATCCACTGCATCCGTTTCTTGTCCTCAGGAGAGTAGGTGAGGTTTTCCGGGAACGCATCGCTGGACGCCGATTCCAATTGCGCCTCACGTCTGCGGAGAACGTCGTCATGGACCTTCGCTTCATATCCGAGCTTGCCCGGCTGGTAGAACACTTTACCCTGCAACGCATTGGGCAGATATTGCTGGGCGACCCAATGGTCCTTGTACGCATGGGGGTAGAGATAGCCTTCGCCATGGCCGAACCCTTTGGCATCCCTGTTTCCGTCCTTGAGATGATTGGGGACCTCCGCCTTGGCTTCGTCCTCGACCGCTTGCAGCGCATCGAAGAATCCAAGGGAACTGTTCGATTTCGGAGCTGTCGCGAGATACAGCGCGGCGTGCGTCAGATGAAACCGTCCTTCCGGGAGTCCGATACGTTCATATGCCGCGGCGTCGGCCTCGACTACGGTGATCGCCATTGGGTCGGCCAGTCCGACATCCTCGCAAGCGCTGATCATCATCCTCCTGAAAATGAAACGGGGATCCTCCCCGGCGTGGACCATCCTTGCGAGCCAATACAAGGCTGCGTCGGGATCCGAGCCACGGAGACTTTTGATGAACGCGCTGATAACGTCGAAATGGTAGTCGCCTTCCTTGTCGTAGAGGACTACTTTCCGCTGGATGCTTTCTTCTGCCGCCCCCTTGCTGATGTATATCTCCGTGCCGGCCGGTGGTGGGAACGCGTCGGATGAAGTTTCCACCGCCAGCTGGAGAGCGTTGAGCAGGGAACGGGCGTCTCCATTGGCGATATCCACCAGATGCTCCAGCGCGCCGTCTTCAAGCGAAACTTTGAAGTTGCCGTAACCCCGTTCCTTGTCCGCCAGCGCTTGTCTGGCGATATTCATCAGGTCCGTATCCGTCAACGGCAGCAGCTGAAATATACGCGAACGGCTTACCAGCGCCGCGTTGACCTCGAAATATGGGTTTTCAGTCGTCGCGCCGATCAATATGCAGGTACCGTTCTCCACCCATGGCAACAGGGCGTCCTGCTGGCTTTTGTTCCATCTATGGACCTCGTCTATGAACAGGATGGTCCGTTGGTTCCAATGGTCGAGACGGCTCTTCGCCTGGTCGATTTCATAGCGGAGTTCCTTGACTCCGCTGAGGACTGCGTTCAAAGTTGCAAAATAGCTTTTCGTGGTATTGGCGATGACTCTCGCCAACGTCGTCTTTCCGGTTCCGGGTGGACCGTAGAATATGACCGAGGAGAGCTGGTCCGCTTGGATTGCCCGTCGAAGCAGGCGGCCTTTGCCTATGATATGCTCCTGTCCAATGTATTCATCGAGCGTTCTGGGGCGCATGCGATAGGCCAGCGGCTGGTTTTCCGTTCCGTGTTCGTTGGTCGCTTGTTCAAAAAGATCCATATGGGAATTATAGCCTAAGCCTTCGGGGGGTGCAATCCTTCGTCGGACGACAATCCGGTTTTCGGCGAATTCACAGAGGCGTTGAGGCTATCGTTTCGTATCGACCTCGTCAGGTAAGGAACCGTCATTGAGCGACGACGAACACCTCGGCGATCAGGCTGGTATCCTGCGGCTTCGGCGTAGTACGGATTGCGTCCTCCTCTATGGCCATCTGAGTGAAGAACATGTCGCAGATCAGTCTTGCAAGATGTCCGACGATATCGCCGCCGATTTCTTTCGGAACGGTTCTGCCGGAATATTGGGTGAGGTTGAGTTGCGCCGTTCTCCAGATATTGTATTTGTTGACGATCCTGCCCCACAATGCGTTGGCGTTCGGCTCTTCTCCGTTCGTCTCCGCGAAACGGTGTTGAAGCTCCTGTAGCAGTTCCTTTTCCAATTTGGCGGAGCATGCATTGTCCAGCAAGGATGTTGCGCTTGTGGTTTCGCCTTGTACTATTGCCTGTGGATTCTGGATTTGCATCGTGGCGATGGTTTCAGCAAGCCGTTCAGGGATAGTCAGTGCGAGCGAGGCGCAGACCGGATATACGGAATCAAGCCATTTCTGGCATTCCGCACGGAATCCAGGAATGATATCGAGTTCTTCAAGGATACCTTGGGCAGTCTGTGGGATATAGTTTCCGAGTTGACTGAGATCGGCCTTCGTTACGAACATGTTCTCAGGTGCCGCGGTGCTTGTTCGTTCCAACAAGAGCCTGATCGCCTCTTCCGCTTTAGCCGATTCCTCTTCCGAATAATGCTGGGGCTCAACCGGTGTGCTTGCGCAAGCGACAAATGTCGTCGATATGATCGATACAATCAGGCATACGCATACAATGAAGGCGATATGTTGTGATGAAGCCGTTCCGTTCCTACGCATATCTTCAGAATATACCATCCGTGGCGGCTACCGTCCAGCAGGTTCTGCCGTTCTGGCACTTCCTGATGTTTCTTGGCGTTTCCGACTGTTGCCGGCGGTGCTTCCTCTTGCTCCGGCCGATGGTTGCGGTGTAGATTGGAGCAATGGCTCGAACAACGACTTTGGACCTTTCCAGGGGATCCATCAACAAACAGATTCTACACCTCGCGATGCCCACCATGTACGGGCTGATGTTTCAGGCGTTCTACGATATCGTGGACATGATCTGGATAGGCTTCATTTCCCCCGCCGCGGTGGCGAGTACCACGATATTCATCACGTTGTTCTGGATCGTCGAGGTCCTCAACGAAATCGTCGGCACCAGCAGCGTATCGATGATCAGCCAATACCACGGTGCGCAGGATATTGAAAAGACCCGGTTGGCGGCTGAACAGACCATCATCTTCAAGATCATTTTGGCGACGTGCGGGGCCATCGTCATGGCGCTGTTGATTGAACCCGCCTACAAGCTATATTCGGACGATCCCGCTGTCATCAGATATGGTCTGGAGTATGGGTTCATCAGAATCGCCTTCATACCGATTTTCTTTTCTTCGTACAGCGTGAATACCATTTTTCGTTGTACGGGGGATGCCAAGACTCCGATGATGCTGCTCACCGGCGCGGCGGTCATCAATATCGTTCTTGACCCGCTGCTGATGTTCGACGTCATTCCCGGCACTTCGATTCCCGGTCTGGGGTGGGGGATGTACGGTGCCGCGATCGCTACGGTCGTGGCGATGACCTTCTCCTTCGTAGTCGGTTTTGCATTGCTGTTGGCGGGAAAGGCTCCGATCAGGATCCGGTTCAGGGGATTGTTCAAGTTGAACAAGGAATTGGACTACAAGCTGATGACCATTGGCCTGCCGTCAGGCATGAACCTCTGTTTCAGAAATATCGTCACGTTCATCATCCTGAAGCTTGTAGCCATGTACGGTACTGAAGCGATTGCCGTGGTCGGGGTCGCCACACGTATCTATCAGTTTGGAATCATGCCTTCCATGGGGATTCAAACCGGTTCAGGAATCATTGTCGGACACAGCCTTGGGGCGGGCGATCCCCACCGGGCGAAGGAGACGGTACGTCTGACCAACCGCGACTGCGTGCTGTTCACTGGAATCTTCGCTTTTGTCGCGATGCTGCTTCCTGGAAAACTGCTCGGACTGTTCATGGGAGGCGCCGCCGTCAGCGCTGAAGGTTCTCGGTTGCTGTTCATCATGGGGCCCTGTATGCTGGTTTGCGCGGCGATGAGCGGTTATGGAGCGGCGTTCTATGGTTCTGGAGAAAATCGTCCGATTCTCTACTCTTCGTTGTTGGGGCAATGGTGTTTCCAGGTTCCATACGCTTTGATCGTGACGTTGGTCCTGCACCTCCCTGTCACCTGGCTTTGGTTCGCCTACTTGGTCGGAGATTGCGCCGAGGCTTTGTCGAGACGGTATTTCTACAGCCGGGGTGTTTGGGCGAAGAGACGGGTCTGATTACGTTCTTCAGCCTTGAAGTGATTCAAGCGGACGTCGAGCCTGTTCCCCTGTGCGCATGTGGACATATATGTTGCTTTGATGTAATATTTTGCCATACTATCCTTGGGGTTTGCGCTGATGAGTCCACTACAGATCGTCCTTCTGGTGATTATCATACCGGTTACCATATTGAATGTCAGGTTCCTTACCACAGGACGCAAGACGAAACAGGTCGCGCAGATGAAGTATCGCGCTGTCATCTCAAACCTTCAGGCTCATGAGAGAGAGCTTGGCGGGGAGGGGAGCTACACGGTTGCGAAATATGTAAGCGATTCCGGGGACAACTACCTTGTTTGCAGATCGAAGGGTACGGACCTTGGGGCTGTGGTGACCGAAAACGGGTTCTTCCTGTTCGATCCGCTTTCCAGCGCTAAATGCGAGGTCCTTGTGGAGAAAGAAGGGGAGAAGAGGATAAGAAGTGTCGTCTGCAGCATCGCATCCCCTTCCTGGACCGATAGGATCTTGGTTCCTCTTGCAAGAAATTCCCACAGGGTCAAGGGAATCGGCTCGTTCATATTGCGGACCGCGGAGGATTTCAAGGACGAAATCAACAGGCGGTAAGCCTCGATCGCATTCTTTGCCTTGAACCGCCCTGGTAGGGCGGACGGGAAGCAATCCAGAAGCGGGGCTTGTTCCTTTTCCATAAAATTGTTCCCGCCTCATATGGGAACGATCCTCCACTATACGAGATGCGTGTACATGGAAAACGATACTGCTTGCCGGTAGCGTGGCTGACTGCCGAACATGATGTACAATATGGACATATGTATGCGAGGAATAGCTGAAAGGTTCGGTTCAACATGCTGCTGGATACATTGAACAAGAAGTGGTCTTCGGACCACTTCTTGCATAGCGAATATCAACGCCCCTCCAAGGCTGCCGGCAGTGACAGCGATGGACGGGCTGGGCATAACCCCCGCAGCCAGCAGCTTTGGCCGTCGGTCTCAGGGGCCTTGTTGTTTCGGAGCGGACCTCCCGTTTGAGGGGCGGTCATGATTCTCCGCTTTTACGGTCAGCCGAAATTCTTTACGCTATCCATCATTCGCTTGAGGCTCGATGTTGAAAGATCTACCATGTCCGTTGTAATCACAGTACCTTTGGGAATGTCTTTTACGACAGTCTTTTCCGCGATCAGGTAGTACGGAGCGATATTCGCGGGTTGGTCGGCCGTAGGCTCGAAAGTAACGTACATGTCCATCAGACATCTGTGATGGGTATGCAGATCGAGCCTTTCTCCCTTCTTGAAGTCACGTTCTGTTCTGCATACCATGGTTCCGACATTGTCACACCTCGAATAGCTTGAAAGTCCGAGGTAATAGGCCTGGAGTACCGACATCGGAGCCTCCATTCCCATGTAGTGATACGGGAGATACAGGGCCGCGTACTTCTTGTTCTTGCTGATCACATGCTCCTTTGCGGCGAGCAGATCGATCACGGCGTCGTTATGGTTCTTGACAATGACGAACACCCCGCCCGCGAAACTCACCTCGTCGAAGCGATGGAAGCAATTGAAGGAATCGAGTACCCCCGGCTTGTCCAGAAGACCTCCGTCCTCCTTGAGCGCATAGACATCAGCCATCTCCGCCACATTGATCATGGGGTAGTGTAGGCGCGGGCAGGAAGGAAGAAGTCCCGTGGCATTTGCGACGACGTTCATCTCGTTGTAGTCCGGTACTGCGAACTGCGGGTATGCGGCAAGAAGCCTGCTTCTTTCCCGTAGCGTCTTCTCCATATCCCCCATCTTCCAATACTTGGCAAGCTCCGGGATGTTCGCCCGCTGATCCCTGTATTCGAAATCGCCTGTGATCGGATCATAGATGAAATCGTATTCGCTTGACTTGCCTGCGCATACCACTTCCATTCCTAACGCTCGGATGTAGCTGATCCAGTTGATCAGGTTCGCCGGTTGGTCGCCGATCGCGATTGAATAAACAAGGCCCTTTGATTTTGCGAGGCGGTAGAGATACGGGCCTGCGATGACATCCGCTTCCTTTGAAACCATTGAGACATGCTTTCCTGAGAGCAAGCATTTCTCAGCGAGCAACGCGCTGCCTTCCGGATTTCCTGTCGCCTCTACCACGACGTCGGCGTCAGTGGTGGTGATGAAGCCCGAATTTTCAAGCACTACGATCCCATCGTCCGGGACGGCCCTTATTTCGGCTTCGCTCTTGCAGGGATGGATGTTCTTTTCATCGTATCCGAGTTCTTTGAGGATCGCGACGGTCCGTTCGCTGTCGCGGTCGCACACAACGCGGAGCGAAAGGCTCTTCTCCATCAGGGCGACCTGGGCAAGGAATGTATATCCGAAGCCGCCGTTAGCTCCTAGTATCCCTACTTTGCATGTTCTCTTTTTGTTGGTTCTTGCGAGTATGTTTTCAAAATTAATCATTTTACTTCTCTTTTTTCTTCGCTCTCTGCCTTGAAATCAAGGACTTGATGATCGGGCTGAAGAGCATGACGATGGTGAGTACCACGATGGTTCCTGAAATCGGACGCGTGATGAAGATGGATGCTTTGCCTTGGGAGATACCCAGGGCGAGCCTCATCTGAAGTTCAAGCGTCGGCGAAAGTACGAATGCCAACAGTAGCGGCGCGACTGAGAAGCCGTACTGCTTGAGGTAGTAGGCGCTGAGACCTGAAAGAAGCATGACTCCGATATCGAACGGATTGTTGTTGCAGGAATAGGAACCGATTACGCAGATGACGGTGATGATAGGGATCAAAGTCTTTGAAGATATCTTCAAGATCGAGACAAGGGCTGGGATAATCAGCATGCCGACGATGAAGCAGACGATGTTTCCGATATACATGGAGGCGATGAGGCCCCATACGAACTGCGGGTTGTTTTCGAACAAGAGCGGGCCAGGGTGGAGCCCCCACATCAGGAGACCGCCGAGAAGGACCGCGGAAGTCGAGGAGCCCGGGATACCAAGTGAAAGAAGGGGGACGAACGAACCGACCGCCGCCGCGTTGTTCGCCGCTTCGGAAGCCGCTACGCCGGTGATCTCCCCTTCGCCAAGGTATTTGCCGCGTTTTCCAATCTTCTTCTCCAGTACATAGCAGAGGAACGCCGCCGTGGTGCCGCCGGCTCCAGGAAGGAAACCGACCAGATTGCCCAGAATGCCGCTTCTGATCGAAACAGGGACGATGCTCTTGAACTCCTCCTTGGTAAGCATGCTTTCCTTCAGCGATATCTTTGTGATCTTGCTTGTATCGGTCTCCTTCTTCGCCGTGGCCATCTCGATGATCTGGCTGAAGCCGAACATACCGATGATAAGCGGTATGAACGCGATGCCGGAATAGAGGTTGTAGTTTCCGAATGCGAAGCGAATCTGGCCTGTGGCGTTGTCGGCTCCGATCGTCGCGATAATGAGGCCCAGACCGGTCGCGATCAGACCGGGAAGCGGATTGTCGCCCAATATCCAGCCGATTGAAGTAAGCGCGAAGAAGATGAGGGCCGCGGATTCTGCGGGACCGAAGTGAAGACCTACTTCGGCAAGAGCGGGGCCGCAGAAGGTGAGGAAGATGATACCGATCGTACCGCCGATGAAGGATGCGGTGTTGCCGGTCGCAAGCGCCTTGCCCGCTTTCCCTTTCTTCGCCATCGGGTTCCCGTCCAGCGCGGTACACATCGCGGACGAGTCGCCGGGGATGTTGAGAAGCGTCGCGGAATAAGCACCGCCGAACATATCACCGTAATAGATACCTGCGAGCATGATGATCGCGGTGGTGGGATTCATCTTGAACGTCATGGGAAGAAGCAGCGCGACACCGGCGGCCGCGCCGATACCCGGCATGGCTCCGACGATGATTCCCAAGAATCCTCCGACAAAGGTCATCAGGATATTGTTCAAGGTAAAAATATTTTGGAAGCCGAAAAGCAAATTCTGAATATTTTCCATATCGTCGCCTCCTTAGAAGATTCCCTTCGGGAACGGGATGTTGAGCCAGAGAACGAAGATACCGTAAAGGAACCCCGCTGTCAGCACCGCTGTTATGATCGACCTGAGGACCGGCTTCCTACTGATGAAAATCAACCAGATGGAGCAGGTGAGGAACGCGCAGGCGATGAATCCCAGATACTTCAGCATGAAGAGGCTGATGAAACCGTATGCGGTCACCGCAAGTGGCCGGAACCGCCGCGGAACCCAACCGAGCATGATATATTCATCTTCGCCTTCAAATTTCTTACCGTTCAAAGGCTGTTCTTTTACTATTCGCATTATGATATCCGCGGCGCAGCAGATAAGGACGAGCAATCCTCCGATCACAGGGAACAGTCCGCCGCCAGGGGCCTGCCCGGCCCAGATTCCATATTGCCCGAAGCCCATCACAATCCAAAGTATGGATATGAGCATCAAGATAATTTCAATTACGAGCATGTTTGGTGTCCTTTTGGGTAAAAAAAGGGGACTATTGCGCATTATATCTGCAATAATCCCCCGTTTGTCATAGTTTATCTGACTACTTTGATACCATTGCCTTTGGCGAATTCAACGAGGTTCGCTTCGTGAGATTCCAGGAAGGTAGTGAACTGGTCGCAGTCCATGTAGGTTGCGCCGAGGTAGTTCTTGTTGAGGTAGTTGTTCTTCCATTCCTCAGTCTCGCTGACCTGTTTGAGGATATTGGACCAGTATAGCTGTACGTCCCTGCTCATGTCGGCCGGACCTACGATACCGCGGATCATCTGTACTTGGCAACCTTTGTAGCCCATTTCGGTGAAGGTGGGGACTTCGGCGAACAGGCCGGAAAGCCTGGAAGGTGAGAAGGTCCCGAGAACCCTTACGCGTCCGCCTTCGAGAAGGCCGACGATTTCGGCTGGGTTGGCGATCGCGAAGTCGATGTGTCCGCCGAGGAGCGCGGTGAAAATCTCGGAAGAGGCGAAGTAGGCGGTGTGGTTGAACTTGACGCCGGTTTCCTGCTCAAGGATATTGAGGGTCATCGCGTCCATGTCGTCGCAACAGCCGACCGTCATGCTGCTCGGATTGGCCTTCATCGCTTTCTCTACGTCTGCCCAAGTTTTATAAGGGCTTTCCGCTCTGGTGACGATTGTCTGTTCATCGGTCGCAACACATGAAATAGGAGTCCAAGCCTTCTTGCCCGCCTTGATGACGTCTGTGGTATGGATAAGGAGACAGTGAGTTGAGTTGATGGTCATGAGGTTGTAGTCAGCATCCTGCTTCGCGGAGAAATACGCGATACCCACGGCGCCGCCGCCACCAGCTTTGTTGACGACATTTACCGGCTGAGGGCAAAGGTTCTTGGTGGTGATGACATCAGTGATGTTTCTTGCGAGGACATCGGAACCGCCGCCTGCCGAACCGAGGGCGACGAGTTCAACGGCTCCTGACGGATAAGAAGCGCCGGAGGCTTCCTGAGTGCCGTTGGCGAAGACGTTTGTAAGAATACAAAGAGCCATTAATACAAAGAAAATACCTTTTTTCATATTTTCCTCCATTTTTGTGTTGTCATCCCTTATGCAGATTCTGTGCCAATCTTGTATTTGTGATGGTTTTAGGGCGAAATCGGCTTTTTAACATGAAAACCGGCCATGAATATGTCGTATTTGTTGTGGCTGAAGTGTAGCATGCTACAACATGTTGTATTGCCTCAGCTTCCTGTACAGCGTTGAACGATCGACTTTGAGAAGGGCCGCAGCGGCGCTCTTGTTGCCGCCGCATGTTTGGAGCGCCTCGATGATTTCTTTTTTCTCGTTCCTCTGTTCGCCCTTTTTCTCTTCCGGAATTCTGTTGGAGATGCACATGTCGATCGACTCCTGTGTGATTATTGAGTCTACGACAATCGTGCTGAGCCGTTCGCACAGGTTCCTGAGCTGTCTGATGTTGCCAGGCCAGGTTCGGGACTCAAGGTAAGGGAAGATCGAAGGGTCGATCATATGGCGGTGCATCTTGTTCTTGCTGTCGAAATGTGAGATGAATTTCTCCATCAGGGCGGGGATGTCCGAGCTTCGTTCCCTGAGCGGGGGGATGCTGAGCCGGAGGACGTCGAGCCTGTAGAACAGATCCTGTCTGAATTTCTTCTCCTCCACTAGTTTCTCGAGGTTCTGGTTGCTTGCGGCGATGATCCTTACGTCCACCGGAATGACCTTGTCGTGGCCGAGCCGCATGATCGAGCGCTCCTCAAGCACCCTCAGGAGCCGCCCTTGCAGGACGAAGCTCATCTCGCTGATTTCATCAAGGAATATCGTGCCCGTATGCGCAAGTTCGAAAAGTCCCGCCTTCCCCGATCTGAGCGCGCCGGTGAACGCCCCTTCCACATATCCGAACAGCTCGCTTTCCAGCAGCGATTCAGGCAGGGCCGCGCAGTTCACTGCCACAAAGGGATTGTTCTTCCGGTCGCTTGCGTTATGGATGCTCTGTGCGAAAAGCTCCTTTCCGGTGCCTGTCTCACCAAGGATGAGGACGTTCGCATTCACACGTGAATAATTTATCGCGAGCTGCTTTGTGTTGACCATGGCGGGACTGGTGCCGACGATGCCCTTGAACGTATGGGTGGCGACAAGACCCTTGCTGGTCGCTGATATCCGGCTCTCCTTTTCGAGTCTCTCGATGTTCGAGAGCTTTTGAAGCACGATGGTACCCGATTCAAAGTCATCGTTGACGAGTACGGGAATCCGGTTGACTGCGATTCTTATGCCGTTGATCGTCAGAAAATACCCCGTTTCGTTTTTCTTCAATGAGTTGAACGGTATTTCGTCCAGTCCCGGTTCGATTTCGGAAAGCTTCCTTCCGATGATCTCCGACATCGGTTTACCCAAGATGCCTTGGGCGAAGGCGTTGCAAAGGGTTATCCTCTTATCCCTGTCGCATGCGATGATGCCTTCTTCGATGTTCTCTATGACCGCATTGAGTCGTGAGACCCTCAGCTCTTCCTCAAGTTTTGAGATATGGATTTTCCAAGCCTCATCTATTACCTGCCTGATTCCCTGTCGCCCGGTTTCGATCCTGACGCCGTTGTATCCCATGTCCTCTACCATGGTAACGACCTCGTTTCCCCCGATGATCGCTCCGGCTCCGTCATTGATCGCCTGCTTGATCACGGCGGCTATGTCGGAATCGAATGAGATTTCATAGGTTCTCACGGGGGCGATGACATCCTTCATCTGTTCTTCAAAACCATATATGACGCTCTCTGTAGCGATTAGCGCCACTTTCACATCGCCGAACTTCTTTGTCGCCTTTTGCTTCGCTCTGAGTATGTCGTATCCTGTCATCGGAATCTCGAGTACCGTGAAGGAACCTTTGAGCATTTGGTTGAGGAAAGTGGCCGTAAGGCCTCGCGCAATGATGATATCGCCCTTTATTTCGGAACTCTTCACCCTGTCATGGGCGATGAATGAGATTCTGCACGCCATGTTGTGTTTCTGCGGATGTTCATTGAACGCCTGCTCGACCGCAGGTCCGAGATTTGAGTAGGGGAGGATGAATTCTATCGTAAACATTGCTTTCTGCTCCGGATAAAAAACAATGCCGGTCTCAAGCATGGTATTCACAAGACCGGCACGTGAAGTGGATTGGTGCTTCTCAGTGGGACGCCCTGTACTCCGCAACGGCTTTTTCAGCGCGGCTTCTGAGTCCTTCACCGCTGATGGCGGGGGAGAAGATGCACAGCACCCTGAGTTTTTCTTTTCCCGTATTGGTGATCTGATGCTTCATTCCAGGAAGCGCGGCGATCATGGAATCGGGAACGAAGTCATACTCCACGCCATCGACCGAGGCTTTTCCCTCTCCGCTGATACAGTACATCACTTCCGTGGAATCCTCATGGATGTGTTCATCCACCTTCGCACCGATTTCCCATTCGGTCATATGGACGGAGAAATCAATCGGCTTGTCCGTCTGGTCCGTTGTCATTATGGGCGTCATCACCCTGTTGAAGGGGAATGGAACCGGAATCCCGTTCTTCTCGTCATATGCGAAATACATGGTTTGAACCTCTCATTTTTGTATACAATATACAAACCGATATTATAGTCGAATGGATTTAAAAGCAAGCTTAAAGAAGTTTTTGAGAGGCAAAGTCTGCGAATTGTAATTCACCCCGAGCGTGTTTGCCTTCCGATTTGGGCGATACAACCATGCGGCCGTCAGGGGGAGCTGTACAAGGATGTTGCAAGGGATATCTGTAAGGGGTATCCGTAAGGGGTAGTCGTTATCAAGGGCGCTGATTGCTCTTTGATCCCACTGCCGTCTTGTAAAGGATAACCGTAAAGGGGTAATCCATAAAGCGTGAACCATAAAGGCATAGGCTTCTTTTCCGTTGCTGATACAGCAATATGATGTCGGTGAATGATTTTGATTGACTATTTTGGTTTCTCTGTGCAAATTGTATGATGAAATTTTGTAAAGTACACCCTGGCCGATATGTCTGTGTCAAAGATGCGAAAGCTCCGGCCGTGGTGTTTCTTGCTTGGAGGGATTGTAATTCATGAACGAGAACAAAGCTAAGATTTTAGCCACTCCCAGTGTTCGGGAACGAAGTATCTTGAAGAATGTGTATCTGTGGATGACCGCCGGTCTTGGTCTTACCGCGGTAGTCGCATGGTTAGTAGCCCGTACTCCTCAGATCATGAACGCTTTGGTGCTTAGTCCGTTCGGGATGATCATCGTCGTGGTCGCGGAATTTGCATTGGTAATCTATCTTTCCGCACGTCTACAGCAGATGAGCGTGGGATCGGCGATTGCTGCGTTCCTTGGATATTCCGCATTGACCGGCGTTATGCTGTCGACCATCTTCTATGCGTTTGAGCTTGGAACCATCTACCGTGCGTTCTTTACGACGGCCGTCGGTTTCGCCGGCATGAGCCTCTATGGTATGACGACGAAACGGAATCTTGACGGGGTGGGTTATTATCTTGGAATGGGATTATGGGGTATCATCATCGCTTCATTGCTGAACTTCCTGTTCCGTAGCAGTATGATGGACTATATCATCTCCATCGTCGGTATCGTCGTTTTCATGGGGCTGACCGCCTGGGATACCCAAAAAATCCAGCGTATCAATGATGAATATGGTTATCACATGACCCAGGACGAGTATGCGAAGGTCTCCATCATGGGAGCTTTGATGCTTTACTTGGATTTCCTCAACATATTCCTCTATGTCCTGAGAATTTTCGGACGGCGAGACAACTAGGCTCTTTCTACTTCTGAAACTGAAAACACCATCGGAAACCAGTTCTTGTCGGAATTGCGTTTTCGACGGTGTTTTTATTATATATTTATAATCCTTGGCCTGTCTGCGTGAACAACCTACGGACAACCGGGGAACAACCTACGGACAACCGGGGAACAACCTACGGGGGGCTAGGGAGCTGTTGCACCGAAAAGAGTTTGAAATGGAGGATTAGTCCTGCAGGATGGCTTTGACAATGGGGACGAGAGCTTCCGCGAGGTTTTTGTGGGAATCCGCATCCATGTGTAGTTGGTCTATGGTGCTGGGAAAAGCGACTGGCGCCGCATCGAAGAACGTAGCTTTCATCAGTTTTGCCGTTCGCTGGAATAACGGGGCGAGCTGGAGGCTTTTTTCGTGACTGCTCATGTCAAAACCTGCGAACGGACTGTTTTCTACATCCTCGCCGATGTGGATGGGGGCGACAAGCAATATCCGTGGGGTAGGATATCTTTCTCCGTAGCGATAGGTCTGTATGGTTTCGATCAGTTTTTCGACTCCTTTCGCAATAACGCGAGGAGATGCGTTGAAGTATGTTTTACAATCGTTCGTACCGAGTGACAGGATAACCAGATCCAACGGCCTATGGCTTCGTAGGAAAATAGGCAATGTCGCCAGTCCATTGCGGTGTGGTTCCAAAGGATCTTCCCAAACCGTTGACCGACCGCCTAGTCCCTCTTCAATGATTCTGTATTCAGGACCAAGTTCCGTGGCAAGTCTTCCAGTCCACCGTGACTGATAATCCCATCTGCCTCCGCAGGGGTTTGTACCGAATGTGTTGGAGTCGCCGTAGCAGAGTATATTCTTCATATCATTTCCTTCTCGCGCAAAGGTCGCTAATACTACGTCATCCGCACAAAGCCGTACAGTTTGTACTGTCTTTGCTTGTCTTCCTTGTCTATCGCCCTTTGCGCATCGAATGTTTTCCTGCAAAATCAAAAGTCTTGAAACTGCGTTATCGCTCAGAGGTCGTGCCCTCGCACTGCCCTCATCACTCTGCCTTGTTTCAATCCTTTTCTCCATCGAATGTTTTTCTTTGGCAAAAAACAGTTATACTGCGTCATCCGCACAAAGCCGTACAGTTTGTACTGTCTCTGCTTGTCTTCCTTGTCTATCGCCCTTTGCGCATCGAATGTTTTCCTGCAAAATCAAAAGTCTTGAAACTGCGTTATTGTGCGATTTGGCAGATTGAAGGTCAAGGTCCGTAGGACACTTCTCCCAGTTTCAGTCCGGCCTTGAGTCCTTGGAAACTCCGCTCCGGTACTTCCAAGCGACAGCTGCGACGGCCTACATGCTGGAGATAATGGGCGTCGGAACCCTGGAGTACAGTTTTTCCCCACACCTCGTGCATTGTCGGGACCTGGACCGCCTCTACCGCGGAATAGGGAAGATCCGGTAGAAAACCCAAGTTCGCGACGGCGCTGTTCGATGGTCTGTCGATATGGGCGGGAATGACTAGTCCGTCACGGCTGAGTACCTCCTCGACCAAGTCTGAGAAGCTGATGCCCGATGTACTCAACAACGATTTGTCGAAAGTCCCGATTACCTCGCCCCCTTCGTCCACGATCAATTGGTTGCCGAACAGATCCGGTCTGTTCGGAATATCAGGAAGCAGAAATTCAATGAAAGAGCTGAAATCAACAGCGTCGTCGAGTCGTTCGAACAGCGAGAGGACATGTACATCCTCGATTGTATTGACTTCGATGCCGTATACGCCGACCAATCCGCAGAGTTCACAGACTTCGGCGAATGCAGGAAGGTTGAGTCCGCTGTTATGGTCGGTCAGAGCGAGGATGTCGATACCCTGTTCCATCGCCTCGACCGCCAACAACGAAGGGGTAAGGTCGTCGCTACCGCAAGGGCTGAGGCATGAATGATTGTGCAGGTCTATCCTGACGCGCATGACGGTCCGCTCAGGCGTTTCCCACTAGGTTCAGGAGCTTCGCGATTTTCCATGAAACGGTGAACTGGTCGTCGGAAGTCGTAATGATCGCGACATCTTCTTCCTTTGCCGCAGCTACCATATCGTCAGGGACGGAACGGCCATTGCATATGACGATGACTTTGATTCCCGCCAACGACGCCACAGCCACGGTATTCTTGTGGGCCTGGATAGTGATCAACGCACTGTCGTCCGGAGCGTTTCCCATCACATCCGAGAGCAGATCCCCTGTATAGGCTTTGGTGATCTCCGTATCCGGTGATGACATGGTCGCCACCTTGTAACCTTCGAATCGTGCTATATCCTGTACGGTTGCCATATGTTTCTCCTTTTCCTTTGATGATCGCTTGGCAGCGACAACATCACCAAATCGTACTTCGCGATGCTTTACCTGGCTTTTCTGTGTCTGACAGACATCATCTCTGGAATGACTTTTGTTTCATTTTCTCATTTTCCTGAATCCTGATACTGTTCAAGAGTCAGTGCCTCCGACTATTTTTGTCCTGTCGGCTTCTTCTCCTGCTAATTGTCTTTCTCCCCAAGTCTTTTGTCCAGCCCTGCGCAAGGTAGTCGTGTACAAGGGCCGGTCATGTCTATGCCCCTTTGCCGTTCTCTTCCTGGGCGGTCGTTCTAGGATCTTCCAATTTGATCGTGGAAACCACTACGGTTCCATTTTCGTCGCTTTGGATGGAGAAGTCGTCGGAGACGGACTTGACGTTAGGAAGGCCCATTCCGGCTCCGAAACCAAGGGAACGTATCCATTCATTTGCCGTACTCCAACCCTTTGTAAGCGCTTGCTCCACGTCAGGGATGCCGGGGCCGCTGTCCCTGCTGGTGATCACTATGGCTTCCGGCGTGTATTCAGCGATAATCTCCCCGCCATCCGAATGGACGACGAGATTCATTTCCAGCTCATAGGCCGCTATTGCCGCCCGTCTGATGGTATGGGCGGTGGCGCCGCTCTTCTTGAGCCGTTTCTTGATCTGCGTACTGGCGTAGCCGGCGTTCTCGAAGTCATGTTTGAGTATGGAATAGGTCTGGACCTCTCCGCTCAGGTCGTCGGACAGCTTGACGATGTTGGTAGACTTTTCCAGTTCTTCGATCTCCCGGTTGATTTCGACAAGCAATGTACTGGTGATGTCCCGGCTGGTGATCATGCCGACCAGTTCCTTGCTTTTGTTCAGCACAGGGAATCGATGGAATCTGAACCTGTCGAAATAGCTGATGGCGAACGATACCGGCATGTCGTCCTCAAGGACGATGAGGTTGCGGGTCATGTGTTTTTCTGCCGTTTCGTTGATATAGCCGAAATCGAGCGCCTTGATGATGTCGTCCATACTGACTATGCCCAATAATCGTTTGCCCTGTACAATCGGGACGCCTGTGATGGACCGTTCCTTCATCATCATCTGGATTTCGCGTAATGTCGTCTTGCGCGTCGCCGTGGACAATGCGTCCGTCATGACATCCTTGACCTTCAGCCGGTAGATCAGCTCAAGGATCACCGTAGGGGAATTGTAGGTGTTTATCGGTATTTCCTGCATGCTTCCAGTATACATGTATTCACGTCGAATGGGGGAAAAAGTTAGTGCCAGCAAGGCCCTTTTCTGTTATCTTAATAGATATGGGAATGAAAGTATCGACTCAGGGCGTGGATTGCGATGTCCCAGAGCCAATTGTCATAGCGGAGGAGCCGTCTTTCCTTGTGGTGGACAAGCCCGCCGGACTGCCGACGGTTCCTCTGAAACAGGATCCTCCCGACAAGCCCTCGTTGCTCGGAGCAGTCGCCAGGAGATATCCTGAAATATTGTCGGTCCAGGACCAGAAGCCTTGGGAAGGCGGCGTGGTTCATCGGCTTGACACCGCGACAAGCGGTTTGGTCGTTATCGCGCGAACCCCGATGGCGTGGATGGCGTTACGGGCTTCGCAACGGGCCGGACTGTATACGAAGGACTACAAGGCGTATTCCGCCGGTATCGATCAGACCTCCTGTCCGCTTGCAGGGTTTCCTGAGTATCCGTATGATGATCCTGCTGGGTTGGGTGGTTGCGTGGTTCGTATCGGTTGTCTGTTCCGACCCTGGGGCGACGGCCGCAAGGCTGTGCGTCCGGTCTGCAGGGATGCTTCGGAGAATGTGTTGAAGAAAGCTTCTCCGACTTGGTACATGACCGAGGTCTGCTATATGGGTGATGAAGAGGCGGACAGACGTCTGTGCAAGGTTTTTTCATGTCGGATCAGCGCCGGGTTCCGGCATCAGATCCGCTGTCAGCTCGCATGGGCGGGATGGCCGTTGATCGGGGATTCCCTGTATGGCGGAGTTCCTGCCGGACGGCTGGGTTTGCGGGCCTACGGCATCAGGTTCCCACATCCTGAAAATGCCGGTGTCGTGGAATTCCGTGTTGAATGACAATTAAATTATTAGGAGTATGATATGAGCGATTCGAGAGAAAAGAAGCTTGCGAGGATGCTGGTGAATTTTTCAGTACGTCTGCAAAAGGGCGAGAACTGCCTGATTCGGGCGACCGACGTCCCTGTTTCGATGGTGGAGGAGCTTGTAGCCGCGGTCTACGAGGCTGGCGGCAATCCTCAGGTGCAATTGTGGAGCCAACGGTTGGAACGCGCTATGGCACAGGATGCTACTGACGAAAGTCTCGCCGTATGGGCCGATTGCGACGCCTACCGCATGAAGAAGATGGACGCCTACATCGGTATCACCGGTGTGGCGAATGTTCGTGAGCTTGCCTCAATTCCCGCCCAGGTGAACAAGCTTTCCGCGCTGTATACGAAGCCTGTTCATTTCAAGATCCGTGTACCTCACACGAAATGGGTCGTCCTGCGCTATCCCACTGAAACCATGGCGATGCAGGCCAACCTGTCGACGAGGGAGTTTGAAGACTATTACTACAGCGTGACGACCGACGTCGACTATGCTGAAATGGCTCAGGCCATGGAAATAGCGAAGGCTTACCTTGATACTGTCGACAAGGTCCATATCGTCGCACCGGGGACCGACCTGACCTTTTCCGTCAAGGGGCTCGGTTGGATTCCCTGCGCAGGGCAGGCGAACATCCCCGACGGTGAAATCTACAGTTGCCCGGTCAAGCGCAGTGTCAACGGAACCATTTCCTACAATTGCGGCAGCACCTATCATGGACACCATTTCACCGACATCAGGTTTACTTTCAAGGACGGCAGGATTGTCGAAGCGCATGCCGACGACGACAAGCTGATCAATGAAATCCTCGATATTGACGAGGGCGCCCGTTATGTCGGTGAATTCGCCCTTGGCTGCAACCCGAAAATTACGTGCCCCATGGACAATACGTTGTTCGATGAGAAGATTGCAGGTTCCTTCCATTTCACGCCCGGCAATTCCTACGACGATTGCGACAACGGCAATAAGAGCAGCGTCCACTGGGATCTCGTCCAAATTCAGACCCCGCAATACGGCGGAGGAGAAATCTGGATGGACGGGGAACTGGTGAGGAAGGATGGCAGGTTCGTGCATCCGGCGCTCACGGCCCTCAACTTCTAATCATATTTGGACAACAGCCTCATTGCGTTGTCAGACTCAACAGGCCGTACTTTCGTACGGTTCTGTTTCACCTGACTTAGCCATGAGGCTGTTCTCCTTCGTCTGATATGTACTGTGCAAGTTTCATATCAAAAAAACACACTCAAGCGGTGCCGTACCCGAGTACCGTCCCCACTTTTGCCCTTCGCCTGACCTTGCTGACTGTGAAGCGGTTCAGGGGAGGCTTGTGTCGTCAGGCTCAATAGGCCTCAGTACTGTCCACGCTCTGGCTACCCCTGGGCTACCGTAGGGCTACCCCTAGAATGGGAGATGTCTTTTTTTGTAATTGTTATTGCCGATTGGCTATAATATTTATAGATTATCACTAAATACGTTTTCAGGAGCGGACATGGGGCAGGTGAGTGGATTCAAAAACGAAATCATGGACCGGCTGCGGAGTATCGGCGGCAATCTTTCCCAAATCTTGACTCCTTTTTGCGCCAAGTGGGGCATTACCCCTGTCTTGCTACGGGTATTGGATGAAATTTCCCAAATTGGCCCTGTGTCGATTGGAAATCTAGCAAGTCGGGTGGGTATCGTGTTGACGAACCTTTCCTCCTGTTGCAAGAAGCTGGAACGGTTGGGCTATGTATCCAGAACCCGCAGTTCAGAAGATGAGCGGGTGGTGCTGATAGCGTTGACCAGACAGGGCGAGAAGCTTGTGGAGGATATCCACGCCGATATCGAGGATGCGTTTCGGATGTTCTTTGAATCGCTGGACAAGGGTGAGGAAGAGGAAATGCTTATCCAATTGGCCCGGTTGGACGAATTGACTACGAGGCTTCGTATTGAAGCTGTAAAATAGGCGTTTGTTTTGTAAGGAACCAGAATTGTGGAAGAAGAGAAGAAAAACCCCAAGAAACCATTGCTGTACTATTATGCGATAGTGCTGATGGTACTGATAGTGATCAATTCCCTGATTTTGCCGATGTTCGTCAAGAACAATGTCACGGAAGTCGACTACGGTACGTTTCTGACCATGGTCGACCAAGGCAAAGTAATGCAGGCGGAAATCCAGGAGAATCAGATCGCGTTCATTGTCGATACGGATGGCAAAAGCTCCGTATACGTCACCAGCAAGTTCGACGACCCCGACTTGGTGAACCGGCTGTATAGTTCCGGAGCGAAATTCTCCCAGGTCATGCCCAAGGAGACATCGCCGTTCCTCAGCTTCCTGCTGAGCTGGATTCTGCCGATCGTCATGTTCGTGGTGATCGGACAATTGCTCGGACGTTATATGCAGAAAAGGATGGGCGGCGGGCCGATGAGCATGAGCTTCGCCAAAAGCAATGCGAAGGTCTATGTTCCTGCTCAGACGGGCAAGACCTTCGCCGATGTCGCCGGAGAGGACGAGGCCAAGGAGGCGTTGCAGGAAATCGTCGGGTTTCTGAAGGATCCGCAGAAGTATGAAGCGATCGGCGCCCAGATTCCAAAAGGCGTGCTGTTGGTGGGGCCCCCCGGAACGGGAAAGACCCTGTTGGCCAAGGCCGTAGCCGGTGAAGCTTCCGTTCCGTTCTTTTCCATCAGCGGTTCGGAATTCGTCGAGATGTTCGTGGGCATGGGGGCGGCGAAGGTCCGCGACCTGTTCAAGCAGGCTCAGGAAAAGGCCCCCTGTATCGTGTTCATCGATGAAATCGATACGATAGGCAAGAAACGTGATGGCGCAGGTCTCGGCGGTAACGACGAGCGTGAGCAGACCTTGAACCAGCTGCTTACCGAAATGGACGGATTCGACGGCAAGAAAGGCGTCGTCATCCTCGCCGCCACCAACCGGCCCGATTCCCTTGACCCCGCGTTGCTGCGTCCCGGACGTTTCGACCGCCGCGTACCCGTCGAGCTGCCCGACCTTGGCGGCCGCGAAGCAATTCTGAAGGTGCATGCCGCGAAGGTGAAATTGGCCGAGGGCGTCGATTTCAACACGATCGCCAGGGCCACCAGCGGCGCTAGCGGAGCCGAATTGGCCAATATCGTCAACGAAGCGGCTCTCAGGGCCGTCCGTTGCGGAAGGGACAAAGTCGCTCAGGAAGATTTGGAGGAATCGGTCGAGACCGTCATAGCCGGCTATCAGCGCAAAGGCGCCGTCATCAGCGACAAGGAGAAGAAAATCGTCGCATACCATGAAGTCGGACATGCGTTGGTCGCCGCCAAGCAGACCGATTCCGCGCCGGTACATAAGATTACGATCATCCCCCGTACCAGCGGTGCGCTGGGCTATACGATGCAGGTATCGGAAGGGGAGTCGGTACTGATGAGCAAGGATGAGGCGTTCAACAAGATCGCCACCATGACGGGAGGCCGGGCCGCCGAGGAGCTGATCTTCAACTCCATCACCAGCGGTGCGAGCAACGACATTGAACAGGCGACGAAGCTCGCCCGTGCCATGGTGACCCGCCTTGGCATGAGCAGCCAGTTCGACATGATGGCTCTGGAGACCATGGCCAACCAGTATCTGGGGGGCGACACCTCGCTCGCCTGCGCCGCCGGAACCGCTGAGCAGATCGACGCCGAAGTGTTGCAGATCATCAAGGACGCCCATGCCAAGGCGTCCGCCATCCTCAAGGAGAATGAAGCCGAGCTTCATGAACTTGCCGGCTATCTGTTGGAGAAGGAGACGATCACGGGCGATGAATTCATGCGGATCCTGAACAAGGGCGAAGGGGCTGAGAAACAATAGCCCCCATGGGTTTTCATTGTTGTCGCATGGCGTCACATGTGTCAGGTTTGTTGCAAACCTGTTGCATGCGGCGCTTTTTTCTTTTCTCCAACCTACGTGAGAAAAAAATAAAATCGGCGTCGGTAAAATCAATATGTCAAGTTTGTTAAGAAAATTGAATGGATAATATTTTTTATTGTAATGAAATATATTTCGCATTGAGCTTTTTTCTATGAATTTTCAAACTTCTTGACTTTTTTTTAACGCTACAGTATACCATCCGCAACAACATCAACGGCGATGTGGGAGACTCTCGGTTCCCACATCGCTTTTTTTATGGAACGGCTGATCGTCGTCGATGGTCAGCCGTGGAAGGTGTTGCTCTGTTTCCCCGGGGTGGGGAGTGTTTCGTACAAAGGCGTGCGATTGTTTCCGGCGGTTGCTGGACGGTCGCACGTTTTTTTTATTTCAACCGGACGGACCGCGGGGGCAGATGATCACCGAACGGGCCGATTCGAGGGAGGAAGAGATGGAAGGACTGTATTCATCGGTGGACACCATATGGGTGTTGTTGGGCGCGGCGTTGGTCTTCTTCATGCAGGCCGGATTCGCAATGGTGGAGACGGGGTTCACCAGGGCGAAGAACGCCGGTAACATCATCATGAAGAATCTGATGGATTTCTCGCTGGGGACGCCTATTTTCTGGATTCTCGGGTTCGGGCTGATGTTCGGGACTACCGCGGCGGGCGATGTGCTTGCGTTCATCGGAGTTCCTGATTTCCTGGTCAGGGGCGACTACAGCGGTACGTACCCGACCTATGCGTTCCTGATTTTCCAGACCGTTTTTTGTGCGACCTCGGCGACGATCGTTTCCGGGGCGATGGCTGAACGGACCAAGTTCATCTCCTATTGTCTCTACAGCATGATCATCAGCGCCTTCGTCTATCCCGTCAGCGGCCACTGGATATGGGGCGGCGGCTGGCTATCCCAGCTCGGTTTCCACGATTTCGCCGGTTCGACCGCGGTCCATATGGTCGGCGGGGTGGCCGCGCTGATTGGCGCCGCAATATTGGGACCTCGCATCGGCAAGTACGGTGCGGACGGCAAGCCTCGTGCGATTCCCGGCCATAGCCTGACGCTTGGCGCCCTCGGGGTGTTCATCCTCTGGTTCTGCTGGTTCGGCTTCAACGGCTGCTCCACCGTCTCCATGACCGGCGACGACACACTGGTGGCTGCGAGCCGGATTTTCGTCACGACCAACCTCGCCGCCGCTGTGGCGGCCTGCACCACCATGTGCGTGACTTGGATTCGCTACAAGAAGCCCGATGTATCGATGACTCTCAACGGGGTTCTGGCTGGGCTGGTGGCCATTACCGCCGGATGCGATGTCGTATCGCCAGTCGGCGCGGCGGTTATCGGCGTCATCGCCGGGGTTGTGATCGTATTCGCCGTCGAATTCTTTGACAAGGTCGTTAAGATCGACGATCCCGTTGGAGCGATCGGCGTTCATGGCGTATGCGGCGCTTTGGGGACGATACTCACCGGGTTGTTCGCCGTCGACGGCGGCTTGTTCTATGGCGGCGGGTTCCACATGCTTGGAATTCAGGCGCTGGGCGTCGGTTCTGTAATATTGTGGGTCGTCGCGACGATGACTATCGTCTTCATGGTCATCAAGAAGACCGTAGGGCTCCGGGTCACCGCCGCGGAAGAGATCGCCGGACTCGATATCGAGGAACACGGACTGATTTCCAGCTACGCCGATTTCATGCCCGCCGTCGTGCCTCAGGTCAATGGGGCTGGCTCGATGGTCGCCGCCGAAGAGAACAAGGACGTCCCGGTCACGGTGCGCGAAGCGATTCCGGTCAAGAGGATCGTCACGGAATCCTTGGAAAACGACATGGTGAAGATGAGCAAGGTGGTGATTATCGCGCGCCAGAGCAAGTTCGAGGAACTGAAGCACGCGATGAACCTGATCGGTATCACCGGCATCACCGTGACGAATGTCATGGGGTGCGGCATGCAGAAGGGGCGTTCCGAATACTACAGGGGCGTTCCCGTCGAGATGACGTTGTTGCCGAAGATCAAGATTGAGATCGTCGTCAGCAAGGTTCCCGTGCGGACGGTGATCGACACGGCGAAGCAGATTCTGTATACCGGGCATTTCGGCGACGGCAAGATTTTCGTCTACGATGTCGAGAACGTCGTCAAGGTCCGTACGGGTGAAGAAGGCTATGACGCCCTGCAGGATGATGTATAATGGACGTAACCATCGGTAGAGTCATTGGTTCTACTAGTTAAGATTGCTGTTGGCAATTATCGACTTGGCTGGGGCTTCCGGAAGTTTTCCGGAAGCCCTTCTATTGTTTTTTTCAGCAAGCTGCGTCCGTGCCGCATGCATATGAAAGGCCGTCGTTCAAGTCGTTCGGCTGTCACGACGGCCGATATGTACGGTTCGGATTATTTTTCGGCGTTGAACACGATCGTCCGGTTTTTCCAAAGGATGATTCGGTGTTCCAGATGCGCTTGGACCGCTCTTGCAAGCACCCGCCGTTCCACATCCTTGCCTACGTCCTTCAGCCCTTGTGGCGTCAGCTCATGGTTGACGCGCACGACATCCTGTTCAATGATCGGTCCTTGGTCCAGGTCTTCGCTGGCGTAGTGGGCAGTCGCTCCGATCATCTTCACTCCACGTTCGTAGGCCCTTAGATAGGGGTTCGCCCCTTGGAACGCGGGGAGAAAACCGTGGTGGATGTTGATGATCTTCCCCGTCCATTCACGGGTGAATTCGGGGGAGAGGATCTGCATGTAGCGAGCAAGGATTACGAGGTCTATGTCGAACCTTTTGAGCAGGCCCCTGACCTTGTCCTCCTGCTGCTGTTTCGTCTCACTGGTCACAGGCAGATAGTAGAAGGGTATCCTGAACTGGTTTGCGATAATCTCCAGATCCGGATGGTTGCTGATGATCAATGGAATCTCGCAATTGAGATCCCCCTCGTTCTTTCGTGCGATCAAGTCGTACAGACAATGGCTGGTCTTGCTGACCATGATCGCCACACGGGGAACATAGTCGCTGAAATGACATTGCCAAGTCAGTTCCAAAGGCGTCGCGAACTGTCCGAAATCCTCCACGAGCTGCTGCCTTGAAGTCTGCAAATCCGCCATATCCAGCTCTATGCGCATATAATAACGCTGCTCCCTGCTGTCGGAATGCTGCTGGCAATGAAGGATATTGAAGCCCCGGTCATAGAACCAATTGACAGTAGCGGCCAGCAGCCCCTTTCGGTCTTCGCATTGGATGAGGAATATAATCTTGTGTTGCATGATCAGTCGTTCTCTCCTTGAGTTTCTCCAAACGGGGCGATTTCCACGTTGTCGCCGTCATCGCCGGCGTCGCCGAGCAATATCTCCACCTTGCGCTCCGTCTTGGACAGCTGGGAGTCTAGTTTCTTCGTCAGTCTGACCCCTTCTTCGAACAGGGTGATGGAATCATCGAGCGAAGTTTCGCTGTTGCGAAGCTTGGCCGCGATTTCTTCCAGGCGTTTCATGTCATCTTCAAAGCTCATACGTATTCTCCATGGCGGTTTCTTCAAAAAGAGCCTTCACCGGCATCAAGAGCCTGACGCCCGTACCTTCTCGACCTTTGTTTCGGCTTCGCCTTGCGCGAACCGAATGGCGAGCTTGTCCCCAGTACTGAGCGCCGTGGCATTCGACACGACCCTTCCATCGGAATCGGTCACGACAGCGTAACCTCGCTCAAGTATAGCGATAGGAGAGAGCCCTTTCAACTCATTTTCCAGCAGTTGCAGGGTATGTCGCGTATTCTGTAGCTTGAGTCTGATAGCCTGCCCGATCCCGTTCGAAACATCGTCCAGCCTATAGCGGAGCTGCTCGATACGTCTTTGCAGCATGTCACCGAACGTTTGCGGCTGATATTGACGCAACGAAAGCCTGGCGCCGCCAGTTTTCTGCATCAAGGCGTCTGAGAGCGTTCTTTTCATCCCCTGCAGCCGGATGAATTGTTCTGAACTGCTTTTGCTGACGAGTTCGGCGGCGGCGGAGGGCGTAGGCGCCCGCATATCGGCCACGAAATCGGACAGCGCCCAGTCTATTTCATGCCCTACAGCGGAGACGACGGGGATTTCCGAACGATAGATCGCCTCAATGACGCACGGCTCTGAAAACGGCAGCAGGTCTTCGATGGAGCCGCCGCCGCGTCCGACGATGATAACGTCCCCAAGCAAGAATTTGTTCGCCTGATCGATTCGTGCCGCGATGATTTTCGCCGCGCCGTCGCCTTGGACCGGGGCTGGGAGTATCAAGACGTCAAGTCCGGTAGCCCTACGCCCCAGAATCTGGAGGATATCCCGCAATGCCGCCCCCGTTGGGCTTGTCACCACGACTACCCGTGAGGGATCTCCGGGGAGGGGCTTTTTATGGGTTTCGTCAAAATATCCCGCCTTGGCATAGGCCTGTTTACGTTCCTCCAACATGGCGAGCAGGTCGCCGACGCCGGTCTGTTTCATCGATTCGCAAATGATCTGGTACGTCCCCCGTTGTTCGTACACGTCCAGTTTGCCCGTGACGACGACCTTGTCCCCGTCCTTCGGTACGAACGGAAGTCTCCAAAGCTTGTTCTTGAACATGACGGCGTTGATCGCCGCGCGTTCATCCTTCAAGGTGAAGTACCAGTGGCCTGTGGAGGAGGGGCGGAAATTGGATATCTCGCCTTCGACCGTCAGCCCGTAGAACGCGCCTTCGATCGTTTGTTTGAGCAATGCCGTCAGGTCGCCTACGCTGAGGGTGATTCCGTCCAGCAACCCTTGTCCGTCCATGTCGTCCCCCCTTGTCTTCCATTTTCGATTCATCGTCCTGTTCACCAAGACGCTTCTCTTTTATAATTCTTCCATGACCTGCCGCCGCCATCCACACGGTTTCTGTCGAGTATGGCTAGTGCTTCTGTCCAGTGGCGGAGGAGCCGTTTCCTTCCGGATTCCCTGCATCGGAAATATCCGTGACATTCGCCTGTGCGGTGGTCTTTGCAGGGGCTTCGGGGACTTCTGGGACTTCAAGGCCCGGTTCCATGGGCGACGGATCGTTGCCCTTCGTTTTTTTACCTCTCCGTTTCTTTGGCTTTCCACCTGCGCCCGACGTGTCGGAGGCGCCGGCGGCATCATGTACGGTTTCGGTATTGGCGGTAGCTTGCGCAGATGGCGACGGTTGCGACGCCGCGGAATCCCTGACCCTTCGACGTAACGCCGCCCGCTCTTGGAGATAGATACCGCAGAAGGCGAGGATTATCGTGATAAGCCAGAAGAGCCAAGAGGAGAAGTAGTAGAACCTGGCGAAAAGATAGGAAGTCAGCAATGCTCCGGCCAATCCCGTTTCCGCGGCGTAATAATAGTCGAACCGGGCGACGCAGACAGGTATCAGCACAACGGTCAGAACCCCCGCGATGACGCATGCCATGGGGACCGTGACCACGCCGAAGCCTCCGATAGCGATCAACAGGGCCGTTGTACAGGCCGTGGTAAACGCAGTAAGGATTTTTATCATGAAAACGGCCAGCTTGTTCTTTGCCCGTCCGAGGAAAAAACAGGCGACGCCTCCGCCGACTCCGGCGAGGACCTTCAGCAACGTATGCCACCAGATGGCGTCCGTCGTCATGAGTGCGAAGAAGGATTTGAATGTCGCCCCGTTTTCAAACAACGCCGCAGTACTCGGCCAGTCAAGGATGAACTGGACGCCCAGCACCATGATCGCGGCTCCAAAGAGGAAGCAACGGAGAGGAAACCAGAATCTTCTGAGCGGATTGCCAGAAAAACAAAGGATCGCGCCCGCTATCACGCCTAAGATCATCACTGGTGCCGATATCATAATATAACTCAGTTCTCCTGTTACCATGAATTCCCAAGTATCATACCATTTTCTTGGAATTTGGTAACCATGCTTCACCTAGGAGGTATGAAGCCTCCATCCGGCGACAGTCTGCGGCCAGCGCCATACCGGTTGCCGCCGTTGTCGTGCCCTGATAAAAAAAGAGACAGTCGAAAGACTGTCTCCTTTTATTCGTATGAAATACTGACGCCTTAGTCCTGTACGATCGCACCGGTCGGGCAAGCGTCGGCGCAAGTGCCGCAATCGACGCATACTTCAGGATCGATCACATAGATGTCGCCTTCGGAAATGGCGCCGGAAGGACATTCGGACTGGCAGGTGCCGCAAGCTACGCAAGAATCGGTAATTTTGTAAGCCATGGTAGACTCCTTGTTTCAGAATTTTGTTAACAACATATACGACTATAATACGCCTTCATTGTCCACGTCAAGGTTCAGACGTTTTTTTTAGCGGGGATAACTCATCATACGACATAAAGTTAGTATGTGCTAACTTTGTGCATGATGCCATTGGGCTTCCATCGGAGCCAACACAATTTTACGCATGGACCCGTTGCCTGTAGTGATAACCGTCTCGCATTCAACCGTTGCGTTGTTCACCGCGACAAAACTTTCTGTATCTGGGAAATAGTGGCACTCTACATCTGGGTTGGAACTGAACCAGCGGAACATCTCTGATTCCCGTCCTGCCGTCCAGAAGATAGAACGGAGCAACAATCTCGCATTCTGAGGATTGAACGGAAGACCGGCGATATAGACGCTGCGTCCAGCTCCGAACGTATTGGTAGCAAGGCTGACCGAACGGTTCTGTACGTCATGGACAAGCGTCGATGGTGCGCAAGGGTAGACCATCGTCGTTCCCTCCCCGTAATCGATTCCTCCCGAAATATCATGGCAGATGAAATGGTTCCTCGAAGGGGGGGCGACCGGTTTGTTCGTACTGGCGGTAAATCCTTTCTCCTGCTGGACTCCCAGCACTTCCTGAAGTTGGAACTGGACCCCTCCTGTAGCACAGGCCGTCGGTTCTCCGACTCCGATGAACCCGCCCCCGCCGGCGACCCATTCCCTGAGCGTCGTCTGTACCCGTGGGTCGGCCCAATGGTCCCCGCCGCACCATGATGTGCCGGCGTCTCCGGCGTTGATGATCACCTTGACGGCCTCGGGGATCCCCTGTTCAAGGATGTCGTCGAAACTGATGAACTCAATGTCGAAAGGAAAACCTGCCAAGGCTTCGATGACCCCGAGGTACGAGTAGCAACGTTGGTTCCACAGCGAATGCGCCACCTGATGCGTCATCCAGGTCCTGAGCCGTCCCCAGCTGTTGAGGACGGCGACCTTGAAGGAGGCGGTGCCGGGCCTTTGCCCGTTTTCCGAATGCTCCGCCAACGCCCTGAACTGTCCGACGATTTCGGTAACATGGTCGATGAACTCAGGGAACTTGCAGGCAAGTGAGAGGTATCCGCCGTATCCGATGCGCTGCATGGGATGACGCATCATCGCCCGCCGGACCTTCATCCAGATCGGGGTCGATTCTCCGACAGGATCTCCACCCTCATGGAAGATGTCCGGGAAGAAGTAGGGGTACATGCGGGCTTCCGTTTCGGGGACTGGAATGTCGGCGATCATACGGGTCGTGACCCCGTCGCCAGCCGCGCCGACCACCGCGTCGAGACCGATGGACGGGAAGTATTTTCCATAAGGTTCCGTACCGGCCCAATGGTCGCCAAGGAACATGATCGCTTTCCTTCCATGCCGGTGGACGATCTCCACCAGCTCCCTTGCCGCGTCGGAAACGAATTTCTGATTGAACTCCATCCAATCCAGCCATCGCCGCGAAGGGTTCTTGAACGGGGTGTTGTACATTCCCTCATCGACGAAATCCTCCGGCGTCAACGCATATCCATATTCCTGTTCGAACTGCTCAAGCGCCAGCGGGCTTACGGTATTGCCATAGCCAAACCAGTCGACGCGGCGTTCCTTGCCCAGCTCGTTGTAGATCAGGTCGAACTGGTAGAAGAAGGTCGTGAACCGGACTACATCGGTTTTCGGATGCTCCTCCAGCCAAGCCTCCAGCGTTCGCGCCATGTGGATGCGGGCTTTTGGGATTCGTACATCTATCGGCAGCTTGTGCTCGGTGGTCCAATGGTTTGTGATATGGTTGTACATCGATGTCGGTTCCCATATCTGCCAGGCGAGGAACGTACAGGTATAGGCGTGCCACGGCGTCGCGTCATGAATGGTTACCGTCTGGGTTTTCGTATCGTATTCCCATGCTGATGGCGGTACGACCGTCCCGGCCGTCCGGTCCCGGACCTCCCACCACTTCTTGACGTCATGGTCGCTGTCCGGCTGGAGCTGTTCAGCGAAATACCGCTCCATGATGGGTATCCCGACGGTCTTTCCCTCGGCGATCTGCCGTTCAGACATCAGATAGACCTGTTGCAACGCATCCCTGTTCGCCTTTGCCCATTCATTGTCCTGGCGTACCAGGCAGACGGTGGAATAGACGGTCAACCCCATATCTATGATCTGCTGCGAGAGTTCTGTACCATCGCTGTCACGTACCGCGTCTACACCCCAAAGCTCGACCAGCTCCTTGATCTTGTCCTCCATGCCTGTTTCTGCCGGAAGGGTAAAACCTCTGTTGGTTTTCTTCGTGTCCATGTGCCCGCTCCTTTTTCCTTCATCGTCCGATATGGACGGATTCTGTTTCGGTCGCATATGTCTATCAAGAGTATATATTGGAATGTTTCGGCGCGATACTCGAGAAGCTGAAAAAAGTACAAGGGAGGGATGCGAAAGGTACAGTTTCAAGTACAGGTTGTCCTATCGGGATGGATGACGGGGCCGATGACGGGACTTTTGCGGAATGCTCCTCAGGCTCCTGTTGGCTTCGGCGCTGGACGCCGGCGATTCCGTCGTTGATGGTGCGCGTAGCCCATGGCGACAAGTTCTCTCCGCAAGAAAGAGGTTGGAATTTGGCTCGCCTCTATGGTATAGTGTCGGTCAGGGCGAGCGTATGGTGAGAAATCGTACTGGCCGTACAGGAAGGGGGTGCCTATGCAGCAGATACCACAGGAAGTCCGGGACATCATCGGACAGTTCGTCATCTACGGTGACCTTGTAAGTTGCAAGGGTTTCGGCAACGGCCATATCAACACCACGTTGGTCTCCACCTTCAATCAGGCCGGCGTTTCTGTGAAATATACCCATCAGAAGATAAACCGGCAGATTTTCACCCGACCCGACGAGGTCATGGAGAACATCAGCCTCGTGACTTCCCATATCAGGGAGAAGCTTGAAGCGCAGCAGGTTCCGTTCGCCTCCAGCCATGTGCTGACGGTCGTACCCGCCAAGGATGGAAGACCCTACGCCATCGACTCCGATGGAGAATATTGGCGTACCTATTTGTTCGTAGACCGGGTTTTCAGCTATGAAAAACTTGACGATAGCGCCGTCGCGGGACGTCTGGGCGCCATGGTCGGCCTTTTCCAGTCCCAGCTGTCCGATCTGGACGGCGGCCGGCTCCACGAGACCATCTCCCGTTTCCATGACATGAGATGGCGGTACGAACAGCTCCGTGAAGCGCTGTCCAAGGACGCGGCGGGTAGGGCCGCCTCGTGCGGGGCGGAGATCGACTTCCTCTTTTCCAACGAGGAACGCGGCGTCGTGATCACCGACCTCTACCGGGACGGAAAGCTCCGCAAGGGGATCACCCACAACGATACGAAACTGAACAATGTATTGTTCGATGAACAGACCCACGAGGCGGCCTGCGTCATCGATCTCGATACGGTGATGCCCGGGACGATCCTGTTCGATACCGGGGACATGATTCGCACCGCGACCATCACAGGGGAAGAGGATGAACGGGAGCTTTCGCTGATCTCCTGCGACGTGAAGATGTACCGGGCTCTGATGGAGGGATATCTGTCGGAAGCGTCCGCTTTTCTCTCTCCTCTGGAACGGAGCCTTCTGGCGGAAAGCGGCCGGACGACCACGCTGATCATGGCCGTGCGGTTCCTCACCGACTATCTGAACGGCGACGTGTACTACAAGATTTCCCGCCCCGGGCATAACCTCGACCGAATGCGGACCCAGATGCGGCTGATCGAGTCCATGGATGCCCAATGGGAGCAGTTGGAGTCCGCGATCAGGTGATATCCGTTAAAAAAAACCAGAATTGACTACTTTCGTGGTATCATGTCTTCTATGAGGAAATCTCTTGATCGATTGTTGCATGTGTTCAGTTTCCTGCTGATCATTTTCCTGCATTGCGGGATGATATATTATAGCGTTCAAGGCGTCGAGGCTGGCGGTTGGGATTTCTACAACAGACAGGTGCAGATACTGCTGCTTATCGGAGTATCCGCGGCGTTTTCTTTTCTGTATCTGTTCAACAACCATTACGTCAGCGTGGTCATCGCGCTTGTCTCTACGACGGTACTCGCGTTTGTCAGCCTGTCGGTCGAGGTGGACAGGTCTGTCTACCTGCTCCTGCTGTTGGCGATCTGTACCGGTTCCTCCGTGTTTTTCGAACCGCCGTGGGGGACCATCTACTCCATTGTACTTGTAGTGGTGTCCATGTTCGGCTTCGGTCCCCTCGGACTTGATTTCATCTCACTTCCTGAGACGGTCGCCGTGGATCTGTACCGTCGTTTCCTGCTCGAACATGTCTGCTTCGTCCTGTTGATCCTGTTCGTCGCCGCCATCAGGTATCTGTTGCAGGAGCTTGACTCGCGGAAGCGGGAGCTTGCCAGGATCAATACCGCGCTGGACAAGCTCAGCGATACCAACCTGGCCTACCAGACCTATACCGCGATGTTGGAGGAAAAGACCATGGAGAGCGAGCGGCAGCGAATCAGCCGCGAGATACATGATATCGTCGGTTATTCCCTTACCAATGTGCTGATGATGGTTCAGGCCGCGGAACAGCTGATGGACGACAGCCCCGATCAAGCCAAGGATATCCTTGGCCGGGCGCACGAACATATTTCCCAGAGCATCCAGGAATCGAGGATGTCCGTCCGGCGGCTCCGTTCGAAGGATACCTTTCAGATCACCGGAGCGAATCTGTTCTTGCATTTGTGCAATACTTTCAGTGAAATCTCAGGCATAGACATACATGTCGGTTTCGGCAACCTCCGGTCGTCGCTTGACAAGCAGGTCGAGAAGGCGATCTACCGATTGCTTCAGGAGGGAATGACGAATTCCTTCCGTCACGGGAAGGCCTCCCGGGTGGATATAACGTTCTCCTGCGAAGGGGGGCATATCATTGTCAGGATGTAGGACAACGGCATCGCCGCGGAGGGGATGCCGATTCATGAAGGTATCGGTATCAAAGGAATGCGTGAACGTATAGAAGCCATCGGCGGGACGGTCCAGGCCGGGCCGATGGTCGGCGGTGGGTTCTATATACTGGCGCGCATCCCGGAAGGGGGGGATGATGAATGACGGAAAGAACAAGATCCGGTTGTTGCTGGTGGACGACCAGAATCTGTTTATTGAAAGCCTGAAGCTGGTCATTGAAAAGATCGCGTCCGATATGGTGATCGTCGGTACGATGCTCAACGGACAGGAGGCCGTCAACTATCTGGAGAACCATGAGGTCGATATCGTGTTGATGGACGTCCGCATGCCGGTCATGGACGGTGTGACCGCCGTCCGTATTCTTCGAGGCCGGCATCCCGGCATCTCCATCATTATGCTTACGACCTTTGAGGATGACGAATATGTCACCACGGCCATGAAATATGGGGCGAAGGGATATCTTTTGAAGAACATCGCTCCCCAGATGCTGGTTTCCGCGGTGCGGGCCGTCTATGACGGCTCCATCCTCATCGCCCCCGATATAGCCGGTACGCTGATTCAGGCAATGGTCGCGAACCGCTCCCAAGGGGAATTAATCACAGGAGAAGACCTGCCTGACTGGTTCTATGATCTGAGCCCGCGTGAACGGTCGATCATCAAGCATATGCTCCTGGGCAAGAACAACAAGGAGATCGCCTCGGACATCCATATCGGCGAACAGACGATTCGCAACTATATCAGCACGATCTATACGAAACTTGGGGTGAAGGACCGTAAGGAGGCCCTTGAAAAGATAAGGACGGTAAGTACATACTTGTTCTCCTAGAGGTGCAATTCCTTGATAAGAGTATGCAGCGTTTGTTGCGGACTGATAGGGAGAATGTGCGTCCACGGCATCGTCCATATGTCGGAACCTTTATTGCATAACCGTGGAAGGAGGGGAATATGAGGTTCGCGGTCATCAGTGATATCCATGGCAATCTGCCTGCGTTCGAGGCGGTCGTCAATGATCTGCGGAAGCAGGAGCTTGACGGTGTGGTATGTCTTGGCGATATCTCCTTCAACGGCCTCTGCCCTCAGGAATGTTTCGACCTGCTCATGTCGTTGCATCCGTCCTGTATGGTCAAGGGCAATACGGACGCAAACTTCGAGGAACTGGCGGACTTCGTGCCGACGAATGATTTTGAGCGTTCATTGCATGACCTGATCGTTTTTGGCGATGTGCGTTTGACGGCTGAAGCGAAGGCTGCGATGAAAGCCTGGCCGATGGCCGCCGAACGGGAGATCGGAGGCAGACGGATTTTGTTCTGTCATGGTAGCCCTTGGCGTGGATGCGATTTTCTGCGGGCACACCCATCGAGGGGAGACGTTTTGGATAGGCGATACGCTTGTCGTCAATGTCGGCGCGATAGGATATTCGTTTGATGGAGATCCTCGCCCCTCGTACGGGATTCTTGACATCGAGAACGATGGAATCACCTGTGATATCCGTCGTGTCGAGTATGATTTCAGCTCCTACCGAGAGAAAATCGTCGCTGCCCACCTGTTCGGTAGTCTTGAGTACATTATCGCATACGCTACATATCCACCGCAGAAGCAGGGGTGACACCCTGCTTTATGATGAAACGACGGTTTCATCGTATAGCGTGACTGTTTTAAAAGCCTACGATTCTATTCGTTCAGGTCGATATCTGTGTCGGAAGTGTGTCCATCTTGGCCGTGACTTTTTGTGTGGGACCATGATTCTGTAAATGGATAGGTCTTTTTCATTGAAACCATTCATTTTTTACATGTCGCAGCTACGGAGAATGTGCCTGCGTCGTAAAATCATTGTTGTATCTGATTGTCAATATGAAAACGAAAGACTTCATCTTTGGAGAAAACAATCTGTCTAACGGAAGAGCTTGCCTGAAAAGTCAGCCTTGATGCCGAAAATATGCGTTCTGGACATCTTCAAGAAGGGGTGGTCGCTCAAAACTGATACGTTTCGGGCAGCCAGACAGCCTGCCCTAGGCCAGTTGCTCCTATGGCGAAGCATGTATCCAGTTTCCTGGCAGGAACCGGTTTTATCACAAAAAATTCCCGATTGCAAAAATTTGGCTTGACTTTTTTTGTGATGTGATGAAAACTAATTACATGAAATCAGTTTTATTCGCATTGTCGGCTGATGGCGGTTCTTGTTTGTACGTCGCGTCCTGTGTTGAAGAATCCTGAGTGAGGTAGGGTAGGTCGTGTCGTTCCATCGGAGACTATGTGAGAAACGATCGATATGGAGGAAAATCACGATATGGCCTTTGAGATGCCACTGGTATTTCTGTGTGGAGGATGTTGCGCTTTTTTGTTGGGGGTCGTGCAGCTGTACCGAACACGTCATATCTTGAAAACCGGGACTCTGGTCGATGCGAAAGTACTGATATCGACCAAGCGGGATTTCGTTGTGCAATATGCGACCGGGGCTGGGGAAATGATGGTCAGGACTACGCCGAACCGTTTCAAGAAGAGAGTGTACAGGCGAGGTGACGGTATCCTGTTGCGTTACGCCGTTGAGCGGCCGAAAACATACAGGATAGTGAATATCGCCGACAACAGGACCACGGGAGATTATGTCCTTGTCGCTATCGGAAGCATGTTTTTTGTCATCGGTTTGTATTTGGTGCTTTTCCCGACATGAACCGGCTGTTTTTTGAAAAGCCTCTTGATGTCTTTCGATGTAGCAAGAGGCTGAAGGTTGATATCTTATGGGGACTTTGTTTCGGCTTCAGCCGATGGTTCCTTGTCATGTGGCTGTTTTTTTTGATTGCCGGTTGCGTTTGGTGGGATGTGACCTGGTAATCGGAAGGCGGAATGACCATGTGGGAAGAGGTGCTGTCGTAGCGTAGTAAGACTGTTTCCATAAAATATAGTTTCCCCCTATGTGGTGTGCATTCTATACAAGAGTATTCGTTGCCGTTCATGTATATCGATGCAGGGGACTGGTAGCATGCTCTCATAGAATGCACACCGTTTTCTGAATGTCGTAGAGAGAACCTACGGCGTTGTCTGTAATGGAACCACCTGCAGAACCCGGAAGAAGGGTCCATAAAACAACATTGGTACCTGCATAGTACTTGGAGACAATTCCTCTTGAACAAACGAAACATAGGCTTTTTGCCATATGCGGGCGGTGTGTCGCCTGGGTTTTGCTATAAGGAGAAAGAAATACAATGACTGAGAGGTGTGATTGCGAGACTGCGGAAAGACGATTGCCTGGTACGTATCCTGATTCCTTGCAGAAAGAGGGAGAGCCTCCGACGTCAACGCCCTTTTCATCGGTTTCTGCGTCGGAGGAGAGTTCTCGCAAGCTTCAGACGGACGCCGCCGGGAAAATCGCCGATGAAAAAAATACTGGTACGAAACGGATCGGTGTGATTCTGCCGTATCCGTATTCCTTTGTCGTACAGGAACGCTTGCGGGGGATCCTGACGGCTTTGGAAGAAAACAACTGCGAGCTTATCCTGTATTCCGTCCGAGATCCCGATGAATATGAAAGCCTCCTTGACTTGATAGCGTCTGACCGACGGGTGGATGGCTTGATCGTGCTGTCGTTGCTGTTTCCCCAGGCTGCGGCGTTGAAATTTCTCGCCGTGGGCATACCAGTTTGTCTGGTAGATTCGGAAGTCAAGGGATTTTGCTCTATATGCACCGACGCCCGGGCGATCGGCAGATCGTCAGCGGTATCTTTGTTTCACAGGGGGTACAGGAAACCTGCGTTCATCGGCGAACCGACTTTGTTTACTTCCATGGTTCCTATGGTGGAGGAACTGTATCGAGGATTCAAGAATGCCTGGGAGGACATGGGCGTCGGGCTTTCCCCCGATTTCGTCTGGTTCGGCCCATACGATCCTGTGGAAATCGAGCGGGCCGTCCTGCGGTTCGTTTCTTATGGGAACCTACCGGATTGCATACTCATTCCCAATGATTGCATGGCCTTGGTCCTGATCAGGGTTTTGGAAAAGAAGAATCTGCGTGTTCCCGGTCAGATTGCCGTCATGAGTATAGGAAATAGTCTTGTCGCTCAAAGTTTTTCCTTAAGTTCCATAGATTTGCGTCTTGCGAACTCTGGGTATCTCGCTGTCAAGGCGGTACTGGACTGTCTGTCCCGTAGCGTTAAGCCTTCCTGTTGTTCCCAGCCGTTTGAAATCATCGAACGAGGGACTGTAGCAATGAAAGTCGGACCGTCGGAAAAACGAGCAGGATGGATGAATACGCCCGAAACAATTCTCAGAAATTGTTTGGATGCGCAATCGTAAAGAAAACGGATTCTTATTTCCGATAGGACTGACGTCAGTGGCGAAAGGTAGAGAATCATGAAGTTCTGTAGAGAATCATTACCATGCATGTTGCTTATGTTTCTTATGTTTTTCTTGGTTTGCGGGGGAGGCTGGTGCGCGGATGCAAACGGTGTCTACTCGCTTCGCGGTAGTGTTTTCACGGTGTCCTGCCCGGTTCCTGAACTGTTCCATGTAGAGATCAGGTCTCCGGAGAATTCTCAGATCATCACTTCCGCGGAGGTCTCAACGGCGATGCGACGACCGATTGCCGACATCCATTTGACATGCAGGGCGAAACCCCGCTTCCGTATATCATTCGATTTTCGTCCGTTGTCTCTGGACGCCCCTGTTCGGGCGGTAGTCCCTTATCGCGCCTATGTGTTGCGTGATGGCCGGACGATTCCTGAAAACATCGGGGCATCGCCCTCCGGGGCGGAAATAGACGCCCTTGGTTTCTATTGGGGGAAGGTAGATGGTCTCGGCCGTACCGTATCCTTTTCAGTGGATGAGCAGACCTCGGTTGTTCATGGCGGTATGTACGGGGCGGTATACCATCTGTTCGCGGATATCGAGCAGTCGGATTACGAGGCGGCGACCGCAGGGCGTTATACAGGAAGCATAGTGGTCGAATTATCGCCATATTGAGGTCGGAGCGAGGAGATGCAGAAATGAAGATGCGTTGGACGGTCCTGTTGCTTGCGGGCCTGTTGTTCCCGTTTTCCCTGGCAGCCGGGGTTGTTGCCATCCCTTTGCGAGAGAATCTGCCCATTTCGGCCTATAAGAATGAACCGACGGTTAAAAATCATTTCTCATTGTCGCTGACTGATGAAATGGGAGTTGCCATCGATTCCGCGCATGGCGTCTTTCTGAGTGATTCGAACGTCGGTACGGACAAAGTCGCGTTCAGATTTCTTATCGACAGCGATTATACGAAGGGGCTATGCGTGACATTCCTTTTCGGTGAATTGAAATACGGTGCTTCTGTTCTGAACTGTAACGTTTCCTTCCAGACCGAATCCCGGCGGGGGGATGGTAATCTTGATACGCGCCTGACCGATACGTGGAAAATCACACCGAGATATACTACTGGTACATTGCCATGCGTTTTACAAGCGTCAGGACGGGTTCGTGTGTCGCTGCCTAGTGGAATACAGCCGGGATACTGGCTACCGACGAGATATCTCCGTTCTGGAGAAATAACTATGAACATTGATCCTGCATCATGGCAAAGCGTCCAGAAGGGTTTGTACGTCTGTGATGTCAAGGTATTTGTAGATGTCGTGGACTGAATGTGCCGAGGGTGGTGATGAGGATGAAAAGACGATTGTTGACGCTTTGTTTCCTATGGTGTTGCGCCATTGTATGTGCCGCACAGATAAAAATGACTGACGACCTTGCTCTGACCGGTACTGTGGATGTGGTATGTGAGCTGAAAATCACACCGTTGTCGAAGTCCGCGCATGAAGGCATGCCCTTTGATCTTGAGGGGACGGACCTGACGACGCAGAAGGGGCGTCGTATCGCGATATGGAGCCTATCCTATCCAGGGCCTCGCGTCCGGCTCCAAGTCGCGGCATCCTCGTTGAAAGGCGTCGAAAATCCCTGCGAATTGGATTATGAATTGCTGGTCGAATACTCCTATGGAGGAAAGGACTCGCAGAAAGGCGTCCAGAGTGGAGTCCTGGTGTGCAATACGAAGAGCGATACATCCCCCGGCGTTCTCACTTTCAGTGTTGAGGAATGGGAGCGTATTGAGATCCGTTCTCCCATTTTCTTTCGTCTGATTGACGCTGCCGATATCCAGAACCTTCCTCCCGGCGAATACAAAACCGCCGTCGTCTTCGATATCTATGCAATGTAGAGGTGTAGTCATGAAACGGTTCCTATATATTATAACTGCGTGCGTCGTCCTTGTCTCCGGCATCGCATATGCCTCGAATCCAGGTGCTTCGCTACAGTTTTGTCCTTTTTCAGCTTCTTTCAACATAGATTTGTCTTTATCATTGTTCAGTACTCCCATTACGGCCGATTACGGTTTGTCGGGAGGGTATACTGAAGACCGTACAATGGGTATCGTCGGTTGCGAAGGCTGTTCTTCTCCGACAAGAGTTTCCGTTGACAGTGATTTCGTACTTCGCTCGTTATCGGACCCTACATTGCGACGGCCGTTCTCCATTGTCCTGAATCCCAGGATGTGTACTCGGTCCGGCGCCCATACCGGTTATCGTCTTCCTGAGTTTAATAATACGAGTCACCTTGCGGTCGGCTATGGCGCTTCCGCGGGGATTACGTCCTTTTCTTTGCCCCGCAGTGACGGCGGATTTGAGGGCGCGAAAGCATTTTGGATCGATATATGCCTGTTGCTGCCTGACATGTCCGCAATTTCCGATCCCGAAATCTATAATCTGGGGAACGCCGGCGACTATTGCGGAAAAGTAACGTTTGTTCTGCAAAACGGAGAAAAAACAGAAACTTTTGACCTGTATCTGCGTGGGTATTATCAGAAGAAAGGATCGGACAATGCTGAGTTCCAGCTTGTTGTCGTTCCCTGCGCTTCTTCAATCGATCTGAAGGCGTGTGAAGCAAAATCCGTCAAAGTCGCGAATGTGCATTTTGTCTCAAGCTCGAAGAACCGGGGATCGGTATATTCTCTCCGGTTGTCCAGCTCCCAGAATGGCGGCGACGGCGATTTTGAATTCCGTAGGGAAAAGACCGACGGCCGTCCCCGTTCGCAATATATCTGCGCCCCGTATGAAGCCTCTATGAAAGAAGACGTTTCTCGTAGCGGGAATGGAACCGGAACAGTTCTGTTCTCAGGAAAGAACGACGGAACTTCCGTTAGGTTGTCCATGAAATCAAACCAATACAAGTGGGGGCTCTACAATCAATTTGAGTATTATGGTGAAATCTATGTCCAGACGAAGAATGCCCAACAGCTGATCGGAGGGATATACCACTCGACCATCTATATCCATGTGCTGCAGGACTAGCGTGGAGCTCATCCGATTCCTCCCGGCACAATGCAGCCTATGACGAACACAAAGAGCGTAAGTCCGCAAAAGACATACCGTGTCATCGGGTCAAGCCATCGACCTATGACGGAGCGACGTCCACATTGCAGCTGCGTCCGCACATAAGTCGGTCCGAAGACCCAGTAGAAGAGTATACCCGCCATGGCGGCGCCTAAAGGGCAGACGTAGATTGATACGAAATCCATCCAACTGTCTACAATACCCTGTATGCAGATGCTCGTGACTATTCCGATAGTGGCGACCAAGACTACGGCTTGCCGGCGACTGAGACCGACTTGGTTTTGCACCGTCGCGATCGGCGTCTCATACAAGTTGATGAGCGAGGTCAGGCCTGCGCACATCACCGCGACAAAAAAGAGCATGATCAACGCATGCCCTCCCGGCATGGACTTGAAGATGAACGGTATGAAAATGAACAGCAGTCCGGGCCCTCCGCTTTGCAGACGGCTACCGGCGTAGGCCATCGCTGGAATGATGGTCAACGCCGCCAGCATCGCGGCCAACGTATCGAACAACGCTACTTTCCATGCGGACGATATGATATCTTCATCATCACTGAGATATGAGCCATAGATAAGCGTACCGTTGCCGGCGAGGGATAGCGAGAAGAAAGCCTGCCCCAGCGCGTACACCCAGGTCATCGGATCCCGGAAGGCGGATGTATCCACTGAGAAAATATACCGGTAGCCCTCCGCCGCGCTTGGCTGAACAGCTACATAGACGACCAGTACGATGAACAGTAGAAAGAACGCCGGCATCATGACTTTATTCGCTTTTTCAATCCCTTTTCCGATACCGAAGGCCATGATGCCGAAGCAGATGAGCAAGGCGATCGTCTGCCAGAGGTCGTTGCCTTGATAGGGACTCGCGGTTCTTTCAAAGGCCGCGCCGAACCCGGCGATATCAGCCGGCGCTAGCGCGGTACCGGTGAAAGCTCCTATCATGTACTTGAGTATCCATCCTACGACGACCGAATATCCGATGGCCAACGCCAAGGAGCCCAGGACGGGAATCATTCCCAGCGCCGCGCCGACCCGGCCATTCCAGCCCCGGCTTTCCATCGCTTTTCGGAACGCCCCGACAGGTCCTGTTCTGGTAGCTCTGCCGAATGCCATTTCCCCTATCACGCCTGAGAAACCGAGGATTGCGACGAATAGGAAGTAGGGGATAAGGAAGGCTCCCCCTCCATATTTCGAGACACGGGTGGGGAACATCCATATATTGCCCATCCCGACCGCGGAACCGATACAGGCGAGAATGAACCCCCATTTGCTTTTGAACGAATCCCGTTTTTCCCTATGATTCCCATGATCGATAGACATGCCGGTCTCCTTGTCAGTCCCGGATAGGTTCCAGGTTCGCTTGGAAATGTCTCAGTATCGGGGGCTCCCAGATGATACGGTATCCCCGTCGTATGGTATTCGCACGCTCCTTGATGGATACAAGCGCATCGACGACGATATCCAGGTGAGCCTGCGTATATACGCGTCTGGGTATCGCCAGTCTGGTGAACTCGAAATCCGCCTTGAGCTGTTTGCCTGTATCAGGATCGTTGCCTAGCATGTAGGAGCCTATGTCGCAGCCTCTGATGCCTGCTTCCTTGTACAGCTCTATCGCCAGCGTCTGGCCGGGGAACTCGCTGTAGGGAATATGAGGAAACATCGTGGCCGCATCCAGGAATACGCCGTGTCCTCCGACTGGGGCTTGGTATGCGATACCGGCGCCGTCGAACCTCTCCGCAAGATATTCCATTTGTCCGATACGGTATTGGAGGTACGTTTCGTCCACCCCCTCTTCAAGGCCGATCGCGATACATTCCATGTCTCTTCCGTTGAGCCCGCCGTAGGTATAGAAGCCTTCATAGCTGATGCAGTTCGCCTTGATTCTGAGGATCAGGGGTGAATCGCCGTCTCGTATGCCGATCAGTCCCCCCATGTTCACGATAGCGTCTTTTTTCGCAGACATGGTGAACATGTCCGCATAGCTGAACAATTCCCTGACGATATCCCGAATTTCTTTGTTTTCATACTCCGGTTCCCTTCGTTTGATGAAATAGGCGTTCTCCGCATACCTCGCTGCGTCGATACACAACGGAATATGATGTTTCCGGCAGATTTCACTTACTTGCCGCATGTTCTCCATCGATACGGGTTGTCCTCCCGCGGAATTGTTGGTGATGGTCATGACGACGAGCCCGATATTCTTCCGCCCTTTTTCCAATATGATGCGTTCAAGGTTCGGAATATCCATGTTCCCCTTGAATGGGCTTCGGGCGGTCGGGTCCTTTGCTTCTGGTACCACATTATCAATGCATCTCGCGCCCGCCAACTCCACATGAGCCCTGGTCGTGTCGAAGAACATGTTGGAAATTGCATATTTCCCTTGCGACAGGAGGTTCGGGAAAAGGACTTTTTCCGCGGCTCTGCCTTGATGTACCGGCTGGATATACTCGTATCCGAACAACGCCTTCGCGACATCGAGCAGCCTGAAATAGCTTGACGCTCCCGCATAGGCTTCGTCGCCTTGAAACACCGCGGACCATTGTCTGGTACTCATAGCGTTCGTCCCGCTGTCTGTAAGCAGGTCGATATAGCAATCCTCGCCTTTGAGATTGAACAGGTTGTATTTCGCTTGCCGGATTTTTTCCTCACGTTCCTGCCGGCTTAGCCGTCTGATAGGTTCCACCATCCTGATCCGGAAGGGTTCCGGTACATATTTGTTCGCCATGCCGTACCTCCGATGTCCTCTGTGTTTCTCCGCCAGGCTCCACAAGACTGACGGGCCGATGATATCCATAGCGAGAGTTATGGCTGTCATCGTTGTAAAACTTATATTATAGAATAAGTTTATACTGATATGGTATCACGCATTCCTTCATCAGGCGAGGGATATTTGATATTGTAGCGGGTGAAGGCTTGACCAGAAGCACATTTCTGGCGGTCTTTGCAACAATGTGTGCAAGAATGTCATTGACATCCTTCTTGCTTGTTGCGAAACTGGAGATAATGTTCTGAACAGAAGGATGAGCGCAGATAATGAAAAAAGAGACGACGATCTACGATGTGGCGAAAAAAGCCGGAGTGAGTGTTTCAACGGTTTCCCGTGTACTGAATATGCCGACGAGTGTGAATCCGATGACCCGGGAGCGAGTCGTTGAAGTTATCGAAGAGTTGCATTTCATTCCAAAGGCGTCCGCTTCCGTCCTTGCTCGTCAGCAATATCGCCAAGTGGGCGTGATAGCTCCGCTTTTTTCCCGCGCTTCGATGTTTCAGCGTTTGAGGGGGCTGACTTCCGCTTTCGCGAAGGCCCATTATGAAATACTCCTGTACAATGTCGATGATAGCGATGATCTTGATGGATATATCGACAAGCTGGTTTCCGGGCGTCGCGCCGACGCGTTGGCCTGCCTGAGTCTGGAGCTCGAAACGAAGACCGTGGAGAAGCTGCGGCGAAGTGGATTGCCTGTCTGCTTCGTTGAAACGGCGGTCGATGGCTTCGATTCTGTCATGGTTGACAACGAAAAGGCTGGCAGGCTCGCTGCTGAATACTTGTATGAACGCGGATACCGTCGCCCCTGTTTCGTCGGGGAATCGGCCCAGTATAGTTTCGCGGTGCCGACAAGCGAGCAACGCTACAAGGGGTTCAGCGATTATTTCAAGAGCAAAGGGATAGAGTTGTCTTCCGAATCCGTATGGCTCGGGCCGTATTCCGAAGAGGCCATCGACAAGAAGGGCGTGGCTTTGTTCTCTTCTCCGGATCGTCCCGACTGCATGGTGGGGTCGGGGGACATGATCGCCTTGCGGCTCGTCAAGCAGGTACTTGAACGAAGCGGGAAGATTCCTGAGCGCTTGGCTGTGCTAGGGTTCGGCAATCTCGATGTCTCCGAGTATTTCTCGTTGAGTACCGTCGAGCAGTATCTTGCGGAGAGCGGACGGCTTGCCGCCGAGCTCGTGATAGACCGGCTGAAGACGCCCGACCGGATACCCCGGCAGATACTGATGCCTCTGACCATAATTGAACGCGGTACCGTAAAGGATATGTCGCCAGGCGAAAAACGCTGATGTGTTTTTGTTGCCTCTTCGTCCGCCATACGCTGTGTGCTGTCGGAGCTTCGTAGCGACGTCTTCCGCTGTTGGCCATGGCAGCCGCACCTATCGGAATCGCCGGTTGTCCGGCGAAAGCCGGTTTTCGGTGTATTTTCATGCGTTGTCCGACCCTCGGCTTTTTATTCCTGATAGGCCCTGACGACCGATAGATATCCGGATGTTGGCGTCGCTATCCGTGCCGTCCGTTGTTTTTATCCGGTCGTCTGGGGGGCGCGGCTGTACATGGTGCGTTTTATGCAATGCCGGTTAGGCCAACAGACAGACGTCTTGTGTCCCCACCATCATGACAAGCCAGAACACGCAGACGATGCAGCAGGATACGAGTCCTATGATGCATAGGACTATGCCGGCTTGTGTCAGTCTGTCCTTCGTGGAAGAGTTCTTACGTGCCATCGATCCCAGTACGAGGCCGATTATCGACAGAACGCACCCTACGATGGGGCTTCCGTTGATTATTCCGTATATCGACAACGAGCAGATGAGAGACAGTATACCGAGAACGAAGGACGCCATACCGAGGTGTTCCTGTTTTCTGATGTTGCTGTCGTCTGCCGCATGAATTCCAGCCGTTTCCGGTTCTTTTGCGTTTCCTTCTGCCATTTTTGCTTTCTCTTTTTCCTCTTGCATATCTGACATGATTTTCTCCTTGAGGTTTAGATTTAGATAGAAATGTTTTTATAAAAACAGTTCCAATACAGTAGAACACAAATTCTTGAAATGTGTCAAGAATCGCGGATATGGAGCGATGATTCCCTTGAAGGGGCGAAGGCCGATAGCGGATCGATCAGTGGGATCGTTCTGCAGGAATCTGGACAAATGTACGTCATAACCATGCATCTGCCATGATGGCTTGTGTTGTTGTTTCAGAAAATACCACCCCTGAATGGGGAGCGTATGTGCGGCTCGTCCTGCCCGCCTTCGTGGTGGTTTCTGCACGTCGCCGATTGCCATACCCGATGTTCACGTAGGGTCAACGTAGGCTCAACGCAGGGTCAACGTAGGCTCAACGCAGGGGCAGCGTTTGGCTAGCGTTTGGCTAGCGTAGGGCTATCCCTGGGCTAGCGTAGGGCTACCCCTTATCGAAACAAGGCGAAACATGAGGTTTTCATTTGCCGCCCGATTGCACATTTCGGTTTGTTCATATACAACTTCATTCACAGTGGATTCGGCGTCGGGAGGTTGCGTCCGACTATCATCTGTTCCTGTATGGAGTGGATATTATGATAAAGTCTCTTGATTCGTCCAAATCGTTGTCGCTGGTGAAATTGGCGTGGCCGCTGTTTTTGGACCTGCTGTTGCAGCTGCTGGTCGGAAACGTAGATCAGATGATGATAAGCCGGTATTCCCAGACTTCTGTCGCCGCTATCGGCAACGCCAACCAGATCATCAACATCCTCATCATCGCGCTGAGCGTCGTAAGTACGGCCAGCACGATTCTCATTTCCGTGCAGCTGGGGGCGAAGAACGAGGAGAAAGTCTCGGCGATCTGCATGGTGGCCCTTGTGGTGAACGCTATTGTCTGTATCGTGTCTACGCTGGTCGTGTTCGTCGCGAGCCGGGGAGTGTTTCAGTTCCTCAAGGTTCCGGCCGATGTATTGGAGGAGGCTTTGGCCTATACCTACATCGTCGGGGCGGGGTTGCTGTTCCAGGGGATATATCTGGCGTTCGTAGCCTTTTTCCGCGCCTACTCGCTGGTCAAGGAGGCTCTGTTCGTATCCTTGCTGATGAATATCATCAACATTGTCGGCAATGCCTTGCTGATCTATGGTTTCGGCCCGTTCCCCCGGCTGGGCATCGTCGGCGTCGCCATCTCCACTACGTTCAGCAAGCTGGTGGACATGGGGGTGCTGTTCTTCCTGTTCCGTAGACGTATCGGTATTCCCCTGCGTTTTTCCGTATTGAAGCCGTTCCCGTGGGATATCCTCAAGCGTGTCCTGCACTTGGGGTTGCCGTCGGGCGGCGAGGAAGTGTCGTACAACGCCAGCCAGCTCTGCATCATGGCGTTCGTCAACATGCTGGGGACCTGGGTCATCACCACCAAGGTCTACTGTACGATGATCGCGATGATGTGCTACATCTTCTCCCGTGCCATGGCGCAGGCGCAGCAGATTATCATAGGGCACCTCGTAGGAGCGGGTGAGCCGGAGGAGATCGACCGACGGGTCAAGCGGACGACCCTTTGGTCGGTAGTCATTTCCGTCGGCGTCACCATCGTGCTGTACCTGTTCAGCGACTTGGTGTTCGGACTGTTCACTTCCGACCCAAGGATTCTCGCGTTGGGCAAGCAGATACTGTTTCTTGAAGTCATTCTGGAGGTCGGGCGCGCGGTGAATATAGTCATGGTGCTTTCCTTGCAGGCGGTCGGCGACGTCAACTATCCGGTGAGCGTCGGCATAGTCTGCATGTGGCTGGTCGCAGTCCTGTTCTCGTGGGTGTTCGGTATCAGACTGGGATGGGGGTTGCAGGGCATCTGGGTCGCCATGGCCATGGACGAATGCATCCGCGCCGTATTGTTCATAGTCAGATGGCAAAAAGGGAAGTGGAAGAAGATGATGCTCTATCTGGAACGCAAGGTGGTGAGCCGGCCCGTTGCGTCGTCAGAGGATATGGTGGCGAACTTCAAAGGATGACCAAGCCCTCTTTGGAAAATTTCCTTGCGTATCTATCGCCGCCATTGTTGCCAAAAACCGCTTCCTGAGTCGGTTTCACCTTTTTCTGTTGCAAATTCGGTCGGGTTGCAAGTATAGTTCTATCCGATGCCGTTTCATCAGGCGCCACTGTCATGGGTGGAGGACTGTCTTGGGCGTTGTGCCTTGTGGTTTCGGTCCTGCCCTATGGCGACGAGGGCGATGGAATCGGCTGCGGAGAGGAGTACATCAACTTGAAGAAGATCGTTTTGGCTGAAAAACCGAGCGTCGGGCGGGAGTTGGCCCGTGTGCTTGGGTGCAACATACGGGAAAAGGGCTATATCGAAGGCAATGACTATGTCGTCACCTGGGCCTTGGGACATTTGGTCGAGCTGGCGCAACCGGCGGCTTATAGCGAACGGTACAAGAGGTGGTCGCTGCGCGATCTGCCGATGCTGCCGGAAGAACTGAAGCAGGAAGTGATCGACCAGAGCAAGGAACAGTACGAAGTGGTGTCGGGCCTGCTGAACAGGCCGGATGCGGGCGAGCTGATCATAGCCACCGACGCCGGACGCGAAGGCGAGCTGGTCGCCCGCTGGATCATGAAGCTCGCCGGATGGACGGGGCCCGTCAAGCGTCTGTGGATCAGCAGCCAGACGGATGCGGCCATCAAGGAAGGGTTCGCCAACCTGAAGGACGGCGACCTGTACCTGGACCTCTACGCCGCCGCTGAAAGCCGCGCCGCCGCCGACTGGTATGTCGGTATGAACGTCACTCGCGCCTTGACCTGCCATTACGACGCCAAGCTTTCCGCCGGGCGGGTGCAGACTCCCACTTTGGCGTTGATGACGCGGAGGGAGGATGAGATCGAACAGTTCGCCGGCAAGTTCTATTGGACGCTCAAGGCCGATTTCGGCCTGTTTTCGACTTCGTGGTACAATGCAGAGGATTCAATCCGCATCGCCAGCGAACAGGCGGCGAACGACCTGGTCGAGAAACTGAGGGACAGGGACGGCAAGGTATCCAGCCTCAAGACGGTGGATCGCAACGAACAACCTCCGTTGGCCTATGACCTGACGGCGTTGCAACAGGACGCCAACGTCTATCTCTCCTTCTCTGCGAAGGAGACTCTGGACACGTTGCAGAAGCTCTATGAAGTCCACAAAATTGTCACCTATCCCCGTACCGACAGTCGGTACATCACCCATGATATCGTAGCTACCATTCCCGACCGGCTCAGGGCGCTGGCATCCACTCCGTTCGGGCCGATGGCCACCGGCTATGCCGCGAAGGGCTTCCGTATCGACGAACAGCGGTTCGTCCAGGATCTGCAGGTCACCGACCACCATGCGGTCATCCCCACGGAGCAACGGGTCGATCTGAACCGGCTTTCCAACGATGAACGCGCCTTGTGGGAGCTAATCGTGATCAGGTTCCTTGAAGTCCTCTCTCCCGACTATACCTACAAGACAACGACGCTTGAAGCGAAGGTCGAGGATGAACGGTTCGTCACCCGCCTGACGATTCCCGTCGAGCAGGGGTGGCGCGATGTCGCCCGTGTGATCGGCCGTCGTTCCGCCGCGCCGTTGGCCGTTGATGACGACGATCCTGAAAACGGCAAGAACCTGGCGAAGCTCCAGGAGGGCGATACCGTCCATGTCTATGGCACGAAGCTGCGCAAGCAGATGACCGCCGCGCCGGAACGCTATACCGAGGCTACTTTGCTCTCCGCCATGGAGCATGCCGGGCGTTTCGTCGATGACGCGAAGCTGAAGAAACGGCTTGGCAACGGTCTGGGAACTCCCGCCACCCGCGCCGACATCATTGAGAAATTGATTCAGAACCATTATGTCGAACGTGTGGGCAAGGAGCTGGTTCCGACGCCAAAGGGGAGGGAGGTCGTCCGTCTCGCCCCCGAACAGCTACGGTCGCCGGAGCTTACCGGACGATGGGAGGAGCGTCTGGCGAACATCGCGGAAGGGAAGGAACCCGGCGCCCCGTTCATCAAGGACATCAAGCAGAACGCCGCCGATTTGGTGAAACAGGTCGTCGGTAGCGGCTTGGTGTTCGAGCCGAAGTTCAAGGAGAGCAAGACGTGCCCCTGGTGCAAGGGGCCGATGATGAAGGTAATGGACGAGTTCGAGCAACCCCATTATGTCTGTCAGCGGCTTTCCTGTTCCTATGAGGAGATGGAGGTGCGAAAGCGTGTACCGGTTCCTGGTTCGGCCAAGAAAAAAGCTTCGGCCGCGCCTTCTGACCCGTCCCCTGCGATATCTCCGGCTGTTTCCTCGACCTTGGGTGTTTCCGACGAAACCGTGTCCCCTGTGGCTTCCAGGTCCTCGGTCAGGCCGGTTTCCGTCAAAACTTCACCGGCGGTAGCCGTTGCCGCCGCCAAGCCGGTTGTCGCTGTACGGCCTGCGGTCGCCGTCCCTGCGACACCTTCCGCAGTATCGAAGTCTGCGGTCGCCGTTCCCGCTACGTCGGGAACCGGGAGCATGGCATCAGCTGGCGAGACTCCGAAGAAGAAGGTCGTCTTGATAAAGAAAACCACTGCGACCGTCGGTGGAACCGGCGGCGGCGCTGTCGGCGTGGCCGTGCCTCCCGCTCGCCCCGCCGTAGCCGTCGCACCGGTCAAGAAGCCTTCGCAGATGTCTTCCTTCAGTCTTCCCGACGATCCGGAAGAGGAAGAGCAGGAATATACGTGGGAGACCGTCGTTGAAGTTGTTCGCTCCAGCAAGCTGGAGCGTGGCGGCCGGCGCGACGATTATGGACGCGACCGCGGCGATGATCGGGGCAGAGCCTTCAGCGACCGTAGCGATAGCCGACCCCGTCGCGAAGACCGCCCTTGGGGGCATACCGGACAGAACCGGTACGACGCGGATACCCCTTCCGACGGTGGCGGCGGCACTTTCGCCGATTTCCTGGCGGCGAGCCAAAAACGCAAGGAACGGGACGCACGGAAAAAACGGAAATAGATGTCCCGATGGTTGGAGCATCGGCTTGAGGGAATCATCGGAATGAGGGAATCAGATGGTATGCGCCCTGCTAAGGGCTGGTCCCCGGCGTATGGAAAAAGCTGTTCATGGCTTGCTTCTGCGTCAAACCATACGTATTCTATACATGTGCCCTTGTGCGAATCCGTTTCGCACGGGGACGCCGGAGGTGAGCAATGAACAAGATCATTACAATCGGGCGTGAGTTCGGCAGCGGCGGCAGGGAAATCGGCAAGAAGTTGGCGAAACGGCTGGGTATCGCATATTACGACCAGCAAATCATCGTCGCAATCGCGAAAAAGACCGACCTCGCCGTGGACTATGTCCAGCAGATTACGGAACGGCGTCCCGATCCGTTTTTTCCGATCACGGAAGGGCAGTCGTTCTATCCGATCATGAATCCGATTCTCGACCAGAACAATTCGATCTATGTCGAGCAGAGCAACATCATCACGGAAATGGCGAAGAAATCCGACTGCGTCATCGTCGGCCGGTGCGCCGACTATATCCTTCGGGATATGAAGCCGCTACGGCTGTTCATATATGCCGACATGGAGTTCAAGATGGCCCGTTGCCGTGCGAGGGCCCCTGAAAACGAGCAGCTGTCCGATAAGGAACTGACACGCCAAATCGAGCGGATGGACAAGAACCGGTCCGGATACTATCAGTTCTACACCGGCAGGAAATGGGGCAACCGGCTGAACTACGACCTGTGCGTGAACACTACCTATATACCTGTCAAGGACGCCGTGGACGGAATCGCGAAGATTTTTGAATGATGTCCGGCCCTCGGACTAGCTTGGATGGTGAAACTAAGCGGGCGGGCCGGATGCCGGCCCGTACTGTTGCGCGCGTCCGGGCATCGGCTCAGTCCTAGGTTTCCGTCCTGCGCAGCCAATCCTCCACAAGAACGTCGAACAGCCATGGAGCGTCGAGCTGCAGGTTATGGCCCGCCATGTCCAACGTCGCGAATGTTGCGCGGGGGTAGGCATCCATGAGCTTCCATTGGTCCTGGTAGCCTACGCATACGTCCTGTCGCCCTGTAAGTATCAGCGACGGCTTGTGGAATGGTTTCGCGCCAAGCGTTTCTTCTGGAATGAAGGAGAACGTGTAGTTGTTCCGCAAGGTCGCAAGGAAGGTCGCATCGGCGAGCTTGAAGCTGGAGGAGATTTCTTCCTTGTATCTCAAAAATGTCCGGTTGTCCGCCACTATCGCATAGGAGCAGAATTCCTCGCGCTCTTTTTCAGAAAGCGTCCGTAGGAACGTTTCATCATACCGGCATGCATTTTTTACGGGAACAGTTCTCTGGTCATGGGTGGGTATCGCCACGGGGCAGATGAGCAGCAATCCGTCCATGTGTTCCGACAGGCGGGCCGCGACACCTCGGGCAAGATAGCCGCCATATGACTGTCCGGCGAGAAGAAATCCGTCGGGAACGATGTCTTGCATGAACGCGACCAGTATTTCCAGTACCGCGTCGGCTGAGGCGCAAGAACGGGGGGCGGTCGATTTCCCCATGCCGGGAAGGTCAAGGTAGTATCTTTTGTAATTTCTGTTAGCGGGATGGTTGAAAACCGGTTCCATGCAACCCCGCATCAGACGGTGATCGCACCCGAAACCATGAAGCATGACGATGGGCTTTCCCTCTCCCGTCGTTTCGTAGTATAGTCGCGCGTCCCGTATGTCGTAGTGCATCGCTCCTCCATCAATCCGTATTATCCCACGGCGTTTGATGATTTGTCCACCGCGGTCTGTCCTTTTTGTATGGATGATGATCACCCTTGCGCCATCGTAGCCTGATAGTAGTAGCGCAAAGCGGTGGCTCAGAGCAGTGGCTCAATGGCATCAACGGCATCAACGTTATCGGAGACCAGGAGTCGGGGGCTCCTGGGCGGTCGTCCCACAACGGAGGGCGACTAAAATATGTCGTTCATGGGAATCTACGGCGCATATTTTCACCGGAAAACATGTTGTGATATTATGTGTTATTATGTTAACATTATGTTAGGATATAGACAAAATGTTTGTAACCTGCTATAGTGCCGTCATCGGAGGGAGACGATGAAGATTGGCATCGTAGGATATGGCAGAATGGGGCGGATGGTCCGTAATGTGGCGCTGGAGACCGGCAACGAGGTCGTCGCCGTGATCGACCCTGTGGTGAATGTGCCGGAGGTCACCGGCGCAAGTCTGGAGCTGACGGCTTTGCAGGGCTGTCAGGCGGTCATCGATTTCAGTACGCCTTCCTGCGCCATCGACCATATCCTGTTGTACGCCCGAGCGGGGATTCCCGCCGTGATCGGGACTACCGGCTGGTATGGGCAGCTGGAGGAGGTGCGGTCGCTGGTGAAGGATTTGCCCGACTGCGCGATCGTCTGGTCAGGGAATTTTTCCATCGGCGTCCATCTGTTCTTTGAGATCGTGAGACATGCCGCCGCCTTGGTTTCGAAATTCGACGACTACGACGTCCTCGCCCATGAGCTGCACCATGCGGGCAAGGCGGACAGCCCCTCCGGTACGGCGAAGATGCTTGGCGATATCCTGCTCCAGCAGATGGAAAGCAAGGATTCCGTAGAGTCTTCTCGTCTGGACAGGAAACGATTGGATTCGGAAATCCATATTTCTTCCAGCCGCGGCGGATATTTTCCCGGGACGCACGAGGTCTATTTCGACAGTCCTGTGGACACGATCAAGATTTCCCATGTGGCGAGGAACAGGGAAGGGTTCGCCAGAGGGGCGGTTCGCGCCGCGGCTTGGGTGTCGGATGGACGCAGAGGGTTCTTTTCCCTTGACGACATGATGGCTGATCTGCTTCCTGGCCAGTGATATCGTAGACAGACTGCTGCATGCAGAGGAGTGAGTACCAGATACTATGAGAGAAAAAAGATTCCGAGGTGTCCACACAGCGTTGGTCACACCGTTTACCGCGGATGGATTTGTCGATGAAGGCGCGTTGGAACGCCTTGTGGAATATCAGATCGTCAATGGGATTGACGGACTGGTCCCTTGTGGAACCACTGGGGAGAGCCCGACGCTTTCCCATGCCGAACATGACCGCGTCATCGACCTGACCGTCCGGTACGCGAAGGGGCGCGTCCCCGTTATCGCCGGTACCGGCAGCAACGCCACCAGCGAAGCCGTCCGGCTGTCCAAGCATGCGGAGGACCATGGAGCCGACGCCGTCCTGCTCGTCAACCCGTACTACAACAAGCCGACGCAGAAGGGGCTGTACCTTCATTTCAAGACGATCGCGAACGCGGTGAGCGTCCCTTGCATCCTGTACAACATCAAGGGGCGGACCGGCGTCAACCTCGAGACCGACACGCTTCGGCGGCTGGCCGATGAATGCCAGAACATTATCGCCGTCAAGGAGGCTTCCGGTTCGTTGGAACAGATGAAGCAGGTCATCGGGGAGAAGATGGATGGCTTCGCTGTCCTTTCCGGCGACGACAACCTTTCCCTGGACCTGATTGAATCGGGTGGGGACGGCGTCATTTCCGTAGCGTCCAATCTGTTGCCGGGCATGATGAGCGAAATGGTCCATAAGGCGCTGGACGGCGACAAGGCGGGGTCCAGGGCCATCAACGACAGGCTCCAGGCTTTCTTCAAGGTCTGCTTCGTCGAGACGAACCCGATTCCTATCAAGACGGCCATGGCGCGGTATGGGTGGTGCCTTGAAAACTTCCGTTTGCCGCTGTGTACTTTGGAATCGGAAGAACATCGAACAGTATTGTATGAAGTCCTCGACGCATTGCAGTTGCCTGCGAGCGTCAGGGCGTAAGGAGTAAAGACGACATGGCGACAGTCAATCCTGATTTCAGAAAAATCGCCGCGGGCTACTTGTTTCCAGAGGTCGCCCGTCGGACCGCCGCATGGCAGAGCCGTAATCCCGGTACGAAAGTGCTTCGGCTCGGCATCGGCAATACCACAGAGGCGCTTTGTCCGGTAGTCACCGGAGCGATGCATGCGCAGATAGACAGACTTTCCGATAGAGCGACCTATACCGGCTACGGTGATGAACAGGGAAACACGAATCTTCGCCAAGCCTTGGCGGGGTATTACCGCTCCTTCGGCATCGAGCTTGCGGATGACGAATTCTTCGTCAGCGATGGAGCCAAAGCCGACGCGGCCAATATCCAGGAGATTTTTGGCCGTGACAATATCGTGGCAGTCCAGGATCCTGCCTATCCCGTCTATGTCGACAGCAATGTCGCGGGTGGCCGCACAGGTCTCTATAATGTGGAGAAGGGCTGTTACGACGGATTCGTCTACCTGCCCAGTACGGTGGAGAACGGTTTTATCCCGGAGCCTCCGACGGAGAAGGTCGATCTGATCTATTTGTGCAGTCCGAACAATCCTACCGGTGCGGTCGCCACGCATGAACAGCTGAAAAAATTCGTCGATTATGCCAATTCCTGCGGGGCGGTCATCATTTTCGACGCCGCATACGCCGAGTACATCAGCGATTCGTCGCTTCCTCACAGCATTTATGAGGTCGAGGGGGCAAAGACTTGCGCCATAGAGATCAGCAGCTTCTCCAAGTTCGCCGGTTTCACTGGCGTCCGGTTGGGCTGGACGGTCGTTCCCCATGCGCTACGTTGCGAAAACAGCGAGCCTGACGAACTCCATCGGCTATGGAACCGCCGGCAATGCACCTTTTTCAACGGTGCGTCGAACGTCTCCCAGGCCGGCGGTATCGCCGTACTGTCTCCCGAAGGCTTGAAGGAATGCAGGGACTTGATCGGCTACTACATGGGTAACGCGAAGATCATCCGCGAGGGATTGACGAAGGTCGGCCTGACCGTCTACGGCGGGGTCGACAGTCCCTACGTCTGGACTCGCACGCCCAACGGCATGGGCAGCTGGGAGTTCTTCGACCTGTTGTTGGAGAAATGCCATGTGGTAGTGACTCCCGGAGCCGGTTTTGGACCTGCCGGAGAGGGCTATGTCCGCGTCTCCTCCTACGGACATCGCGAAGATGTTGAAGCGGCGATGGAATCGATCATCAAGAACCTGACGATATAAGGATATCCCATGAGTAAGAAAAATCTTCCCTGCAGTTCCTCCCGCCTGCTTGAACTGGCTGCCCAGCTGCCGACGCCGTTCTATCTATACGACGAACAAGGTATCCTCGCCGCGGCCCGTAGCATGAAGGAAGCCTTCTCCTGGGCTCCCGGCTTCCGGAACTATTTCGCCGTCAAGGCGTGCCCGAATCCGACGATTCTCAATCTGCTTGGCCGGGAGGGGTTCGGCGCCGATTGTTCTTCCCTGCCTGAACTGTTGCTGTCGAAAAGCGCCGGCATCACTGGGGAGCGGATCATGTTCACCAGCAACGACACCCCCGACGAGGAGTTCGCCGAAGCCGTGAAGCTGGGTGCGATCGTCAATCTTGACGACATCACCCATATCGAAGCTCTTGAACGGGCGGTCGGCCAAGTACCCGAATTGATCTGTTTCCGCTACAACCCCGGCTCGGAACGGACCGGCAACGCCATCATCGGCAATCCTGTCGAGGCGAAGTATGGCGTGACCAGCGACCAGATCGTGGACTGCTACCGGATCATGAAGGAGAAGGGGTGCAAGCGGTTCGGCCTGCATACGATGGTCGCGTCCAACGAGCTGGACGGCTCCTATATAGTTGAAACGGCCAGGATGCTCTTCAGCCTGTGCGTGAGGCTTCAGAAAGAGGCCGGCGTGAGGATTGAGTTCATCGACATGGGCGGAGGGGTTGGTATTCCTTATCGGCCGGATCAGGATGCGATGGATTTGCGGGCCGTGTCCGACGGCATGCGCCGCCTGTACGGGGAGATCATCGTCCCTGCCGGTCTGGATCCTCTGAACATAGTCTTTGAATGCGGCCGTGTCGTTACGGGGCCTTCCGGCTATCTTGTCAGCAAGGTCCGCCATGTCACCCGCAAGTACAAGGACTATGTCGGGCTTGACGCCTGTATGGCCGACCTGATGCGTCCCGCCTTGTACGGCGCCTACCACCATATCACCGTTGTCGGCAAGGAAGCGTTCCCGCTGGATCATGTCTATGACGTGACCGGCTCGTTGTGCGAGAACAACGACAAGTTCGCCATAGACCGCCCGCTTCCCGTCATTGAACGGGGTGATGTCTTGGTGCTGCACGACGCCGGCGCCCACGGCCATGCCATGGGGTTCAACTACAACGCGAAGCTCCGGCCCGCCGAATACCTGCTCAAGGCCGATGGTTCCGTGGTGATGATTCGTCGTGCGCAGACCTACGACGACTATGTGGAGACCTTGCGTTTCCCCGGCGCCCCCGTGGAGGTCTGACCCATGGCCTTTCGTTTTCCAGTCAGGGTGTATTTCAGCGATACGGACGCTGGCGGCATCGTCTACCATGGACGGTATCTGGATTTCGCCGAGCACGCCTGTACCGAGATGTTCCGCAAGGCGTGCGAGATGGTTGCCGCCCGGGATGTTTCCGAGGGTGCCGGTAGTTCCGATGGAGTTTCCCAGCGGGAATTGCTTGCCCATGATACCGCGTTCGTCGTGAAGTCCATCGCCATCGACTACCAGCGTCCCGGTCTGCTCGACGATCTGCTGGAGGTCGTGACGGAGATAGAGGATTGTAGACGCTTTTCCATGATGTTCCTCCAGCGGGTGATGCGGGGGGATGAGGTTCTGGCGGAGCTGCATGTGCGTGTCGCTTCCATCAGCGTTTCGTCGCACCGTCCCCAGCCGATACCCGCCTGGTTGCCTGAAATCGCGAAAGAGATGTAGTCGTTTTCGCGAAGGTGCTGCGGCGATGGTTGTTGGCATCGGAAAACCCATCCGTTCAACGTGTAGGGGACAATACCGTCCGGTGATGGATGGTATTGTCCTTTGGTTTTACCCCGGCGGCTTGCCGCTGCCGGGGCGTACCGTTGGCTTGCCGATATAGCTGGGTATACGGCATGATATGTCTATGTCTCCGCTGGACGCCTTCGGTAGGTCGCTCCACCGGGTGGTGTAGTGAGGAGATAGATGTTGTTGACAGGACAGATCCAGCTTGACCTTTAGGTCGCTGGCGCCGCTGAGCAACGCTCGTTTGCCGTATGTCCGTTCGACTTCTTCAATCGCCTCGGTGAACCGGTCCTCTCGTTCCCGTTTTTTCTGGATTTCCTCCGTTTCGAACAGATTGTATTGCCGACGCCCCTCAGGAATGAAGTCCGTGATCCATATCCTGCTTCCGGCGTACGGTCTGCCTTGCTGCCATATTTCCTGCAACGCCTTTTTCGCCGACCTGTACAGGGCGGGTGGATATGCAGTCGGACTGTCCAACGATTGTTGGGACGCCAGTGAGCAATAGTTTTCTTGGAAACGGTTTGTAAAAATATGTATGGCGATGTTCGTCGCCTGAAGGTTCCTGACCCAAAGTTTTCCAGCCAGCGTCATGCAATGACAGGAAAGGGATTGGGCGACTTCCTCGAAGGAGGATTTCGGATTGCTGAATGTGATTCCGCTGCATAACGTCCGCAGTTGTTGTTTTTCAGTGTCTATCACATTTCTGCCGCGGAGCTCCCAGGCCGTCTGGAGCCCCGTTGCGGTACAGTGCTTTTCAATCCATCTGTCGTCCTTGCGTATCAGGTCCCAGGCAGTCCTAAGCCCCAGATGATATAATTGCTCAGCCCTCCTGTAACCGATTCCCCATACATGCGCCAGCGGTGTTCGCCGGAGGATTTCCATTTCCTGTTCGGGACGCAGGACGCAATAGCCCTTCCTCTTGTTTTCTCCGTCTACAATTTCTGTGGCGACTTTACCGATATGGTTCGCAAGCTTCGCCAGGGTCTTGTTTCGGGCGATGCCTATCGATATCGGGACGCCCGATTGTTTTTCGATTTGTCTATGGATGGCCCTGATCCGACGTTCGTATGCCTCCCATTGCCTTTCTGTTCGCGGCAGATCCCCGAATTCAAAGAATGCTTCATCGATGGAGTAGGGTTGTACCGATTCCACGGAATTTCTGAGCATGTCCATGACCCGGTCCGAAATGTCCTGATAGAGCGGATAATTGGAGGAAAACACGAAGACTCCTTTCTGCGCGAGTTCGTCCTTGATGCTTCTATAGGAACCCCCTCTGGTGACGCCCAAGGCTTTCGCCTCCTCCGTCGAAGACACGACGCAACCGTCGTTGTTCGATAGGACAATCACCGGTTTTCCCCGGAGGTCGGGCCGGAATAGTTTTTCACAGGAGGCATAGAATGAATTGCAGTCGCATAGTCCTGTCATGGCGGTCGTTCCTGGTCGCTCCACCTTATAGAGGGGCGGCCGTGTTTTTCCTGTCGCGGCGCATACACCTGACGACGGCCGATACGACGCCGAAAATAAGCAGCTCGGTGGATTCAGAGATAGGCAGATCCCTGTATTTCGGATTTTCTGGATGAAGGACGGCCTTGAGCCCCGGTTCTGTAGGGCGGGCAAGCCGTTTGACGGTAAATCCTCCGTCATATTCGGCGACGACGATATCACCGAACAGGGGGCGTATCGAACGATCGACGACAAGGATGTCGTCGGCGAATATTCCTGCGCCCATCATGGAATCCCCGCCCGCCCGGATACAATAGGTCGCCGCTTTATGAGGGGTGAGCAGTTCATTGAAATCCAATGGATTCTCCCTGCAGTCGCTTCCCGGAGACGGAAAGCCGCAAGCTACTTTCTCGAGAAAGAATGGAATATCAACATGGACGGCGATATCGGTTGAAGAATTCATACTTAACATTTGTATAGTAGTTTTGGGCGGATGTCAAGTTTTTGTTTGATTGTAGAAGCAAGGAAGCTTTCGGTAGTTTTCTTGCGCATTCGTTGTCGTGGGGTTTTGCATATGGCTGCGCCATGTCCAAGCGGTCGTAAGGCCAAGAGAAGGACTTTACGCCGGCCGCACAGGACGAAGGCCGGATGTTCCCCTCTCGGCTGACTATCAGTCATGGAGAGGGGAAGCCGGTCAATTATGGAAATGTGCTGTAATCCCTACTTGTACGGCATGTCGACCATGATCGTCGCATTGCCGATGCTGCCCAGTTTGTCATGCGAGACTACTATATCGTAACGATGTACCCCGGGGCGGGGTGTACAAAGGTAGCTGAATCCCGCGGCTCCCTGGATAAGTGTTCCTTCGCAATACCATGATGCGCGGATTTCCGAAGGTAATGTTCCTGTAGGCAACGCCGCCGGGACGAAGGTCAACGTCACCGAAGTATTCGGCCCCGGTGTCGCCGGTGAACAAGTAACCGTCCCTTGCAGAGGCAGCATTGTATCGTTGACGACGGTGATCTGGAATCCGTTGCCCCGGTCGCCTATGATCAGCTGGATTTCACCGGAACTGATGCTTGAATCGACGATCCGTATCGCTTCTACCGCACCGGAGACAATCACGCCCTGGGTCTTGAGCCTGCTGTGCAACGTATAGGAGCCCGCCGCGAGCGTCTGGGTTACCGAGGCGGCGCCTCGTATCCGGTCCAGAGCCGGGAGCGCTATCGTCGTTGGATTTCCGCTTTGGTCGATAAGCTGAAGCTCTAGCTCCACATCCTCCTTCACTTGGACGGGATCCCAGTTGTAGGAGACTGTCAAAGTTCCTGTCCCCGGCAGGCGATCCAGTATGATAGTCGCGGTATTGGCTACCGAAGAGAGGAACACTATCGCCGTTCCTTTTGCAAGGACGGCCCCCGTTTCGCTGATAGCTTCTGCGGTAAGATTCCACCTCCCTTGGAGCAGTCCGTCAAGCCTCAGTTCCCCGTCCGCACTGGTCAACGGCCCAAAGGATGATTCTCCCGGCCCTGTACCGGAAACTATGTATTCTTTGATTTTCATGGCTCCTGCCGGAGGGTTGAGACTTCTTCCTCCTTTCGGGGCATCTGAGAACTCCGGGCAATCGAACAGCAGCCGCAATATCGTTCCCCGTTCATTTGCCGATGGATCCGAACAGCCCGTAAACATGAGCGCAGCTAGAATGCTGGAAAGCAATACTACGATTCCCAACATCGTCATGACCCGTGACTCCAAATCTTTTTCCCTGTTCACTTGTGAACCTCCTGTGTCTTTTCTTCCCCATGTTCCATCGTAAGGATGAAGCCAGTCGGGGGAATTCACCCCCTATATGCGGGAAAAAACCCGTGGTGATTCAAAAAGCGTAAATCCGATGTTGAAATCTTGCCGGACGCCATTGCGTCAGGGGAGGCAAGTCGAGCGTCAAGGAGCTTCCTAGGGAAGCGTATGATGCGGTGCCAGGAGGCGAAGCCATTGGAATCGTTTCTTCGGCCTTGCCATTTCATCAGCCTTTTATGACGTAGGGACTCGCTTTGATGCAGATGATACTATATACTCATACCCGCTCGTCAGCTTGTCATGACGATGTGGATTTTCTAATAGCTCTGGAGGTCGCTATGGCTGATAAGGAAGAACATTTCATCAAAACGGTGAAGATTCCTCGCAAGGATGTCTCGGAAGGAGTGCTGATACCTATTCTGGAGAGTCCTTGGCCCGGTTTTGAACCGCACCCCCTCTATCCAGTCACGGCTACCGTGAAAGCCGCCCATGACGGCAGAAGCCTCAATTTGTTGTATCATGTCGTGGAGCCTGAACTACGACGTATGTGTACCCACCATAACGATAATGTCTGGACCGATAGCTGTGTCGAAGCCTTTCTTGCGAACCCTGCGCTTCATCAGAAAGAATATGTGAATTTTGAATTCAGCGCATCCACCTTCTCCTTGGCTGGCAGAGGGACCGGTAGGGCAGGACGGGTGCTGTATGACGTAGAGAAAATAGCCTCATTACCCATCGATTTTCATATATTGCGCAATACCGCGACCTTCGAGGGGATGGATAGCGGGAGCGAATGGCTCCTTTCCGTCTCCATCCCGCTTGCGGAATTCGGACTCGCCGTTTCCGGTTCCGATATCGGCGGTCTTCGTCTGAAAGGGAATTTCTACAAATGCGGCGACGATCTGTCACAGCCCCATTATCTGATGTGGAATCCGATCGATACCGCAAAACCTGAATTTCATTCTCCACAATGTTTTGGAATCCTGGAATTGGAAGACTGATCGGTACAACACGGCCTCGAAAGCGCCGCATACCGGCATGATTGCTCCAAGGATTGGCTCGTCGTCGATTGCGGCGGTAATCTTATGAAAAACGCGGCACGAAGAAGGAGTCCTTCTATGAACGCTCCACAAAATGTCTACGACGATCCTTGTTTCTTTGATCGCTACAGCCGTCTGCGGGAGAATCCGTTGAACTACAATACGTTGCTGGAACAGCCCGCATTCCGGGCCTTGCTTTCGGACATGACCGGAAAGACCGTGCTGGACTTGGGGTGTGGCTTCGGAGACGCCTGTGAAGCGTATGTCCGGCTGGGCGCGGAGTCCGTCGTCGGAATCGACCTTTCGGAAAACATGCTGGAGGTCGCCCGTTCGAAGAATACTTCTGGGCGTATCGAATACCGACGGTTGGACATGTCGTCGATAGCGAGCTTGGGCCGTCGGTTCGATATTGTCACAAGCTCTCTTGCAGTTCATTATATCGAGAATTTCAGCACGCTGGTCGATGCCGTAGGGCAATGCCTCAATCCTGGCGGGATATTCCTGTTTTCCCAAGAGCATCCCTTGACCACGGCTCCTGTCCACGGGGTGCGATTTCTGAATGATGAGGCCCACCGGTCCACCGACTATCTGCTCTCCGACTATGGCAGGCCGGGTTTTCGGAGTGTGGAATGGCTCATCGACAATGTTGAGAAATACCACCGAATGTTCTCAGAGATCATCGAGGCGCTGATATCATCAAAATTCGTCGTCGAAGCGATAAAGGAACCATTGCCCGACGCTGCCATGCTGGAAAAATGCCCTCGCATGTACCGGGAGTTCATCAAACCGAGTTTTCTCATCGTCAAGGCTCGAAAGTCCTAGATCCGTCCATATCGCTTGATCAGTTCCTGCAGCCAGGCTATCAGTCTGCCAAAATCGTTCTCCGGCGTCGATTCGTCCATGCCATTGGCATAGGCGACGGCTCTGTCGATGATTTCCTTGTCGGTTCCTGTCAGCCGTGTCGCAAGGAGTGTTTTACTGGGAACATATTCATCGGTCTCGAATTGATATTTCGCTCTAGCGATGAAGAATGTCGCTTTGTATAGGTCCCTCAGGAACGTTTCCGGATTGTCAGAATGTATCCGGGCGTGTACGGCCATGTGGTATAGCCCCGCGGCTCCCGTCAGAACCGCTTCCCTCAGGTCATCCCGACACAGCTCTGGTAGAAGCTCCGTCAGATTCCCATACAATGTCTTCGTATCGTAATAAAGGGTCCAAAGGTCGTATCTCGGCCAGGCTCTGAGTTCCTCTTTACCTGAGAAGAACCCGCAGGCCCGTCCGTGTTCCGGCATCGTCTGTACGAGCTTTCTGTACGCCCGCAGGTCTGATTCTTCCATCCTGTCGAGTATGATGACCATGTCGATGTCACTGTCCGGGGTGGCTTCACCTCTGCCGAAGCTGCCTTGCAGGCCGACGAATTCCAGCCTTGTGCCGAAAGTCTCCCGTAGTTTCTGAAGGTGTTCTGTGGTCCAATCCTCAATATTGAAGTTCATGTGCGCGTCCTATTCAAGTCTTGTGCGTCTCGGAGGGATTCCATGCCGCCACCCCATGGAGGTTGTCGCCGCCTACCAGACGATCCAAGGCGAGATGGGCGAGGGTAAGTCCGAAAATGCCCGTGATCGTCGGCAGGCTTCCCAGCACATTCCGTCTGCGTCCCCTGTCGATGATCTGTTCATTGAAATCCGCATGTTCTTCGTTCTCCGGATCCCTGTAGGTATACCGTACCAGTTCCGGTGAGAATACGACGTCGATGCCTCTGCCAACGCCGCGCTTGCGGAGGTTCGTCCGTACCTGTTTCGCCAATGGGCACCCCCAGGTGTCCATCAGGTCCCCCGTCCTGACCAAGGTCGGTTCCCGCCTGAGCGCCGCCCCCATCGATGAAATGATTGGAATTCCCCGGTTGTAGGTCCCTTGGAGCAGGGCACATTTCGGGTTGAGGGAATCTATCGCGTCGATGACCAGATCCGGCCCGCCATCGAGTATTTGCGGCAGGGTCTGTTCATGGGCGAAGATATTCAGCGTCTCCACCTGAATTTCCGGGTTGATGTCCAGCACCCGTTCCCGCGCGACTTCGACCTTGCTCCGTCCGATGGTCGATTCAAGGGCGAGCAATTGTCGGTTGAGGTTCGTGATCGACACCGTGTCGAAATCGACTAGCCTGAGCCGTCCGACGCCGCTGCGAACCAGCGCTTCCAGCGCATATCCCCCGACCGCGCCCATCCCGACGATGACGATGAATTTCTTGTGCAGGTTTTCGACGATTTCATCGCCGAGAAGTCGGCTGATGCGTAAAAAACGTTCCGATTGCATATGTCCGTTCCTCCAGTCGGTCGATAGTGATGTCCATGGCCATAGCCAGCCGGGCCATGTGCCTGCGCAGTATTTCCGGGTACGCCAGGTTCCTCCATTCTTCAGGCAACCAGCCTCCCGGCCAATCCGTCTCCACGGCGAAAGGGCAATCCCTCAGTTCGTTGAGACGTCCAGCCAGCCGCAACCCCGGCCGCCACAGCGACGGTCCCAGGGAGAGCGTTCCGCCAAGCTTGATGAATCGTTCTGCGGTCCCGACGCCCGCCGTATATCCATGCCACAGAAGCCGGGGGAGTTTTCCGCCATGTTTTTCAAGCGTCATGAACAGCGGTTCTTCCGCCCTGACTACATGGAGACTGACGGGCCTGTTCATCTGCCAGCCAAGCTCCAAAACCCCCGACAGGAATTCCTGTTGTCGTTCCATCGGCACCATAGCATGAAACCGCCGATCAAGACCGACCTCTCCGATCTGCAGGGCTTCATTGCTTTTCAACACTCTTTCCAGCTCCGCCAGACTATCGTCCAGCGACCTTTCGGACAACCCCTCCGGCAGGATACCGACTGCTCCCGTCATATTCGCCCTGTCCTGCGTCATCGCGACAAGTTCTTGCCATTCTCCGACTCTGGACGTGCAAACCAACCCATACCATGCCTTGGGCATATACTCTGACGAAGAACATTGGTCTGGTAGATGAAGGTGGAGATCGAACATAGCTCATCCTACATATCCGAAAGAATTATGTCCACTACAGGGGTAGCCCTACGGTAGCCCAGGGGTAGCCCTACGGTAGCCACAAAGCGGTGTCGAAGCGATTGTTTGTCGCAGCCGGCACACTCGCTACCTGCCTTTCGATCGACCCCAGAGCGACCACCGATTGACCCTAGAGTGAGCCCCGCGTGAGCCTAGAGTGAGCCTAGAGTGAGCCTAGAGTGAGCCTAGAGTGAGCCCGGATTGACCCTATACCTAAAAACAAATCAGTGCCAGCCAGGTCACCAACACGCTGCTGATGATAGGCAGGACCATGCCGCCACGCCACCAGGACAACAACGCGGCCGCTCCGATTCCGAGCAGACCGGCATACCACTGGGGAGCGAAATCAACGATAGTACCAGGAAAGAGCAAGGCCCCCAATGCGGCTACCGGCATGATCAACATGCATTTGCGGGCGAATTTGGGCAATTTGTTCAGAAATTTTGCATAATAGGGGACGACTCTGGGAAGGAACGTCGCGACTGCGGACAACAGTATCAAGGCTATGTAAGGCCAACTGTTCATTTGAGACCCCCTTCTGCTGAACTGACGCCGGTGCTTTCCACCAGTTCCTCTTCATCGGTATCGGGCATGACCCAGGCTCCGAACAACGTACCGCTGAGCATCGCTATGACGAACGCCCAGCCAACGGGCATCCCAAGGGCGCAGACCAGCAGTGAATTGACTACCGCGGCGAAACCCGCGACCAATAGGGCCTGCCAGTTCGACTTGACCTCCCGTGTGAGCAAGGAGGCGAACATCGCATAGATCGTTACCGCGGCGGCCCGTTGCAGCGCATCCGGTAGGACCATTCCGACAATGAACCCGACCGCCGTACCCGACACCCATCCTGTGTAGGCTGAGCCCTCGAGGCCCAACATGTACGGAAACGAAAGCCTGCCGGGACGTAACGCCGAAACCGAGAACACCTCGTCCGTCGTCCCGAACGCCACCAGCAGCCGCCTAATTCCTCTGACATCAGGTTCCAACCGGCTGGCGATCGACGCCCCCATGAACATGTACCGTAGGTTGATCATCAGCACGCCAAGGAAGATGGCGATGACCGTAGCATGTGCCGCAATCAGGTTCGCCGCGAGGAATTGTCCGGAACCAGCAAAATTGGAGATTGAAAACAAAGTCGATTCCACCAGATTCATACCGATGTCTCGACAGACCAAGCCGAATGCCATGGCCGTAGGAAAATAGCCGACGCATATGGGAAATCCGGCCCGGATTCCCTCTCCCAGCGTGGCTTGGGACGAAGTATTGCGCTTGTGATTCATGGTGCCGCCATATTACATCTTTTTTGACAACAGGGAAAGGCGTTTCTGATACTCGCAATAGTATGCAACCCGTCGGATTCCATAGATATGACGCAGGGTTTTCCCCCTTCACGAGCATATGCTCTATGCGGAATTTTCCAGAAACCTTTTTTGACGGTTCTATCTTTCAAAGCCGGGTTATTTTTTTAGGAAACGATGGTGCGCATGAAAACGGATATGGATACAGGTGGCCGATTGAAAACTTTCGGCTGAAAAAGACATGCATGTGTACACTTTGGGGTTTGCAATGACCGGATGTCGCTTGCTACGGGAATTGCCCGCCATTCTAACGACTTGAAAATAGGAAACCTGTACGCTTGGGATGCTGGGGTGTGAGGGGGGGAGAAGAATCAACTATACAAATGGATGGCCTTGTCGCGATATTGTTTCTGGCCCTGCTGTTTCCGACTGTCTCTCAACTGGGATATCATCACAAAACAGTAGCGACGATCTGGAGCCGGAGCTGGGGGGACTCGCGGTAAGACGCTTGCTTGCCCTTGTCTTCGGCCGGGACCGCTGATGAATTCGGCGGTCGGCTCATTGGTCGCGCAAAGCCTGTTGTATATGTACGACAGCCTCCCTCGACAGGTCCAACAGCTCCAAGAACCCTTGGGTAAACGACTTCGGATCTCGATCATCGAGAGCCCGGTTCATCATTTCCATACAACAAGAGACTGTCTCCGCTATAGTTGGCGTCCTGTCCGACAAAAGCGGATAGACAAGCAGCAATGGTTCAAATAGCTTGCTATATGTTTCAAGAACCATATCGGATGGATATGCGACTGTCATATATTCCGCTATGAGAATCACGATTTCCATAGGTCGACGATCTTTTTTATTAGCCAAGACTTTTTTCAGACATCCGATTTCATTATCAGGGAGCAGCGGGAGATATCCATGGATGATTTCTTTGGATGAAAGCAGTAGAATTTCCAGACTTTCACTGGCCATGTCTGCATTGTTCCGCATAGTCGGTCTACGCATCTTCTTCCAGTCCGGCGAGGAGAACAAAATCTGTTTTCCCACACCGTTGATAGAGTTGATGATTCCCATATCCTTCAACAGGTCTATGGTCCGCCTCGCCGTATTTATGGAAACGTCAAATTCAGCCGACATGATTTCATACGATGGCAGCAAATCCTTTTCGGCGTACTTCCCCGTTATGATTTCATGGATGATATTCGCCGCCAAGGTATGACAATGCTGTGGTCTTCCGCGATATGTTTGCCAATGAAAAGGAATTTGGCCCGGAACAGATAGCTCCAAGGTCGCTTCATCGATATAGTCCCGCAATGTTTTCCGAGTCAGCGCCTGCAAGCCTGTAAACGCACGAAATACTCCATCTCTATCTAATGTTTCGCAACTGTGCGACAACAAACGGCAATTTCGTTGATAATCCTCGTTGCTCCCTTCATTGAACGAAGGCACGTACGGGAACTGGAAAAATGAAACCATATCAAGGAAAAGGGACTTCGCCAGCCAGTTGTCGATTTTATTCATCATAAGATCGCAACAGAACATCGAAATAGATGCGATATTGGATTTCCCTTGACGGACCGTAGTTGAAATTCGCAACAGGTCGGCGTCCGTAAGCATTTGGCATCCCTTGCGATATAGAGGCATCAACAATAGGTTGGCGACAAGGTATACCTCTTCCATGACGTTTTTGCGGGAGAGGTAGTAATTCTTTGTGAACCGGAGTGTTTCTTCTGGGGTCGTTTTATGGATCACCATGGTATTTCTACCTGCGGAAACAGTGATAAGGCCTTCGCTTTGTAGTTTTTTCAAAGCATTGCGTACTGTTTGCGGCGCTACCTGAAAGATATCTCCTATCTGTTCAATGGTAGATAGGTAATCTCCTTCCTGAAGATCCCCGAACAAAATGCGGCATTTATAGTATTCATAGATCAGATTATATTTCGCGCTTTCCAAAATGCCCGCCTTTGTTTTTTGGGTAACCCCAACTTCGGTGCATTGAACCTGTGTAAGTATACGTTTTTTTCGGACAAATAGCGAGAAAATCATGTTTTATTGATTAATGTCTTTGGAATCGCTATAATATACATATATGGGCAAGGTCGCATGGCATATAGTGTCCGCACCGGAGAAATAAGAAAATAGACAACGGCTTACACTTGTTTGCGGATGCTCCTGCAGTGGGCTTCTCTTTTATGTCTTGATTCTGGGAAGAACGTCTTTTACGTGGCGACCCATTGAGGGGCTGAGGCCAAATGTAGGCTTAGCGCAATCAGAGCGATTATGGAATCACCGCGTGGAAGAATCCCTGAAACTGACTACCGTCTTGTGTCGGGATGCAGGAGATGGCCCATAGCCCCCGTGGACGTTGAAATCGTGGCCGTGATATGGGAAGGAAGTTGGAAAAATGTCGGAGAAGAGAATCCTGGATGATTTCGAAGCGTATGAGAACACGTTTACACCGGAGCTACGGTCGATCTTGGATCAGTTTCCAAGCGGATTGGCTGTGTATCGTCTGATAGATGGCGATTGCACCTCCGTCTACCGGAATCCGATGTTTTATGAAATCATGGGATATTCTGATGATCATGTGGCCATGGCGCAGGACGGAGAAGTTTTCCTGACCTTATGCGAGGCGGATCGGCCAATCCTTTTCGCGGAGGTCATGGAAATGGTCCGAAACGGCGGGACGCTTTCCCATACTCTCCGTATTTTCCATGACCGAAGCAAAAGCTATCGTTGGGTCAATCTGAAAGGGGCCCGGCGGAAATTGGAAGACGGCTCTGCACTTTTGTTCGTCGCATACACCGATGTCACCGGGGAAAAACGGTTGGAGACGGACTTGCTCGCAACCAATGAGAAGATGCAGAATCTCGTCAACGCCATTCCCGGCGGCGTAGCCATCTATCGGGTGACGGATATTTTTGAGACCGTCTATTTTTCCAATGGCGTACCAGAACTGACCGGTTACACGGTAGAGGAGTACCATAATCTCATAAAAGGTGACGCCGCGGCGATGATCTATCCCGAGGATACGTCCATGGTCGTGGAAAGACTTCGTCGCGCCATCCGTGAACATGCCGAGACTGAGTTTGAGTTTCGTAAACGGCATCGGGACGGCCATGTCGTCTGGGTACGCATCCAGGCAAGGCCAATGGGGGAGGCCGACGGAGCGCCCCTGATTCATTGCGTCTTCCACAACATTACCGATTTCAAAGAGACCCAGTTGGAAATGAACCATCTGATCAACTCCATTCCCGGTGGTGTCGCCAGTTACCTGGCGGAGGGCGGACGTCTCGTTCCCACGTTCTATTCCGACGGCGTGGCGGCTCTGTCCGGCTATGCCAGGGACGAGTTCGATATGCTGATACAGGCCGATTTCTTGAATGTCGTATATGCCGGAGACCGTGAACGGGTGTTCTTGGCCGTTCAGGCGGCCATGAGCTCTGGTCAGCCGTTGAATATCTCCTATCGCACCCGGCATAAGGACGGTAGCCTTGCCTGGGTACATCTCAATGGTCGTCGAATCGGACCGTTGACAGAAAAGAGCCAATTCTATGCTTCTATTACCGGAAGCTCCGCCGAGAGCAGGATGTACCGGAAAATCGCCGACGAGGCGGCCGACGCCATTTATGTAATTGACCGGAAAAACTATGAAGTGCTCTATTTCCATGAATCGAAAAAACTGTTTCCGGACACAGGTGACCGTATCGGAAGACAATGCTACGAAGTCTTGCAGGGGTTGGACGGGCCGTGTCCTTTCTGCAATTTCAGGGAGGGCGTTGCAGGAGAGGATTCGGAGATAATATCCCGGTGGAACGGGAGAACCTACCACCTTCACCTTCAGAAAACCGATTGGAACGGTATTCCGGCTTTCATCCAGTACTTGCGGGATATCACGGAAGAGGTAAGCGTCCGACGGGAGAAACAGCATCTGGAACAATATTTCAAAACTTTGGTTGAGAATCTGCCCGGCGGCGTCGCCGTAGTACGTTGTCAAAAGGATGAAACCTTTGTGGCGGAATTCCTGTCCGTAGGCTTCGCGGATATGATCGGTCTTACGCTAGAGCAGGCCCGCGACAGGTATAGCCATGACGCTTTAGCCGGCGTCCATCCTGAAGATCTGCCACAGCTTAGGGCCCGGCTTCGGGAAATCGCCATGAATATCGGACATCGCTATGAGCTGACGTATCGACTACAAAACGGAAAAGGCAGATACATCAGGGTGTGCAATACAATGTCCATGCTCCCCGGTGATGACGGTGATTTCCGACAGTACTGTTGCCTGCAGGACATTACGAAGAAATGGCAGGAACAGGATCATGGCAGGGAACGATATCGGAAGCTGATTCTGCAGCATTATCGTATGCCTGGTCCAAATGCGTTGGTGGTAGGACATTGCAATATTTCAAGGAACCGAATCATTGAAATCAACGATTATACCGATACGAGTCGCATCAAATCCTTCGGTACCGACAGGGAAAGCTTCTTTACCGGATTTTCCACTCTGATCGTAGATACGGAGGAACGGCGGAGATTCTTGGAGATGTATCTCAATGCGCCGATGCTGAAGTCTTTCCGACGCAAGGATATGGAACGGGTGTTCCGTTGTTTCATCCAACTCCCCGGTGAGAAAATGGGACGACATGTCCAATGCAAGGTGACCCTCGTGGAGGAGCCGGACACCGGTGACATTACCGGCATTCTGACAGTGACGGATGTCACGGAGCAGGTTGTTGCCGATCAAGTTCTGAAACAACTGTCGAACACCGGCTATGACCATATTGTTGTGTTGGATCTGTTCAGCGACACCTATACTGTATTTACCAGTAATCCAAAGGCGTGCTGTGTACCTCCGCAAAGCGGCAATCATATCCAATGGATGAATTACCTGTTGGAAAACAGGATTCTCCCTAAAGACCGCGAAACATACCGGAAACATCTGGATTCCGCGTATATTCCGAAAAAACTCGCAAAAGATGGAGCTTACAGTTTCGATTATTCGCTGACTGACGATGACGGGAATATCCGTGTCAAGCGGATGACTGTATTTGCCATCGATCTGCGGCTGGGTAAAATCTGCTTGTCCCGGGCTGATGTGACGGAAACGGTGAGGGAACAGCAGAGCTTCTTGAATATGCTGGCCTATACCTTTGAGCTGGCGACTTTCATTGACGTCGGCACTCAGCGGATGATCATGCATACCCGTCAGACGGTTCTCGAGGATCTACCCCCGTTTGTCATGGAGAACTATGATGAGCAGGTTGGTTCCGGTATGGGGTGCTATGACGTTGCCGGACAGTCGCTGGCTGATATACGCCGGAGGTTTCGGATGAGTACATTGTTGGAACAGTTGGAGAAGCAACCTCTCGGATATGATTTCATCTATGCCTACCGAGGAGCGGACAGCGTACAATATAAGAGAATCAACGTCTTGTGGGGCGACCGGAACCATCGGACAGTATGTATCGTGCGGGCGGACGTTACCGAGATACTGGAAGAGGAGCGCAAGAACAAAAAAGATTTGGAGACCGCCCTTGCGCTGGCCAATCAGGCTAACCAGGCGAAAACCTCCTTCCTGTCCTCCATGAGCCACGATATCCGTACGCCTATGAACGCCATCATGGGGATGACCGCTCTGGCCAGCGCTCACCCGGACGATTCCGCCTATGTCATGGAATGCCTGGGCAAAATATCCGCTTCATCCAAGCATTTGCTGAATCTGATTAACGATGTACTGGATATGAGCAAGATTGAGCATGCCAGTATCCAACTGAGCCGTGAACGTATTTCCATACAGGAAATGGTACAGCAGGTTTCCACCATGATTCTCCCCCAGTCTGAAGAGAAGCATCAACGTTTCCAGACAAGGGTCGGAGAACTCTCCCATGGTAGTTTCTATGGAGACGCCTTGCGAATCAATCAGATTCTCACCAATGTCTTGGGCAACGCGGTCAAGTTTACTCCTGAAGGCGGCCTCGTGGATTTTCTTGTAGAGGAGCGCCCGGCGGTAAAAGACGGTTGTGTCGGTTATCGTTTTTCCATTCGGGATACGGGTATCGGAATGTCTGCGGAGATACTGTCCCATGTTTTTGAACCGTTCGTTCGGGGTACGTACGTGAACAGGATTGAGGGAACCGGCTTGGGGTTGAGCATCGTCAAGGGGTTGGTGGATCGGATGGGTGGTACCATTTCGGTCGAAAGCACGGTGGGGAAGGGCTCTCTGTTCCAAATTGAACTGGAATTTGATTCCACGCATGAGGTGAGAACTTTGAAGACTGAAGAGACGGTCCGGATTCAGACAGCTACGGAGGATACCCAGTTTTTGAGCGGCCGCCGCTTCCTGGTAGCGGAAGACAATGCGATCAATGCTGAGATCATGGGAAGTCTTTTGGGCATGTACGGAGCAGAATCTGTAATAAAATCCGATGGGCTGCAGACCGTAGAGACGTTTTCCTCCTCCGTTCCTGGAACCTATGACGCGGTTCTGATGGATATCCAGATGCCGGTGATGAATGGATATGAGGCTTCCCGCGCGATTCGCGCCTTGGAACGGGTAGATGCGGATACCATCCCCATCATCGCGATGACGGCCAATGCTTTTTCAGACGATGTTCAGGCTGCGCTGGATGCAGGTATGAACGCTCATGTGGCAAAACCGATTGAAATGAAGGTGTTGGTGACAACATTGCGCAGGGTGATTTTGCAAAACCGACCGTATGGGAATGATGCTTCAGCATTGTTCGGTTCTGCTTCGTGCCAATACGCGACCACTCGGCCCTGCCGCCATGTCTTGTAGAAGAATAGCCGACGCAGGCGGTTTTTCTTCCTCCTCAACCCATTTCTTCCTGTGTGGCGTATGTCTGTATAGGTTATATCCTGATGCTCCTGTCCCGGTGCTCATAAGGCATTTTGGAATGTTATAATTCCGACTTATATAAAAAATTAGCGAAAATGAAGCGTGTAAAGACGATAGGGCAGACCATCCGCCCCATGCTGAAGCGTTTTCAAAATTTTCTTGTAGATACGAAATTTTGGATATGAATATAATTGTATGTTATATAATGAAATGTTGCACAACTTAATTGCTGTGGATTTTCTTTCCCGCGCCATTGCCGCCGTCTTGGAGAGGAGGCTGCGCCATGTCCATTACACAAGAGGCGGTTGACATCCTGTTGTCGCGACGTCGCTGCCAACTCTTTTGAATTCGTGGAGCATGATGACATATTTTATTATGATTGAAATAATTACTATATATCATGATGAAACGGAAACTGATTTTCTAGTATGATTCGGAACCTTGACGTTCCTGCGCCGTCGCTTGTCTGAGCGGATGACCTCGACAATTGTTCGATGGTTTTTCGTGTGATATCCTCGATTTCATGAGAAGTCGCAAGCTCGGTTTCAGGTTTGTTCTGACAGGATCGTTCCTGTCGGTCTTCGTCCTGTTCGCCCTGTTGATCCTTGTTTCATTCTCCGTCCTGTTCTCTACGACGAGTACCATGCAGGATCGGATCAACAGATACATGGAGCTTGATACCTTGACAAAGAAGATAGTCCTTTGTCGACAGTCCTTCGAGACATATTTTTCTACTGCCGACGCCGATTCCCGACGTATGTCCGCCGCTGAGCTTCGGGGGTGCTTCGCCAACGTCCGGGTAGTACTTGGGATTCTCGGCGAGCCCTCCTATGAAAGCGGCGACGCCTATTTCATCCACCGGGCCATCCAGAATGGCCTGACCTATCTGGAAGAACGTTGTTTCGATGTATCCGCGGGGGATTATGTCAATTACTATTGGCTGCTCGATGTTTTCTCCTATCTGGAAGACTTCAGCTCTGGCGATTATCTTACCTACGCCATTACAAACGATGCCGCGGCGTCCCGTGCGACTTGGGATAATCTGCTCAAGCTGCGGACCGCGGTGATTCTCGCCACCGCCGCGTTGTTTCTAGTCTCCATCCTGTTCTTGGCTTCATTTTCCGGCTATATGTCCCGCCCGATTCAGTCAATCGCCGTCGCCGCCCGACAGCTGACGTTGGGAAACTATGATTTTCCTGAACTCGTCGCGGAAGGCCCCCAGGAGCTGGCGAGCCTTGAAGAGAGCGTCAACCAGATGAAACGGGCGATCAAGGATCGCGACGAACTCAGCAGGGAACTCTACCGGGAGAACGTGAAGAATATCGAGATGTCCCGAGAACTCAGCCAGGCGCAATACCATGCCCTACAGGCGCAGATAAATCCCCATTTCCTGTTCAACGTGCTGAATACGCTCTCTCACACTGCGTTTTTGGAAAAAGCGGGAAAGAGCGTCGTCCTGACGAACACGATCGCTTCGTTCTTCCGATATTCACTCGATTTCCGAAACGAAGTCACTATAGGGGAGGAGCTTGAGTTCTGCCGCCAGTACCTTGCAATCCAGCGGCAACGGTTCGGAAGCCGGATACAATACGCCATTTCCTGTGAGGACGGACTGGACGCCCTGTTCATCCCTCCTGTCATCATCCAGCCCTTCGTGGAGAACGCCGTCGTCCACGGCCTTGAACCGACCGAATATGGCGGGACGGTGAGGATTTCCGCAGATGGAGACGGCGAATATGTCGTGGTACGGATAGAGGACGATGGGGTTGGGGTTGCTCTGCCGGACAGGATCCCGGTTGATGACGGACGCTCCCATATCGGCGTGGAGAACGTGCGGGAGCGTCTGCGGGTCTATTTTCAGGACGAAGCGGGATTGGACATTGCGCGGATATCCCCGCATGGGGGGACTCGTGTGACGCTCCGCTTTCCCCGGAGGGCGATACGATGGGCATGAAGATACTCATAGCGGACGATGAATATCTGGAGCGGGACGTACTTGAAGTATTCCTCAAGCAGTACGAGGCTTCCTTCGACTGCATCAAAGTATCGAACGGTAGGGACGCGGTTTCGACCGCCAGGGAGTATCAACCGGATATCTGTATCCTGGACATACAGATGCCGTTGCTCAACGGGCTCGAATGCGCGAAGGAAATAAAGGACTTTCTGCCCAATGCGAGGATTCTGTTCATTACGGCCTGGAGTTCTTTCGACTATGCGCAGCAGGCGTTGCGCCTTGGCGCCGCCGATTATCTTGTGAAACCCGTTGATTATACTGTTTTTTCGGATCGGTTGGATAAATTGCTCGCCAGCTGCGGAACCCCCGACGCAAAGCAGGCCGTAGATGGAACTGTGAATGCGTTCTCCCGAGAATTTTTTGCATCGCTCAAATATGGGCGTCTGCCCGTTGGTTCCATTGTCTCGACGCTCTCCTCGTTCGGTATCCATGCGGAAAACGGTGTGGCCTTGGTCGCCAGCGGCATATCCATGGAGAAATTCAGCGAACTCGTTTCGCAGACCGAAACGCTTCACGGTTGTCCGATTTGTTATTTTTCAACACCCTACCGAACTACTGTTCTGCTGTTTTCCGCATGGGAAAAGGATATAGTCGGTTCTTTCTCCCTGTCCGGTTGCCCTGGATGCCGGATCGGCGTCGGCGTCGAGTTCACTTCCTTGCTGGAAATACCCAAAGCGATTCATACCGCGTCCCTCTGCCACACACAGGCGGTGCATTCTTCGCGTCAGGTGTGTTCATTCCTATCCCAGGTCGTGACGCAGACGTTCGACAGGGCTACCGCGAGGAACATTCTCGGCGACTTGGTGAGAAACATTCTGGAAGGCCGCGCCGGTTCCGCCCGCCAGTCGTTGCACGAGCTGATCGACAACATCAAGAATTCCGTCGGCGACAGCGAGGAGGGGATGAAGGAGCTATATGAAATAGCGTTGGTCTGCCGGCACGCTGTCCAGCAGAAGATACCGCTGTTCCATCGTCCCAAGCCCGATGCAGGTTCAATGATGGAAGTGGAGAACTACCTGATGGATTTCATCGACGACGCGACGCAGTCCGTCCTTCAGGACCGGCAGGACAAGTACGCCAGACAGTTCGGTGCGCTGAAACGGTATTTGGCCATCCATTACATGGAGAATCCGTCTCAGGAACAGATCGCCCAGTCCTTGGGGATCACAGGTTCCTATTTCTCCCGTTTGTTCAAGGACTATAACGGCCAGACGTTCAGCGAATATATGACGGCTCTGAAGATGGAACGGGCGAAAGAGATGTTCCGTTCCGGTCATAACGTACAGGAGACTTCGCTGGCCACCGGCTTTTCCGACTCCAACTACATGGCCCGTGTGTTTCGCCAGTATTGCGGTTGCTCGCCTTCGGAATTCAAGGAGCGGTGCATCCTTGAAAACCAATCTCCGACCCCGGCCATATAGAGCGGATCGGTAGGATGGCGACGGGACGTCCGTTACGCCTTGTTTCCGCCGGCTCGACCAGACGGGGTGGGTCCGGAGCAAGAACCTCTGGTACAGTAGCCGCCTAAACCGACTCAACGAAGCAGGCTGACAAGCAGGGCTGACCGTTCAGTTCTTGCATGGTCGGAGAGGCTGTAATCCATTGCGATATTTTAACATAATTGTAGCGTGCTATTAACATTACTGTATCTTGTCTGTAACAGCCGGAACGTTGACAGGAGAATTTTGAAAAAAACATACCCGATGTAAAAATTCTCCTGATATTTTTTTGAAAAAACCTCATGCATACTACATACGGTTTTTGGGATACGACGGTTTTTCCGTCCCCGGGAAGCTGTATGGCCGATCCTGCGTACCACGCCAAACGGCTTTCCGATGAGCTGGAACTATTCGCCGGGGCTGCTCGCCATCTGTAGTTTCATCACCCTGTTCCCCTTCTCAAGAACACACAGGTTCCTTTTCGTTCATATCTGTCGGACGACACCTTCGCGACGGTGACGTTGAAAAGAAACTCTGTCGGCTGGTCGTTTCTTGCCGGTCAACGGCAATGAACAATATGGAGGAAGAATATGAAAAAGACAATCGTCACATTGCTGGTTCTCGTGACTCTTCTCGGTACTGTGTTCGCACAGGGCGGTTCGGAAGCCTCCGCCGCCAAGACGGTCAAGCTGACCCTTTCCGAGGTCCATGCCGAGGGATATCCCACCACGCTCGCCGACTATGAGTTTTCCCGTCTTGTTTCTGAAAAGACCAACGGCAGAATCCAGATTGAAGTCTATTCCGGTGGAACACTGTACGGACAGGAGACCGGTGCCATTGAAGCCCTTCAGATCGGCGATCTCGCGTTCTCCAGGGTGTCGGCCTCTCCTGTAGCGTCCTATGTCCCGAAAATCAACGCCCTTCAGATGCCGTACCTCTACAGGGACGGAGCCCATATGTGGAAAGTCCTTGACGGAGAGATCGGGCAGGGATTGCTCGCCGACATCCAGATCTCCGGTTCCGGGCTTGTCGGGCTCGCGTACTATGACGCTGGTTCCAGAAACTTCTATACCAAGAAACCCGTCCATACCGTCGCCGACATGGCCGGACTCAAGATTCGCATGCAGAACAACCAGATGATGGTCAGGATGGTCGAGCTGCTCGGCGCCAACGGTGTGACCGGTATCGGTCCCAACGATGTCTATTCCGCGATCACCCAGGGGACGATCGACGGTGCGGAAAACAACTGGCCTACCTATGAATCAATGGGCGACTATGAAGCCGCGCCGTATTTCCTGCTCGATGGACACACGAGGGTCCCGGAGATTTTGCTCGCTTCCGAAGCGGTTCTCAAGACGCTCGATCCTGCTGATGTAGAGATCATCAAGCAATGCGCGAAAGAGACCCAGGCGTACGAGATTCAGAAGTGGGCGGAACGTGAGGAATCCTCCAGGGCGAAGGTTCTTGCCGGCGGCGCTACGGCCACCCAGCCTACAGCGGCCCAGCTCGCTGAATTCCAGTCGAGGATGGCTCCTCTGTACCAGGAATATGGCAAGGATTACATGGACATCATCACTGCGATCCAGAACGTCAAATAGTTTCAGGAACATCTTGTATCTGATGGGGGAGTGGTTCCACTCCCCCGAATTTGAGAAAAATGGAGGAATCGATGGCGACATCAAAGTTTTCGGCTTGGGCCGTCAGAAACAAGCTTGCGATCGACAAGTCAAAGTTTCCTAATGGCGTACCCTTCAAGCAGTACATCATCCTCGCGAACCACTGGTGCCACAGGGTGCTGCTCACCATTGCCCAGATTGCAGTCGTGGCGATGCTCATTATCGTATTCTGGAACGTGATACTGCGTTTCGTGTTCAATTCCGGAGTGAAATGGGTCGAAGAGGTTCCCGGCTTGCTCGTCACCCTGTTTACATTCATCGCATGCGCGATCGGCGTCCGCGACCATATGCATATCTCGGTAAGCCTTCTGTACAATCGTTTTCCCAAAAATGGAAGGATGCGGGACTTCATGGATTTCCTCGGTAATCTGGCTACCCTGGCTTGCGGTTGTTTTCTTTTCTACTACGGCATCGTATTTATCGCCAGACTGAAACCCGGCATGCTCCCGATGACAGGATGGCCGACCTGGATCCAGTATATCCCCGCTCCGATAGGCGGGTTCATCATGATCTTCGATTCGCTCCTTTTCCTGACGCACATACTTGATCCGAACGATCTCCTCTACAGCGAACCAGAGATCGACTATGAGAATTTGCTGAAGGAACAGGCGAAGGAAGCGAGCGGTCTTTCGTCTGAAGGAGGAAAACGATAATTATGGCTACATCCACACTCGCCACCATTGTCTTGATCGGAGGGTTTTTCCTTCTGATGGCCTTCAAGGTACCCGTGACCTTCTCCATGTTGATCGCAACGATCTGTTCCGCATTTATCCATGGCACCAATCCGACCACGATGGTGCGGATGATGCTCGACGGGGTGAACAACTTCACGATGCTCGCCATCCCGTTCTTCATCGTCATGGGAGAGATCATGGCCGCCGGGCAGATTTCCGACAAGATCGTCGATCTGGCGAATCTGGCGGTCGGACGGTTCCGAGGCGGTCTCGCATACGTGAATTGCCTTGACTCCATGTTCTTCGGCGGCATTTCAGGCTCCGCGGTCGCCGACGTATCGTCCCTCGGTTCCGTCGTCATCCCCATGATGGAGAAACAAGGTTACGACCGAGAGTTCTCCGTAGGTCTTACGGTCACTACCGCCTGTCAGGGCGTCTTGATCCCTCCGTCGCACAACATGGTCATTTTTGCGCTGGCCGCGGGAGGCGGCGTTTCGATCGGGAAACTGTTCGTCGCGGGATTCGCCCCTGGAATCGGTCTAGGAATCGGTTTCATGGTTCTTTGTTTCTTCCTGGGCAAGAAATACAATTTCCCCAAGGGTTCGAAGATGTTCCCGGACTCTGCCGTCCGCTGGGTGAGATTTTCCCGTCACGACAGCCGCGAAAAGGATTTTTCTTTCCGGAAATCCCCGACATCGTGGGTCAAGATGACCAATCCGCTTTTTGATACGGAGCTTGGACAATGCGTCAAGATTATCGTGAACGCGATTTTACCGATGATGACGCTGATCATTATCATGGTAGGTACCGGAGCGGGTGTTTTCACCGCGACTGAAAGCTCGGCCGTAGCCTGTTTCTATACGTTCATCCTGACCTACTTTGTGTTCAGAACGGCGAAAATCAAAGATTTCGGGACAATCATCAAGAATTCTCTCAAGACGCTTTCCATCGTCCTGACGTTGATCGCCACCGCGAAAGCGTTCGCCTACATGATGACCGTACTCAGGATACCCGCCACCATCACCAGCGGGCTTATCGGCCTGACCGACAATCCGTTCGTACTGCTGATCATCATCAATGCGTTGCTGCTGATTCTCGGTTGTTTCATGGACATGGCTCCTCTGATCATGATCATGACACCCATTCTGCTTCCTGTCATGACCAAGATCGGGATGTCTACGATTCATTTCGGCATCATGCTGATCTTCAATCTGGCTATCGGGCTGTGTACGCCTCCCGTCGGTTCCGCGTTGTTCGTGGGATGCGCCGTAGGAAAGACCCAGCTGGAGAGTACGGCGAAGAAGATGCTTCCGTTGTTCTTCTGCATGCTTGTCGTACTGATGATCGTCACATATCTGCCGTTCGTCGTCAGAATTCCTTTGTTCGGGTATTGACCGCCGGCTTCTGGACGTTTGTGTCCTAGGAGCTGCAATGAAGGAGCGTCGCAAGGATCGTCCGGTCTTGCGCCGCTCTTTTTTTCTTTGCGCGGCCTAGCATGTCTGAATGCTCGTATACGGTATGAGACTTGCATCCTGATGTGGCAAGGCGCGTCTGTTTCGTGGTATCATGTAACCAGAAACATATGGATTTCTTCATGAGGAGGCGTCATGCCGGTATTCCTGCGTAATCTTGGATTGGAGTTCATGGCCACGAAGGATGGCTTGCTGGATGAGTATATGATGCCGTTGTTCAAGGCCGCCCGCCCGCGTTCTTGTGAACTTGGTCGTTATTATGTCAGCCAATTGCCCAGCGGCGTTGAATTCATCTTTCAGGTGATTCCTGATGGGGACGACCTGCGGGTAGTCGGAGTGGATACCCACGTCGGCGGTCCTTGCGTATGGTATGGTACGCCTTTCATGCGGTTGCAGACAGACTCCGACCCCATGACGTTGCGACTTGCGTTCTCCAACGAAGCTAAATCCGCTGTGTTCGTGGCGAACGTCATGAACGCCGGGGTACTGCCCGTCATTGATGAAAAGACCCGTGTCGAGATGCAGGTCGTGGCGTTTCCCGCCGCATTGGAAATCTATCAGGATCGTCAGTCGTATGAGGTCGCTATGACTGAAGCGGCGGAGAAGGGGGACGGTACTCCGTTGATCATAGCGGACGGACAGCCTTTTCCCTATAATTTCATGATGAAGTACAATCCTGACGCCACCGATGAACAGAAGCAGAAGGCGGGAAGGGAAGATCTTCTGCTCCTGTGCGGCAAGGTGCTGGCGGTGGAGGTCCGGAAGCACGGTATTCCAGGCCATGAGGATGCCTCCATGACCGTAGCTACTATTTCCACCGTTTTCGGTCATCTGGACGTGGTTTTCTCCAAGGATATGCTCGCCGGGGCTTCCTGTACGAAAGGCGATTATCTGGTATGCGACTGTCTGATCAGCGCCGACGTAGCGCTGGGCCGGTATGAGAGCTGGGCGGAGTGAAGCGCTCCGCACTGAAGGTTTTCTGTCGCTACTGACTCGTCGCTTATATGTCCTGCTTCGAACGAACGTAGGGGCTTCATAGATAGTTCCCCCGTCACAGCCGCAAACAGGTTGGGTAAGGATTCCAGAAGCTCGGTCCTGGTCCGGGAAGCTCCATGGTTGAAGCAGGACGGACTAACAGGTTGCCCTTTTCGGGAGCCGTCCACGGAGCAGAATCTTTCTCTAACGGGTGCCCCTGTTTTAACGATCTGTATATCACTATCGGTGTTGAACTATCTTCCAATAGATATTCTTTCTTTCTTTTTTTGTCATTATACCGGCGAAAATGGCCTTTGCAGCAGTGCCTTTCTTTATCTCCGATAAGCTCTGAAATGTCAGTCAGATCATTTTCATTGACAAATATATATTCGGTGTCTGACGATGTAATTACACGTGTGATGTATCGTTAGCGGTATGACCGTCATATTCAGAAGGAGTATGCGAAATGAGAACACATGTTTTTTACTGCTTATGAACAAATTCTCAAAAAAATGGTTAAAGAGAATCGTTGTTGCCCTATTTGGGACAAGCGTTTACATTCTTCTTACATGTTTGGGAAAAGGCAGTTTCAGTGGATGGTATTCCGCTTGGCCCTGGTTTTTCATCGTTTTGTTCGTATTGATTCCATTGATAGAAATTGCAAACAAAGATGAGAAAGGGGCTGATAAAGACAAGCCGGATGATAGCGATTGAAAGAATTCGACTGGTTTGTGCCCTTGCTTGTTTTGAAATCATTAGCTTGGAACGGGCCTGGAACGAGATCCTGTCAAAAGACGGCAAGAAACGTCACTATGTTCGTAGAATTAATTCTAGCTTTAACCTTGATAACGAATTTTGAGGCTATCAGCTTCGAGTCTTTGATATTTGAAGTTTATGGCGGAAATGAAAGAAGCAATTTCAATGTGTCGTTGATGGATTTATTCCACCTTCTGAACGACCATGGATATTATTCAGCCGGTTTCAAAATGACTTATGAAGAACTGGCTCAAGCTGTCGAGAAGTATTATCCACTTGTCATACACCTGGAAGAAGGCAACGGGCATTTTCTTCTCGTTCTGGGTATTCTTGATGATGTTGTAGTAATCATGGGTCCGGCGGAGGGGGTAAGGACGATTCATAGGAATGAATTGGAAGCAACTTGGAGTAATGTCGTTCTTTTAGTGGGGAGCAATACTAAACGATTAAACACTGAGAAGGTAAAATCAGTGATTGAAGACGCAATGCAAAAAAGGAACTTTATTGAGGAATCGAACTTCCTATGAAAAAAGCGCTGATTCTATTGTTGTTATCTGTTTTGTTATTTTCGATTGATGCTTCGAGAAATAAAGAAGGAATTAAATTTATCCCTTCTTTAAAAGCGTCGCTTATTCCGCCCCTTTATCAAGATGATTCAGCTCTGATATTTGTATATTCAGAGCCCAACATTGAAATAGTGTTAAGAAACAAGTTTACACTATCAATGAATTTACCGTTCAGATTTTGTTTCCTTGGCAAAACTGGTTCGACAGATAGTGAATATCCCTGTTTCACAATAAACCCATTATCTATTTCTCTTGGTTATATGCACAAAGATGGACAGTATAGGCATACCTTCTTGATGGGATGCTCATTGCCGTTATCTGATAAAAATAAAGAATCAAAATTTGATGTATCGGATAAGTTCTTTAGAATAAAAGGTTCCTACAGTTTTTCGATGCTATCCGATCCTACTTATCTAGTGGTCGGTATGTCTATTGGTTTTGGAATAATGAAAAATCGAGACAACACTTGGACCTATGATCCATTACAGGTCGGTTTGCCTTTCTCAATGCTGGTTGCCTTTAATAAAAATATTGCCACCAGATTTGAATGTAATATGAGCATGGCACTACCGAAAATACAAAATAACAATTGGAGTAATGAAAAAATAAACTATTCTGTTGTTGTCGGGGCAAGAGTAATTATATCATTGCAAAAAAATTACTTTCAGTTAGGAATATCCAAAGATATTCTAACGTTTTTTTCTAGGCCTCAAATTGATTTTTGTTGGAGTATGGAAATTTAACTGCGCGTGACTTTGTATTTTGGAATTGTGGCATGTAATCCTCAATAGTTTTTGTAAGAAGCTAGTTACGAAGTAATTAACATAGTCTGCCCAGATGAAATGAAAAAATGAATGGATATCATACTAAGGATCAATGATTTTACAGATGGAGATAGAACCTGTATGATTCGATCTCGACAAGTTCCAGCGCCGCTTCATTGGGGAAGGCTATACTTGTGCAAGAGCCAGCCTTCCGCTGACTCTTTATGTTCCGGTATCGGGCAGGCCGGATTTGAACCTCTCCATGCACACCGTGGACGCCCGAGCCTGCGAAGGACGAGAACTTCCACAGGTACGGGTCGCTGGCAGCGGGCATGTCGCCGCCGGACGGCTTCGCGTGGGGCGGGTCGCCGGTTTCATCGGTGTCCTGACAAAAAAAGAGCCAGCCTTTCGCTGACTCTTTATGCTCCGGTATCGGGCAGGCCGGATTTGAACCACTCCATACGCATTGTGGACGTCCGAGCCAGCGAAGGACGGGAACTTCCACAGGTACGGGTCGCTGGCAGCGGGCATGTCGCCGCCGGACGGCTTCGCGTGGGGCGGGTCGCCGGTTTCATTGGTGTCCTGACAAAAAAAGAGCCAGCCTTTCGCTGACTCTTTATGTTCCGGTATCGGGCAGGCCGGATTTGAACCGGCGACCCCAAGTCCCCCAGACTTGTACGCTAAACCCCTGCGCTACTGCCCGGATTGAAACCAGCTATATCACAAGCTGACAAGCAAGGAACATACCATAGTTCCTCGAACATGTCAACAAAACGGGGAATCGGCCTTTGATATTTTTACCCTGAACACCCTGTTCGGAGTACCACCCGAAATTGGGTCGAAATATCTATCGGCGGTCAGCCTGTTGATATCACCCTCGCCGCCCCAACCGAATTCGAGCAAGATATTGTCATTGTCCAGCGTGTCATTGACATCCGCTAGGAACACGGCTTCTCCATCGGCCGATTCAACTTTGATTGGTGCGCCTATGGATAATTGATACTTTTCAAGATTTTCTTTGTTGAGCCACGCCTTCGGACCGGGGTGGTGCTTCGTCGTGGTTTCCAGATTGTGCAGCTTTGTGTGTACGAATCCCGCCGGTCGGTAGTTGATTGCCTTGAAAGGATACCGGATACTCTCTTTTTCTTCCTCCGGGTTGCCCGGTATGACAAGAGGCAGCGGAGAATATCCGTTCTGTTCCTGTTTCGTTGAAAAAAGCTCCATCTTCCCGGACGGCGTGTTGAACCCCTTGGCCTTGTATTTTTCATAGACGATGGGCTTGTCGAAAAAGATCAGTTGCTTTTCATCGAGCTCCTCAAAAGTAGTTCCGCTAGGTGTCAGCGCGTACTGTATCCAGGACGCTTCGTCATGATATGGAAAATCGCCGTCAAGTCCCATGCGCTTGGCAATCTCATATTCGTTCTCAAAAGAGGAACGGCACCGTCCCGGAGCTTTGAACAGAGGCCGTTGGAACGCCACGAACGGCCTGTCGAAACTGGTGTAGCACTTGTATCCGTAGCCTTCAAACGCTGTCTTGTCCGGCAATATCAAATCCGCGGCCGAAGCTGTCGCCGTCATGAAGATGTCGGATACAAGGAGGAAATCGAGTGATCTTAACGCACGGACCGTCCTTTCGCTGTTCGCATTAATGCCCGCTGGATTCGCATGGTGGACTATCATCGCCCGAGGTCTGTCGTCATCGCCCGCCAACAGGCTTTCCTTGACCGCGGGGAAGGGAATGTCCCTGAAAAGCGGATATTTGTACTTCTGCTTCATTTTCGCGGGACTGAGATTGTTGATCGGCGCCTGCGGGACGAACGGTAGGAACACAGCGCCGCCTTTTCTGTCGACCCTTCCCGTTATTCCGAGGAGCGCGGCGACCGCCTGCACCGAATAGACGGTATTCGCGTACATGTCGAGACCGTTGCCTTCACATATGGTCGCTTTCTTCGCTTGGGAAAAACGTCTGGCCAGAGAGACTACTTCGCATGCGGGGACGCCTGTGCGCCGTTCGGTCTCTTCCGGCGTATAGGGCTCGACATGGGCTCTGAGCGCTTCAAAACCGAGGGTGTGGTTTTCAACGAATTTATGATCGTACAGCTCCTCCTCGATGACGCATCGCAGTAGCCCCAGCCCGAGGATGGTATCGGTGCCCGGTTTTATCCGTATCCATTCATCGCCGTCTTCAATCGAATCGCATCTGACAGGATCTATGAATACGACGCAGGCGCCCCGTTTCCTCGCTCTGCCCAGGACTTTCTGAATACCGTCGAAAGCACAGTAACCGCCCATCCTGTTGGTGGCCTTCGGATTGCTGCCCCACAGGATGATAAAATCCGCATTGTCCAGGTCTGGTTCCGGTTTTCCTCCTATCGCGTTCATGAAAGCAGTCACGCGAGGTACCATGCAGTACGTCGAAGACCCCGTCGCATTCGCCGAACCAATCGCATGCATCAACCGTTGATAGCCGTCTCTCGCCGCATAGCTTACCGGCGCTCCCGAACATCGCATGATTCCGTCAGGGCCATGCTTGGAGACGATATCTGAAAGACGTTCGGCGGCATAATCATAGGCTTGTTCCCAGGTAATCTCTTCAAAATCGGCGGCGGTGCGTTTCAAAGGGACTGTAAGACGATCCGCCGCCGTACTCAGTTCTTCGATCGCGAACGCTTTCGGACAGAGATAATCCCTGTTGGAAGGATGTTCTTTATCGGGACGCAGGCTTTTCAGCCTTCCGCCTTCGATATCGGCGATGATTCCACAACCGCAATGGCAGAGCGTGCAGATTGAACGGACGGTTCCATCGTTCATGGGTATCGTGTCTCCTTTGGGTCAAAAAAGCAGTGAATGGTTGTCTCTGAACGTATTGGACACATTTCTCAAATGGAGACGCATGTAGAGCTCCGCGCTTTTTTCATCCCTGTTCTTGAAGGCTTCCAGTATTTTCGTATGTTCGGACAGCGACGCTTCATCCCTGCCGGGTACAAGAATGGTCTTGTTGTTGTATTTCTTCATCTGATCCTTGAGATGGATGACCATGTCCACTGCGGTTCTGTTCGTGCAGGCGGAATAGATGATTTTGTGGAATTCCCTGTTGCAGTTGCTGTATCCCAGGAGATTTTTCGATTCCTTCATCTGCTTCATCTCTTCCAGCAAGGAAGCCATTTTTTCGATTTGCTCATTGCTTATCGTCTTTATCGCGTTCCTGATGATCAGACATTCAAGCTCTTCCCGCACTTCCAGAAATTCAAGGACCTCCTCGATGGAGTAGACCTTGACCTTGGCACCCTTGTTGCGTTCCAGAGTCACCAGGCCGTCCGATTCAAGCATCATCAGACTTTTTTTGACGGTGTTCCTGCAGACTCCGAATTTATTGGCGAGGTCGGTTTCCGTAAGGGCGAAGGAAGAGGGATAATCACCTCTGATGATATTGTTCTTAAGCTCCATATAGATGGTACTGCTGTTGACTTTTGTTTCCATGGTTGCTCCTGAAGCAAGAATGAACGTAGTTGATTGTGTTACAATTTTACCGTCTTATTATCAAGTGGGTGTGAAAAGTTGTCAAGAAAGATATTGAATTTGTTGCGTTTTCCCAATCAAAAAGTGATAAGTTTAGAAAAAAAGACCATTGACAGATGAAATAAACTGGTTGATAATCAATTTTGTTCATCAAGATTGTTGAACAATTTGAAAAACTCTTGTTCTTGGCTCGCCCGTTGTTCTGGGCTTCGTTGTGAGGAGATGGAAAATGAAGAATTACATTGAAGGTGCTTACGACCTGCACGTACACTCCGCGCCGGATGTACTTGCTCGGCGTATGGATGATATCGAGATGGCTCAGCGGGTGATTGCGTCGGGGATGGCCGGATATTGTATCAAGAGCCATTATTTCTGTACTTCCGAACGGGCGCAGCTCATCAACAAGCTCTATCCGGCATGCGACGCCGTCGGTACCCTGACGCTCAACAGTTCCGTCGGCGGCGTCAATCCTTCCGCATTGGAGATGGCGTGCAGATCCGGCATCAAGCTGGTGTGGTTTCCCACTTGCGACAGCGACAATGAACGTTCCTATGTATTCAGCGACCGATGCAAGGTACTCCCTTATTGGGCCAAGATCGTGATGCAGCTGAAGGACGAGGGCGTCAGCAATCCTACCGTATCGCTTTTGGACGGGCAGGGCGCATTGAAGGAGAACATCCTTCAGGCGCTCGACATCATCGCAAAGTATGACATCATCCTCGCCACCAGCCATATATCGCACGAAGAGACGTTCGCGTTGGTTCCCGCCGCTGCGGAACGCGGAATCAAGAAGATCATCATCACCCATGTGACGTTCCCGAATACATACTATTCGATCGAGGACCAGAAGAAGCTGGCCGATTACGGCGCGTACATGGAACATTGCTACACGACCTATGCGACGGGGAAATCATCGTTCGAGGATGAGCTGGAACAGATTCGTGCGCTTGGCGCCGGCCACGTCGTCCTGTCCACCGATCTGGGACAGAAAACCGCGCTGTATCCCGATGAAGGGCTTCAGAAGTATTGTGAGGACCTCGCCGCAAACGGGTTCAGCGACGATGAAATCCATACCATGGTCTATGTCAATCCAAGAAAACTGCTTGGGAAATGAGGAGTATCCGATGATTGAAGGAAAAAAACTTCTGGTGGTTTCCGCGCATGCCGCGGACTATGTTTGGAGAAGCGGCGGCACGATCGCCAAATATGTGAAGGGCGGGGCAGAAGTTCGCGTCGTCGTACTGAGTTTCGGTGTGCGCGGGGAATCGAACGACCTGTGGAAACAGGAAGGCGCCACGGCCGAAAGCGTGAAGGCGACTCGTCGTGGCGAGACGATGGCCGCGGCGGAAATCCTCGGAGTGAAGAACATCGAATTCTGGGATTTGGAGGATTATCCCCTGTTTGTCGACAAAGCGCTCGAGGATAGGATGGTACGGACGATCCGTGAGACCGCCCCCGATTATATCATCTCCCATGACAGGTTCGATATTCTCAATCCCGACCACAATCTGGTAAGCGACCTTGTCTTCCGCTGCAGCGTGATGTCGAATTCCAACGGAGTACGCATGGACGGTACGAAGACGACGAAGCAGATGCAGCTTTTTGGCTTTGAGCCGCACCAGACGGAACTGTCGCACTACGTACCGGGGCAGTTCGTGGATATCTCCGATGTGTATGAACAGAAAGTGGCCGCGATGAAGTGCTTCAAGGCGCAGTCCCATCTGATCGAGTACTATACCCAGCGCGCGTTCATGCGCGGTAATCATGCCCGGCGGTTGTCCGGCCGCCAGATCTACAGGTACGCGGAGAGCTTCTCGAGGTTTTTCCCCGTTGTGTCCGAAGAATTGCTATGAGGAAACGCCATGAATGAAAAAAGGAAAATAGGGATACCGTTCGCCGCGGTGATGGCCATGGTGATCATGGCGATGTCCGCAGCGATCATCATCGACGGGATATGTGTGCAAAAGCTTCCGATGAATGCGTTGTCGTATCCGATGTTCTGCGCGGCGATGGTGTTCGTCGCGGGCTTCGTCGAGATAGTCAGGGCTTTCCGCGACCAGAAGGCTGCTTCGGAGTCCGCGGAGACCGCCGGCGGGAAGAAGACCCTGTATGTCAATAGGAAGAACTTCTTGATCTCGGTAGGCCTGTTCGCGGCCTATGTCGTTCTGATGTGGCTTCTTGGCTTTGTAATTTCATCTATTGCGGTTACAGCGGCTTTTGTATATGTCTTCAAAGCCAAGAAGCCTTTGCTTGTCGTATTGTGTTCAGCGGTCGTGATAGTGCTGCTGTATATCTTGTTCAACAAAGCCCTTTACATTTTCCTTCCGAAAGGATTGCTGTTCGGGCTGGTTTTCTAGAGACGGAGGTTATACATGTCAGAATTACTGGGAGGTTTGTTGGCTTCCGTCATGCCAATCAACCTGATATACATGCTGATCGGGACTTTCGCCGGTATCATAATCGGCGCGTTGCCGGGGCTGGGGCCCACCACGGGCCTTGCGTTGCTGATTCCCTTGACATACGGTATGGACACGACAAAAGCGTTGCTCCTTGCCGCGGGTATCTACCAAGGGGCGATGTACGGCGGTTCGATTACGTCGGTCCTGCTGGGGATCCCCGGTACGCCGACGAATACCGCCACCTGCTTCGACGGATTCCCGATGTCGAAAAATGGACATAGCCGCGAGGCGTTGGGCGCGTCGCTTACGGCTTCTGCGATAGGTGGGTTCTTCTCTTGTCTGGTTCTCATGTTCCTGACGCCGCTGATGTCCAAGATCGTACTCTATTTCGGAGCGCCGGAACAGTTCATGATGGCGATGGTCGGATTGGGGGTCATAGCGGCTTCCTCCCATGAGTCCCTTTCAAAAGGCATCCTCGTAGGTTTCTTCGGTCTGCTTGTCGCGACGATCGGAGGGGATCCTCTTTCGGGCCACGACCGGTTCACGTTCGGAATATCCTATCTTGACGACGGCGTGCAGTTCATGACCATCGCGGTCGGCATATTCGGGCTTTCCCAGGCGATAGCGTTGGCGGAGGAGGCCAAGTCCATTTCCGGAGACACGAAGCTCAGCGGAAAGATGTTCGACGGAATCAAGGCGTGCTTCGTCCACTGGAAGGTCACCTTGCGTGGCACTCTCTTGGGAATCATCCTTGGCATCACCCCCGGCGCGGGGGGGAGCGCGGCGAGCATGCTCGCGTATTCGACCACGCAGGCGTCCGATCCTGACAAGCAGTCGTACGGCAAGGGTAATATCAAAGGCGTCATCGCCCCGGAGGCCGCCAACAACGCCACTATCGGAAGCGCCCTAATTCCGACCCTCGCTTTTGGAATTCCCGGCAGTCCTACCGCGGCAGTCCTCATGGGTCTTCTGATGATCCATAATATCCTGCCTGGTCCGAGCCTGTTTTTGGAAGCGGGGACTACGCTGTATTCATTTTTCTGGGGGCTGTTGTGGACGTGCTTCGCAATCGTGATCATCGGTCAGCCGCTGCTCAAGTTCTTCGCGAAGGTTACCGTCGTACCATACCAGATACTGGTGCCTTCAATCACCATTTTGTGCGCATTGGGAGCATTCAGCCTGCGCAGCTATATGTTCGACGTGATACTGACGCTGCTCTTCGGTATTCTTGGATATTATATGAAGAAGGCCCGGTATCCGATGGTGTGCTTCGTTCTTGGGCTTGTGCTTGGTTCCATGGCTGAATCCAACCTGAGCCGTTCAATGATCATCTACGGGAACCTGTCCTTTATCTGGACCAGACCGATCACTCTTGTCCTGGCTGTCATCCTCGTGTTGGTGATCGCCGTACCGCTTATCAAACCCCGCCTGAAGAGGGCGAAATAATTTCAAGTTTTTACAGAAAATAAAAGGAGAAAAAGTATGAAAAAACTATTTTCAGTTCTGATGGTCCTCGTTCTTGCCGTCGGCTTCGTCTTCGCCAACGGAGCGCAGGAAAACGCCGCGTCCTGGCCGACCCAGCCGATACATATCATCGGTCAATCCGCCGCCGGTTCCGGTCCTGATCTGTTCGTCAGGGAACTCCAGCCTTTGCTTCAGAAGGAACTGGGTGTGGCAATCGTCGTCGAGAACAAGGCCGGTAGCGGCGGTAAGCTCGCTAGCGACTATGTCTGGAAAGCCGAGCCCAATGGATATACCCTGCTGGCGCATTCCTCACCATTGACGACCGTCACCCAGATTTCCAAGAACTGTACCTTCGATATCAAGTCCATGAAGCATATCGTGGCATTCGACGCGGCCCCATACGCGATAATCGTCAAAGCAGATTCCCCGATCAATACGATCGACGACCTTATCGCATATTGCAAGAGCAACAAGGCTTCCAACGCGAACTCGGGCATCGGTGGGGCCATGTATTTGCAGAGCAGGATCATGGCCGCCGCCCTCGGTATCGATTATAACGAGGTCCCGTACAACGGCTCGAATCCCTGCACGCTCGCGGTCATGAACGGAGACGTGACTTTCACCGTCACCTCCTACGACGTCGCGATGAACAACGACCAGGTCAAAGTGGTGTGCCTGCTGGCTGACGGCCGTACTGAACTGCTCCCGGACGTCCCCTCCATCACCGAAGCCGGGTATTCCTTCCCGTTCATGACGATGCGTCGCGGCGTGGTCGCCCCGGCGGGTACTCCTGATGCGGTCGTCGAAAGGCTCATTGCCGCGTTCAAGGCGGCGCTTTCCGATCCTTCGTTCGCCGAGTTCGTCAAGAGAAGCGGTACGACGCTGGATGTCATATACGGAGAGGACTATGCGAAGCTTGACGCTGAATACTATGAGTCCATTCTTAAATTCAAGGAATATCTATAACAGTATCCGGGTGGAGATGAACCGAAGTGAGTGAATTCAATACAGATGCGTACGACATGCTTTTGGACGTCGCCAGACATAGGAGGACCTGCCGTAACTTTTCAGACCGGCCCGTGTCCGACGAGCAGGTGGACAAAATCCTGGAGGTGGCCCGCTGGGCCCCCTCCGGAGCCAATTCCCAGCCCTGGACCTATATTGTGGTCCGGGACGGGGAGATACGCCATCGGCTGTTCGATACCTATTGCAGAATAGACATGGATCTCATGTGGTGGATGGAACAGATGCGTTCTCCCGAGTATCGACACAGCGGATATTCCGTCGACTGCCAGGATCCCGAAGAGGGCTTGAGAATCAAACAGACGAGGAAGCTCTGGAGCGAAGCTCCTGTGATCATCGCCGTCGCAGGGGATGGCAGGAAGCAATGGGGGACGGTTCTCGGCGGACACACGATGGGCTTGGATCAGACGCATCTGACGGACAGTCTCTCGAATACTTCTTTGCTTATCCACCTTGCCGCACAGTCCCTCGGGCTGACTTCGCAGTGGATGAGCATCCACACGCAGGGATCGTTCAAGGAGATTCTCGGCATCCCGGAACCTCTGATCCTGCACACCCTGATTCCGATCGGATATCCCGAAAAGCCTCAGCAACCGTTGGGATACAGGGAGAAGCTGGAGTCTCTGGTACACCATGATACGTATGATATGTCACGGCACATGTCGAACAAGGAAAGCCTTGAAAGGCTCGCCGGTCTGCGGAAGTTCACTAAAGTGCTGTACAAGCCTATGGTAAAATAAGGAAGAACGATTCAAAATGATCAATACAAGTGCGCCTTTGCTGTCCGAGACGATAATTGAACGATGTAGGAAGCTGAATGTGCCGTTGCTTCTGGACGGAGTCAAGGCTGCAAAGCTTGATATCCTGAACGACGGATGTCTGGATGCGGCTGTAAACGCAGTGGAAAGAGGTATGTTCGTGGTGGGGACCGCCTTGACGGTCGAGACTTCCAACGGCGACAATTTTCCGATTCACGTAGCGTCCTACAGCCAGGAGGGGACCGGATACGTCATGGTGATAGACGGCAAGGGCTATGATCGGCGGTCATATTTCGGCGATCTCATCATGGGGGCCTGCCAGGCCGCTGGTTTCGAGGGAATGGTCATCGACGGCTATACCCGGGACAGGGATGGGAACATCGAGCTTGGTTTTCCGGTATTCAGCAGGGGGTTCATGCCGCGTGGCCCGATAAAAAAGAACGAAGGGAACATCAATACCCCCATCATGTGCGCTGGAGCGAGGGTGGAACCGGGAGACCTGATCGTGGGCGACTCTGACGGAGTATGCTGCATACCTCGCCGCTACATCGAGACGGTGCTTGCCGAGGCTGAAAAGAAATTGGCTTATGAGGAGGGGCGCACCAGTACCATCGAAGCATATAGAAAGGCGAAGGCCGAGAGCAAGCCTCTTCCTGAGCTGGCACCGAAGTGGGTTCTTGACATGTTGGCGAAATGATGCGCAATAGCGGCGATTTCTCCCGAGGGAACGTCCTTCGGCATCTGTTCGGACTGGCGCTTCCCCATTCTTGCCGCGGAAATAGTGCATGTTCTGTACAATGTCGTCGACAGAATGTACATCGGTCATATTCCTGAAGTCGAAACTCCGGCGATTTCCGGTGTGGGGGTCGTATTTCCACTTGTTTCCATTATCAACGCCTTCGCGAGCCTCTGTGGCTCGGGAGGCGCTCCTTTATGCTCTATCGCCAGAGATGAGGGGCGGACGGAGGACGTTCGGAAGATCATGGAAACCGCTTTTACGATGCTCCTGTTCCTTGGCGTTCAAGGCGTTTGTACGGCGGAAATGGTGTCTCAGCTGATCGGCGCCTCTTTTTGCTATACCTGCATGCGTCTTACCGTATATCGCACGATGAAGGGAACTCCCGATGGAGAGACCGTCGTGGCAGAGACGAGGAGGAATAATATGGATTTGTGTATGGTTTCCGCAATTCTCCTTGCCGGAGGCAAGAGCTCCAGAATGGGCTTGGACAAGACGGAGCTTCTTTTCCGGGGGAGCCCTCTGGTCGAATATCAGGTAAAGAAACTTGAGAAGATTGGCTTCTCCGACATTCTTGCTGCCGGATACCGGAAGACGGTCGTCGGAGCCCGCACCGTAGAGGACCTCATTCCCGGCCGAGGTCCGCTCAGTGGGATACACACCGGGCTTGTCCACGCCGTAAACTCGGTTGCTCTGGTTCTTGGCGTGGACGTCCCGCTTGTCCCCGCCGAATGGATATGCCGTCTCGTCGCAAGACATCTTGAGAACAGGAACGCGATAACGCTTCTTGCGTCCGACGGTCGGCTCGAACCGCTCATCGGAATATACAGTACCGGGTTGTGTTCCGTGGCTGAAGAAGTTTTGAAAAGCGAGGATACTTCGCTGAGAGCCTTGTTACGGAGGGTTCCGTATGATGTCCTGATGTATGAGGGTGACGAAAGGCTTCTCCTGAACTGCAACTGTCCATCGGAATATGCCGAGCTTAAACGTTATGAGGCCGTAGAAGCGGCAATACTCTAATTTCCAACGCACATTCTCTTTTTCGTGTACCGTGTGGTCATCGGTGCTTTCGCACGATGTCCTGTCTCCTTGGACGGTATTTTCCACCGCCGCCGGCTATGGGCATTCTTCCCTGATTCGGATATGATACATCCGCCCGCTGGGAATCGGTGGCCGAGGAGGGGGCATGGGGAATATCATCGACTATCTGAATGCAGAAGATAGAAGTTTTCTTGATCGTCCGTTCAACGAAATCGACAGCCTGGTGCTGTCGCAAAGCGCCTACCTGCATTACGGCAGGTTTGTTCCGGCGAAGCTCCCCGGCGGGGGATCAGCGGAGTCGGCTCCGACCGTGGGAGCGATCTGCCTTCCCGTGAACGCCGAAGCCTTGTTGGAACGAGTCGGCAATACGGTGAACAACGGCCGCCTGATTCTCGCCTTGGGAGCCAGTCCCCGTTATCGTGATATCCGATTGGTCTGCCATGTAGATACTTTCGACCCATCTTCGGTTGAACAGTTTTCCGCTACGACGTTCCTGTTGCCTGACGGCTCCGCTTATGTTGCGTTCCGTGGTACCGACGCGACGTTCATAGGCTGGCGGGAGGATTTCAACATGGCGTTCATGACGCCTGTCCCTTCACAGGTCGAGTCATTGGCATATCTTGACGCGGTGGCAACGGCTGTCGCCTCCGGGCCGCTGCGGATCGGAGGACATTCCAAAGGGGGGAACCTCGCCGTATATGCCTCCATGTCGGCTTTGGGGGACATTCAATCCAGGATTCTGGAGGTCTACAGCCACGATGGCCCCGGGTTCAACGAAAACATCCTGTTGGGCGAGGGCTTTGGTAGAATACAGGGCAAGCTCCACAAGACGTTGCCGAGATCCTCAGTCATAGGCATGCTGCTCCAGCATCAGGAAAAATACCGTATCGTGGAAAGCACACGGTCGGGGATCATGCAGCACGACCCGTTCTCATGGGAGATAGGCGAGGGGAATTTCATCTATGCTGACGGCCTGTCCCAAAGCGCCGCCTATGTGAACGTCTCATTGAACGCCTGGCTCTCTTCTCTGACGCTTGAACAACGGGAGGTTTTCGTAGACACCCTGTTTTCCGTCCTGGAGGCTACCGGGGCCGTGCGGTTCAAGGATCTGACGACCGACTGGCAGTCGAAAGCCAGGGCGGTGCTGTCGGCGGCGAAGGACGTGGACAAGCAAACGCAGCTTTTTGTTCTGAAGACCATCGGGCAGCTGTTGTTGGGGCCCGTCAGGTTCCTTGCGGAATCATTGAAGCTTCAGATGGAGGGCGACGACCCGCGTTGACAAGCTGTTGCTTGTATTCCTATGTCATGGGTGGGTTTTCTGTTTGTGTGGATATCTTTGCTACCGTCCCTGTTTTCTGAGGTTGTTTTCCTATATCGGAAACGTTTGCCGCGGGGGAGGAGCATTTTCAATAGCCGTTGCTGAAAAAAAACGCTAGCTTCTTCTATGAGGGGAGAGAAAACGGCGGGAGTCGTTCATCCCGATATGTAGGAGAATAGCTTCATGTCTCAAATGACAAAAAAAGCGTTGGCGGATTCGCTGAAAAAACTACTGGAGACCAAGGCTCTGGAGAAGATAACGGTCAAGGAGCTTGTCGAGGATTGCGGGGTCAACAGACAGACGTTCTATTATCATTTCCGGGATATCTACGATTTGCTTGATTGGATATTCGCCACGGACGGTAAGGCGGTCATCCCGGAAAATTGTCCGGATGATTGGGAATCGCAAGCGAGAAGCCTGTTTTCATACCTTGAGAACAACCAACGGTTCGTCATCAACGCATATCATAGCATCGCCAGGGAGCATCTTGAACGGTATGTATATCGGGAGATGTATAAATTGATCTATGCGAGGGTTCAGCTCGCTTCGGCCGATTTCAGCGTATGTGAATCGGACAAGCAGTTCATCGCCAATTTCTATAAATTCGCGTTCACCGGACTGATTATCGAATGGATACGTTGCGGGATGCAGGAAAAGTCCGAGTTGATCGTCGATAGGTTGTCCGTCCTGATGGAGGGGCAATTCCGTAACGCATTGGAGAAATTCGATCAGAGAAATCCGTCTTGCTGAAATGTCGCCGGCAGGATGTTTCAACATCGAAAAAACGAATTGACTTGGGGTGTTTTTTCATCTTCTGTCATAACTTCGGCGAAAATTTGGGGCCGATCCTCGTTCACGATATGCCGCGATAACCGGGGCCCGCTGTTTTTCGTCCGATTCCCGCCCTGCCGGTCCTGTCGTCTGTGGTTGGTGGACGTTGGTAGGCGGGCCTTGCCGATTTTTTCCCTCCGGGGTCGGCAAATTCTCCGCGATCGTATGCTTTCTGTACGCATCTCTTGCCAAAATGAACGTATTATTGTCGTTATTTCCTTCTCGTTTAGTGAATTCTGGTAATTATCCCGGTTGATTCAAGATATTGTATTCTCAAGACGTATCGTTATATATCACTTATCAGCAAGATTCCTACTTGAAAGAAAGATGTCTATGTCGTACACTATCGACAATAAATTGCTTGAAATGAGAGAAAAGACTATGCAACTGAATTGCAATGGTGTTATGATATGTCACATGAATAGGACAAAACGGGTAATCGCAATATTGTTGGTTGGAATCGTGTGGGTCTGTAGTCTTGCCGCATTCCAGTTTTCGCCTTTGGAACAGACGTTTTCCCCTACCGGGGCGGAGAGTACCAAGACCTATACGATCGTCAATGATTCCGACGACAGCATCGCCATCGAGATAAGCGCGCTCACCAGGGATCAGGATGCGTCTGGCAATGAACTCAATACGAGTGCCGCCGCGTATTTCTCGATCGTCCCTGCGAAGGTGATCGTAAAGCCTCAGAGTACGCAGATCGTCCGGGTGCAGTATCGTGGGCCGAAGACGGTCACGAACGAACTGGCATTCAGACTGCGTGCGGAGCAGATACCGTATTCCCAAGGCAAGAATGCCCAGGACAAGGGCATGTTCAACTTCCTATACGTCTATACGACGAGCCTGTACGTGAATCCTTCACGTCCTATTGAACGCGCCGGTGTCCAGAAAGTGGCTCCTGCCGTAGGCGAGGACGGAACGCCCGCGTTGGCCGTCACCGTGACCAATACCGGCAACGTCCATCAGCTTTTGATCGATGCAGAGCTTGTCGTAACCGACAGCGTAGGCAATACCGTTACGCTGAATGGGGCGGAGCTGCTTCCTGGCGTCGACGGCATGAACTTGCTTGCGAAGAAAACCGTCACAAAGAACATCCCGTGGCCGTCTTCGCTTGCGCAAGGCGAAGGAGTCACATACAAAGCCTCGTTGACCTACAGCAAGTAGGTCTCGGTCATCAGTATCTAGCGATGCTTCTTGTCCCGAGTAAATTGAATGGAGACTCGTCCGAGTGTTTTCCATTTTTTGGCGTATCGTGACGGAATTGTATCCTAAGATTCTATGAAGAGAGGAGTCGTAATGAAAATCAGACGCGGTCATACCATAGTCTTGTTGAGTCTTCTGGCGGTGATGGTCGTGTTTCTCGCCGCCTTCCTCAAGACGTGTATGAACCATGCCGCGTTACCCGAACCTACGCCCGTACAGCAAATCGTGGAACCTGCCGTTCCTCCTGAGCCCTCGATTCCGGTTTCTTTGCCGGAACCTGTCGTTGAAGCTCCGAAAGTAGAACCGGAAGTACCTGTTGCGCCGCCGGAGCCTTCTCCTGTAGTGGAATCCATTCCGAAGCCGACGCCTACACCCAAACCAGTCGCGAAAGACCCCGAACCTGTTGCGCCGGAGCCGATCGTCCCGTCTCCCGTGGTGAAATCGGAGCCCTTGCCTGCGCCGTTGCAGAAACCCGTGCCGGTATCGAAGCCGCAACCGCCCTTGGAGGAGAAGACCGTTTCTGAACCGATTCCCGGACCGGTGGCAAAATCCGTCGCTCCTGCGCCTATGTTCGCGTCTGAGCCGTCGGTGCGGCTCGTCTCCGTCCCCGCGGTACCCTCTGAACCGCTCGTCCCCCGCGTGCCTGAGGCGCCTTTCATGTTCGAGCCTACGGTGTATACTCTGGACGACTGGTACGCCTTCTTCGCCACCCCGGAACCTGCTCCGAAACTAGGGGCCGATCCCTTCGCGGATTTCTTCGTTTCCGGCGAAGACTCGATCGTATACGACGATGGCGTGTACTATATGGGGCTCTATATCAACGATGAATACGCCGGTGATGTGGAAGTGTTGCTGAAGGAAGGGACGCAATCGCTCAACAGCGCGGAATTGGGCCTGATGCTGAGCGATATGGTTACAGACGACTCGTACAACGCGATTTTCGGATCCAATGAGCCGTATGTTTCGTTGGATCGGCTGAGCCAGCTCGGTATCTCCGTCGAGTATGACCCCGCCATGTTCATCGTGCGTCTGTCCTTCAATATCGACATGATGCCGGTCCGCAATATCTCGGTGAGTTCCAGCTACATGGCCCGCCGCGACCGTTATTCGCTGAGCGGTTCGGAAACGCTGGCTCCTGCGAAGTTTTCCTGGGTATCCCATCTGTCGCTCTATTCTCTGCTTGATGTAAGCTCCGGGGTTGTCAGTACCTCTCAGCTGTTCTCCTTGACTGTAACGAACAATCTCTCCATCCACGGGGTAGGGCTCGACTTCTCCTATCAGCTGAACCAGAATTCCCCCTATTTCCATTTCGGTTCATGGAGAGGCTTCTATGATTTCGCCGACCGGAACATCAGGATGTCGTTCGGCAATATCGGCAGTGGAATCGGCAACTACAGCGGTACAAGCCTTGGCGTCGCTTTTGAAAAGAACTATTCCTATGGGACGGGCTCGGCGAAAAGCAACCAGTATGAGCAGATGATAACGCTGCAATACCGGTCCAACGTCGAGATCATCATGAACGATCGTTCGGTGTTCAAGCGTGAACTTGCCGCCGGTACGTATCGTCTCAGGGATTTCCTTTTCAGCCAAGGTGCGAATTCCATAGACGTGATCGTCACTCCGGTCGATCCCGCGGACGGCGAGGCGTATACGCTTCATCTGGATCTGGGGTATGACTCCCGGCTCCTGGCCAAGGGCGAATCCCTGTGGGGCTTGAGCTTCATGTTCCCAAGGAATACCGTCGCCAAGGGTACCGGAAGCGGTTTGACCGTCCCATGGTTCAATGATAAGGAGCTTGACTACCAGCTCAAGAATTTCTCCGCTCAATGGTGGCAGCAGCTCGGCATGACCGATATATTCTCGCTTTCGACCACCTTCTCCGTTACCAGGGGGCTGTTCCTTTCGAATTTCTCTGGAGTTCTTGCCACGACGTTCGGGACTTTGCAGGGTTCCATGGCGGTGAGTCTGAGTCCTCTCGGCCCTGGCTATAGCACGAAGCTGAGTCATAGATATTCGGCGTCCAACTCTTGGTTCGGCTCGATTGATACAAGCATCGGGTACACCAATAGCCATTACTCGGTTTCTCCGGAAACCAATCAAAGACCTACGGTAGGGCTGTTTACCGGTTCCCTTTCGTTCTCGGGCCGCCTCGGCAGTCTTCTGAGATTTTCCGTCGGGAGCAATATCACCCTGCCGGTGGATACCTTCTCCCCTGATTGGTCGATCGTCACTTCCGTCGGCATGAGTCCTGCGAAGGGCTTGTCGGTCTCCGGTTCCCTGACCGCCACGGCGACGCGGTACCAGCCCGACAAACCCGTCATCAGAGGGTCGTTGAGCGTCAGCTACTCCTTCGGGTCAAGCGCTTCCGTCTCCGCGAATACTGATTTCAATACCGGTAACTCGCTCAACGTCTCTTGGCGTCCCGGTTCTCAAAAACGCGATACCCTCCAGCTGAACCTCAGCGGTATCAATTTCTCCAACCTCCTCAACCACAACCTGTTGCTCTCGTGGGCTCATATCGGCGACCTCTATTCGATGTCGGTACGGCAGCAGTTCTACAATTCATACAACCGGTCCGTGACCAGCCTGTCGCTGAACACCAGCTTGGTCTTCGCTGACGGCGTTTTTGGAATGGCCCGGAGTATTTCTGACAATTTCCTACTGGTCAAGCCTATGGGCATCTTGAAGGGAGGGGCTGTCTCAGTCGGACGTTCCATGGATTCTTCTCCGACGGTGTTGAAGACCGCGCTCGGTTCCGCTATCTACAACAATATATCCAGCTATACCAGGAACAATGTCGTGGTGTTTGGTTCGAGCGAATCCCTTTTCGGCAGCGGCGGTACGTTCGTATATGAAATGACGCCTCGGTCCCGTCAGGGATTTGTCGCTCGGATCACCGTACAGCCTTCGTATACCGTCAGCGGGTGCCTGTTCAAGGCCGACGGCGAACCCTACGTACAGTATTCGTCGCCCGTGTACCGGATAGGCGTAGGTGAAGACGGTTTGACCGTCTTGACCCCTGTTGATGAATACTACCTCTTCACCGACCAGGAGGGGAGGTATATCATATCCGACATTTTGCCGGGACAATACCTCTTCGATCTGCAGGTCGGAGACGCCTGGTATGCCGTCAGGTTCGATGTCCCTGAGTTCAGCGAGCAAGACAAGAGTGACGCCAACGTTCTGATCTACAGTGACTATCATGTCGGGGATTCGGCGTTGTTGATCGACTATCATGTGCTTGACGAGGCGGGTAATCCGGTCGATAGCGCCGAAACCGATGTCTTCGGAACCCTGCTCGCCGACGAGTACGACTCTGTCGTATTCCTGCGCCTTGAGCGCCGGCTTGCCGAGCAGTCGTTCTGGGATACGATTTTCCCGGCGTTCAACGATTCGCCGGCAGAGAATCCGTCCGGCTTGGATGCCGAGGCGGTGACCGGCCAAAGTCAGACGTCGGCTGACATTGAGTATGTTCCTCAGTCCTCGGTGGCTCCCTGATCCTGACAAACGGTAGATTGACGGGGATCGGGGACGCCTGTACGGTCAGTCCGTTGTGGATGCAAATGATTTTAACTTTTTCTTAGCGTTGCCGGTCGCTAGGCGATACCAGCGTTGATATTTATTTACCAAGCAATGGTTAATTCTATCCGTCCATGGTTTCTGGCTCTGTCTGATGGAAGGGCTGATTTTGACAGCAATGAACGGTATGTATTTTTTGATTCGCCATAGCTTGGTTCCTCTTGCTTTTTTCTTGGTTCATAATGAGTTTCAGTTATCGTGACGCCTCTGTCTTTCTTTTAATAATATAAGAAATTATATACGTTTATCACCCCTGTTTTCTACAGCTGTTGACATCTCATGAATAAAGGTTCAGTATGGGACTGTCTAAGATATTGACAGTATGCGGCGAATCGGTCGTGAGATGGTATTTCCTTACGCCTTCCGTTCTGGTCTGCCGCATCGGTTGGGGGCGAAAATATGCAAAGTGAAGTCATCAACGACATACTCGCGGTCGAGGATCGTGCGGAACGGATTGTCGCGGATGCGAACCAGACGGCACGGGATATTTTGGCTTCGGCCGACGCCCAGGCTTCCGAGATGATTCGGAATGCGGTTGAAGCGGAGCGCGAACAGGGGCGGCAGGCGATCGCCGACGCTGAAGCCAGCGTGTCCGAGGCTGTCCAGTCCTACGAAGACCAGCTGAAGGAGGATTACTCCGCAGACTCCATGCTGGCCCAGGTAGATGTTGAATCTGTCGCGGACAGGATCGTCGAGAAAGTCTGTTCCACCATGCTTCACGGCAAGAGTGGGCTGCGTACATGAAAAGCGCGGCCGCCCGTTACGGTTTTATCAACGCTAAGCTGAGGGCGCGTATCGGCCTGATGCTGGAAGACCATGTCATCAACGACATGGTCCGTTCCGGTTCGCTCGTCGAGGCTGTCCAGGTCCTGCGGGATACACAGTTCGCTCCAGTGGCCGAAGCGTATGACAGGACCGGAGACGTCCAGCAGATGGAACTGGTCCTGTTGCAGGGTGAGGTCGCCATGTATGAGGAGGTCGCCCAGTATCTTGAAGGGGCTCCCTCCGCGTTCGTCCGCGTACTGCTTGAAAAAATTGAAATCGACAATCTGAAGAACGCGATCCGGTTGTGGTACAGCAATATCGTCAGGCATCACAGCATCAGCTATCGTAGCGCCTATATCTTTCAGGATGTAATCGCGCATCCTATCGATTGGATGGGCATATTGAACGCCGTGCAATGGGATGCGGTCGTCCACGCGGTCGTCGATACCCCGTACCATTCCGTCCTAGCTGATTATTCGTTCGATGGAATCGTATCCGGCGGTCTGTTCGAAATGGAAATGGCTTTGGACCGCCTTTGGTTCTGCCGGTTGTGTGATCAGGCCAAGCATCTGTCAAAGAGAGACCGAGCCACCGTTGAAGCCGTCTACGGCGTAGACATGGATTTGAAGAACGTACTGATGCTGGTTCGTTTCGGCTGGTATCACAAGCTCTCCTCCGAGCGGCTGCGGAAGCTGTTGATTCCTGGCGGAACGATTGCCCGGAGCAAAGAGCTTGAAGCTTTCCTTGCCATGGATATCGCCGAACGCAATCCTTCGCTGTTGCTCAGACGGAAATACGCCGATCTCGCCCAGGAGACGGATGAGATCGCCAATCAGCAAAAGACGCTTTCCGACAGTACCGACAGCAAGGTGATCGAACGTAAGAATGAAGTGATAGCCGCCCAGACGCTGCGTATCGAACAGTACCTGGGGCGGATCAGAAAAAAAGAATTTCTTGAGATACTTTCCGGATATCCTTTTACAATAGGCGTTGTATTGGCTTATTTCTTCATGTATATTCACGAGGATCAGCTGATCCGTGCCGTGATCAACGGAAAGTATTATGGTTGGAACGAGGATCACATCAGGGAGGTTATGGTATGAACCTGTTCACCAGGCCAATGAAATTGCTCACCGCGGTAGTCCTGGAAGGGAATACGGAAGAAGTCGTCAAGTCCTTGCTTGAACTCGGTGCGCTGGATTTCGTGAAGATAGACCAGCTTCCGCCTCAGCAGATGGCGAAGCTGACGACCCGGGCTTCGTCGGTCAGCAGGGCGGCCATGGAAGATCTCCGTCATCGTGTGGAGGCTGTGCTTCGACAGGGAAATACGATTCTCCCCGCGGTGGAGACGCTCGATGTCTCCAAGCTGACCGCTTTAGACATGGACGGTTACCGCCGGATGCTCGATGAACTCTCCGCTTCGCTGCTGCAGCTGAAGGACCGTCAGAAAGAGTCCAATCAGAAGTTGCTCGGCATCGAAGAACTGGATCGGTATATCAAGGAAGGCAAGGTGCAGTACCTTGACCTTCGGGTCGGTCTTTTCGAGCATGGCGACGCAAAGGATGTCCAGGCGAGGTTGGCTCCGATAGGCGGAATCGTCCTTGAAGGGAACGATCATGAACCTGCGGTCGTGCTTACCCTGCGCCGCGACGCCGCAAGAGTCAATCCTCTGCTTGATAAATTCGGTTGGACGGAAAGTTCCGATACCCACGCCCAGAAAGCGGGCCTGAAGCGTGCGCTTGCCCGTCTTGAAGAGGATCGTCTTTCCGTCCTGGAGGACAGGGACGGTCTGCAACGGCAGGTCGTGGACATGATCGCCCAAAAGAAGGTCGAGCTGACCGACATCTGGTGCAACCTCCGCCTGCATGAGCTGTGCGACCAGATTCAGTCCTATTTCTCATATACTCGCAATACGACACTGTTTTCCGGTTGGGTTCCTACGGATATGTCTGGTCAGGTCGAAGCGGCGATCAGGGATGCCTCCGACGGACAATGCGTGGTTGAATGGACCGACGCCGGAAGTCTTCCTCGTGAACAGGTTCCCGTAGCGGTGGCCTCTCCCCGGTTGCTCAAGCCGTTTCAACGGATGGTCGACAACTACAGCGTTCCCGAATACGGGACGATCAATCCGACGCCGTTCGTCGCCGTCGCCTACCTGTGCATGTTCGCGTTGATGTTCGCCGACGCAGGACAGGGCTTGGTCCTGTTGCTGATCGGTCTGTTGGGCTCCTGGCTGTACAAGAAGAATCCGTTGCGGAAAGAGGGGATGCTTACCGCCAACCTCTGCAACCTCCTGATTTATCTCGGTTGCGCCTCCATCGTCGGGGGCGTGCTGTTCGGTTCCTATTTCGGCCATCCGTGGCTTCCCGCCTTGTGGTTCAACTACCACGCCGTCGTAGAGGGCGGCTCGTCAGGCTCCATCCAGAGCATCTACGATATCCTTGGTATCACCATCAAGTTCGGTATCGCCGTGATCAGCCTCGGACTGGTTCTCAACTGGATCAACCTGTTTCGGAAGAAGCAGTGGTTCACGCTGTGCCTGGACAAGAACGGCCTGGTCGGCGGCTGGCTGTTCGGAGTAGGCGTCTGGGCCGGGTTCGCGTTTGTCGCGAGCGGCTACCGAAGCCTTCCGTCCAGTCCGTTCCTCAAATGGGGAATCGGTATTCCCGTGGTTCTCCTGTTTTTCAAGGGTTTTATCGGATATGCTCTGGAGGTTCGCAAGGGCGGCAAGGCCAAGCCCCTTGGTACGGTGATCATGGACGATGTCATGGAATGGCTGGTGGACCTGCTGGAGATTTTCAGCGGCTTCCTCGCCAATACGTTGTCGTTCATGCGGGTGGCCGGCTTGGGAATCGCTCACGTCAGTCTCATGGTCGCCTTCGCCGACATGGCTGACATGCTTGGAAGCGTCGGCGGTGTCGTCGTGCTGATCGTCGGCAATGCGTTGGTCATCGCCCTGGAGGGGCTGTCCGCCGGTATCCAGTCGTTGAGGCTGAACTATTATGAATTCTTTACAAAGTATTTTACTGGCAAAGGCATAGCCTACGAACCCGTAGGGCTACGAACCGACGCTGGGAAAAGATAATATAGCAATGGAGGGTTATGAAATGACCACATACGCTTTTAGAAGGAAAGTGGCTTTGTCTCTGGTGATCACGGTATTGTTGATGCTCGCTTCCGGTTTTCTGTTTACGCCGTCGTTGTTCGCCGCAGACGCCGCCGCTGAGGTCGCCGACGCCGGTGCGAAGAGCCAGCTGATGTGGGTCTGCCTTTCCGCGGCGATCGCATTCAGCATCGGAGCTCTTTCCGCGGGTATCGCCATCAGCAATGTCGGTTCCGCCGCCATGGGCGCCATCAGTGAGAAGCCGGAGATCGCCAGCCAGGCGTTGATCTTCATCGCGTTGGCGGAAGGACTCGTCGTATTCGGATTCATCACCGCGTTGATGATTCTTGGAAAGGCTTGATGGAATATTTCGTCATCGGCGACGAAGACACCGTACTGGGGTTCAACCTGGTCGGTGCATCCGGTATGAGCGCTACGAACGCGGAGGAAGCCCGCGCCGCCTGGAACAAAGCTCTGGAGAACAACCAGACCGGCATCATCGTCATTACGGATGAGGTCGCGAACCTGATCCGTGAGACGGTCGACCGGTATCTGTTCTCGGAGACGTTCCCGTTGGTCGTTGAAATTCCTTCGCCTCGTGGGGACGGGCATAGCCGGGATCTTCGTACGTTGGTGAATGACGCCATAGGAGTATCGTTATGACGACCGTTGCAGGACAGGACAGCCGATTGCTCGACGGGATCATCGCCGAAGCTGAAGCGAAAGCGACCAAGATCATCAGCGAAGCGGAAAAGGACGCGGGGGCAAGGCTCGACGCGGCCAAGGACAAGGCGGAACATGAACGGCAGATTGAGCGGAAGGCGAACGCCCTCCGGCTTGAACAGGTGCGGCTGAAAGGGGAGTCTACGAAACGGAACGCCTCCCGTAAGGCGACCTTGCGCCGGATGGATGTCTGCTACGATGTCATCATGGATCGGGTTCGGGAGAAGCTGCAGGCCCTTTCGGAGACCGAGGCCTTCCAGAGGATACTGGTGGACTGGGTCGCCGAAGCGGCTATCGGTCTGGATCTCCCGAAGGCGAAGGTCAGCGGCTCTCCGAAAGCTCCCGTGACGGAGGCGATGCTCCGGAGCGCTGAAAAGCAGGTCAAGGCGTTGACCGGTGCTGAAATATCCCTTTCTTTGGATGCCAGACCTACTCAGTCTGTCGGTGTGGTGGTCTCCTCTCTTGATGGAAAGGTGTCGTACAACAATCTGGTTGATGTCCGGTTGCGCCGGTTCGACCGTGATATCAAGCAATTGGTGGAAGAAGGGATATGCAAGGCAGAATAGTCGGTCAGGTCAAGCGTGTGAATGGTCCGGTCATCACGGTAAAGGGTATTACCGACGCCATGATGATGGAATTGGTGCGTATTGGCGAACAGCAGTTGATCGGTGAGCTGGTCAAGCTCTCCGGCGACGAGGCGGTGGTACAGGTCTACGAGGACGCCACCGGTATCGCTCCCGGAGACAATGTATATGGCAGCGGCATGCCGTTGTCCGTGGAACTCGGCCCCGGTCTGATCGGGACTATCTATGATGGTATCCAACGTCCGTTGGAGGCGTTGCAGAAGCTGGGCGGGGTGTTCATCACCCGTGGCCTGAGCAGTCCGTCCCTTGACAGGAACAGGAAATGGCATTTCGTACCGGTGGTGGCGGCCGGTGACAGGGTCACGGCAGGAGCCGCCGTGGGAACTGTGCTGGAGACGGAGCATGTCTCGCACAAGATCATGGTGCCTCCCACGCTGGAGGGAAATGCGGGGGGCGACGCCGCGGTTGTTTCCGTCGTTGAAGAAGGTGACTATACGGTGGAGGACGTCGTGGCGGTGCTTGCCTTGTCCGATGGCTCCGCTTTGCAGGTGCGTCTGATGCAGCGCTGGCCGATCAGGGTTCCCCGTCCCGTTGCCGAGCGCAAACCGCTGGTGCAGCCCCTTGTCACCGGACAAAGGGTCATCGACATGTTGTTTCCATTGGCGAAGGGGGGCACGGTGGCTATTCCCGGCGGTTTCGGTACGGGAAAGACCATGACCCAGCACTCGATCGCCCGTTGGTGCGACGCCGATATCATCGTTTATATCGGCTGTGGCGAACGGGGCAATGAGATGACCGATGTCCTCCGCGAATTTCCGAACCTGGTAGACCCCCGTACCGGTCGTTCCCTGATGGAGCGTACGATCTTGATCGCAAATACCTCCAACATGCCGGTGTCCGCCCGCGAGGCGAGCATCTATACCGGTATCACAATGGCGGAATATTACCGTGACCAGGGCTATCATGTCGCTATCATGGCCGATTCCACGAGCCGGTGGGCCGAAGCCTTGCGTGAATTGAGCGGCCGTATGGAGGAGATGCCCGCGGAAGAGGGCTTCCCCGCCTATCTGCCGACCCGCATCGCCGAATTCTATGAACGTGCGGGATACATGAGGACGCTCGGAGGCGAGGACGGTTCCGTATCCGTGATCGGCGCGGTTTCCCCTCCCGGCGGCGATTTCTCCGAACCTGTCACCCAGCACACGAAACGGTTCGTCCGTTGTTTCTGGGGCTTGGACCGCGCGTTGGCGAGCGCCCGCCACTATCCGGCGATCAGCTGGCTTGATTCCTACAGCGAATACGTGGGCGAGGTCGCTCAATGGTGGAACGACCACAGCGGCGGCAAGTGGCTGGAGAACCGGCAGGCGATCATGGAGCTGCTGCAGAAGGAAGTGCGTCTGCAACAGATCGTCAAGCTGGTAGGGCCGGACGCCTTGCCGGACAGCCAGAACTTCATTCTGGAAGTGTGTACCCTGTTCAAGACGGCGTTCCTTCAGCAGAACGCTTTCGATGAGATCGACCGCTACTGTTCCATCGACAAGCAGATTCGCATGTTGCAGATCATACTCCGGTATTGGGAGCTTGGGAGCGACGCGATAGCGAAAGGCGTTCCCATGGCGAAGGTGCGTAGGTTGAAGGTGGTCCAGGAACTCGCCCGTATGCGTTTTACCGTAAGCAACGACGATGCCGAAGCCTTGGACAAGCTGGAGCTTCGCCTTGAACGTTCGATGTCCCAGCTGGGAGGTCTCTATGATGGACAATGATACATTGCTGGCTCAGGCCGACCGCCGTCTGCTTTCGGGAAGGGAGTACCGTGGCGCGAGTCGGATCGACGGTCCGCTGGTATATATGCGCAATACCCACCCGATCGGGTACGGGGAGTTGGTCGAGGTCGTCACCCCTGACGGCGGACACCGTTCCGGACAGGTTCTTGATACCAGCGACGATGTGGTCGTCGTCCAGGTGTTCGAAGGGACCAGCGGTCTGACTCTTCCCGGTACCGCGATGCATTTCATGGGCGAGCCGCTGACTCTTGGCGTCAGCGAACAGATGCTCGGCCGCGTCATGAACGGGCTTGGCCAAAGCCGGGATGGTGCGGCGATGCCGCATGCCGATGCGGAACGCGATGTGAACGGCGTTCCCGTGAATCCTACCGCCCGTGAATATCCTCGCGATTTCATCCAGACCGGCGTATCCGTCATAGATTGCATGACGACGTTGATTCAGGGGCAGAAGCTGCCGATTTTCAGCGGCAACGGGCTGCCTCACAACCAGCTGGCGGCCCAGATCGTCCGCCAGGCGAAGGTTCGCGGCGGGAAGGGGGACTTCGCCATAGTGTTCGCGGCAATGGGCGTCAAGTATGATGTCGCGCGTTACTTCATAGACAGCTTCGAGCAGACCGGAGTCCTCGACAACGTAGCGTTGTTCCTGTCCTTGGCGGACGATCCGTCGATTGAACGGACCATCACACCGAGGACGGCGCTGACTTTGGCCGAGCATCTAGCCTTCGACAAGGGCAAGCAGGTGCTGGTGATCATGACCGACATGACGAACTACTGCGAATCGCTCCGTGAGATTTCGACGCTACGCGGTGAAATCCCGTCCAGGAAGGGCTATCCGGGCTATCTCTATTCAAACCTCGCCGAGCTGTATGAACGTTCCGGCAAAATCACCGGCCGTTCCGGTTCCATCACCCAGTTACCAATATTGACGATGCCCAACGACGATATCGGACATCCGATTCCCGACCTTACAGGGTATATCACCGAGGGGCAGATCGTGTTCGACCGCGACATGAACGGGCGCGGCATCTATCCGCCGATCGCCTGTCTGCCGTCGCTTTCCCGTCTGATGAAGGATGGTATCGGAGACGGGATGACCCGTGACGACCATCCTCATCTGTCCAATCAGCTGTTCGCCTCCTACAGCCATGTGAAGGACGTCCGCAATCTGGCTTCCGTCATCGGCGAAGAGGAGCTGACTTCGCTGGATCATCAATATCTTGAGTTCGGCGATTTCTTTGAGAAGAAGTTCGTCAGCCAGGCGTTCGACGAAGACCGTTCCATAGAACAGACCCTCGACCTCGGATGGGAGGCCTTGTCGCATCTTCCCGTGGAGGAGCTGCAACGTTTGACCGATGAAGAGATCGAGGCCCATTACCAGGGGTAGGGTGCGGCAATGAATACCAGTATCGCGCCGACACGAAGCAATCTGCTCAAGCTTACCGACGATCTGAAGTTCGCCAGGCTTGGTCATGAACTGCTTGACCAGAAGCGTTCCATCCTGGTCGTCGAGCTTCTGACGTTGGTGGATCAGGCGGTCGATTATCAAAGTCGGGTCGATGAAGCTTTGGCCGATGCCTCCAGGGCTCTGCAGAACGCGGTCATGCACATGGGACGTCTCAAGGTTGCCAACCTTTCGGGGGCGGTCAATATCTCCACCTCCATTGAAGTCGGCGAAAGGCGGGTCATGGGTGTCCGTCTGCCGAAGGTCGATACTACGTTCAGCGAACATGGGCCGTATTTTTCTCCCGAAGGGACGAGCCTGCTGGCCGAGGTCGCGTTGGACAAGTACCGCGACGCGTTGGAGCTGATGGGGCGTCTCGCCGAGCTGAAGGTCTCGATCATGCGCTTGGCCCGTGAGGTCAAGAAGACCATCCGCAAGGTCAATGCATTGGAGAAAATCGTCATTCCTGAAACGGAGGCGACGCTCGCCTACACGCAGAGCCGCATTGAGGAAGCTGAACGCGAAAGCTTCATCCTGCTCAAGACGGTGAAGGACCGTTTGCAGCGTGCCAGAGAGGTCTCGGATGCCGCCGCAGCCATGAAGCGGGGCCGTCGCGATGTTCAAGGCGCTGAAATTCCTCCGGTTTCCGGGCAAGGACATCCTTAGTCGATTCTGGAAAAACGCCGTGTCGCCATGGCGTTTTTCTGATGACGGATGTTTTCTCATCTGTTACAATTGTCGGGTGGCGGTCATGCAGGTCGGTTGCGCAATGCGCTGGCTGCGGTTTTCTGCCGGTCTGCGGGCTTTGCGAAGTAGGTTGCCGTGCGGGCCAGGAGCAAGTGAATGAGTGTAGTACTCCTACATGATTGGACGTGGCGACGCCGCCCGCAGGGGAAGACAGGGTCTGCGGGCTTTGCGAAGTAGATTGCCGTGCGGGCCAGGAGCAAGTGAATGAGTGTAGTATTCCTACATGATTGGACGTGGCGACGCCGCCCGCAGGGGAAGATACGAGCAAGAAAGGAGAATTGGAGATGACAGTGCCTTTTCACAACATCCTGGTATATCTTGACGGTTCCGAAAGCTCATTGACGGCCGCGATGTATGCCATCATGCTCGCCAAGTCGACAGGGACTCAGCTGACGGCGATGTATGTGGTAAACACTCGGGCTATCAACGAATTGGTCAAGGCCCGCGTTTTCGTCGATGTCGAACAACGGGAATATCTTTCCGATCTTGAGGCCGATGCCGATCGGTATCTGAGGCATGTAGTCCACCTTGGCGCTCAGAAGGGTCTGGTGGTCAAGTCTGTGAAGCGCTCCGGTACCGTACACGTCGAAGTCCGCAACTATATCAAGGAGAATCTTGTCGACATGCTTGTCCTTGGGGGAATTACCGAAATCCGCAGCAGGCGTGACGAACTGATGAGCGAAAGCGACAGGATGCTGCGTACCGCGCCCTGTCCCGCCTTGATCGTCCGTGACGATGAATCCGTGTGGGATTTGTTCGAACAGGCCTGACCGCAGGCGAAGACCACTGAGAACTGGAGGAACAATATGAATCTTGTAGATATTTTGGATAAAGAGTTGATCAAGGTCCCGCTCGTCTCGACCGACAAGGCGTCGGTGATCGATGAATTGGTCGATGTGCTGATAGATACGAAGCATCTGACGCCACAGCAGCGCGACGGCATCATCGAGGCGGTGAAGAACAGGGAGGCGCTTGGCAGCACCGGCATCGGCCATGGGGTCGCGATTCCCCATGCCAAGACCGACGCTGTGAAGCAGATGCGTCTTGTGGTCGGTGTCAGCCGACTTCCCATAGACTTTGATGCAGTGGACAAAGAACCCGTCCGTATTTTTTTCCTTGTGCTTGCGCCGGTCGGCGAATCAGGGCCGCATGTCGAGACCTTGGCTGCGATCGCCCGTACCTGTAGTTCCCAGGTGTTCCGGCGGTTGCTGGAGCAGTCTAAGAACGCCGGCCAGGTATACCAGCTGTTCATGGAATGATCGTGTGGTGTGCGGATTTCATGCAGGCCGTCCATCGGAGTTCTCCGACCGGACGGTTTTTATATATATCTGGCGGTGTGACCGGCATAAAAGGTAGGAATGAAAGACTGAAATAGCTGAAAGGTATTTCTATTGACAAGGAATGTTGAAGTCTGATGGAATCCGTACTATCATCACCGGTAGGGGAGGATTCTATGGAGCTTCGCGTCTTGAACTATTTTCTCATGGTCGCCAGAGAGGAGAACATTACCAGGGCGTCCCAGCTGTTGCATGTCACCCAACCTACGCTCTCACGGCAGTTGATGCAGCTTGAAGCTGAACTCGGCGTCAAGCTATTCGAACGGAGCAGCCACAGCATAGTCCTCACCGACGCCGGGATGCTGCTGAAACGGCGGGCGCAGGAACTTGTCTCCCTCGCAGACAAGACGCAACGGGAGTTTGCTCAGAATGACGGGCCTCTGAACGGAGAACTGACGCTCGGTTGCGGCGAACTGCGGAGCGTCGGCTTCATCGTCCGCCTGCTGGGCGCGTTTCGTATTGCGCATCCGTTGGTGCATTTCGACATGTACAGCGGTAACGCCGACAATATCAAGGATCGTATCGAACGGGGTTCGCTGGACCTCGGCCTGTTGCTGGAACCTGTGGATATCGGACGGTACGAGTTCCTGCGGCTGCCTGTGAAGGAGACCTGGGGCGTCCTGGTGCGTGAGGATTCCGAACTGGCACTGAAAGAGCGCGTGACGCCCCAAGATTTGGCGGGCGTCCCTCTGATGATGTCGAAACGGGCCTTGGTGAGAAACGAACTTGCCAGTTGGTTCGGGGAATTTTACGACAAGCTTGAAATCATGATGTCTTACAATCTCGTCTACAACGCCGCGGTCATGGCGTCGGCCAATGGCGGGGCGGTTCTTTGTTTGGAACTGGACAGCACATATGAACATCTGCGATTCATACCGTTGTTTCCGAAACTGGAAGCGGGGTCGGTTCTCGCATGGAAGAAAAACCAGATTTTTTCACCTGTCGCAACCGCCTTCATTGAGTATGTAAAGGAATGCGTTAAAGGCATATCTGATAATACGAAATAAGTATTAGACATTTCTGTCGCTCATGATTAGGATATGGGTGTTCCCGCGGGGGGACGCCTATTTTTTTATCCGTTACGGGTGATGAGCGAAGAGGATGATGCCATATGACGATTGAGGAAGCGAGCGACCGTTACAACGTTCCTGTGGAAATATTGCAGGAATACCAGAAGTGGGGATTGTGCGACGCAGTGAAGGACGTCATGGGCGCCTGGCAATACGACGACAAGGATATCGAGCGGCTCAGCATGATCATGACGCTGCATGATATCGGTTTCAGCAATGGGGAAGTCGAAAACTACATGAAACTTTCCCTGTCGGGCGACGCCACCGCGTCCGAGCGGTTGCGCATACTGGACAGGAAACGCGAGGGTGCGTTGGATGAAATTCATTTCAGGCAGGCTCAGCTGGATCGTATGGACTATCTGCGCCATGAAATCCGCAAGGCGCAGTCAACCGGCGGAACAAGGGGGAAAAAAGCATGAAGAAAAACATTGGCTCGTCAGTCGCGTTGTATCCGACGCCGCTTGTGGTCGTCGGAACCATGGTCAATGGCAAGCCGAACTGGGTGTTGGTGGGACATCTCGGCATCATCGGCCATGACCGGATCATGGTAAGCCTTTCAAAGTCCCATTATACGAACCGGGGAATCAGGGAAAGCAAGATTCTGAGCGTGAATATCGTCGATGAATGCATGCTCGAAAGAGCCGACTATGTCGGGTGCGTCAGCGGTGCGAAAATCGACAAGTCGCAAGTGTTCGGCTATCACCTCGGCGAGGCCGGCGCACCGATCATTGACGACGCCCCCGTGGCGATGGAATGCACGTTGGACGACATCTATGAGACCGTCGGTTTTGAGAGCTTCATCTGTAGCGTCGCGAATGTCTATGCCGAGGAGAGCGTTCTCAGCGGGACGGGGAAGATCGACTACCATGCGCTCAAACCGGTTCTGTTCGAGATGCCCACTTATGAATATCTGCGCACGGGCGATGTGATAGGCAAATGCATGAAGATGCATAAAGGATGATGAAATGAAGAAAAGATTGATACTCGCCTTGCTGTGGCTGGCGCTTCCGCTGTTCATCTGCGTCGCAGGCGGAACACGGGAAAACAGCGTAGAGGGGACTGCCGCGGTGGAGAATTCACCGCAAACCGCCGGTTCGGCGGTGGGGCTGGGGAATGATTCCATAGGGAACCCATCGAATCTTCAGGAGGAAGGTATGAACGCTTTGGTCGTATATTTTTCATGGTCCGGGAACACCCGGGCCGTCGCCACGGAAATCCAGCGCAGGACTGGAGCTGATATGTTCGAGCTGATTCCGCAGCAGCCTTATACGGATGACTACAACGAACTGCTGGACGTTGCCCAACGTGAACGTCGGAACCACGCCCGGCCCGCGATAGCGAACCAGATCGCCGATATCGATGCGTATGACGTCATCTTCCTTGGCTATCCGAACTGGTGGGCCGACATGCCCATGATCATCTATAGCTTCCTCGACCAGTACGACCTCTCTGGCAAAACGGTAGCTCCGTTCTGCACCAGCGGCGGCAGCGGGTTGTCGGGAACCGTCCGGGCAATCAAATCCTTGGAGCCGGAAGCGAACGTCGTGGACGGCCTGCATGTCGGCGGTTCTTCGGCCTCCCGTTCGGGCGATATCGTGGCCCGTTGGTTGGGCGGGCTCGGATTCTCCCGCTGAAGGCTGGGAGTCGAATGAGAAAGGGACGGGCATCCGTCGTGACGGCTGGAAAATCTATTCGGCTTATGCGGATGCGCGGGATGAAGCCAGACGATGCGGGGGGGGGGAAGTTCTCGAATGAATCCGAAACCGTTGAGCCTGTGGCGTAGTGGAGGTCGTGGTTGTATGAAAAAGAGATTTCTTGGCACGGACGGGCCGGAGGTGTCATCCATAGGGTTAGGCTGCATGGGGTTCACCCAAAGCTATCCGCCGTATGTACCGAAAGCCGACGCGATAGCCGTCATTCGCAAAGCAGTGGAACTCGGCGTGACTTTCTTCGATACCGCGGAAGTCTATGGCCCCTATGCAAACGAAACGCTGATAGGCGAAGCGCTCGCTCCATATCGCGAGCGGGTGGTTGTCGCGACGAAGTTCGGCTTTGACATTGAAAACGACCGGTCGGATTCTTCCGGAAGGCCCGTAGCTCTTTCCAGTCGCTCCGAGACGATCCGCAGAGCTGTCGAAGGTTCGCTGCGCCGGTTGCGTACCGATCGCATCGACCTGTACTACCAGCATCGAGTCGATCCCTTGACGCCGATCGAGGAGGTCGCGGAAACCATGGCGGCTCTTCGGAAAAAGGGGAAGATACTGCATTGGGGGCTTTCCGAAGCCAGCGTCTCCACAATTCGCCGCGCCCACGCCGTCTGTCCCGTTTCAGCGGTGCAGAGTGAATATTCCATGTGGTATCGCAAGCCGGAGGACGAGTTGCTGCCGGTTCTGGAAGAGCTTGGGATAGGGTTCGTACCGTTCAGTCCGTTGGGCAAGGCGATGCTTACCGGACGGTTCTCCAAGGATACGAGGTTCGACCCGACCGATTTCCGAAGCAGGATTCCCCGGTTCAGCCCAGGCAACCTCGCCAGCAACATGTCGTTGGCGAACTATGTTTCCGAGCTTGCCGACCATAAGGAGACGACGCCCGCAAGAGTCGCCTTGGGGTGGTTGCTCGCCCAGAAGCCTTGGATCGTACCCATACCGGGGACGAAGAAGCTGTCACGGCTCGAGGAAAACCTCGGAGGGACGGAAATCAATTTCTCATCGGAGGAACTCGAAGAAATCCGAAGACGTCTGGATGAAATACAGATTGTCGGGGAACGATATCCTGAAGAACAGGAACGATTGACCGGCCTGTGAGCCGGAATCTGGAGGTATGGCGTGAGTGAAGGGAAAGTAACTGCAGGTCGGGATGCGCTTGGGGATTTCGCCCCAAAATTCGCACAGTTGAACGACGACGTGTTGTTCGGCGAAGTCTGGTCGCGGGAATCGCTTCTTTCTCCCCGGGACCGTAGCTTGATTACGGTCACATCGTTGATGACCGGAGGCATTCTCGATTCTTCGTTGGAATTCCATCTGAGGAAGGCGAAGGAGAACGGAATCACCAGGACGGAGATCGCGGAGGTTCTGACGCAGCTTGCGTTCTACAGCGGATGGCCCAAGGCATGGGCGGCTTTCCGCATGGCGAAGGAAATCTGGACTGATTGACTTGTAATGGTAAAAAAGTCTCGGCAGAGCGGCCATATGATTCTTGGACGATGAAGCATGGGATTTTTATTCAGGATGGTATATATGGATGAAATGAAACAGGAAACGGTATTTCCGATGGGCGCTCCGAACGATGCTTTCGCAAAATACTTCATCGGACGGAGCTATCTCAATTTGCTGACGACCGAAGGCGTCGTCATTGCCAATGTGACCTTCGAACCCGACTGTCGCAACAACTGGCACATCCACAAGGCGTCGGGGGGTGGTGGGCAGATTCTGCTTTGTACGAACGGCAGGGGCTGGTATCAGCAATGGGGAGAACCGGCTTGCGAACTTCATCCCGGCGATGTCGTGGTGATTCCCCCCGGAGTGAAGCACTGGCACGGAGCGGCGAAGGATAGCTGGTTCACCCATCTTGCGGTGGAGGTTCCCGGAGTGGACGGTTCGACTGAATGGTGCGAACCGGTCGATGCGGAACAGTACGGCGGACTAGCCTGACCGCTAGGACTTGGGGTGGGCGGCGATCATCATCCCGGCGGCGAGAGCCGTCGGGATAAGGCGAAAAATATCGTAAGGGTGAAGGATGACTAGAAAGGCCGAATGCAGGATTCTGCTCGATGTGACAATGACGCTGGCGTTGATGTTTTTGATGGGATACCATCTTTGGGGCGATGTGGCGCACGAATGGGTGGGGGCCGGCATGTTCGTCCTGTTCGTCGCGCATCATCTGCTGAACGCAAGGTGGCATGGAAAGCTGTTTTCGGGGAAATACGCCCCGTTGAGGATATTCCAGACGTTTCTTGTCGTCCTCCTGTTCCTCGCGATGCTCGCGCAGATGTACAGCGGCGTCGTGATGTCGAACCATGTGTTCGTTTTTCTTTCTGTAGATGGGGGAATGGCCTTGGCCCGGAAGCTCCATATCCTGGGCTCTCACTGGGGCTTCATACTGATGAGCCTGCACCTTGGGTTGCACTGGGGCATGCTCTTCGGTCTGGTGAAGAGGGGCTTGAACATGCCGTCTTCCTCGAAGCTCCTTTCAAGAACGTTGTTTGGTATCGGGTTTGCGGTGGCCATCTATGGGGCGTATGTGTTCGTGAGGCGAGACTTCCTGTCGTACATGTTCCTGCGTTCGGAATTCGTGTTCCTTGACTTCGGTGAATCAAAGCCGTTGTTCTATCTCGACTATTTTGCGCTGATGGGTTTTTGGACGTTTGCCGCCCACTATCTTGTACTGTTGCTGAGGAGCTTCGCCAAAGGGCGGGCTCCTGCCGGAGGTCTGCCGGAAGGAGGTGGCGAAACCTCCTTTCCGTTTCCTGAGAACAGACCTTAGTCCTCGGCGGGGAGCTCTTGTTGCATTTTGGCGAAGACTTTCGCCTACGGCTCAGTAGCCGAGTTCTTCCCCGACGATCAAGACGAGGATGCGTCCCTTCTGGCGCTGTCTGCTGAATACGACGCTGTCGCAGCAGATGCTGTGCTCACAAGCTCCGGCGGGCAATGCCATCAGGTTCCGGCTGTCGCAGACGGGAGACATGCAACGGCCGTTCTTTTCGCAATACGTATCGCAGTCAAGCCTGACGGCGTTCGCCGGGCCTGCGACCATCTTTTCCCGGACTACCGCGGCGGCGAGGTCGGGGACTATTTTCTGCCAACCGGCGATGACGACGACTTTTTTCGGTCCATAGATCATCGCCGCGACCCTGTTGCCGTTACCGTCCACGCAATACAGCTCTCCATGTTCGGTGATCGCGTTCGCGCTTGTCAGATATACGTCCGTATCGAAACTGTCGAGGTATATCCGTCGTATCTGCTGTGCGTCGAGCCCCGGTGCATATCTGTCGATGAAACGGTAGTCGCCGTTTCTCAGCAATTCCATGACACCGGCTTCGAACAAGGTCATGGAGCCGCCCACGGCGACCTTGTCGTTCTTCATGAGCAAGGTTTTGAGAGTCGGCGCCACATCCGATGCCAGCGGAAGATACGCCGCGTCCATGTTATTCTTTTCCAACGCCGCCATCGTGCGGGCGATGCTCATCTCTTTGATTCTTGTCCTGTTCGCATCCATGACATTCCTCCAGTGCGTGTTCTGCACGGAAATCAGCATACCATCATTTGCGCAATGAGGCAATTTATCGGCAATCGTCCGAGCGATAGAGGTGCTTTTGAGGGGTTGCGGCTCGCATTTAGGGTCGATTAAAGCTTTTTTGCTTGATGTCCCGCATGATAATTTCTTCCTTTTGTGAGTTGAAATGACTTTGGGATAGATCCTTTATTTCGAATGAATTTTGTCAAAGCCCTAGCGCAATGCCGATAGTTCTCATAATAGCCGGAAGCCAGATCCCAACCATTTGGGAACAAATCCATGAGAAACTGCAGTTCCTCATCAGTGATAAAGCTTTTTCCTCGAAGTGTGATAGAAATTGTCATATCTTCGAGTATTGATACTAGTTCTGTGAGTGTACTTGGAAGACCTGTGCCATCTTTTTCTTGCGATATGGCTGAACCAAATGAAAAAAAACTTGCGATCAAGCCGTCGATTTGTTCATCTGTATACGAACTAATCAGAGCGATTCTGTCTGGATCTGGATCGTTCGTTTCTTCCAACAAAAAACCAATGATGCTGGTGCTGGGTTTCCTCCTGTCAAAAAGCGAATTCCTTTGGGATGCTTTTACAATGGATTGGCAAAATGCCACGGGAAGCAGTGTCCATTGTTCCATTTTGGATTCCATCGTAAAAAGCTGAATGTCTGACTGTATTTCGATACCTTTGGCCCAAATTGATGACAAAGCCATCATCAATACTAGACCCGCGGGAATAAAGCGATGTTTCACTTCCGTGTTCTCCTTTTTCTACAAGCTCCAAGATCCTTGCATTACAAGTGACGACTCTCAGCCTGGACACCTCCATACGCAGTCTGGACACCAACCTCCATTGCACGAGCATGAAAGCTGAGCGCAGTAGCCTTCGCATCTTTGTTTTACAGGACTTGTACTTTTTCATCCTCTTGGGTATTGAAAATGCACGAAAAAACACTTGTGTAAAATGATGCTTCGATTTCCTAGGATACCGTCTCTGTGTTTAGGGTATTTCTCAACTTCAACCATTGTCAATTAAATCTTGGTACTCTTTAGAGTTTGCTCTATTTGTCGATGTCTTACCATGGTTTCTGATAGATTTTCCCTTGCTTCGCATGATGCTCGGAAGTATCCTATATCTATATGGAGGAGTATAGATGGAGATAACCTTCTTCGGTGCCGCTCGGCATGTCACGGGTAGCTGTACCATGGTCCGGTGCGCAGGTGCTACAATTTTGATTGATTGCGGTCTTCCCCAGGGAAGCGATGAAAAAGACAGTGGTATGGATTTTCCGTTCAGCCCCGCGCAGATCGACTATGTTCTGCTGACGCACGCCCATATAGACCACAGCGGGCGGATTCCCCTGTTGTATAAGGAAGGGTTCAGGGGGACTATATACTGTACGGCCGCGACGGTGGATCTCTGTTCCATCATGCTGGCGGACAGCGGTCATATCCAGGAGATGGAAGCGGAGTGGAAGAGCCGCAAGCAGGTCCGGGCGGGAAAGAGACCGGTGGAACCGTTGTATACCGTTGATGACGCCACTAGGTCGATGGATTTGTTCGTCGGTTGCGACTACGACAAGGTTCTCGATGTCGCCCCTGGCGTCAGGGCCCGTTTCGTCGACGCCGGACATCTTCTCGGTTCTTCGTCCATAGAAGTCTGGCTGGAAGAGGGCGGGGAAAAGAAGAAGCTCGTATTCAGCGGCGATATCGGCAATTTTGACCAACCTATCGTCAAGGATCCGGCATACCTCGATTCCGCCGATTTCGTGGTGATGGAATCTACCTATGGAAACCGACTCCATACCAAACCGGAAGGAGCCCCTGAGGGCAGTCATAACGTACCTACCGAGGTTCGCGCCAAGGAACTGGCCGAGATCATCCGAACGACGTTCGCCAGGGGGGGCAATGTAATCATCCCGTCCTTCGCCGTCGGACGGACACAGGAGATACTCTATCTGATCAGGACGATCATCGCGCACCGCTTGATACCGGAGATCAAGGATATTCCCGTTTTCGTCGATAGTCCGTTGTCGGTAAAGGCCACCAATGTCTTCGCGGGGAATGTCGAAGGCTATTATGATGATGAGGCGATGGAGCTGGTCAGGCAGGGGGTCAATCCTATCCTGTTCCCTTCGTTGGTCACTATCACCGACGCCGAGGATTCGAAAGCCTTGAACTTCAGGAAAGAACCCGCTGTGATCATTTCTTCCAGCGGCATGTGTGAAGCCGGCCGAATCAAGCATCATCTGAAGCATAATCTCTGGCGGCCGGAATGCACCGTCGTATTCACCGGTTATCAGGCCGGCGGAACGTTGGGGCGTTCGATTCTCGACGGGGCGCGGCATGTTACGATCTTTGGGGAACAAATCGATGTTCGCGCCGAAATCCGCAAGCTGGAGGGAATCAGCGGACATGCCGACCAGGACGGGTTGGTTCGATGGCTCGCTGCGTTCAAGAAGAAGCCCGAGGAAGTATTCATCGTCCATGGAGAAGCGGAAGTCGCCACATGGTTCGCGGGATTCATCGGCAAGCAGCTCGCTGTGAACGCCTACGCCCCTTCTCCAATGGAGAGCTTCAATCTCTTGGGGGAGGTCCTGCCTGCCGCGGAGCCGGTTCCTTTTACTTCCGCCCAGACGAAGGTGGTTCAGGAGGCTTTCGCATTGCTGGAGAAGGGCAGGGCGGATCTCGACTCCGTCGTCAAACGGATGGAGGACGCCGCCGCACGGCTTGATCCTGCGGCCGACGCCCACAAGGTCGCCAGATTGGCCAACGCCATTACCCGTTTGGCGAGCGATCTCGATTTCTTAGGAATCAAATGGGGTCGGGACGCCGACGATGAAATCTCCGACCTGCGAGAAAACGGCAAGAATGTTTCTTAGGTTCCGTGGGAACCGGTTGTGCCGTTTTTGATGTGCGTAGAGGCATCTGAGCTATCGCCCCGTCTTCAGGCTTGGGTTTTTCCGATTTCTGGAGCGGGGCCTTGTTCAAGTTCCGCGGGTTTTTCCGTACGAGCCCCGTTTCGTGGATTCCGCTCGATTTTCATTCCGTAGACCGCTCCCCATTCCGGGCGTTCTAGGATTGTGAATCCCATCCGTTCATAGAAGCCGAACGCATGGGTATTCCTGCCATCGACGCCGAGGTGTACTCCGGACACCCCTTTTACGGAGATACGTTCCAGCCAGGTCTGCATCAGCGCTTTTCCCAGCCCTTTCCCTTGGAGCGTGGGCAGAAGGTCTATATGCAGGTGAGCCGGGTAGCCGACATGCTCCCAGACTCCGGCGCCGGGCCCTTTCCTGATGCGGTCGCAAAGTCCCTGCTCGTGGTCGCTTTTCGCCTTGTATTCCTGCTGGTACTGTCTGCGCAACGGCGGCAGCCAGTATTCATTGAGCCAGTCGTTGAACGTTTCCGTATCGTCGGTGCCGACGATGTACCCGCAAGGTATGCCGTCGTCGTCCGTCGCGACGAAACAAAGGGAAGGGTCTTTCCAAAGATATGGCGCCGCGTAATAGTGTCCCAGCATCAACGGATCGTTGAACGCTTCCGTGGCGTCAAGGCCGGACAAGCCGGTTCTGAGACATATATTATAGAAATACGGCATATCGGAACCTGACGCCTGACGGATGTTCGGACTTTGCATGAAATTCCCTCCCCATCGTTTCCATGTGGATTTCAACGTTCTCCAAGAACGGACTTTTTATAGGCAATCTCCGTCGCCTCAATGGACGACGACTCTCCACCTGACTATAGAATACCATCAATGGAATCTCGGAGCAACAAACCGCTTCAAATGTACGGAAAAAGAATGATGGGAATCCGAATACCGGTTTGGCCGATATCGCCGAAAAAACACGCTGACGGTATTTCATTAGGATAGAAAAAATTGCGTTTAATATAATAAACTTTTTGAAAAATATGTTAAAAAACTGTGGACAAAAAGGGATTTCGAGTGTAGTATCCCTCCTTGTTCGGCTATCAGCCGGGGCGGGAGTCCCGGTGGGATCGCGGGGCGCCTGGAGGCCCGGAGGGGTTGACAGGCGCGGCGGGGTCTGGTAGGATGGCCGGGCGTCCCCACCGATGGCGGGGGCGAGGGCGGAGGTACCGGAAGCGGCGCCTTTGGCCCCTT
>JAEXDQ010000028.1 GCA_023401595.1 Spirochaetota bacterium
CTGTTAATCAGACCATCTTCGTGGGATTTGATGGTATTGACAAATTCAAGGATTTCCGGGACCTTGCTCTGGTTTGCAAGCCGATACCATTGTTGAAGACCTTTTGACATGATGTCTTCAGAGGTGACATCATAGGCATAATTGAATTGATCCAGTAGAGTGTAGGCCACACTCAAGTCAGAGTTGGCTGCAAGCAGATCATGAAGCTTGTTCTCAGTTCCAATCCTGCGAAGTCTAGCCCCAGGAGGAAAGGATAGACCTTTTCTCGCATGGTTCTCATTTAGGAACCTGTCGTTGTCTCTCGCTGCCATTTCCTTTTCATGAAGACGCTTGGGTGAAGTCAGGACCAGAAACCTTGAACCTTTCAGGAGTTCATAACCTCGTTTGTCTTCTTTCTCTATGCACTCGCCTTGAAGTCTTCTCCTTATGGCCGTGAGTACCAAGTCATTGTACATCTTTACCATATGGAACCTGTCATAGACTATCTTCACATGGGGTGCATGTTGTCTGAAAGCACTGTCATACTGGGCGTTCATGTCCATTGATACCGCCTGCACTTCGCTCATCCATTCCTTGCCCATCTTTGATATGAAGTGCTCCGCTTGTTCTTTCTTCTTGCCTTTTTCCAGGAAGATTACACTGGCTCTGTCAATATCCACTACCACCGTGGCGTAATGACGGCCTTTGTGCAGAAGAAATTCATCGATGCCTATGTTCCTCGTTCTTGGAGGACGGGACAAGACCTCCATCCCTTGTAACCGTCGCTTGTCAATCTCTTTTACAATACTCGGGTGTATTCCAAGACTGATAGCCGTCGCTATCAATGTCGCTCCTTGATTCAAGCGCCTGTGTACCCGAACCTCCAAGCGCCTTGTCATCATGTGATGCCGTGAACGAAATGGCAGTTCCTGTGATTGCTTCCTTCCACACATCCTGCACTTGCATCTACAATACTTTACTCCAAGTATGCTTACATGACCCAGAATCTCATAATCCTGTATGTATACTTTTTGCCGGTCATGAATATCCAACACCCCTCCACAGATCGGGCATACCCGTGGAAGGTCTTTTGTACACTTTCCTTCTGTAACCAGTACTGCTTTCCCTCTGCTTGAGCTTTTGACTGTTGGTTCTCTTGTTACGCTGATGTATTGGATTTTGTGCTCGATGCTGATAGATTCGTTCATGGGAATGGTCCTCTCTTTGTTGTTGTTTGGTAACTTGACAATAGTAGAGTTCCATTCCCTTTTTTCTATACCTTTTCTTTCTTATTGACTTTTTCTCTTCTCTTCATCCCCCAGATTCCTGCATAGGGCCCTTTTGCGCCGGCTACTCCGACCTATTGCAGGCGTGCGGTGCGTCCGTATGTCGGAAGGCGGCTTTTACGTTGAACCCTGCCGCCCATATCGATACGCCAGGACATATCAATGGGATATGCCGCCAGCAACGACACGGAAACCGAAAATGTACAGCCCTCCCATCATAGGGACGTGCGGACTGACTGTATCCTGTCGGAGGTCGCCGTCCATTTTGGAATCAGCCAGCCGTACCTCTCCAAATTGTTCAGGATGCATGCCGGCAGGACTTTCAAGAAATATCTTCTTTCCTACAGGATTGATACCGCGGCGGCGATGATGAAAGCCTCCCCGTCGCTCCTTGTCAAGGAAATCGCGGCTTCCGTAGGCTTCGGGCCGTTGTATTTCTCCACGGTGTTCTTCCGAACCATAGGACAGTATCCATCGCAGTTCATCAAGGAACTGCATCAGGAAAGCAGGCGATCAATACTGAGCGATTGACCAACCTCCGGTGAAAGGTTACCATGTTTGCGCTGGGCCTGGAAAAACGGAATGAAGTGTGAATCTTCAGCGGACCCGCCACTGTAACCGACGATGACCCCGGAAAGAACCATTGTCCAAGCCCAAGGATGAGAAGGTCCGGCAGTAAGACGAATCGGAAGCCAGGAGACGTTTCCAGGTTGTATCCTCGTGGAATAGGGCCGGCGATTGTCGGAACGTCGATGTCTTTGTCTTGAACGCTTTTGTGGGGATGATGGGTGGATTCCCGCACTATTCTGAGACGGTCCAACCCCTATGATCCCTATTCCAAGAGAACGGCAATACACTTCTCAGGAGGCCCACATGAAGAAGCGGGGAGTCTTCTCTTTGGTCCTGTTGCTGATCCTGTCCATGACGGCAGTCTCCGCGGCGGACTATGCGAATTTCGGAACGGCGGGAGAGCTGGTAGTCACCGGACAGGCTCTGTATGAATCACAGCGAAATACGGCGTCGACGGTATCGGTCATTACCGCTGAAGACATCGAACGTATGCAACCGGCGAGTACGGCCGGGCTGATTAGCGAAGCGTTGGGGACCGGGTTCAGTTCCTACGGTGCGCTGGGAGCTTTGCAGAACGTACAGGTCAGGGGTTCGAGCAGCGCCCAGGTGGACATCTATGTAGACGGGGTACGGATGAACAGCGCCCACGACGGGAATTTCGACTTGTCGCTGGTTCCCGTCTCCGCCATCGACCATGTGGAGATCGTCAGGTCGGGAACCGGTTCCTCCGGCAACGCCAATGCGATCGGCGGAATGGTGTACATTTCCACAAAAAAGGGACGGACGACGGACAAGCCCTTTACAGTCACCTTTGAGAACGGAAGCTTCCTGCCGGAAAAATACCGGACGGACGCGGATGAGGAAAAGCTCAACTGGCTGGGGCTGGTGGATTCACAGAAAGCCGACATCTCCTATGCGAACGTATTCGACAAGCTCTCCGTCAGCGCCAACCTTGGCGGCCAGATGGCGCAGAACAACTATACGTATCGGTATTCACAGGAAATGATAACCAGTTACCCGCCACCGACATATGTGCCCACTACAATACCCGATCCCAAGTATGACACCATCCGTTTGCGGACCAATGCGAAAATGTGGAACATCCATGGCGGAGCGAACCTCTCCTATGCGCTGACGGACAAGAGCGAGCTGACATTCGGCAATACGACCAGCTACCAGCATATCGGATTGCCAGGCAGCCTGAGCTATGCGTCGGAAACCGACTATCAGAACGATATCCTCACCATATTCACCCTCGGCTACGCCCAAAAGGGACTGATGGACGGTCTGCTCGATATCGGTATCAAGAACGGCTATGTCTACAACCAGACCTTCTACCATGGGTATTCGGACTCAACCCATAACAAGCATCAGACGCAATCGAGCGTGGATGCGACATGGAACTTCGGCGACATGGCGAACATGTCCACGGGGCTCGCCTTCGACTGGGACTACGTTGACAGTACCGACGTGGGCAAGCATGCGAGATACAGTCCGAGCTTCTACACGAACGGAAGCGTCTATCTGCTGGACGGGGCGTTGTCGTTCCATCCCATGGCCCGTATCGGCTGGAACAACGATTTCGGATTCACGCCGACCGCATCCTTGGGTATCGTGGGAATTCCGGTGGAGAACCTCCAGTTGTCGGCGAACGTGTCGTATGCGAAGACGAATCCTAGCTTCAGCCAACTCTATTGGCCCAGCTACAGCAACCCCAGCTTGAAGCCGGAAAAAGCCGTATCGGGAGAGCTCGTCGTCGGTTACGGCATCGACTTCATCTCCTACGAGGGCTCCGCGTTCGTCAAGAATATATTCGACCAGATCGCCAACGACACCTCGTACATCCCCCAGAACATTTCCCATACGTTCTTCACCGGTACGGAACAGCAGCTTATCGTCAGACCCGCCGACGGCCTGAAATTCGCAGGTTCCTATCTGCTGAACTACAGCTGGGATCTTTCCAACGGCAAAACCTTCGAGTCTGACGTCCGGGTAGCAAACGTCCGCATGCATACCGTCAAGTTCTCGGCTTCCTACGACTACGGAGTCGGAGACATCACGCTGACCGGACAGTATCTCGGCAAGAGCGGATATGCGAAAGCGGTGTTCCTGATGGACATGATCGCCAATTTCAGGATCGGGGAGAACTACGGCGTCTATATCGCGGTGGACAACATGCTGAACACCCGCTACGAGCTATACACCGGTTACCCGATGCCCGGCACGAAAATCCGTATCGGCGGAAGCGCGAGGTTCTAGTGGAGTCCAAGAGGGTTCCCGACTAGACGATTGGCCGAAAACGGCTTATATAGAAAAGGGGTGCGTCCGGGCTATCCAGAAAGACGGTCCGGCGTCACCCTTCTTTTTTCACTCATTACAGGATAGCCGGAAGGCAGGTTTGAATAAGACGGAGGTACGGAGAATGCAGGAGTCGATATCGTTGTTCTCGCTGTTCATGCTGGGAGGCCCGGTAATGTGGCCGCTTCTCGTACTCCTTGTCGCCGTCACGGTCATCATCGTCGAACGGACGATTCTGCTGATACGCTCCGATCTGCGGCCCGGACAAGGGGCGAAGGCCGCGCTGGACATCTACAAGACGCAAGGCAAGGAGGAGGCTATCAGATTCTGTGAGGAGCCTGAGAACCTCTGGGGAGAAGCGGTCTCCACCGCATTGGATTGCCAAGGGGGCTGCGCCCGGGCGATGGGAATGGCCCGCATCCGTGGGGAGGAAGCCGTCGCAAGATTAGAGCGTCCCCTCTCCTACCTTGACATGATCTCCTCGGTAGCGCCCATCCTCGGTTTCCTTGGAACGGTGACCGGAATGATCTCGGCGTTCAAATCGATAGCCGAAGCGAACACCGTCCAGCTGCAGCTTGTGGCGGCGGGGCTCTACGAAGCGTTGTTCACAACCGCGTTCGGTCTGATCATCGCAGTCGCGGCGACCATCGCCGCCCACATTTTCCGCCAGTTCATCGATACCTACGAGCTTGAACAGGAACATGCGCTGGCGGCTGTAGAAGCGACGGTGAGACTCAGCTGATGCGACGGCGCGGGCAACAGGACAACAGCTCGTATCTGAGCGACCTAGCCTTCCTCCTGATCATCTTCTTCATTCTGCTGGCGGGCTCCACGACCATCCGGGAGCTTACTACGGATTTGAACGACGGCATGCAGGCCGCCGCCTCCGAAGCGACGCCGCCCCCCGTCATCATCCATATCCAAGCAGACGGCACATGGTTGACCAACGAGGGGGAGCTTGCATCCAGAGAACTTCTGCAAACGAGATTCCAACAGGAACCGTCGAAGGACAGAGCCTTGTATCTCGTCATAGATCCGGCGGCGGCCTGGCGGCAAGTCACGCCTCTGCTCGCCCTTTGCGAAGAACAGGGAATCTCCGTGTTCATGGAGGAGGGCGCATGAAACGTAGGAGGACAAGAAAAAACGCTACCGCCATGACCGATATCGCGTTCCTGCTGCTGTTGTTCTTCCTTGTCATGGCCGTCACCGGTTTCAGGACGCCGGCCTTGGTGGAACCGCCGGTTGAGCAACGGGGAGGATTCATCAATGGGCAGCAGTCCCTGCGCCTGTACGTCACGAAGGATGGGCGGTTGCTCGATGAAGCGGGGCCGTTGACGTACCAGCAGTGCGCCGATCGATTGTCTCACCTAGCGACGATGGCACCAGATCACAGCGTTGTGCTTACCGCAGATAAAGAAACCCGCTTTGAGAACATCGCACCAGTGATCGAGCTATTGCAACAGGCGGGCATTACACAGGTCGGCTTCGCAGTGGACATACAGCCGGAGGGAACGGTATGAAGAATCTACTGCTCTGGCTGACCATTCTCGGAACCTGCGGATGCTACGCTTGTGCGTTCGCCTTCATCGAAGTGCCGTGGAGCAGCTCCGCCAGAACGACCGAACAGCGGATCAGCATCCAGCTGTTGCCCACCGCCCCGAGCATTTCAGCCGGAGCGCCGGTCGAAGAAATACCGGAGGAAAGCGCTTCCCGTCAACCGGATGAACGGACGCTTGAACCGGAGACGACCCCTGAACCGGTCACGGAAACGACTACGGAACCAACGGACATACGGAATCCCGACGCACGGCAAACCCAAACGCCACTGGAACAGGAGATGCAACCGGAACCGGAGCTGAAAGAGTCCAAACCGGAACAGGTACCGGAACCGGTACCGGAACAGTCCACGGAGGAACAACCACCGCAAAGTACGCCGTTGCCGGACCTGCGGACATTCCAGACGGAATTCCTGGTACGGTTGAAGGAACGGGTTTCGGAAGCCGCCCCGCTCGACGCTCCGATAGTACTGAGGTCTTCCGAAGAGCCTGATTCCCAGAAGACTGCAAAAGACCCGTATCCAACGGAAGCGCTGCCGGAACCGACGGCGGCAGTACCGGAGACAATTGCGGCGGCACGGAAAACCACGGCGACCGTAGAGTTCCTAGAGTATCCATCCCCCGCGCCCAGGGAACAAGCGGAAACGGTTCAGGTTCCACAGGTCCGGGAAGTCATCGAACAGACAAAGCCTGCCGATTCCTCGGTACTGCCGCGGGAAACGCCCCATATCGAATGGGCAAGAGAGCCGGAAACGCCCCAGGAGAAAACTCCCCTGGAAAAACCGGAGGAACCGAGAATATCGACGCCGCCCTCGCAAGCCCCTGTGGCTCCACGACAAGAAACGATGGCAGCGACCACCGTCGAACAGCCGCAGACGACCGTCACCCAGTATATCGACGTCGAAAGCGCTACCGTAGCCCCGCAGTTCCCGTTGGAACAGCTCCGGCGACGCATCGTCTACCCGACTACGGCGCGAAGGCTTGGGAAGGAAGGGGTGGTCTTGCTGGAACTGTGGATATCCGCAGAGGGGACCATAGACCGTGTCGAAGTCATGGAGGATCCAGGGTACGGCATGGCGCAGGCTGCGATAAACGCCTTTAAGAACCTTACAGGAAAACCAGGCTCGCTCGACGGAAACGATGTCGCCGTCAGGATGCGCTATCCGATCAGGTTTTCGCTTCAGCAGTAGGCTTCAATAAAACAGGTACGCGGTTCCGTCCTCGGTCTCGGCGGGCTTCGACCGGACATGGAAGCATCGTTCGATTTCACCCGAGGCGTAGACGGCCTGCGGATTGTCGTACAGGACTATCCGCCCCCCGTCCAATAGGCAGACCTTGTCGGAAACCGACAGCGCATGGGAAAGCTCGTGCATCACCGCCACCACGCAACGTCCTTCATCGCGCAGCTCGCGCATCAAGCGAAGGATCTCCAACCGGTAGTGGATGTCGAGGAAGGTCGCAGGTTCGTCGAGAAACACATACCTGGCGTCCTGAGCCAGCAGCATGGCGAGATAGACCTTCTGCCGCTCCCCTCCGCTGAGCGTATCCATGTTCTTGTGACGGAACTCCCACACCCCCATGCGGCGCATGGCGGAGTCCACCTTCTCCTTGTCCCGCGGCCCGGCCTTACGGGAGAAGCCGAGGTACGGGAAACGCCCGTGCATGACCAGAGTCGATACGAGGATGGAGGGAACTAGCCTCGACTGGGGGAGGACGGACACGAGCCGCGCCCATTCCTTCGGGTCGAAGGAAGCCGCAGCTCTACCGTCGGCACGAACAAAACCACCAAATGGGGGAAGCAAGCCGCAGGCGGTCTTCAACAAAGTCGATTTCCCGCAACCGTTGCGGCCTATGATCGCCGTGACGGTTCCAGGCTCGAAGGTGATATCCAGATCGAACAGCACCGCATGGCCGTCATAGCCTGCGGACAAGGACAACAGCTCAAGCAAGGACCGACCTCCTTTTCCGACTGACCAGCAGGTAGAGGAAGAACGGGCTTCCGAGAAAGGAGAGGACGATTCCCACCGGCAGTTCATACGGTGCGAACAGGGTCCTCGCAAGCATGTCGCAAGCCAATGTAGCCGCCGCGCCGAGCGTAGCGGAAACAGGGACGAGGTATCGGTTGTCATGGCCGACGAGCAACCTTGCGATATGGGGGACGACCAGACCGACGAAACCGATCAGGCCGCAGACGCTGATAGCGCTTCCCGCCAGCAACGCGGCGACCGCGAGCAGCGCCAGACGGCAGCCCTTCACCCGCAGTCCGAGGGAACGGGCCGCGTCATCGCCAAGGGCGAGCACATTCATGTCGTAGCTGAAAAGCAGGGCCGCGACGTACCCGACAAGGACATATCCCGCGGCGAACCGCACCTGTTCCATCGTCACCGAACTGAAAGAGCCAATCAGAAAATCCATCCGTCCGAACTGGGCGTCGGGAACGAGGGTGATGACGGCGTCGGTACAGGCCGACAGCAGGCTTGAAACCGCGACGCCGGCAAGCACGATGGTCATGCGGGAGGCTCCCGTCCTGCGAGCCAGTCCGTAGACGAGCGTCACCGCCACAAAGGAGCCGACGAAGGCTGCCACCGGCGCGTACCGCAGATATGCGGGAAAAAATGCGGTCAAGAGCATGGTAGCCAGCCCCGCCCCGGCGTTCACCCCGATGATGTTCGGACCGGCGAGCGGGTTGTTGAGTACCACCTGAAGGATGACTCCCGCCACGGCGAGCGCCATACCTGCCGACACGGCTGCCAATGTCCTCGGCAGCCTGACGTACATGACAATCCGGTATGCGCTTGAAGCGGTATCCCTGCCCGACAGCACATCCCATAGCCGTTGGAGGCTGATACCCGCGGCGCCGATGCAGACGCTAGCGATAGCGAGTACAACGACCAACGCGAGGGAACAGAGCAGTACGGACATCATCCTCATCATCGGAATTCCATCATTCCTATCCATAGATGATTCCCGCCAGGTATTCATAGCTTTCCGCCCAACGGGCGTTCGGCTTGTAATGGAACAGGTCCTTGGGAAGCACCACGTACCTCCCCTCCTTGACCGCGCTCAGGCCGGCCCATGCGGGATTCAGTTCAAAAATGTCATGCATCGACTTCAAGGCTTTGTCGGCGTCCCCCATCGGCACGACGAAAATATAGTCGGGGTCTTCGGCGATGATCGCTTCCAGTGTCAGCTCATCGAGCAGGGACGCATGCCGTTTGGCGATGTTGTCCGTCCCGAGGTCCTCCAGCATCCGGCAGGTCATGTTGTCGTCGGCCTTCGCTTTCGCCTTTCCCGACAAAGCCCGGACGAACAGTACCGTCGGTTTCCGCCCGGTGTCAGAAGAGCTTTCCGCGGTGACCAAGGCTTTGTCCAAGATAGCTTCAATCCGGCGCTGGACCGCCAGTCCATGGCGTTCATACAGATCCTTGCGTCCGGTAATATCGGTGCAGACGCCCAGCATCCGCAGATAGTCGTCGAATTGCTCCACCTTGAAATACGCACAGGGGATTTTCGCCTGTTCCAGGATACGTGCTGCCGCGACATGCCCCTGGACATCGGGGGACAGTAACACGAAGTCGGGGTCAAGCTCCAGCAGCTTCTCCAGATTCGGATGCTTTACCGTCCCGATGATGATCGTGCCGTCGGGGACGTCCAGATGTCGTTCCGAAATCACGTCGTCGGTAACGCCCACCAGTTCACCGCCTGCGAGCAACCAGGTTTCGGCATAGGAACCCAGCAACGAAACCACGCGGCGAGGCCGTCCGTTCAGCGCGACTTCACGCCCCAGCGCATCGGAAAATGAATAGCGGACGTCGGAAGCGGTCATACCGGAAATGGAGTCCCCGGAAGCTACTATGCCGGAGGCGGCTACGTCGGAACCGACTGCGCTGGAAGCGGTTACGTCTGGAACAACCACGCCGGAGGACGAACCCTCGGAAAAGGCGTCCCCGCGGGAACAGGAGAGGAACAGTATGGAAACCAACATCGACAGAACGATGGCCGGAAAAATCAATATCTTATGGGTTTGCATTTCATCATTTCCTCGTAAGGACATCGACGAGAGGTCGCGACGGCGACTTCCGCCACTGCACAATAGCGAGCTTTTTCCATCCTGTCCAGCTGGGGAAGCTATTCATCATTGTCAGGAATCCGCCTCCAAAAGCGTCTTGGCAAGTGTCTTCAGGCAATGGAAGGTACTGTCGGCGGGGATGAACGCCCATGATTTCGTCCGTTTGACGATAATTCCCTCGACGACCTGCTCCACAGAATAGAAATTGCCACCGATTCGGGGATTCTCATACGGGACGAGGGCGCTTCCGTACCAGACGGTCTTCGTCTCCCCTGGCGCCAGAGAGATTGTCGTCGGGCACCCCATCAACGTTTCCTGTTGTACAGAACGAACCACCCCCTCTTCCATGAAAGAGGTACCGGAGCCACACCCCAGATTGAATACCTGACTGGTTCCCCCGTCATACAGCGCCCAAGGAGAGAGCTGCCGCCCGCCGTAATCCATGAGGAAATAGTTGAAATACAGGGGAACGTCCCCTTCCTCCAACACCGCGGGTCCGGGAAAGAACGTGAAGTAGAGAAGCTGCTGCCGGGGATTGATTACGCTGTTCCAGCCAAGGCGTGAGGAGGAAGGAACCACTCCGGCGATCAGGTCCGTACTCCCGGTCATGCCGGAAACCTGGGTCAGATCGACCGTGCCTCCGCTTTTCAACGGCGCCTTGCGAAGATCATCGAACTGGATGCCGTCGGCGATACGTCCATAGATACCGTTCAACGACTGGTTGGTGGTCATCCATCGTTCAGCGGAGGAATTGAGCAGACAGCCCGACTCAAGGAACGGAGCCCCGAGGGTGTTGCGCCAGGCGATATTCGCGGTCAACGGAGAATCACCGTCATTGCGTATGGTGCAACTGGTGTACAAAACAGGATGTCCCGGCAACAGCATATCCACTTTTTGGACATTCCATCGATTTCCTGCTTCACGGCTGACCAGCGAGGACAACATCCAAGCGCCGTTGAAGGTTGAATCAGTCCCGTACCGTTCCACCATCCAATAGCCGTTGGCGGAATAACCGTCCATTTCATGAAAGACGGGGCCATCCTGACAGGCGTCACCGAAATTAGGAAAACAGAAATAGCTTCCTGCCTTCTGATACAACAATGAATTATTGCGCCAGAAATCGCTGTTTTCATCGCTGTAGACGGACGTTCCGGTTCCCCGGAACCAAGGGATAGCATGGGCGTTGACACGACCTCCCGACGGAAGCTCAGTACTCAGCTCCAACACCATGGCGCCTTGGTCTTCGATCACCACCCGTATCAGGTCGTTGGTAAGAACAGCCGCGCTTCGCCCTTCCCAAAGGGGTACCCGACGTATATCCATGGGCCGCATTCCTCCTGCCGGAACTGCAGGCGTTCATAGGTTTTCCGCCTTTTGCACCCGCTCCGGTATTTTTTTGCATTAAGATGCTGTCAAATCCACCAGACCACAGTATACTTGGTATCAGATATCCATTGACCTGTAAAGGTGGATGGGAATCGAATTTGCATAGAACAGATATACATGCCGAATTTTATTCCGGTACTGCGGTGCTGTGTCTATTTTTCCCAGACGGCAAGGAAACGGCCGGGGCACGCACAGCGAAGCGTCCATACTGTCGATAGTACAGGGTGAAAGCCGGGACGGGGTTTGTAGGAGGAATCGTATATGATACAAGAGCAGAACAAGGTCTTTACCCTAGACACCCGCATGACGACCTACCTTTTCAGAGTCGAGGAAACAGGTCACCTTGAACATCTTTACTATGGACGAAGATTGCGCGACACATCCTCCATCGACGCTTTGACGGACAAGCATACCTTGCCGATCGGCAACGGGACTGCTTATGACAGCCTTCATCCCACTTTGTTCCTTGATAACCTATGCATGGAATGCTCGTCGCCGGGAAAGGGCGACTACCGGGAAAGCTCCATAGTCATTGAATACGGCGCGGGTCTGCAGACCTGTGACTTCCTCTATAAGGAACACCGGATCATCCCCGGCAAGCCGAGGACGTTTTCCGGCATCCCCGCCTCCTACGGGACGAAGGAAACCTGCACGACGTTGGAGGTGGTCCTCAAAGAAAAGCTATTGCCGCTACGGCTCCAGCTCATTTATACGATTTTTGAAGATTGCGATGTCATAACCCGTCGCGCAACTCTCTACAACGATGGTTCGGATATCGTGACAATCAGGAACCTGGCCAGCCTCCAGCTCGATCTACCGGAAAGCGACTGGAACTTCGTCACTTTCGACGGCACCTGGGCACGTGAACGGTACCGCAATGAGCGGCCGCTTACTCCGGGAATCATGGTCAACGACAGCAAGACGGGTGTCAGTAGCGCCGTCCACAACAGCTGCGTGTTCCTCCGTAGGCCATCAACCTCAGAATCGAGGGGAGAATGCATCGGTTGCAATCTGATCTACAGCGGCAACCATCGGGAATTGGTGGAGACTTCCCCCTACGGCAAGGTCCGGTTGATGACTGGTATCAATCCCGCGACATTCTGTTGGAAGCTGAACAGCAACGAACGGTTCCAGACGCCGGAGGCGGTCCTTACCTACTCCGCCGAGGGGCTCAACGGCGCAAGCAGGCATTTCCACAGGTTCGTCAACGAGCATGTGGTCAGTGGTATCTGGAAGAACAGGCTGAGGCCGGTGCTGGTCAACAATTGGGAAGCAACCTATTTCAACTTCTCAGAATCAAAGTTACTCGACCTCGCACAGGAGGCCGCAGATCTCGGAGCGGAGTTGTTCGTTCTCGACGATGGTTGGTTCGGCAGCCGGGAAGATGATACGACAAGTCTGGGAGACTGGACGGTCAACACGAAGAAGCTGCCTTCCGGAATCGCCGACTTGTCCAAGAAGATACATCGGATGGGCCTGCTGTTCGGTCTCTGGGTGGAGCCGGAAATGATCAGTATCGAAAGCGATTTGTACCGAGCCCATCCTGAATGGATGATAGCGATTCCGGGCCGGACGCCATCGCCAGGAAGAAACCAGTTCATCCTGGACCTGACAAGGGAGGATGTCCGCAGCTATCTGGTGGCGGCTTTGTCCGATATATGGCATCTGGCGAGAGTCGATTATGTGAAATGGGACATGAACCGGGTGTTCAGCGACTTGTTCAGCCACAACCGGGAGATCCGCAACCATGGGGAATTCCTCCATAGGTATGTGCTGGGACTGTACGACGTGCTGGAGAAATTGACGAAGCTGTTCCCCGACATGTTGTTTGAATCCTGCGCATCAGGAGGTAATCGGTTCGATCTGGGCATGCTCTGTTTCATGCCGCAGACATGGACCAGCGACAATACCGACGTCCTGTGCAGGATGTATATCCAGGAAGGGACGAGCTGCGGCTACCCGCTCTCCACCATGGGCGCCCACGTCTCGGCGTCGCCGAATCATCAAACCCTCCGGAAAAGCGATATCGAAAGCCGATTCAACGTCGCGGCGTTCGGGGTTCTGGGGTATGAACTGGATATCACCCGCCTCGATGATCAGCAGAAGGAAGCGGTGAAGGAACAGATAGCGTTCTACAAGGCCCACCGGACGATTTTACAGTATGGGGAATTCTTCAGAATCGTTTCCGCTTCGGGAGATTCAAACGAAGTCATCTGGGTGGCCGCGACACCGGATCGGAGCGAGATGCTGGTTCTCTGGGCGCAGAAGCTCAATCAGCCGAATCCCGGTTGCGACATTCTCAAGGTCCCTGTCGCGAATCCTTCCTATGATTATGAGGTAATCCCCCGCAAGCAGAAGGTAAGCATCAAGACGTTCGGCGATCTGATCAACCGAAACAGCCCGGTCAAGATGAAGAACGATGGCTTTATCCAGCAGCTTGTAAGCCAAAAATATTCACTTGATAGCGAAATTGAGCATTACTTTGTCCCTGGGGACATGCTGGCCTATGGAGGCATACGCCTCAGCCAACAATTCGGCGGTACCGGATTCGACGCCCAGACCCGCGTGTTGGGCGATTTCGGTTCCAGGCTCTACTACATCCGCCGGATCGAGAAAGGGTCAATCTAGGGTCACTCTAGGCTCAACCGGTGGTCACTCTAGGCTCAATCTAGGGTCAATCGGTGGTCGCGCTCTGGGGTCGAAGGCAGGTAGCAAGGGTGCCGGTTGCAAGGTCGACATCGCTTTGTGGCTACCGTAGGGCTACCCCTGGGCTACCGTAGGGCTACCCCTGGGCTAACGTAGGGCTACCCCTAAAACTTAAGAGTCACTCAAAAATCTGGCCGTCGGTTGAAATGACAACGACGCGCCATGGGATGAATTTTCCGCTGGCCTGCAATGCCGTCTTCACCGCTTGTTCGATGCCGCCGCAACAGGGAACCTCCATCCTGACGATAGTGACGTTCTTGATGTCGTTGTTCTTGATGATGTCCGTCAGTTTTTCGGAATAGTCACCTGAGTCCAGCTTGGGACAGCCGATCAGCGTAACCCGGTTGCGGATGAATTTCCTGTGGAAATCCCCGTAGGCATAGGCGGTACAGTCCGCCGCGACCAACAGGTGGGCGCCCTTGAAATATGACGCGTTCACGTTGGCCAACTTGATCTGTACAGGCCATTGGGACAGTTCGCTAGAAATTTCGTCCACGGCATTGGAGGCGGGGCTTTGCTCATGGACGATCCGCTTGTTGTTCATACCAGGGCAGCTGAAGGGAATCGGTTGTGTCTTGATTCGCGCCTTCGCCGACTGTACCGCCTGTTCATCGTAGGCGGCGGCCTCACGCTCCTCGAACGTGATGGCTCCAGCGGGACAGGCAGGCAGACAATCCCCCAGACCATCGCAGTAGTCCTCACGCAGTAGCCGCGCCTTGCCGTTCACCATACCGATAGCGCCTTCATGACAAGCTTTCGCGCAAGCTCCGCATCCGTTGCATCTCTCTTCGTCTATCCTGATTATCTTTCTTTTCATTGATAGGTTCCTCCCTACGATACCTGCATATTACTCCTTGTGAGTTGACGAGTCTGTTGTTTTTACAACATATATAGAATATCAGCTCCATGATGAGACATGATGATATAATGATGAACACGAACACAGAGAAAGGAAACAGATGAAAACAATCCTGCCCTACCTACCCATCCTGACAAGCTGTCCCTTGTTCCATGGCGTCTCTGAAAACGATATTCATTCGATGGTCACCTGCCTGTCCGCCTCGATCAAGGATTACGACAAGAACCAATATATCCTTAGGACGGGGGGCCGCACCGCATCTATCGGACTGGTGTTGGTCGGCGACGTACATATCGTGAAAGAGGATTTCTGGGGGAACCGAAGCATCATGGCGGATATACGCCCGGGCGAGTTGTTCGGAGAAGCCTACGCCATGTCCGGGGCTCCCCTCGAAATAAGCGCCATGGCGATGGAGCCGGTACGTGTGATGTTCTTCGATAGCAAGAAGATCGCCAGGGCCTGCCCGTCATCCTGCGCCTACCATACTACGCTGATACAAAACCTGCTACGGATCATCACAAAAAAGACATTGTTCCTGACGCAGAAAATAGAAATCCTGAGCAATAGAACCACGCGGGAAAAGCTGTTGTCCTACCTGTCGGCCCAAGCCGTGCGAAGCGGAAGCCCGAGCTTTGAGATCCCTTTCAACAGAACGCAATTGGCGGAATATCTGTCGGTAGACAGGAGCGCCATGACGACGGAACTCGGACGGATGCAGGACGAAGGCTTGCTGGATTTTGAGAAGAACCATTTTGAACTGAGGCAGAGGACATGAAGGAGGTCGCCATGGAAAAAATCAGCGGGCTGATTGAGAACATGATCGCATATTATTCGGAGGATCCCAAACGTATCCAGCATTTCCTGAAGGTACGTGCTTTTGCGAACATCATCGGAAACGCGGAAAAGCTGGATCAGGATATATTGGAAATCCTCGACGTCGCCGCAGTCGTCCATGACATCGGAATCAAAATAGCGGAACAAAAGTACGGAGACAGCAGCGGAAAGCTTCAGGAACAGGAAGGCCCTGCAATCGCAAGCAAGCTGCTGGCCTCAATCGGCTATGGACAGGCATTGATCGACCGAGTCTGCTACCTGGTAGGACATCATCACACATACAAGGATATTGAAGGCCTCGACTACCAAATACTTGTCGAGGCCGACTTCCTGGTGAATATTTACGAAGGAAACTATACGCGGGACGCCACCCAAGCCGTCTATGACAGGATCTTCAAGACGGAACGGGGCAAATGGCTTTGCAGGCAGTTGTACGGCACCTTTGACTAGAAGCCGAGCAGTTGTCCCAACGTGGACTGATCCATCGGCTGTCCGACGAGCTTCCTCACCTGTCCCATATGGGCCTTCGAGCCGAACAGTATCGCTCCCCTAAGGATACTGTCCTGCAGGATGAAGCTCTCATAGCGGTTGCCTACGCAATGACTTTCCGTCGTCCAATGCCCAGACGCCCGTTCCTCGGCAGACAGGGATATTTTCCCAAGGCTCGCGGCCTCGATACCGGCGATTTTCAGCATGGTCGAGGGCACGGTATTGGCATATGAGGCGTTTTCACCGGCGATTACTTTCGCGGCTATCTGTCCCTGCTCCAAGGCGGCGGGTACGATGCCCCAGCAACGTTTTTCGAACTCGGCGCAGTCCCCTACGGCAAAAATACAAGGATCGGTAGTCCTGAGTTGAGCATCCACTACGATTCCCCGTTCCACGACAAGCCCACTGGCTCTCGCCAACATGGTGTCGGGAGTCACCCCCAACGATTGGAGTACGGTCTTCGCCTTGATGGTCCGGCCATCAGCCAGCTTGATTCCATCTACCCTGCCATCATCACCGGCAAGAAACTCGACCGTCGCGGCAGAGGTGACGATTTCCAGTCCCAAGGTCTCAAGATGCCGCGCAAGCAAAACCGCCGCCTTTTCATCAAGCTGCCGGGAAAGCAGGTATGGCGCGAACTCAAGAACCTGTACAGGCACATTGACGCATGCCCTGCTTCCGACAGCGGCTTCCAGTCCGAGCAACCCGCCGCCGATCACAGCTACGGGTTCATCGGCATGGGCAAGCAGGTCGGCCCGGAGCGCTTGAGCATCGTCCAATGTACGCAGGACATGAATTCCGTCCAGACCGGCTCCGGAAACCTGCAGCGAATTGGGAGTGCTGCCAGTAGCAAGAACCAGGATATCGTACGGTAGAGCGGAGCCATCGGAAAGTTCGACGATTTTCGCCTTCCGGTCGAGGGCGACCGCCTGAGTGGAATACAGAACCCGAAGCTTCCGCTGTTCATACCACGCCTTCTGATACATCACTGTAGCGGTTGGTTCAATATGCCCGGCGACGACTTCAGGCAACTTGATGCGGCTATAGAAAGGATACTCCTCCGCAGCAACGATGGTGATATGGATATCAGGTTTTCTGGCTGAAAGCTCCTGTGCGACAGTAATTCCCGCGATTCCGTTTCCGACTATGACGACATCCATGGCATGGCACCTCCCCTGTTTCTCTGGACAGGATATCAGCATACAACACGAATGGAAATCTGAGAAGTACGAACCCATACGCAGCTCCCAAAAGGAAGACCCAGGGCTGCCCATACACGCCGGATCATGTTATTTCATAGTATCCGCCGCGCAATATATCAAGCAACAACCGGCACAGCATTGTCAGGGAAAGCGCACCGTACAGAAAGGCTTCGCCGTATTCCCGTCGGGCGTCTCTTACCCACGCCGAAAACCGGTCGGCGAACAGAGAAACTCATTCAGCGATTCCGGATATGATAAATCATTTCAAAAACCTCGGCTCCACATCGGCAAGGATTGTTGTTTATCTGGATGATGAACACAGCTGAGCATATCTGAACGTCCACGACCGCCGTACCGACAACCCGAAGGACGATTCCCAGCTGGCTGATACGATAAACGTTCGCGCCAGAAAACTCGCGGACTGGCAAGCGGGCAAGGCATGGGAGGGAAGACAGTATGACAATACGGCTTCCCGAGCATAACGCAGTCCGAGCGACATGACCGGGCGGCCCGCCGCGAAGGCGCACGATGGTCGGGCAAGGCATGGGAGGGAGGACAGTATGACAATACGGCTTCCCGAGCATAACGCAATCCGGGCGACATGGCCGGGCGGCCCGCCGCGAAGGCGCATGATGGTCGGACAAGGCATGGGAGGGAGGACAGTATGACAATACGGCTTCCCGAGCATAACGCAGTCCGGACGGCATGAGCCGAGCGGTTCTTGATTGAAGGGGCGAAGCGGATTATAGTAACCCCATGCCCACAGCACCAGTCATCATCCATATACCGCAAAAGCCTCGACAGGCGCTGACCGAGGGGGAACTCAAGAGGGTGGCCGACTGTCTGGAAATCAGAAGGGTCGTGTTCATCGTCGGGCAGGGAGTGCCGCGGGAGATTGAGCGGGATGGACGGGAATTTCACTGTGGACATCTGTTGTTGTTGGAAAACTCATCACCCGTAGGTACATTACGGTATAGGCGGACGGAAGAGGGTGTGAAGCTGGAGCGAATCGCCGTTCTGCCGGGCTGCCAGGACAGAGGATATGGCCGACGGCTGGTGGAGGCCGCGGTACGGATTATCCGGTCGCAGGATGAAACGACGACAATATACCTGCATGCGCAACTGACGAGCGAGGGTTTTTACAGAAGGCTGGGCTTCGTTGGTGACGGCGGGCCGACTTTCAGGGAGGCGGGGATAGAACACCGGACCATGGTGCTTCCTTCATCCCCCGGCCAGGAACGGATGTGCCTCGGTTTGTAGGGCTAGGCGCAAAGATTAAAACAAGAGAGGAATGACACGATCATGACAGAATCAGATACTCATACAGTTGTAGTAGCGGGAGCGGGGGTGTTCGGTACCGCCGTAGCGGAAAGATTGGCGTGGAACATACGCAACAGGGTGATTCTCTACACGATAGAAGAAGACGTGGTGACGGACATCAACCGGAACCATAAGAATACGAAGTACTTCCCTACCCGTTTTCTCAACGCTTCCATCATCGCCACAGGCGACAAGGGGATTTTCGCCGAAGCCGATTACATCCTGCTGGTAATTCCGTCCAAAGCCATAGTCCCGTTCAGTGAAGAGATCCGCCCTATGACGAAACCCGACTGCATGGTCATCAACCTCGCCAAGGGAATGAGCGACGATGGGGCGTTCATTACGGAAAAGATTCCGTTTGAACGGACGGCCAGCATGAAGGGACCGACCTTCGCCATAGAGGTGATCAACGGTTTTCCCTCATCCTTCACGTTCGGAGGTCGGGAGGAGGATTTTGAGGATTTCAAACGGCGGGTACTGCCCGATACCGGTATCTATCTCGATTACACGAAGGACATACGAGGAGTAGAGCTGATGAGCGTGCTGAAGAACATGTACGCGATCGCCATCGGCCTCGTATCCGGCAGATACAATTCGCCCAACGTCGACTTCATGGTCTACACCAAGGCCGTGAACGAGATGCGCCGGTTCCTCAAGCTGTTCAGATGCGAACAGACGACGATCTTCGGCTATTGCGGGCTCGGCGATCTCGGACTGACTTCGCTGAACGACCTCTCCCGGAACAGAACCCTGGGCATGCTGATGGGCAAGGGGTTCTCCTGCGACCAGAACGGTTCCAGTACGGTGATCGAGGGGTACAGGACGATTAAGCTGATGGGTGAACTCACCCGCGAGCGGCAGGTCGCCGAACGTTTCCCAATGGTCCAGGCATTATACCGGCTGATGTTCGAGGGAGACAGCCTCAACGATTATCTGCGGACAGTATTCTCCTGACGGAGATTCCCGGAGACGCCGCCATGAAAGGATTCGACAGGACATATCCGATGTTCTCCCTCTGCGGTCTGAACTGCGCCCTTTGCCAGATGCATCTGGGTGGTCATTGTCCCGGCTGCGGCGGAGGGCCGGGCAATCAACCGTGCGCCATCGCACGTTGCAGCCGTCAACACGGTGAAATTGAGTATTGTTTCCAATGCAAGGACTTTCCATGCGGCAGGTACGGAAAGGCCGAAGAATACGATTCGTTCATTTCATGTCGCAATCGAACAAGGGACCTTGAGAAAGCGAAGGAATACGGCATGGACGCCTATCGCGCCGAGCTTGATGAAAAGGCCGGAATCCTACATCGGTTGCTGGACGAATACAATGACGGCCGTAAGAAGACCCTGTTCTGTCAGGCGGTCAACCTTCTCGATCTGGAAGATATCAAAGTCGTAATGGACGGAATCGCCGCCGAACTCGCCGTTTCGGAAGAAGAGCCGCCGATAAAGGACAGGGCGGCCGTTTCTGCGCGATTGATTCAGGAAAAAGCGAAGGAACGGGGAATCGAACTGAAACTCAGGAAGAAACCGTCGAAAAGGTGATGGGGGCGGAATACATTTCACGATACTCCGCATCGTTTCCAATGCCTTTTCCTTGTTGTGTTTTTATCGTCAGCCAACCTGCTTATGTATCTGATTGCTATTATCAAATAATCACAACAAAGAAAAATATAAAAAAAGTAGTATGTCCGTAGTTGGGAAAACGATGTGCTATTCTGTTCTTGACGGAGAACGGGAACCGGTGATTGTGTAATCGGAGTTTGCGATGGATGCGGAGATATCCGACATACCTCAATAAA
>JAEXDQ010000049.1 GCA_023401595.1 Spirochaetota bacterium
TTTGAATCTCCTTTGATTTTCGGTGCTTCCTGGCAGTCGCGCCTCAATCATAGGAGATTCCTTTTTCCTGTGCAAAGCTTAAGCTTTCCGGAACCTCCAGCCGAGCTGGAGGTATTCGTCATACAAAAGGACGCGGGTGAGGAAATTTCCTCACCCGCGGTTCGTCACAGTTCCGTGTCAAAACAAGCCCGCAGGCAGCCGGCGGCCGTAATCGGTAGGTAGATAACAGCCCCTCCATCCCTATCGCGATATATGCAAGTCCAACTCCAGAACCACCCGCAATCCTCTTGCGACGGCCTCTTGCGGCAACCTAGGGCACACCGCAGAACCGCAGGGCAAGCCAGCCGCCCTCCCCTTCGGAAGGGCCGGCCAAAGCGGGATATCCGTCAGACTCTTTTCGGACGGAGGCAAAACCCATAGGGAAATCCCCGAAACCAATTGCGTCGATCATACGTCGCATCGTTTTCAGAACAGATTTCCATTTTCCCGCAGCTGGTCTCGAAGCCGCTGGACATCGATGTCACGTACTTCCACGTTGCCGTCGATCGCCATCGCAGCGGCTTCTCCGCAAGCCTCCCCCACCGCGATGCACGGCCCCATGACCCGTGCGGAGGCATACGTCTCGGTATCGACGCTGATCGTCCTTCCACTGAGCAGCAGGCCGTCCATGCGCTTCGGGACAAGACAGCCGTAGGGAATTCCAAATGGCTTGACCACGGGGGTAAGGTCGATATGGCTGGAGTTCCCGCTATGGATATCGATGTTGTAGGCGCTTTGTGCGACAGCGTTCCGCCGGACATAATCGGAATACATTTCCGCCTTCGTAAGAGTGTAGACTCCTTTGAAATGCCTTGTCTCACGGACGCCCAGGTTTGGAGCGATTGTCGAAAGCCTGCAATTCTCAAAGCCCGGTACATACTTGTTCATGAACCGAACGAGCTGATGCACCTGGCTGTACCCCAGAACCAGGCCGTCTGAAAGCTGCTGGGAATCGGAAGCGTCTATGTCGATGATCCTTGACGTATTGATCGCAAGGCACCCCTCGGTAGGCGTAGTGATATATATCCACTGGTTTCGAGGAATATCGAAATCCCCGGCGGCCCGGGCCTTCTTGATCGTCTCGGTCAATCCAATGAAGCAGTGGCTCGGAGTCCTTCTGAAGAACTCCGGAGCATACCCTTCGGTGTAATCCTCTTTGATTCCGTATTCAGACGGGTTACGTTCCGCCCAAACGAGGAACCTGCCGAGATCATAGTTGGTCACGGTAAACATGAGCGTCGCAGGCTGCATCAGACCGGTCCCGTCCTGCCCCGGATGAAACTCGGCTCCCGCCATATACGCGAGATCCCCATCGCCTGTGGCGTCGATGAATACCTTGGCGCGAATCCTCGTCTCCGTGCATTTCCCGTAGACGGAAACCTGGACCACACGGCCGGCCTCGACCCCGACGTCGAAAAGCTCCTGATTGAAAAAGACATCGACTCCAGCTTCGCGGCACAGCTCGACCGCCACTATCTTGAAGGCCTCGGGCGAGATTGCGCTTATAGAATTATGTACGGGACAGCGGTCATGGCCCAAAGCGTCGTGCATCAGGACAAGCCTGTCGACAAGCTCCTGCGCGATTCCTCCCAAGGCAGCGTCCCCTCCGCGGTCCAGATAGCCGAGTATTCCGAGCCCGCTGGCCGCCGCCCCTCCAAGAAAGGCGTTCCGCTCAACAAGAATGACCTTCTTGCCACGACGGGCCGCCGCGATAGCGGCTGGTATTCCGCCCGGCCCACCACCAATCACCGCGATATCATAGACTTTTTCCATCAATCTGCGCATAAGGAACTCCTTGCCATGTGAAATATAAGAAACGATGCCTCAAGCGGGGGAGCTTCCTCCCCGTTCCGGCATATGAGTACGTCCCTCCATCAAGTCTACCACACCTGGAGCAATTACGAAACGACATTTTAAAAACATTTTAAAAACTTGTCGACTCAAAACGCCGCGAGTAGAAAACCGCTATAGCTTCGCAAGGAAACGGTCGATATAGAGGATGCCAGCGCCAAGCTTGGGGGATTTGTCGCCGAAACGGCTCGAACGCATGATAAAGTTCGAATCGTTCATGAAGTTCTGTTCGCGCACAAGCGCCGAAAGCTCATCGAAATCATCCTGGTTCATGTACTGCACGAGATAGCCGCCTATGATGAAATCACAGCTGACCACCATACGGATGTTCTCCATGGCCAGAGCCAGATATTTCAGATACTCCTTCCATATCTTCACACACCGCGGTTCACCGTTGTGGGCGGCGTCGAAGAACTCAGGAAGCCCCATCTTCGCGTTCTCCATGAGACGGTTGACGGAACAGAAGGCTTCTATGCAACCGTGCTTGCCGCAATAGCACAACGGCCCATGGGGATCAAGGCACATATGCTCTATGACGGAATTGCTCCATTTCGCCGTACCGTGTACGCGCCCGTTGAGAATCAGCGTTCCCCCGAAGTTCCTGTTCAACGCAAAATAGATGGCGTTCGAGATATCAAGGTCATTCCAGATTTCAGCGCGGGCCGCCGCCTCGGTATCATGGATCAGGATGCAGGGAATCTTGATGTACTGCTGGAACCGTTCCCTTTTGGTTCCAGTACATCTGAGGATCTCAGAATAGACGACCGTCTCTCCATCCTCGGAGACCAGGCCTTGGAGAGCTATCCCTACCCCTAGGAGTCGTTCCACAGGGAACTCCAAAGCATCGATGAAGCTGTTGATCCTATTTCCGAACCGTTGGAAATAGTCCTCGGTATTGGAAAACTGCGTCAGGCTGCTGTCTTCCTTGACGATCTTTCCATACAGGTCGATCGCTACGATCTGAACCTCTTCCTTGAGAATCTCCACGCCGATGGCCAGACGCGCCATATTGTTGCACCTGTAGGCGCGGGCGCGGCGTCCTCCGGTGGATTTCTGCTCCCCTACGTCGGTCACCAGTCCACGTCGTTCCAAGTCGGAAATATTGGAGGCGACCGTAGGTAGACTCAACCCTGTATGGGCAGAAATCTTGAGCCTCGTCGCCTCCCCCGCCTTGTACAGGTAGTTGTAGATATTCTGGAGATTTATATGCTTCAGCTCCATCGCGGTATACTGCTCAATGACGGATGTGGTCTCGGACATATGGCGGACTCCGGTAATTCTGATAATTCTGGCAATTCATAGTAATTATATCCGTATATCCTTAAAATTGAAACACTCAATCCTCCGGATATTCCGGGTAGCCGAAAACATCCCTGGCGTTTTCCACAAGATCATTCTTGGAATCGATTTCCGGCAGTCTGAACGTGTCGCCCGTGCGACGGATCCAATCGGAGAGGATCAAGCTCAAACGCGCCCGTTGTTCCTTCGCGACACCGCAGAACGCCATGTTCCTCAGTTCATAGGGATCTTCATTGAGGTTGTACAACATCCATGGCATACCCTCAAGACAGACGTATTTCCATCCGTCGGTCGTGACGACGCCTCTCCAAGGAAGCTCGACGCTGTGGGGATGATGTTCCGGTATGATGCTCTGGATATAGGCGGATGTAGGATATGAAAAATCCGTCGTATTCCTTTTGCACGCTACGGAATAGTCGCACCCTTCCCATTCACGCGGAGGAGTGATTCCAAGCAACCCAAGCGATGTAGGGGCTACATCGACGCTTGAAAGCAGCAATTCGGATTTCGCGCCTATGAACGCTGGATCATCCGCGATACGCTTGCCGCCGACTATGAACGGCACACGGATGGATTCTTCGAGCGGATTCGTCTTTCTCTGCTGCCCATGCGAACCATGGGTATCGCCATGATCGGAGAAAAACATGATCACGGTATTGTCATATAGTCCCCGTTCCTTGAGGAAATCCACGATTCTCCCGATATTCTCATCGTAATTCTCGATCATCGAATATGCGTTCGCGAGGTTCTTCCTGTTGTAATTCACGAAATCGAGATACGGCGGAATCTCAGGAAGCATGTTCGGCCTGAGCTTCAGGTCTTCCGGCTTGAGCCTACGGTTGCGTTCGGGAGCGACATACGGATTATGAGGCGGCTGGACGGAAAGAACCGCGAAAAAGGGCTTGTCCTCGGGAATCGTGCTGATGTGGTCGATGAATATGTCCGTAAGGCGGTCAGTCTCATAGCCGTCCAGCAATGTCGGCGGAGTCTCCCCGTATCCTTCCCCGCCGCCGTGTACGTAACAGTCATACTGACTATTGTTGTTCTCGTATCCCATCCAATATGAGAAACCGCCCCGGCGTTCCGGAGGCACCACCTTGAACGCGGCACGGGACACCTTCTCATGCCAACCGTCCAAATGCCATTTACCTATCCACGCCGTATGGTATCCTTGTTCGTTCAGGACATTCGCTATCGTCTTCTGATCGGTCGGCATCCTGTATTCATGTCCCAACGTGCATTTGTTGGGATAGATGCTGGTAAGCATGCTACCGCGCGCCGGGCAACAAAGCGGATTCGTACTCAACGCCCTGCAAAAATTGAAGCCTTCCGCGGCGAGCGCGTCAATATGAGGGGTCAGCACATTGGGATCTCCGTTGCACCCAATCATATCGGCGCGGAGTTGATCCGCCATGATCCAAATCAGATTTGTTTTTGCCATATCACATACTCCTTTCGTATTCACAGACTGCCGATGATATCTTCAAACAAAAGCGTCCCTATCCTATAGGCTTTGTCATCAAGCGACATAACGGCGACGACCGTGCCGCTCCTGGGTACGGCGATACAGAACTGGCCGAACTTGCCTTCGCTCCTGAAGCCGTCGTTCGGATTCATCAGGAACTGGTATCCGTACCCATATCCGCTATAAGCCTTGTTGTCCTCGGTCCTCAGGCATGAATTGTCGATCAATCTGGAGGTCGCTTTCTTCATATAAGCAGAAGGGACGATATCCCTGCCGTCGAACGTTCCCTGGTTGAGGATCAACCGGCCGAAAGCGGAAAGCTCGTCGATGGTGAGATACAGTCCGTTCGCCGCATACACATGTCCCATGGGGCAGAGCGTCCATTCGGGGTTGCCTATCCCTATTGGTTCAAACAGCCGGTTCCTGAGATATTCAAGCAGATTGCAACCGGCTCTCCGTTCTATCGCGCAGCTGACCATGTAGGTATTGAAATTGCTGTATTGCCAATGCGTTCCGGGTTCATAGGCGAACGGAGCGGAGAAAAACGTCCGTATCCAGTCCTTTGCCCGGTATTTCTCGGGGTCGTCGCCGAAAAAGAGAGGCTTCTCAAGTCCGCACGACATGGTGAGCAGGTTGTCGATCGTAATTCGTCTGAGCAGTTCGCTCGGCTCTTTCGGAAGATATTCCGGAAAGATGTCCGCAATTTTTTCATCCAGAGCGACCAAACCTTCATCGACGGCGATTCCCGCCGCGCAGGAGACTACGCCTTTCGCAAGGGACCAGGTCTGAAGCCTTGTCTTGCCGATCCGGCAGTACTCGGCGGAAAGCTTTCCTTCCCTGGTAATCTGGACGTAGTTCACGACAAGTCCTTCCCGCTTCACATGCTCCAGGAAAAGGACGAGCAGTTCTTCGTCGGTCTTGTTCATCCTATGAGTCCCTTGATCCGTCCGGCCAAAATCATGGCGATGGCCCGATGCTCTCCGGCTTCGAAATGGATGCCGTCCTTTTCACTAGGACGTACCTGGCCAGATATATCCATCACATCGACATTGCCATATCTTTCTGCGATATGCTTGAAACAGCCGCCAAGCTCAAGGCTTTTTGAAAATCCCTGGGAGAACATCATCTTGAACTTGACATGCCCGACATCGATAATCGGGGGAGGTGTAATAATCAGAACCCGCGGCGTTTCTCCGTTTCTTCCGCATGCGGTGGCATTCACCACATCGACCAAGCGTTCCATCCCCAGCGCGATGTCGATGGGAGTCATCGCATATCTATCCTTCAGGTCGTTGGTCCCAAGCTGAAAAACCACAAGATCAAGCGGCGAATGGGACAGAAGGCACGGTTTCAGGTAGTCCAGTCCGCTCATGCGGCCTTCGACAGCGTCATTAATGACCGTCGTCCTGCCCCCGAGCCCCTCCTCGACCACATGGTATTCCTCCCCAAGAAAATCCTGAAGAAGTCCCGGCCATCGTTCGCTCCTTTCATATCTTCCGGGACCTATTTTTCCGGGAATCCTTCCAAAGGTATTGGAATCCCCATAACAGAGGATATTTTTGGTAATCATGACGTCCTCCCTATCCGTACGCGGCTTCGACTCCAGCCCTCGTCTCCGCATGTTCCGCATCCCTATATATGAACTCCGTCCTTATCGCCTAAACGAAAACGAACCGGCCATCGACGCTCCGGCAATTTCCTGCGAGATAGTACGGATGCCGCAATCCCAAGCTCCATGCCGGCAGAGAGCTTCGCGCAACATACAACGCAGGACGATGCCCTGTACGCCCGCTGTACCACCGGCTCGGGACAGCCAACAGCGTCTCCACCGGCCCTGTCCCACAGTTCCGTCCCAGTCCCACGACAGCAAGAACGAACCTGCCGATCGACTTGTCGCCGAGCAGAGAACATGGCTTCTCCCCTTGTCATTCGCCATACTAATCCATAAGAATACACAGCGCAACTAATTTTTATACCACTTTTAAAAAAATATTTAAAAAGATTACCACAAGGGCAGGTTAGACGGCGCGCCCCTTCCCTATCCATAGTCTGATACCGTCCTTGACGGAAATACTGAAAACCCCGGCGTCATTCGAACAATGACTGTCGGCGGCAGACCTAGCGGGACATCAGGTTGCATATTTCCCCGACTTTCCGTATCATCTATATTTGACAGTTTATCCAAAAAGTGACAGAAACACATCCGGCTCCCGTGTTTTTCCTTCCTATAGCGGAGGAGAGTCAGGAGTACTGAAAACAGATATACGAAGGGGAAATGTTCCATGAGGATAACAGGGGGAATCTACCGAGGACGCATCATACAGTGTCCGCCCGGCGTCATCAGGCCCGCCATGGACCGCATGAGGGAATCGTTGTTCTCAATCCTCGGCAATCTGGAGGGCTGTTCCTTCCTCGACCTGTTCTCCGGCAGCGGCTGCGTCGGAATCGAGGCAGCGTCGAGGGGCGCGGAGCCCGTACATCTTGTGGAGATGGACCGCGGGAAGAAACAGGTGATAGCAAAGAACATCAGCTTCGTCGAGTCGCAGATACAGGTATTCATGATGAATGTGAACCGCTTTATCCCGACCGCGAAAATACAATACGACATAGTCTACGCCGACCCGCCGTTCCCCATGGATGGAAAGGTCGCCCTCGCACAGTCCATAGACGCTTCGGGTATCGTCACACCCGGCGGCTTGTTCATCATCCACTATCCCGCGGAAGAGAAAGCGGGATGGCCTGGAGAAATCGGAGGACTGACGTTCCATGATGAGCGGACCTACGGCAGGAGTCTGCTGAGGTTCTACCGGCGGGCGGAAAAACAGGCGGACGCTCAATAAAGACTGAATCAGGAGGCCCCATGTTCAGAATCAACGACGACAATGTGTATGAATCGGATTTCACGACCTATACCTACAATACCGACGCGCATTACCACGCCCGGTTGGAATTCTATTTCCAGATACTCCAGGAGGCCGCAGGACACCATGCCGCGCTCAAAGGATGCAGCATTCCGAAGCTCAACGAAGAGGGCAAGACCTGGGTGGTCACCAGAACACGGATGAATATCCATCGATACACCCCGTGGCCGGAACGGTTGTCGCTTGAAACCTGGGCGCAGCCGGGATACAAGCTCCATTTCCCCCGTGGAACGCGAATCAAGGATGAAACGGGCAAGCCCATTCTGGAAGCGATATCCTGGTGGGCGGTACTGGACATCCAGCACAATTTCCGCCCATGCCGTCCACAGGAGATCACCGACCGCATCGGTTCTCCAGCCGTTGGCGGCGACTATTTTTTCGATCCCGCATTGGGCCGCAGAATTTCGTATGACGACGCCCAAGCCGGGGACATCTGTTCCTGCAAGCCACAGATCAAATACCTCGATACCGACTACAACCACCATGTGAACAACATATCCTATATTGGATGGATGCTGGATTCCCTTCCCGTTGGCTTCCGGGACGACTATAAAGTCGCGGAAATCGACGTGTCATGGATACACCAGACATTCCGCGACGACGACCTGACTGTATATACCGGAGCCCTCGATCCGCAGGAAATGGCGAAGGAGACCCCGAAGTTCTTCCATAAGATCGTCAGAACGGAAAACGACGGCAGCGAGACCGTCGTCTGGGAAGCGACTACCACCTGGAGATCGAGGGAAGCGCTATTCAAGGGTGTCTGAGCGTAACGGAAAGCCCCTTCGCCGGAGCGCCCTCCTCATTGTATCGATAAGCCGCGCCGGGCGGCGAAAGACTGCCGCCGGCGAGCGTGCTTTCTGGTCGCTATTTTGGTCGCCTTCCATCTTTTGGCTACCCCTGGGCTACCGTAGGGCTACCGCTGGGCTACCCCTTAATAATGAGGGGGCCGACGGTTGGGGCGGGGGCCGTCGCCGGCTTCCTCCACCAGATCTTCCACCTTCTGGGTCAGTTTCGCAAGCTTCTGTTCCAACAGAGCCTGTTCCTTCCGTTGCTCGATCACTATCTCGTTCAATTCAACCACCGTGGCTTCCAGAAAAGAAAGCTTCATCTCAATCGCCATCAGGCCGTCGTTTTCCATAATCGCCGCCTCCACGCTCCGGCTATCCTACCATGGACAAGGAAAGTTGTCAGTGTTTTTGCCGACTGTTGCAAAATATGGCTTATTTTTCCTTGCGGTGTAAGGAAAACATGATATACTGGACTAAATTTGTTGCAGATTGGTGCAAAAGAGGTACTCATGAAAGGTGAACGCGTAGCGCAGTTGGAATTGCTTCTCCATTCGCATCCCGAAGGACTTCGGAGGGCGGAGATCGCGAGAAGACTCGGCGTGCATAGATCCACGATCAGCAGGTATGTGGATGAATTGAAACAGTACATAGACATCTACGAAGACAACAACCTCATCAAGATCAAGGAACGCGATGGGGACGAAAACATTGCGCTAAGCGTATATGAAAGTCTCGCGTTCAACATGTCGGCGGAAATTCTGGCGACCAGCGCTGAGTTCCAGAACCCGCACCTCGCTTCCGGGCTACGGAAAATAGCGATGAACATGAGATCCTACGCACCGAAGATCAGCGACAACATCATCCAGGTCGCGGAGTCAATCGACACCGAGGCGCAACGGAAAAAAGAGAACGGACAGTTCAATTCAATCCTGGAGGTATTGATCGACTCATGGGTCTCCGGCCGCATCGTGCGGATCACCCACCTGCAGGACGACGAACCGATGGAGACGGAACTCGCCCCCTACTTCATCGGGTTTCGAGAAGAAGAACACGGACGCAACCCGATCAGTGTCACAGGAAGACTCCGCCACACCACGGAGATCGTGACGATCGACATCAGCAAGATCACCGCGGCGACGATCCTGGACGAGACCTACACGATTCCGGACAACCTCAAGCCGTTCAGACACCCGGACAAACAGGATGGATACGAGAGCATCGACATGGTTCCATTGGTGTTGAAACTGAAGGAGCAATCGGCCCTCAACTCATTCAGGAACCTCGTCCATGGAACGCCAAGAATTGAAAAGGACGCGCAAGGCGAAACGATCTGTACCATGGACGTGGAGAATTCCATTGAACTGATGCTGAGGATCATCCAATGCGGCAACGCCGTCGAAATCCTTGGACCTGAGCAGTATAGGAAAAAATTCTGCAAGGAACTGAGGAAAATCCTCGATATCTATGACCAAGCATAGTTGTCGAGTCCCGCGCCAGAGAGTATCTTAGATATATCTCGGAAACAGATAGACATGGAGGAATAACATGAAGAAGTATGTTTGCGATTTGTGTGGATATGTGTATGATCCAGCTGAAGGAGATCCAGATGGCGGAATCCAGCCAGGAACCGCTTTTGAAGATATTCCTGAAGATTGGGTCTGTCCCCTCTGCGGGGCGTCCAAGAGCGACTTCTCTCCCATGGAATAAATCGGGGCAAGTCATTCTCGCCACACCGTGGCATGACAGGAAAACGGAGCTTCGGCTCCGTTTTTTTGTATATGATGGAAAAAACGCCACGGCGACCGACGTCCGGAGCGACAAACCACATGCAGGCCGACCGTTGAAAAAAAAGACTTGGCCTTGTTGTCGAAACCGTCCGCAACATACATCCTGTCCGCCGAATACGTCATCCGTACCGCAGGCGCCCCCATCCCCCTGATTCCATGCGTAAAGGACAGAACAAACTACTGCGGGACGCATACTTGGACAACTCCCGCCAACGTTGTATCATGGAAAGGGAACGACCTACAGGGGGGTGTTACATGAAAAAAATACGGCTGACCTGCATGGGCATCATATGCATTGCGGTGGCCATAATATCGATGGCCTGTACTACAACTACGACGGCAGCTCAGACAGCCGATCCTACCGGCGGCCTGCAAAAACTCCATGGCGTCTGGGAAGGCACCCTGATAGCGGGAGGGACTCCCCTTCTGCTCCAATTCGCCATAGCTCCCGATGATACCGGAAGCTATCAAGCCAAGCTCACCATCCCGCAGCAGATGGCGGCGAACCTCCCCAGCTCTTCCCTGACGATGGACGCGGATGCGGTCACTATGGAATTCAACTACTTCGGCATCAGCCTCAACCTTCAGGCTGACGACCCGCAGACGCCCCGGACATTGACCGGAACCTATTTCCAAGCAGGGGAATATCCATTGGTTCTCAGTAAAACGGAGCTTGACCCGCTGACGTTCAACCGCAGACCGCAGGATCCAGTACAGTCTTATCCCTACATCAGCGAAAACATCACCTTTTCTCAGACTGTCGAACAATTTACCCTGGCGGGAACCGTCACCAGGCCGAACGACGGCAAAAAGCACCCCGCCGTCGTATTGGTCTCCGGCTCGGGCAGCCAGGACCGCAACGAGGAGCTGATGAACCACCGGCCTTTCCTCGTCCTTGCGGACGCATTGACCAAAGCCGGATACGCGGTATTCCGGTACGACGACCGGGGCTACGGCCTTTCCGGCGGAAACCCACTGACGGCGACCACGCTGGAAATCGCAGACGACGCTTCCGCGGCGCTGGATTGGTTGAAAGAACAACCCTATGTGGAGACCTCGAAGCTGTTCGTAATCGGACATAGCGAAGGAGGCATCATTGCTCCTATACTCGCCTCCCGCAGGGATGACCTCGCAGGCATCGTCATGCTGGCGGGAACGGGCGTCCCAGGGAAACAGATATCCCTCTACCAGGCCAAAATCATCAACATGGCGATGGGAATACCTGAAGAAACCGCCGATTTGCTGAACTCGCTCAGCAGCCGGGTATTCGACATAGCGACGGACAAATCCAAGACGGAGGAACAGCGGATGGCGGAAATTATGGAGGTCGTCCAGACCAGCCCGGAACAGGTACGCCCCCTGATGGAAGCCTCGGTCCCGGGCTTCTCCCAGCTGTTCATTCCCTGGCAGCAGACCTTCCTGACGCTCGATCCGGCGGCGTACCTCGGAAAGGTAGAAATCCCTACCCTCGTACTCAACGGCGACAAGGATTTTCAGGTTCCCGTCGGGCTGAACATCCCCGCCATAGAGCGGGCGTTTGAAAACGGCGCACGACCGGACTATATGGTGATCATCTATGAAAACCTCAACCATCTGTTCCAGCCTTGCGAGACAGGAATGCTGGATGAATATTATCAGATTGAAACAACGATAGCCCCGCAGGTGCTTAGCGATATCGTTCAATGGTTGAATACTATCTGTGAGACATCGTTATAGATAATACAATGACGATGGAACGGAGAAAGCGCAGGAGGACGGGAAACAAGAATCGAGCTTATACAAGATGAACGATCTCTTTCTTGACCGCCTCCCGCAGCCGTTCATCTTCTGTAATGATCACAGGGGATTCCTTGATCCGGAACAGAACCAAGGCTCCGGCGACGGCGGCGACCAACATGACGAACAGCTCGACCCGGAGGTAGGCGCCGCCCCGTATCGTAGTGAACAACACGAGGAACACCCCTATGAATTCTGAATTCAGGGAAAGCAACCCCTGGGAGACGGTCTCCGCTACCGGATGACTCAGTTCGGCCGCATACTGATACCCCAACGGGCCGGCGCCCATGAGGAAAAAGCCAAGCAAGCCAGCCCCGGTCAGAGCGACCATCCGGGACGAAAACACCCAGAACGACAATACGGAAGGGAATGTAATCAACAATCCGCCAGGAATCGCACCGATACTGCAGATAATGAGGAACAGCTTTCTTTTTCGGAACCTGTCGCTCAAAGCCGGTATCAACAACGCGCCAAGCATACCGCCGCAGAGCATGACCACCCCTACGATCGCATTTGAATTGGGAAATCCGGTCAAAGCGCTGACGCCATCGACCTTGACGAGCAGGGTGATGAAATGAGCCCATCCAAGACTGAATACGACCATGAGCCCCACGAAAGAGGGATTACGGAACATTTTCTTATAGGACTGCTTGAAGGCCGGCGGTTCGCTCGGTTCAAACGAAGCCGGCGTAGGCGGTTTCTCCTTGATCAACACCCCGCCAAGGAGTGCCATGACGGAACAACCAATTCCATAGACCATCATCAGTCTATCTACACCGGTGCCATAGTCGGCGGTCCCGTAATTCGTCCCGACCATCATCGGAGAAAATATCATGATCAATCCCAACGCCAGATATTGGGAAAAAGAGACCAGCCCTATGGCGAAACCCCGGTCCCTCAGCGGAAACCAACGTACTCCTACGGTCGTCACGCTGTTGAGTATCAACGGCTGGGCGAACGCAAGGAGAATCTGGAACCCCACGACAGCCCGGAAATCGGTAGCCAGCAACCACTTCCCGATACTTCCGACAATGACCATGCAGGCGGCGGTACGGAGACTGAAAACGATACCGAACCTGTCGATGACATACGACGCGGGAATGCTGGCAAGCACGAATATGATCATGTATACCAACGCGAGGAAATCAATATTGAAGAACGAAGACGGATCAAACTGTCCCTGGTAGAATATACCGGCGGCTCTGACTACCGGAGCCAACGCCATCCAATGCAGCTCCACGGAGAGTGTCAGGAACATCAAGGCGACAAGAATGAGCCATCTGTATTTATACGCCCGTACACTTTTCATGGCAGCTACCACCGTATTACACAAAATCAGATCGTGACCATATTACTCCAAACACAGCGGCTTGTACACAACAACGGAAAAACCCATGCCCTCAGATATCCGCCGCTGGATGATTTCATGAAAACCTGCTATGTTTTCTACACAGGACATCATACCGACAGGAGCAAATAGCATGAAGGACACCTTGACCACGATACACAACCGCAGGTCGATCAGGGCATACGCCGACCGCCCTATATCAGAAGAGGATGTAACAGCGCTCAAAGAAGCGACTCTCCGCGCGCCATCGGCGGGAAACATGCTCTACTATTCCATCATTGAAGCGAAGGATCAACAGGTCAAGGACAAGCTCGCCGTCTTTTGCGACAACCAACCGATGATCGCGAAGGCCCCATTGGTATGGGTATTCCTCGCGGACACCCAGAAATGGGTCAACTATTTCAAAGAAGGGGGATCCGTGTCGCGGGGCGAGAAGGAAGGGACGGCGGTCTGGAGGAAGCCCGGACTCGGGGACATGCACCTCTGCATGCAGGACGCCATTATCGCGGCCCAGACCGCTGTACTCGCCGCAGAAGCCATGGGGATCGGTTCCTGTTATATAGGGGATATCATTGAACACTATGAGGAAGTCCGGGACCTGCTGGACCTGAAGCAGTATACGATCCCGGCCTGCATGGTCATATTCGGCTATCCCAAGAACCCAGAGAACAAGGTGGAACTGAAGAAACGTTGTCCGGCGGCGAGCATTTTCATGACAGACCGGTACAGGGAACCGCATCTTCCTGAACTGCGGGAAGCGTACGGAGAGCTTGAGGAAGACCTACGCCTTCACAACCGCCTGCCCTTCGGCAATACAGGCTCGATCGCCGACTTCTATTATTTCCGCAAGTACGCCAGCGATTTCATGCATGAGATGAACAGATCGGCAAAAACCTTTATCGATCGATGGAACGGTCCTGAAGAAAGCTGATCTTTCCATCGCCGACGGTCTCTTCCCTGTTACGCAAGGCCCCGGACACCAGCTGGCCGCAGTTCGGACAGAAACGCGCGACCTCAGGTATCGCCGCATGGCAGAACCGGCATTCAGCGGTACGGAGGCTTTGCGCGGACGGGTTGTCAATTCGAGTACGCTTGACAATGCCGACGGGATACTTCTCCACTACATTCTCCATGGACAATTGCTGGAGAGCTTTCAAACAACGGGACATGTCTTCATCGTTGACCCGTAGCGTATCAAGATAGAAAGCATCCACACCTAGACCGTACAGCTTCAGGTCGTGTTCGACAGTCTGACGCACATGGCGGGACAGAAGCGGATAGGAAAGGGTCAATATCGACAGATTGTAGGTCTTGATGATGTTACCGATGTTTTTCTCAAGCCTTGTGTTGATCATGGTCCGGCAGACGTTCAGCAGCTTCTCCTCGCTAAAGGATTCACGAACCGCGCCAAGCGACAGAACATGTTGAAAGAACATGCGGATATCGTCCGGTACAAGTACCAGCCGACCGAACAGATACAACCGATATTCAACGAAACAGACGGGATCGAGTACATGCATCGGCCCGTTGCTCGTACCGAAATACAAGGACCACTGCACCTCCGTGTTCAAGAAGAAGACATCTACGAAAACCGGCTCCTCGCCGAAAGAGGGAACGGCCTTCGCTAGTTCAGGGAACCGCTCGCGCACCATGGGGTATTTCCCCATGGGAAGGCAGTCATACGCGACCCCGTCCTTGACGAGAACCGCATACAGTTTTTGTCCGACGTCAAGCTGGAGGCTCCTGCATGCACCGCCTGTCGTTCCAGCGGCGCCGGCCGCCACCGGTACAGAAACAGGATAACGCCATATGAACCGCTGGTCAGAATCATCTCTTTGCGCATACGAAATGATTTTTGCCATCCGTTCCCTCCTCTCCGGTCACAGCCCCCAGAACGCATACCGCTTTCCGACAATCTCTTCGGTAAGTATATCAACACGGATTTCAGGAACAAAGTATAATCAAATATCTTCCCGATGAAAAATAAGCTATCGGTACAAATCTCATACGTACCTACGGACAAACGGCCAAGTTCCAAATTCCAAGTTTCAATTTATTATATTTTACACGAACTCAGGCTAAGTAAATGCGTCAATCCTGACAGTTACGCCATCATTTTTGACATGCAGAGTATCAAAAGAATACAAAACCGTCGCGGACCGGACGAATCCAAATCCACGACGGTTGTACCAGATGCGCAGGGAACAGGAATCGGAAATCGAGAATCAGCCGAAGAACCGGCGAAGGTCATCCTCCACCTGTATCAGGTGATCGTTTCTATCGTGATGACTCCCGCGGGGCAACCGCCGGCAGCCTCCTCGGCGTTTTCTTCATATTCAGGGATGACGTCGGCGAAGGCCAAAGCCTTGCCTTCCGCATCGATCAAGAATACTTCAGGACAAGTGTCCGCGCATAAACCGCAGCCGATGCATCCGTCCCTATCGATACAAGCTCTTTTCATGTCTTTCGCTCCTTTCCGACGTGGGTCTACCGAAGGTCGCGCCACCGCTCGCATGGCATACTACGCCGCCTGTTCATTCCCCATGCAGGGTATGGACACCCTCCATGTCCGCTTCCCGCAAAGCATCATTTTCTCTCGGCAGGAAATACTACGACCAAGAACATCTTGAAACGTTCCTTGGCAAAAACAGAATGGGGATGCCCCGCAGGCATGACGATCGAATCCCCGACCGACAACGCATGCTTCTCGCCATCTATGACGACCTCCCCTTCCCCGTCGAGGACAATCACCAACGCGTCGCCGCCAGACGCATGCGTCCCGATCTCTTCCCCTTTGTCAAAGGCGAACAACGTCAGACTCAACGCATCATTCTGCTCCAAGGTCCTGCTGACGACCTGTCCCGGCATGTACGCCACCTGCTCAGCGAAAGACATCACTTCTCCAATCATCAAATTCTTCATATCCGTGGCCCTCCATATATAAAGTACGCAAGTTTTTTCCATTAGTATGTTGGAAAAACAACAGATATGCGGGAAATCGCCGCTTTTTAACGAAAAGAAAACCACCGTCATGTATTTCCAGTACCGACGGTGGATATAAAGAAGACAGGCAAAGAGAAGAATCGAAAATCAGCCCTTGACGGCCCCCATGGTGATGCCATTGGCAAAATACTTCTGGAAACAGATGAAGATCAGGACGATCGGTAGCGAACCGAGCGTCGCGCCTGCCATGATCACCCCGTAGTCGGTGGCCATTTCCGCCTGCAAGGTCGCCACGCCCAACGCGATACTGAGCTTGCTCCTTGACTGAAGCATGACCAATTGGAGGAAATAGTCATTCCAGGTCGATATGAACGTAAAGATCGCCAAAGCGCCGAACGCCGGTTTGATGATCGGACAGACCACGTTCACGAAAGTACGGGTCTCCCCCGCGCCGTCGATCCTGGCCGCCTCAAGGATTTCTGTAGGGATGGTTTCGGAGAACTGCTTCATGAGGAACACCCCGAACGGCCATCCTACCGCGGGCAGGATGACTGCGGAAAGCGTATTGTACAGCCCTAGCATATTCATGATACGAACCAACGGGACCAGCACGACCTGTTTTGGCAGGGCCATGGCGCAGATGAGAATCGAAAAAACAATCTTCCGGCCAGTAAAACTCTTCTTCGCCAGGACATAACCGCCCATGGAGGCGGTCACGCAGACCAAAACCATCGACACCAAGGACATCCAAACGCTATTGAAGAACCACAGCAGCGCGGGGTTGTTGAACAGCTTCTGGAAATTGTACATGGTGGGGTTTTTCGGAAACCACTCAGGGGGCAGCTGCATGGTGACGGACTGCGCCTTGAACGCGCCGGTGATGATCCAGTAGAACGGGAAAATGAACATTAGCGCGACAATTACCAGCAGTACGAAAGCCACGTAATGGTAGATACCTCTGTTTTTCGTCATACACCGCCTCCCCTAGTAGTCCACGTCACTTTTCATGACCTTGAACTGTATGGCGCTGAATAGCGCGATGATGATCGCGAGCAGAACGCCCATGGCGTTCGCATAGCCGTACCGGTACAGCGAGAAGGCGTTCTGATAGAGGTAGTACATGACGGTACTGGTCGAATACACAGGCCCGCCGGAGGTGAGCAGCTGTATTAACGCGAAACACTGGAAGGAATTGATGGTGGTAATGACGATCACATACAACGTGGTCGGCATGACGCTCGGCCACTTGACCTGCCAGAAGGTCCGGAACTTCGAAGCGCCGTCAACCTCCGCCGCCTCGATGATCGAGTTGTCCACATTCCCCAGCGCGGCGATATACAGGACTATCGGCTGGCCGATGGATGTGGTGAACAATATGGCGAGAATACACCAGATCGCCGTAGTCTTGTCCCCGAGCCACGCTATGTTCTTGTCCAGGACGCCAACCGCCTGAAGCAACCAGTTCAGGATACCTGAATACTTGTCGAAAATCCATTTCCACACGACGACGACCGAAACGGTCCCGGTCACTACCGGCAGATAGAACACGCCGCGGAAAAACGAAGTCACAAGCGGCTTTGATTCATAGATGAGGGACGCCACCCACAAGGAGAACACCGTCACCAACGGTACCGAGGTAATGACTATGACGATCGTATTGACGACCGACTTCTGGAACTTGACGTCCTTGAACAGCTCGGTATAGTTCCTGAAGCCGATGAAATCGAACTTGCTCATCGTGTAATTGAAGAAACTCGTCACAATCCCCATACCCATGGGAACGAGAACGAAGCCGATGAAGAAAACCATCATAGGCAGCAGGAACAAGTACGAGGCGATGTTCTGCTGCCGCTGTATCGCATGGCTGACACCTTGTTTGTTTGTTTTGTACAAGGCCATGATTCCCCTCCAGTTCAAAAGGGACCGCCACGTCAGCGGCAGTCCCCTTGAACAACCTTTCGAGCGATTACATTCCCGCGTTGGCGGCGGCGACGAAATCGGCCGTGGCCTTCTCTACCGACTTTTCACCGGAGAAGATGTACTGAAGCATGTTCCACCACTCGGTCCGCATATTGGCGAAGCCGTCCATGGTGTTGTAATAGCCGCCGTAGTACTTGGTCCAGGAGTTCAGCAAAGCCATCTCGGCGTTGCCGGGATAGAGATTGCCGTAGGAGGTGCGCACAGGGAAGGCGCCGGTCTGGACCACGTTCTTCGGACCGTACATGGAATCATCGCAGAGGAAACGGACGAACTTCTTCGCCGCGTCGGCCTTGGCCGCGTTGCCGTTGTTGAACACGCAGAATCCGTTGACCAGGTATTCCAGAGCCGGAACGCCGTCGTCCGACGGGAACGGCAGGGAAATCGGCGTGAAGTCCTTCGGTGCGTAGGTCTTGGCGTTGCTGGTACCCCAGCAGATGGTGGAAGCGAGCTTTTGCTGGCTGAACAGCTGCAGCTCGCCGGAAGCCACGATATCGGCGCCGGCGTCGATCCATCCCTTGTCAACCAGATCCTTCAACAGCTTGAGGCCCTTGACCGCTTCGGCGCTGTCCATGGTGTATCTGGTGAAATCGGAATTGGCCATCGTAGCCCCGTAGAGGTTGGAAACCAACGCACGGGTGCCCTGGTCGCCGCCCTGTCCGCCACAGTAGACGGAAAGCCCGACATACCCGGCCTTGCCCAGAGCTTCCATGGCTTTGGCGAAATCATCGGTGGTCCAGGTACGGTCGCCTTCAAGGTTCACGTATTTCAACGCGCCGGCCTTCTCCCACATCTCCTTGTTGATGCCCATATAGAAGGGTGATGCGCTGATCGGATACATCCAATAGTTTGCGCCGTCGGAACAGGCCGCGATCAAGTCGGCGTTTCCGACATCCTTCTTGAAGGCGTCTGTGAATTCCGCGTTGAAATCGACCAGCTTGCCGTTCTTGCCGTATTCGATGATACGTCCCGGAGCGTCGAACAACACATCGGGAGCGGTTCCACCCTCGATGGAGGCGGTGATCTTGTCGGGGCCTGACGTGAAGTCGATGGTCTCAAGCTTTACCTTGATACCGGGGTTAGCGGCTTCAAACGCCTTGATCAGCCCTTGTTCATAGGTTCCGACCGGAGCGCCGTTGTCCTGCCCGAAAGTCGGGAACGCCCACCAGGTGATCGTCACGGTCCCATCGGATGCGGCGGGGGATTCCTTTGCACCTTGTGCGAACGCACCGGCGACTACTAGAAGTAAAACAAGAAGCAGTGTCAGGGTCTTTTTCATTTTGTCTCTCCTTTTTACTGGCTTTCCTTTCATGTGATGATACATGAGCCTCACGGCCCATACTTGTATACTAGTTTGAGGTTTCAATATCTGTCAAACATTATTTTCACTTTTTTGCATAAATATGGAGAACCTTGACCAAACAGTAAAAAAAACCGTCCGAATCAGGGTCGGACGGACATGTAGGAACGAAAAGGAGGAGACGGTCACTCGTCGCCGGCAGTCTTCTCAAGCTGATGCAGCAGACGCTCCCGTTTCTTCCACAGGTGGTTGAACATGAACTGCTGCCCCGCTTCGGTATCGCCGAGAGCCAACGCGGTGACGATCGCCTCGTGTTCATGCTGGGTGACCACGGCCTCGGGACGACTCATCCTGTGGTAGAAGAGCTTGGATGCGGTATTGAGATTCATGCGCTTGTACATGTCGATCAGCATTTCACTGCCCGACATCTCGATCAACGTCATATGGAAACGGTAGTGGGTCTGGCCGTACAGGACGAAATCCGGAGTATCAGACTCCAGTATATCACCCATCTGTATAAGCAATTGCTTCAATGGCTCCGCATCCGCCCTGCGGTCGCAGGCCAACCGAAACGCAAGCGATTCAAGCGAGGCGCGGATCTCGGTCAGCTCAAGGTTCTCCTCATCCGTCAGTTGCTTCACGTATGAACCGGAAAACGGCTGGACCACCACCAGGTTGTCCTGTTCCAGGCGCTTTATCGCTTCCCTGACGGGAGTCCGCGAACAACTGAATTCCTTGGCGAGCGTATTCTCGGAAAGCTTCACCCCAGGGCTGTATTCGCCGTTGAGTATCCGTTTCCGTATGGTCTCCACAATGTCTTCAATAGCAATGGCTGCACTTTGACTCATGGCAACGAGTATATCATAAAACCCATGGACGACAACAGGAATTTCTTGACGGCCGATGAAACCGACCTTCGTCCGGCGAGCCCCGAAACAGCCGGAACAATAGGAATTCGGATTGACAGATGGGGAAAATGGCAATAGCATGCCAATTAACTTGAATACAAGTTTTACGCCAAAACACCTGTGATACAGCGGCAAAAGTTTTTCCACCATCATCAGGATGCGTTATACTATGGAAAGCAGACGAGGAGATACCAAATGGCACGGACGCTCGGACAAATCAGGGCTCTCTATGACACGCAGCTGAAGGATTCGATCCTTCCTTTCTGGCTGGAACACGGCATGGACCGGGAATACGGCGGCATATCGACCGGATTGGACAGGGACGGCTCCATGATAGAGACGGACAAGTCAGTCTGGTTCCAAGGCCGGGCTTTGTGGACTTTCGCGACCGCCTACAGGACGGTCGAACCGAAAGCGGAGTATCTGGAGGCCGCGACAAGTCTGGTACATTTTCTTGAAGACCACTGTTTCGATACGGACGGAAGGATGTTCTTCCGTGTCACAAGGGACGGCAGACCGGTCATCAAACGCCTGCGGTATTTCTTCAGCGAGACTTTCGCCATCATCGGCTTCGCCGCCTATGCGGAGGCGACGGGCGACAGGAGCTATGCGGAGAAGGCGTTTGCGCTGCTACGGAAGGTCGAAGAAATACGCTCCACCCCTGGCATCCTCACCCCGAAGTTCAATCAAGAGACGGAGCCCTCAATCGGTTTCGGCGGACCGATGATCCTGCTCAACGTATTGAGCGAACTGCGCCGGGTACTGCCGGAAAAGGAGGACTGGATCAACGCCTACATGGACCGGTTGCTACGGGAGGTCGAGACATACTTCGTGCGGGACGACATGCAGCTCGTTCTGGAGCAATGCGCCCCGGACGGTACGTTCATGGCGGAACATTTCGAAGGACGCCTGCTCAATCCAGGACATGCTATCGAAGGCTCCTGGTTCATCATGAACGAGGGGCTTGCCCGCAATGACCGTCACCTGATCGACCTTGGGCTGAAAATGCTCGACTGGATGTGGGCTTGCGGCTGGGACGCCGAATTTGGCGGCATCATCCAATACCGCGACGCCTTGGGGAAAAGCCTGTCGGAATACCATCAGGATATGAAGTTCTGGTGGCCGCAATGCGAGGCGGCGATAGCGACGCTCCTCGCCTACAGCATTACCGGCAAAGACGGCTACCTCGAAAAGTTCCATCAGGTCAACGACTACATGCAGTCCCGTTTTCCCGACCCTGAATACGGGGAATGGTATGGCTATTTCCATAGGGACGGTACGCTGGCGACGCCGATCAAGGGGAACCTGTACAAAGGTCCGTTCCATATCCCCCGCCTCTGCATGAAGGTCGTGGAGATTATCGATTCGATGGATGATGTAGTCAAGGACTGAGCAGTTCCAGGTACCAGAGGCTGAGTTAAAACGACGGGCAAAAACATGCTGTGACACGTAGGTATGATGGAGAAACCGGAACAGAACGGAAAAGGGGGGAATGAACGGAGACGCGCCGCCATCCGGCTTCGTCTTGCTACGTTTTCCCCTTCCGTCCGTTTTTGACGGAAGGATATCATGCAGAACAGACGGTATGAAACAGACGGAAGGACCGCCATATGACGGCATGCCGGTCTTCCGTCGCTTCCTGACGGTCAGCGTTTTATCGTATCATGTTGTCAGTGACATGACGCCACCCTCAGTCTTGCCGTTGGCGGCGTCAGCAGTCTTGGACAAAGGCGTTCAGCAATACTGGCTCACAGCCTCGTCAATCATCTTCCGGGCGGCCTCCACGACGGCTTCATCCTGCGGGAACAGGTTGGCCAAAGGCGCCCTGACCCCGCCAAGCTCCAGCCCCTCCCGTCGTTTGATGATCTCCTTCATGACGGCGTAAAGATTTCCCTTCGCTTCGCACATCCTGTAGATGATGGCGTCTACGGCGTTTTGAATATCCCTGGCTTCCACGAGATTCCCCCGCTCGATACAGGCGTCCATGGCGAGGAACAATTCCGGCATTACCGCATAGGTCCCGCCAATACCGCCATCCGCTCCGATGGCGCGACCGGCGACGAACTGCTCGTCAGGGCCGTTGAACACGGTGAACCCATCGCCGCCTTCCGCTTTGAACATCTGGATGTCCTGCGTCGGCATGGAGCTGTTCTTGACCGCCACGACCCGCGGATTGCCAAGCATCATCCTGAACAGGTTCATGGAAAGAGCCACACCGGCGAGCTGCGGGATATTGTAGATGACAAAATCGGTATCGGGCGCCGCACTGGAAATATCGTTCCAATACTGCGCTATGGCAAAGTCGGGCAGATGGAAATAGATGGGAGGGATCGACGCGATTGCGTCTACGCCGACCGACTGCGCGTGCCGGGCAAGCTCCATGCTGTCGGCGGTATTGTTGCAGGCGACATGGGCTATGACCACGATCCTCCCTTTCGCCTCAGCCATGACGTTCTCAAGCACGAGCTTCCGTTCCGCGACGCTCTGATAGATGCATTCACCGGAGGAACCGCACACGTACAGCCCCTGCACCCCTTTGTCGATCAGATGACGGGTCAGATTGCGCACCCCTTCCGGACTGATATCGCCTTTCGCATCATAACAGGCATAGAAAGCAGGGATCACACCATGATACTTCCCACTCATACAGGTCCTCCTTTCCGGACAAAAAAACCTTGGCTACGTTATCGTTCCAGGACAGTACCGGGATACCGTCCCTATCGTTTTTCCTGCCATCGCTTTTTTTATCTTTCAAATATGTATCTTATTATCTTACTTGTATACTAGTTTAGGTTTTTTTGTTTGTCAAATAAATTGAAATATTTTTTTATCAATGATGAAATTTATCTATAATTATCTATATCATATAAAGAAAACTACAAAATTCGTTGACGAGACTCCCAGTGAATGTCGGAAACAATCCTGTATACCGCTTCTGTCTTATATTCCATACACCAAGAAATATAGAACAAAACGCAATGTCACGGCTTGACAGGGACGGTTCAATCATGTACACCATCAACCGTTCACTCGGAGGGTGGGCCATTCTTCAAGAAATGGCGAGCTGGATAAGGTGACAGGCTGAGACGCCTGTAGTCTTGTCCAGCTTTTTTTTATATTCAGGAGGTCCGCACGATGGCTCTGTCGCGGGAAAACATCAAGACTACGTATTTCAGATACTTAGGCGCGGCGTTCGGAAGCGCCCTGATCAGTTCCATCTACGGCATCGTGGATATGGCCATGGTCGGCCAGTACCAAGGCCCCAATGGAACTGCGGCTTTGGCGGTCGTGGCTCCGGTATGGAATATCATCTACAGTCTGGGGCTATTGACCGGCATAGGGGGTTCAGTATTGTTCAGCACGGCAAAAGGCCGGGGAGACATACGCAAGAAAAACGAATATTTTACGGTTGCGTTGTCAGGAACCCTGCTTTTTGCCCTGGCAAGCTGGTTCGCAGTCATTTTTCTGGACACCCAGATGCTACGCCTTTTCGGTGCGGAGGAGACATTGCTCCCCTATGCCAAGTGCTATCTCCTGCCTATCAAATTCGTAGTGCCGCTGTTCCTGTTCAACCAGATGCTGGCGGCGTTCCTGCGCAACGACGGCAACCCTACCCTGGCGACAACCGCGGTATTGGCGGGAGGAGTCTTCAACGTCTTCGGGGATTATGCGTTCATCTTCATCCTTGACCTGGGGATATTGGGGGCGGGCCTTGCGACGGCGATCGGGGCGGCCATAACGTTTCTCGTCATGCTGACACATTTTGTTTCACAGAAAAACACTCTGCGAATCGTCAGACCGGCCGGCTTCATGTACAAGCTGAAACAAATCCTTGTGACGGGTTTTTCCGCGTTCTTCATAGATGTGGCGATGGGCATACTGACGATGTTGTTCAATCGGCAGATCATCAGATATCTGGGAATCGACGCATTGGCCGTCTATGGCGTGATCGTCAACATCAGTACAATCGTCCAATGCTGCGCCTACAGCGTAGGACAGGCGGCGCAACCGCTTCTCTCCGTAAATTTCGGCGCGAACCAATGGGGCAAGATCAAGGAGACGTTGAAATACTCGTTGTATTCCGCCTTTTTCTTCGGTATCGTGTGGCTGTTCCTGATCAGCTTCTTTCCCGATGAGTTCATCAACGTCTTCATGACTCCCACCGATGGCATCCGCCGGATCGCACCGTTCATTATGCGTAGCTACGGGCTTTCGTTCCTGCTCCTGCCGTTCAATATATTCTCAACGTACTATTTCCAGTCGATCATGAAACCCGGCGCGGCGTTCTTCGTCTCCATTTCCAGAGGACTGGTTTTCAGCGGTTCGCTGATCTATACCCTGCCGGTCTTCCTTGGACCGGACGCCCTCTGGTTCGCCATGCCGGTCACCGAAGCGGTAGTGGCGGCGACGGTGGCAGGGCTTATAAGAAAATCAATACGCGGTTTTTCAGACAAGCATATGCCGGAAACGGCATATGAGAATCAGAAGAGACAAGTCGAACAGGACAGGACGCCGATTGTGCCAAGGTGAGCCTCCGCCTGGCAGACGGAGGCCCGCTTACGACCATCACTGACCATCACTGACTATCACCGGCCATCGTCACCCATCGCCGGCTACGCCAGAGAACGAGGCAAGCCGTCGGAAAAGCGTCGGACTACAACGTGTACAGGAACCATTGGATCGTAGTACCTACGACCTGGGACAGGGCTTTCAGTCCGGGATCGGAGAATACGTTGAAGGTATGGTCGGCATCGGGAATCATGATCTGACGAGACGCGGGATTGACGCATATCTCAGCGATACGTGCGCCGCTCGCAGGATCAACAACGTCGTCGTTCGTACCGTTGAGCGCCAGGACGGGAGCCTTGATCCGTCTGACATATTCCTCCATGTCCTTGGTGAACACATCGTCGAACCATTGCAAACCGAGTTTCAGTGGCTCCCGCCATCCAAGCTCCAGCATCGAGAAGCCATTGGCCTTTGCCTCTCCGTACTGCTGAGGAGTGACCAATATGGTCAGATCCAGAGCGCCGGCCCAAAGAACCACACTCTTGAACCCAGGATCAGCGGCGGCGGCAGAAATAGCGTTCGTACCACCCTGGCTCCACCCCATGATGCCGATACGGTCGCCATCGACGGAAGAAAGCCCCCGCAGGAATTCTTTGGCGGCGACAGCGTCTTCGACGGCGGTCTCGTAATTATAGAATTCATACCCGACTTCACTATCCCCGGCGCCGACCATATCGATACGCAATGTAGCGATTCCGTTCGCCGCCATGGCGGGGGCGGCATAGGCGTAACCGTTACCCGCTTCGTCGCGGGAGCTGCCGGTACCGTGCAACATCACGACGGCAGGTACAGGTATGGCCGTATCGGCCGGAAGGCACAAGGTTCCCACCGTAGTACGCCCGTTCGCCATGAACCTGACCACTGTCTCAGAATAGACATCCTGACGCACGGAAAGATCAGCGGACGCGACGGACATGTCGGGCACCACGTCGACCACCTTGGGAGAAACGCAGCCTGCAAGCAGGACCGCGGCGGCGACGGCGAAACCAATTCCAAGTCTCTTCATAATCACCTTCCTTTGCACATAGGATGATTTCATTATAGGTACACGATCTTCCCGCCGTCAATCGCGACCTTGTTCCGGTCTTTCGACGCTGCCGTACCATCCCGCCGTCCCATCATCTCCGGAAGGAAGCCTCAACACCGGCAACCGGCCGACGCCATGTCTATGAACACCCGTTTCCGGGACCTTGCAGACCGACGTCCCCTATAGTCCTGACGACGCAAACGGACGAAAGCCCGACCGGCGACGGAGCCATTGAGAAAAGACGGGACGACAGCCACCGTTCAGGCTCCTTAAAAAAGTATAAAATATTCGTTGAAAACCATTTTTAATCAACTTATGCTTTGTTTCACCGATATCCCGCATAGCGGATTCAAGGAGAAACTACATGGATCAGGAAAAACTGAAAGAGCTTGCAAGGACGATAGAACGCGACTATGACAACGTGACAGGCATCATCATACAAAAAAACGGAACGCGGTTATGTGAGACCTACTTCCATGGGCATACCGCCACCGACGCCGTCCATGTCTTTTCAGTGACGAAAAGCATTGTTTCCGCATTGATCGGCATCGCCATCGACAAAGGGTATATCAGCGGCGTAGACCGGAAGGTACTGGAGTTTTTCCCTGACCGCACCATCCGGCCGGATGACAAGACGAAACGGGACGTCACGATCAGACATCTGCTTACCATGACCGCCCCATATACCTTCACAGTCGAGCCATACGAGGAATTCTTCGCAAGCGAGAACTGGCTGGACACCGCCCTCGACCTGCTTGGCGGTGAGGGGCCCATAGGCGAATTCATGTATTCGCCTATCATAGGGACGCACATCCTGTCGGGAATCCTTGTACGGGCGACGGGGATGTCGGTACTCGATTTCGCCATGGAGCATCTGTTCTCGCCGCTGGGTATCAAGGACATGCACACCGTGATGCTCCACAGCAAGGAAGAACAGTTCGCCTTTTATGCAAAGGACAAGCATACCCACAGCTGGGTTGCCGACCCGCAGGGGATACATACGGCGAGCTGGGGGCTGACCCTGACACCCTCAGACATGGCAAAAATAGGCCAGTTGTACTTGAACGGCGGGACATGGAACGGCAGACAGATCATATCGGCGAAATGGATAGATGAGAGTACGAAAGTCCACAGCCGATGGAACCAGCTCTCGTATGGCTATCTATGGTGGATCTTCGATGGCGCCGAACACAGCTACGCGGCCATGGGCGATGGAGGAAACGTCATATATGTCAATCCACGGAAACAACTGGTCGTCGCCATCGCTTCTTTGTTTGTGCCCGACGCCAAAGACAGGATCGGATTGATCATGGAGCATATCGAACCGATATGCGGGGAATGAATACAGAAGGAATCCAATGAAAACAAGAACGGCATGACCGAAGCCATGCCGTTCCTGGAACAAACGCAATACTGCCGTTAGAGCCTTCCGGTTGCCCGGACGGCTCTTTCTGCATCATCCCAAGGAGCGCGACGTCCCGCGCGCCATCGGGAATCAGCGATGTTACATGATCGCTCCCATGTTCTTGTAGAACGCCATACGACGCTTCGCATCGGCCTCGGCCTTGGCGAAGAGTTCGTCGGCATGCTCGGGGTTGGTCTTATACAACGAAGTATAGCGGACCTCGCCCTTGATGAACTCCTGATAGTCGACGGAAGGCTCCTTGGTGATGTCCCAAGAGAACTTCTTGCCGGCCTCAGCGAGCGGATTGTAACGATACAGCGGCCAATAACCGGCGTCAACGGCCTTCTTCGCCTCAACCTGGCTAAAGCGCATGTTGATACCATGGTTGATACAAGGAGCGTAGCAGAAGACGATCGAAGGACCATTGTAGGCGACAGCCTCCTGCAGGGCCTTCTGAGCATGGGCGCGGTTGGAACCCAAGCAGATCGAAGCGACATAGACATGGCCGTAGCTCATGCACATGAAGCCCATGTTCTTCTTGCCGATCTCCTTTCCGGCGTTGGCGAATTTCGCGACGGCGCCGATCGGAGTAGCCTTGGAAGCCTGTCCACCGGTATTGGAGTACACTTCGGTATCAAGGACCAGGATATTGACGTTCTTACCGGAAGCGACGACATGGTCGACGCCGCCGTAGCCGATATCATAGGCCCAACCATCACCACCGATGATCCATACGGTCTTCTCGGAGAGATAGTCCTTCAGCTCGATGATCTTCGCCAGCACTTCCTTGGCTTCGTCGTCCTTCGCGGCGGCGAGAGCGGCGGGAAGCAGAGCCTGGGTAGCCTTCTGGGCTTCAATCGAAGCCTCGGTGGAATCCTCCCACAGCTCAAGGTTCTTCTGCAGAGCCGCGGTCAGTTCAGGCGTGGTTCCGATTTCAAGCAGGCGCTTGATCTTGATGGTCAGCAGATTACGGTTGCTGTCCACGGCGAGGCGCATGCCAAGGCCATATTCAGCGTTGTCCTCGAACAGGCTGTTGCCCCAAGCCGGACCACGGCCATCAGGACGCTTGCAATACGGGATGGACGGGAACGTACCGGAATAGATGGAGGAACAACCGGTGGCGTTAGCGACGATCATGCGCTCGCCACAGATCTGGGAAACCATCTTGACGTACGGAGTCTCGCCACAACCGGCGCAAGCGCCGGAGAACTCGAACAGGGGCTGCTTGAACTGCAGGCCCTTGACGGTGGTCTCAGGAGCGCCGTCGAGGATGTTCTCAGGCAGGGCGTTGAAGAAAGCTTCGTTGGCGTTCTCGCCCTTCTCGCGTTCGACGGCGATCGGGCTCATGCTCAGGGCCTTCGTCTTGGCGGGACAGGTCTCGACACAGACGCCGCAGCCCTGACAATCCTCCACATACACCTGGATCTTGAACTGCAGGTCGCGGGTGTTCTTGGTCGTGGATTTGAGGGTCTTGAAGGTCGCAGGAGCGTTCTTCATATCCTCGGGCAGAATCTGCTTGGCGCGGATTGCTGCATGGGGGCAAGCCTGTACGCACTGGTTGCACTGGATACAGTTGTCGGGGTTCCATTCGGGTACGAACGGAGCGACGCCGCGTTTCTCCAGCTTCGCGGTAGCGGAAGGCAGGGTGCCGTCGAAGGACATCTTGGACACAGGAATGTCGTTGCCCTTGAGGTGCATGATCGGAAGCATGATGTCCTTGGCGAACGCATCAGCGTTGTCGGCGATCAGCTTCTTGGGTACGAATACCTTGTTCGGATCGACCTTGGCGGGAATCTTTACCTCGTGCAGGGCGTCGGAAGCGCCGTCTACGGCGGCCCAGTTCTTCTGGACGATCTCCTCGCCCTTCTTGATGAAGGTCTTCTTGATGTACTTCTTGATCAGCTCGATGGCCTCGGCTTCGGGGAGGACGTTGCTGATCTTGAAGAACGCGGCCTGCATGACGGTGTTGATGCGGCTTCCGAGACCGGCCTTCTGAGCGATGCTCAGAGCGTCGATATTGTAGAAGCGAATCTTCTTGTCAATGATGGTCTGCTGCTCTTCCGCGGTCAGATGATAGAACACCTCGTCGGAAGGAATCTGAGAGTTCAACAGGAACACGCCACCTTCCTTGAGCGGTCCGAGCATATCGTAACGACCGATGTAAGCCGGGTTGTGGCATGCGACGAAGTCGGCATGGTCGATCAACCAAGGCATGTCCAAAGAACCCTTTCCAAAGCGCAGGTGGCTGATGGTGATGCCGCCGGACTTCTTGGAATCGTAGGCGAAATACGCCTGGGCGTTCTGGTCGGTGTTGTCGCCGATGATCTTGATGGAGTTCTTGTTGGCGCCGACCGTACCGTCAGACCCAAGACCCCAGAACATGCAGGAGACGACGCCCTTCGGAGTAACGTCGATCGGAGCGCCGATCTCGATGGAACGACCGGTGACGTCGTCGTTGATACCGACGGTGAAGTTGTGGAACGCCTTTCCGGCCAGATGGTCGAAGACGGCCTTGGCGTGGGAGGGCGGGAAGTCCTTGCTGGACAGACCGTAGCGACCGCCGATCACCTTGATGCCGGTGCGGCCGAGCAGGTCAAGAGCAGCGACCACGTCGAGATAGAGGGGCTCGCCGACGGAGCCGGGTTCCTTGGTGCGATCCATGACGGCGATGCGCTTGACGGATGCGGGAATCGCCTGTACAAAATGCTCCGCGGAGAACGGGCGGTAGAGGCGGACCTTCAGGACGCCGACCTTGCCGCCGTGGGCGTTGATGTACTTGGTGGCCCACTCGAAGGTATCGGCGGCGCTGCCCATGACGACCACGACATCGGTGGCGTCGGGGGCTCCTACATAGTCGAACAGATGGTACTGGCGGCCGGTCAGCTTGGCGACCTTGTCCATGTACTCCTGCACGATGGCGGGAACGGCGTCGTAATAGGGATTGACGGTCTCACGGCCCTGGAAGTAGACGTCTTCGTTCTGGGCGGCTACCTTGATCATCGGCTGGTCGGGGCGCTGGGCGCGATTGCGGAAACGCTCGATATACTTCTCTTCCACCAGAGGTCTGATATCATCGTAGGAAATTTCCTCGACCTTCTGAATTTCATGGGAAGTACGGAAACCGTCGAAGAAGTTCAGGAACGGAACCTGCGACTTGAGGGTAGCAAGATGGGCGACCAGCGCCATATCCATGGTCTCCTGGATGCTGGAAGCGGCGGTCATGGCAAAACCGGTGTTGCGGCAGGACATGACGTCGGAATGGTCACCAAAGATCGAAAGGGACTGAGCGGCGAGCGCTCTTGCGGAAACATGGAAGACCGTAGGAATCATTTCACCGGCGATCTTGTACATGTTCGGAATCATCAGCAGCAATCCCTGCGAAGCGGTGAAGGTCGTGGTGAGCGCACCAGCGGCGAGAGCGCCATGCACAGCTCCTGCGGCACCCGCTTCGGACTGCATCTCCATGATTTCCACCTTCTTGCCCCAAAGATTCTCACGACCGGTACTGGCCCAGGAATCAGCGTATTCACCCATCGGGGAAGACGGGGTAATGGGATAAATCGCGGCGACTTCACTAAAGGCATACGCTATATGCGCGGCAGCGGTGTTTCCGTCGATAGTAACCATTTTCTTGTTACCCATATTACACTCCATAAAACTATATTTTCGCGCCCCATACGAAGGACGCCCTTTGCACACAGAAGAACACGACAACGGGAGCTTCCACACATGAAACTCCAATATAAGAATATAAACCAAAGGGATATGGAATGCAACCTTTCGAGGGAGAAAAGCGGGGCAAAAGAACGGATCGAAAACAACGGATCCGGCATGTCTGTCATCTATACGGAACGCATGTTGCAAGTTGTTGCAACATGTGCCTTTTCAGTACGATTCCCCAACAAGCGAAGATCACCGACACCAACGCCAAACGATACAAGGCAACCAAATACCGGGAACTGCGATAAGGACGTCCACAGGTAGTGATATCCGCCCGCGACACAACAATTTCTCATCTGCCTTCTGCCCGCCGTCGCTACGTTTTGTACGATGAGCCCCCTCCCCTCCGCAAAGGCAAGGACAGCGCTATTGCACACCCCTCCCCTTGAACACAGCAACGGTCGGGATTTTCCTAACGAAGGAGGCACCGCCCTATATCAAGAAACAAAGCCGGAGACAGTATGAAATATACGGCTCCGGCGAAGTGACGCAGAGATGGGGCACCCCCCTGTTCCCTAGCGAAGGAAGAACTGCCCCAAACCAAGGAGCAAAGGCAAGGACAGTGCTATTGCACGGCCTTGCCGAAGCGACGAAGGTATGGGGAGTTATTCCGAGCTAGGTTGCGCGGGCGGAAAACCTCACCCACACAACAAAACAAAGGCGCAACTGGAGCGGCAGCGCTATTGCACGGCGCTCCAATCGCAACGCGGGAGTGGATGGATTTTCCTAGGCGGTCAGCATTCGCTGTGACCGCAGGATATACACTTCTTACACCCCTCTATATTGATGAACGTCACGTTCCCGCAGACCGGGCAGACGTCGGGGGTGATACCGTTGTTCGTTACGGCGGCGAGACCGAGGTCAAGCTGCATGCTTTCAGCCTTGACGTCCTCATCCTCCTCGTCGGGTAGCTTCGCGGCTGCGACCTGAGTGGCGGTGGCGTTGCCGATATGCTCCTCCAAGGTCTGGGCGATGGCGTCAGGGAGGCTCATGACGCGGTTCTTGCCGAAGCCCATCGGACGACCGCTACCGATTCCCTTGAGCTGGGCGATGATCGCCTGGGCCCGCTGTTTCGGCGTAAGGGGGCTGGGCATCCTGAGGATCAGGCTGATCAGGCGACCGATACCCTCGGCGTCGGCGGCGACATCGGAACCAACCTTCGCCACATTGATGAACACCTCGAACGGATCCTCGTACTGGTCCCCGTCGGAATTGACCGTGATGTAGGCGGTTCCGATCGGAGTCGCCTTGCGATAGGTCGTGCCACGGAGTACAGTGGACCGGAGACGGGGCTTCGGTTCCAGAACCGGAGCAGGTTTCGGAGCGTCGTCCTTCTTATCTTCCTTCTTTTCTTCCTTGGCCTTCAGGACCTGGGTGTCGCGGGACCCGTCGCGATAGGTCGTGCCGCCCTTGCACCCCAGATCGTACAGTAGCTCATAGAGCTTGCCGGTCTGTTCGACGGTGTAGTCGGCCGGAGTGTTGCCCGTCTTGGAGATCGAAGAATCCACCCAGCGCTGGATAGCCGCCTGCACACGGACATGCCCTTCTGGAGCAAGATCCATAGCGGAAACGAAATAGTCGGGGCGAGGCTGACCAGGATGGGCCTTGACCCATTCATCATATACCGCCACACGCTCGATATTGGAGCCCATACGTCCGACACGTTCCCATTCCCAGAAATAGTAGGGTTCGATACCGGTGCTGGTGCCGACCATGGTACCGGTGGTACCGGTCGGGGCCTGGGTCAACAGCGTGACATTGCGGAGCCCCTTGGCGCGGACATTCTCCCGCAAGGACTGCGGCATCTGCATCATGAAACCGCTTTGCAGCAGCTTGTCGGCATCGAACATCGAAAAAGAACCCTTCTCCACCGCAAGGTCGCTGCTTTCGGCATACGCTTCTTCACAGATGAATTTGTACAGCTCGTCGATGAATGTTATCGATTCATCGCCGCCATAACCAAGCTCAAGCTTGATCAACATGTCCGCCAGCCCCATGGTACCCAAGCCGATACGGCGCTCCGACTGCTGCCGCCGGCGGTTCTCCTCAAAGAAATAGGGGGTGTCGTCGATCACGTTGTCAAGGAACCGTACTGCGCTGCGAACCGCGCGACCAAGCTCTTTCCACAAAACCTTCTTGTCCTCTACGAACTTGCTCAAGTTGATGGATCCGAGGTTGCAGACGCCCCAGGGAGGAAGCCCCTGCTCGCCGCACGGGTTCGTACTCTGAATCCTGCAATAATACCAGGAATTGGACATCTTGTTGTACCGGTCAATGAAGAACACCCCCGGTTCGGCGGAAGCCCAGGCGCTTTCAATGATGGCGTTCCATACATCGCGGGCCTTGAGCGTCTGGTACGGGACGACCTTATGCCCCGCGGCCTTCCAAGCGGCGAGGTCGCCGTCCCATTTCTCGTTGTATTCAGGATCGCTGGTATCGGGGAAGCAAGTCTCCCATACGCCATCGTTGCGAACGGCCTCCATGAAGTCGTCGGTGATACCGACGCTGATATTGGCGTTGACAATCTTGTCCATCTCTCGCTTGCTGTTGATGAAATCGATGATATCCGGATGCCAGACATTGAGGATCAGCATCAAAGCGCCTCTACGGGACCCGCCTTGCTCGATCAGACCGGTGACGAAGCTGAACAACGCCCCCCAGGAGACGGAACCGCTACTACGGCCGTTGACGCCTTTCACATAGCTATGACGAGGACGGAGCGAAGAGAGATTCATGCCGACGCCGCCGCCACGACTCATGATTTCCGTCATCTGACCAAGCGAAGCGATGATACCGCCACGGCTATCCTTGGGGGAAGGGATGACATAGCAGTTGAAATAAGTCAGGTTCTGGTCGGTACCGGCTCCGGTAAGGATACGGCCCCCGGGAACAAACTTCCAGTCCTCGAGCAACCAGTTGAACTCTTTCTCCCACTTCTTGCGAAGCTCAGGCTTCTCCTGTTCCGCGATACCACGTGCGACACGGGCCAGCATCTGCGCAGGATCGGTCTCCAGCGGTTTGTCAACATTCTCCACTTTGGTGTGGATGACGGTTCCGTCCTCCAGCTTCACGGTGATCTGCTTATCGTCTTCAATCTCGGTGACGTTGCCGATTTCTCTCTGACCCGTCTTCGGATTGCTCACCGCGACAACGAGGTCGCCCACTGACAGGCTTTCTTTCTTGACATCCTTCAACGCGTAACGATCAAGGAAAATCTTTCTTCCAAGCGGACTCAACTGATTCTTGACTACGGCCATACTACCCCCGAACAATTCTGAGAAAATCAATTACTGGCAGGACAAACTTGAGAGCCAAACAATCCCCGGCACCGCAAGACAACAGTGGTGTGCGGCATTGTCCGCGAACACCACGCCAGTCCCATCCGATCATATCCATGACAACGCGCCCCAACATCAGGGCACAGTCTTTACCATAGCACAAGCGTTGGAACAAGGCAAGAGGAAAACCAACATTTATGGTGTGTCGTTTATTCACTCACCGCTATATATAGCGTATATATAATTTTTATAGTAGAAAGATATCATCTGTATATAGTAACAACAGAACTAATAAATTTTGATAATTCACCGACCATCCGGCACAGTTCTTTACGTACATTGGAATTGTCTTCCATCGTCTTTTTTCTTGAAAACGGAGGGTTGAAATAAGGAACCCCCCCCCGTCCCGCACCTCCCCGCAGGATAACGGAACTGAATACCACTAGATACACGAAGACCGCCGTGATATGGCAGCCCCGGACCGAATCGAACCAATGTCCTCAGGGGTATGCGTCAATCGACGACGGCCTTCTCACAAGAAGGACGAGGCTAACGTCCGCAGGTACAGGAATGTCCCTCGCCGTGATGATGCCCGTGTTCATGGTCGTGGCCATGTCCTGCGCATACGGCGCCAGTGGAACGTAGCGTACCGGCAAGATAGGCAGCCACTACATCGTCGGCCGAACCTTCCGCACCCAGTACGACTTCAATACCATGCTCTTTGAAAATCTCCATGGCTCCCGCTCCCATGCATCCGCTTACGATCACTTTGGCGCCCTGTTCAGCAAGGAAATTGGGAAGGAAACCAGGACGATGCCCCGGGTTCGGAATTTCTTGTACTCCAAGTACCGACGCATCATCCACATCGTACAACCGAAACACATCGCAATGTCCGAAATGACCAAGTTGGCCGGAACTACTGCACGCTACCGCTATCTTCATATCGCATAATCCTCCTATGATCGATACATATTGTGTTCAATCCAACGGATCGGCCGGTTCGTTCTCCACGGGGCCGATACGGAAATCCCTCAACCGGCACAGTCTCCCCTGCCGTAACGCCAACAGGTTCTCACCCACGGAAAGGCCCACAGTCTTGTAGACCCGAATACCTGACGAAAGCAGCCGCTCGCCGACATGAACTCCGCACCGCGCGGCCAATACAGCGTCCACACGCAAGCTAACCAGCTCATCCGCGACGACCGTTCCCGCCGCCCCGGGATGGGCGGAGAGTGGATTGCCAAGGAAATCGACACGATCCCCTTCAACGATCAGGAAACCATCGCAACGGGCGAAAGACGGCGAGACATTCGTTCGGGAGGTATCCACGGGAACGGCGATCTTGATTGGACCGGAACGTTCGTCCGCCCTCGCTTGCGGCCCCTGGGGGCATGAACGACAGGCCGGCGCTCCGTCGTCCGGATCCTCACACAACAGAAAGGAACCCCCTTCAATTCGCAAGGCCTTTCCCTGGACGAGGCAGAGAGCCAGTTTCCGGCGCGCACGGGCATAGAGGCTTTGTACGGAGGCCCTCGCCACAAGCATCTGCCGTGCGCACTCCTCCTGGGTAAAGCCTTCGTAGTCTATCAGGCGTATCGTCTCATATTCATCCACCGGCATCGTCACGACGGACGCGCCGGCATTTTCCGCCGGAACAAATAAGACGTGAGAGGGCATCGAGCAGACTCGTTTCCATTTCTGGGGCCGTGACATGAAGCTTTCCTTTATCCGACGGTCTTTCAGGTACCATCGGAATTATCATGGACACAATATCCATATTATTGGCATATGTCAATAATATGAACAACAACCGGGATATAGCATCATATATATAGAAGATGATGGAGGAATGAAATTCCAAAGAGAAAAACCAAGCCTGCAAGAAAATAAAAACGTTCGGAAGGACGGCCAGGAATCGGAGAGCCTATAGCTCGAACATATGTGAAAAGGAACGGCGCCTTTTGAACGGAAGCTTTTCAGACGGGCTGGAGGACGTACCGAGGCTCAAAAAAAGGGAGCCACCATGAACATCACGATGGCCCCCTCGCGATACACACGCTCATCAGGAAGGAGGAGCATACTATTCCATCACGAAAGCCCAACGGACCTCGCGTAAGGGACAAAAAACAATGCGTCAGCCTTTTTCACAGCCGGCGCATCCCGACCGCATCATTCAATAACCGAGTTCCACCATGGCGTCGGCGACTTTCTTGAAGCCGGCGATGTTGGCGCCCTTCACATAATTGATATAGCCATTCGCATCCTTGCCTTCCTTGACACAGGCGGCATGGATGCTGGTCATGATACCATGGAGCTTCTGGTCGACCTCTTCCGCGGACCAACTGTAATGCATGGCGTTCTGGGACATTTCGAGACCGCTGACCGCGACACCGCCGGCGTTGGCGGCTTTGCCGGGAGCGAACGGAATCTTCTGTCCGATAAAATATGATACGGCGTCTGCCTTGCACCCCATATTGGAGGTCTCGACGACATACTTGACGCCATTGGCGACCAAAGTCTTGGCGTCTTCCAATCCAAGTTCATTCTGGATCGCACAGGGGAACGCCATATCTACGGGAACTTCCCACGGCTTCTTCCCCGCGACGAACTTCGCGCCGAACTTATCGGCGTAGGGCTTTACGACATCGTTGTTGGAGGCGCGCAGCTCAACCATGTACGCCCACTTCTCAGGAGTACTTATGCCGTCTTCGTCAAGGATATAGCCGTCCGGCCCGCTGATCGTCACCACTTTCGCGCCAAGCTGGGAAGCTTTCATGACAGCACCCCAGGCTACGTTGCCGAAACCACTGATAGCGACCCGTTTGCCCTTCATGGAGTCCCCATGAGTCTTGAGCATCTCATTGGCGAAATACATGGTGCCGAACCCAGTCGCTTCGGGACGGACCAGGGAACCGCCCCAGTTGCGCCCCTTGCCGGTCAGGACGCCGGTGTTCTCGTCGCGAAGACGCTTGTACTGGCCATACAGGAAACCAATCTCACGACCGCCCACGCCGATATCGCCGGCGGGGACATCGGTATCGGGGCCAATGTATTTCTGCAATTCAGTCATGAACGACCGGCAGAAACGGAGGATCTCATTGTTGGACTTGCCCTTCGGATTGAAATCGCTCCCCCCCTTGCCACCACCCATGGGCAGTGTCGTCAGGCTGTTTTTGAACGTCTGCTCGAAGCCCAGGAACTTCAGGGAACCAAGCGTTACGCTGGGATGGAAGCGGAGACCGCCCTTGTAGGGGCCGATGGCATTGTTGAACTGAACGCGATACCCGCGATTGACCTGGATATCACCGTTGTCATCCTCCCATTCCACCTTGAAGGAGAAGACCCTGTCCGGTTCTGTGATACGCTCCAGGATTTTGTTCTTCAGATATACAGGATTGTCATTTACGACGTCGATAATGGACTCGATTACTTCACGAGCCGCCTGAATGAACTCTGGTTGAGCGGGATTCTTCCGCTCAAGATCTGCCATGAACTCTTCCAACTGATACATGTTTGTCCTCCCGAACTTGGGACGCATGGCCCCTCACGATTCCATGTACACATCGTAAACCCGCCAATTCACGCTGTCAAGAAATTTCGAAAACCATCAATTACATTCGGAATATTTTATATTTCCGTCAATAAATATAATATTTATGATAGAAACCGCATTATCCTATATTTCATTTTATGAGAATCGTCAGTTTTGTATGAATGATTAATATTTTTTACGGATTCCGAAATGCAGAACGCCGGTCCTGCGGGAATCCGAGAGAACGAACCGGGAGGAGCCCGATGGAGTCTTTCTATTCTCCCTCTTTCGATTCCATGGTATCATTCGTCCATGTACAAACTCGACCAAACATGGCTGCCGTTCAGCAACCTGATGCTCAGACATATCTACAACATCCTGCTCATCTGCAGCGACTACGACAGGTTCCTGATAGAGGAAGACGGCCGCGTAGAGGAGGAGCTGTATCTGGAGTATACCCAACTGGGACTGACGAATCCGCCGAAGATCACCCATGCGGCAAGTCCGTCCGAAGCGCTCGGTTTGCTGGAAGAACGAAAATTCGACCTGGTCATCACCATGCTCGACCTTGGAACGGAACACGTCGAGGAGCTGGCCTCCCAGATCAAGGAACTCAAACCGGACATGCCTGTGGTGGTGATGTCCCCCTCCCCGACCCACAGGAGGAACAAGCTGATCAAAGGCTCCACGAGTTCAGCGATCGACTACTTCTTCTATTGGCAGGGCAATCCCGGCATCTTCCTCGCCATGGCAAAATTGATCGAGGACAGGATGAACCTCGACCATGATACGGCTGAGGCCGACGTACAGGTCATCATCCTGGTGGAGGATTCGGTACGGTTCTACTCTTCGTTCCTCCCGTTGATGTATACCTGCCTGATTCAACAGAACCGTTCCAGCATTCTGGAAGCCTTGAACAACTGGGGAAGGACGCTACGGATGAGAGGCCGTCCGAAAATCCTGCTCGCAAGAACCTACGAGGACGCGGTATCGCTGTACAAGACCTATCGGCACAATATACTGGGAATCATTACGGACGTCTCCTACAGCCGCAACGGCGAGGATGATCCCGAGGCGGGGCTCAAGCTCTGCCATCTGGTGCATGGCAACGACCCCGATCTGCCGATACTGATCCAGAGCACGAAGGAAAGCTATCGCGAGACGGCGTACGAAGAGGGAGCGGCCTTTATATGGAAGCTCAGCTCCTCGCTTTTGACCGATCTCCATAAGTATCTGGTCGCGAACTACGGCTTTGGTCCGTTCATCTTCCGGAATCCGGATACTGGCGAGGAAATAGCCCGCGCGGAGACGATGAGGGACCTGCAGAGAATACTTCCAGAGATTCCGAACGCCAGCTTCATCAACCATGCGCGACGCAACGACTTCTCCCGATGGCTACGGGCGAAAAGCCTGTACACCTTGGCCGCGAAGCTCAAGCCGTTGAAGGAGAGGGATTTCGACAGTCCCCTGATATTCCAGGAAAAGATGGTGGAAATCATCAGAACCTACCGCACTGAACGGACGAAGGGGATAATCACCCAGTTCAACCGTAGCAACTACGATGAAACCTTGTTCTTCTGCCGCATCGGCTCCGGTTCGCTCGGAGGCAAGGGGCGTGGCCTCGCGTTCATAGACATGGAGCTTCGTGCCAGCGACATTCTGGAGAAGTATCCCGACATATATCTCTCCATCCCCCGCACCGTGGTCATCGCCACGGACCTGTTCTCCCAGTTCATCGAAGAGAACCAGTTGCAGGAGGTGGCGTTCGGAGATCTGGCCGACGAGCATCTGCTCAAAGTGTTCCTCTCCTGCCCGTTGCCGGGAGAGATGGACAAGGATCTGGCGGAGATACTCAAGATAATACATCAGCCGATCACGGTACGTTCCTCATCGTTGCTCGAAGATTCCCATTTCCAACCGTTCGCAGGAGTATACGAGACCTGCATGATTCCGAACCAAGGCAGCGACGCACAACGGCTCGCCGAGCTGAGCGACGCGGTCAAATGCGTCTGGGCCTCCACATATTTCCGCAGGGCCAAGGAATATCTGCGGGCCACCGAGCATATGCTGGAGGAAGAAAAGATGGCCGTCGTAATCCAGCAGGTGATCGGCAGCGAACACGGCGACTACTGGTATCCGAACATCTCCGGTGTCGCCCGATCGCTGAACTACTATCCGCTCGGAGGCGAAACCCCTGAGGACGGCGTCGGCATGCTCAGCTTCGGTTTCGGGAAATCGGTGGTGGACAACGGCTCGGCGTTCAGATTCTCCCCAAAACACCCCCGTCGTCCCGTTCAGTTTCTCGGTGGAACGGAATCAAGTTCACAGAACAGTTTCTATGGACTTAAGCTAGGTATGGGCTATCATCCGTTGGACGTCTCTCCTGAAAACCTTGAGCTTCTCCCGCTGTCGGAGGCTGAGGCGCACCCAGATTCCTTGAAATACATCGCAAGTACGTACGAAGCCGAAACGGGTCAGCTGTCGGAGAGTATCCGCGCGGTCGGCCGCAAGGTGATCACGTTCAACGGCATTCTCAAATACGATGCGTTTCCGTTGGCCGCCATCGTGCGGGACATCCTCCAGCTTGGAACCGAAGCGATGAGTACTCCGATCGAGATCGAATTCGCCGTAAACCTCAACAGGAAGGCCCCGAAGAAACCTGAATTCAGCCTGTTGCAGATCCGTCCGATCGTCGAGGGCAATGAGGAATCCGACATCGTGATCGAGGAATCGTTGAAGGAGCGTGCGTTCATCCATTCCCATCAGGTGATGGGCAACGGCAGGATCGATACGATCCATGACATCATCTACCTCAGGACCGATTGCTTCAATCCGGCCCATACCGCGGAAATGGCGGCGGAACTGGACAAGCTCAATGCTCCGATGGTCCTGAACCAGACCGACTATGCGTTGGTTGTCGCCGGCCGGCTTGGTTCCTGCGACCCGTGGCTGGGAATACCTGTTTCGTGGTCACAGATATCCCGGGCCCAGGTAATCGTGGAGACCGGTCTGCCAAGCTTCCAGGTGGAGCCTAGTCAAGGCACCCATTTCTTCCAGAACCTGACCTCTCTCGGCAACATCTACATGACGGTGAACCCTTCCTACAATGAGGGCCGGTGCGACTTCACCGCGTTGGACGACCTGCCGTTGATTGAAGAGACGGAGTTCTTCCGACATGTCCGTACAGAACTCCCGCTGGATATCAGGGTCAACGGATTCGAGGGGGAAGGCGTCATCGCGCCGGGCGTACCGAGGGAAAGGAAGGAAGAGGATATTCCGCTCGCGGAAGAGGGTGAATAGGGAATTGGGCTGGATGCGATGGAACCATTGATACGAATTCAGACAAAGATATTGGAAAACTCAGAAACGTCGAGGCCATTCAATCAAGCTTAAAATTTACTATGACAGCATATGTCACTGTAGATAGTATATCTTCATTATCATGAATTATTATTTTTTTCATGCTATAGTACCAACGGGAAAAGGAAAAAAGGAATGAAAATCTCCCAGTCAGCACTTATACCAGAAGCACTTTTTGAAAAATTTGAGTTCTATAATTATAATCATGCTCTGGAAATTCTTTACCAAGCCTATTCTGCGGAATATGAGGAGATTCTTCAAGCTCTAAAACAGTTTGAACTAACGGTCGAGGATATCAAACAGCAGGGAGGCAGTAAATCCCCCATCCCTCCGAAATTTGAAAACATCCTGACTCCATTGGGGTGGGATGAAGTAAGGCTAGCGGGAGATCTCCACTTGACGCTATATCCGAGACATACGGGAGATTCTGTTCCTCAAAAAAGCATATTGTATAATTACATTGATGGACACAACATCGATTTCTATAAAGGGCGGATCGCCTGCGATGTTGAATGGAACAGCAAGGACCAAACTTTCGATAGGGATCTTTTCGCTTTTCGGACCTTTTACGAATGTGGTATTATCAGTGCCGCAGTCATAATAACTCGTAGCGAAGAACTGAATGTTTATTTCAAAATGCTAGGAGAGATGCAGAAATACGGAGCAAGCACGACATGGATGGGGAAATTGCTTCCCCGACTAGAATCCAGACGTCATGGAGGATGCCCTATCCTTGCTATCGGTATAAGACCTTCAACGATCAAGGGCTCCATGATCCAGAACCAAAAGGAATATCAACAATGACTCTTACTACTGACGATACAACCAATACCAATTTTCTCGCATTTTGCGGTACCAATACATTTCATACAATCCTCGCGGATCCTCCATGGCAGTTCCAAAATAGAACAGGCAAGGTCGCACCGGAACACAAGAGGCTCAACCGATACGAGACAATGGATCTGGAATCAATTAAAAGTTTGCCAGTATCGCAGGTAACAATGAATACCGCGCATCTATATCTATGGGTCCCCAATGCGTTATTGCCAGAAGGACTTGAAGTAATGAAAGCCTGGGGTTTTTCATATAAAACGAACATCATCTGGGAAAAAGTGAGAAAAGACGGAAATCCGGACGGAAGAGGTGTAGGCTTCTATTTTCGAAACGTGACGGAGGTCCTCTTATTTGGTACAAAAGGCTCCAACGCACGGACATTGGATCCCGGAAGAAGTCAAGTAAACCTTATCCGTACTCAGAAAAGAGAGCATTCGCGGAAGCCGGATGAAATTTTTTCACTCATTCAATCATGCAGCCCTGGTCCATATCTTGAATTATTTGCACGAGGAGTTCGTCAGGGATGGACATTGTGGGGGAACCAAGCGAATCAGAATTATGAACCGACATGGTCGACATATGCGAACCATGCCGTCTCCGCGGTATCGGAAGAACCGACTGAATATCGGTCGGATACGGAATGATGATATCCTCGGTACTTTTCCGTAGAGCCTAGTTGACGGCTCCTAGGCGGAGGTCATCACTAAACTCATCACTAAACGGCAGACGCGCCCGCCCGGCGGAAGATGGAAGAAATCCTGTTTCGTCTCCAGGCCGGCGACCTCCCTCGCCCCGGCGGGCAGAGAACACTATGGTTCAATGCAGACGAAGGGAAAGGTGATATGCACCGGAGGCCAAAACCTGCGAACCAGAGTATCGGGGTAAGGCAACCACACCATGAGGGAATCCTGTCGGCCCCGATATAAGATAGACCAGCGCGCATGGCTAACGTAGGGCTACCCCTGGGCTACCCTAAGGCTACCCCTTAAGAAAAGAGTCCCACACCACATCGTGCGGCGGGTCGGCGACTATGGTCAAAGGCTCCTTGCGCACCGGATGGATGAAACTGATTTGGCGGGCGTGGAGGTGGATGCCTCCGTCAGGATTGGATCGCTGCGCCCCATATTTCAAGTCCCCTTTGATATGCAGGCCGATGGCGGCGAGCTGGGCCCTGATCTGATGGTGGCGGCCGGTGTGGAGGTCGATCTCCAGCAGGTAGTACGATTTTGAAGCGCCGATAAGACGGTAGGAGAGTTTCGCGATCTTGCTCCCCTTCCGCTCTACAGGATGCGCCACCGACTTGTTGCGGGCCGCGTCGCGGGTGATATAGTGGACGAGCGTCCCCTCGGCCTGTTGCGGAGCCTTGTCAACGACGGCCCAGTACGTCTTCTTGACGCCGCTGCCGCGGAACAATTCGTTCAACCGGATCAAGGCCTTCTCCGTCTTGGCATATACGACGATACCGCTGGTCGGCCGATCAAGCCGATGGGGAATACCAAGGTAGACGTTTCCCTGCTTGCCATAGGTCTCTTTCAGATACAGCTTCACCGCATCGGCCAACGTGGGGTCGCCCGTCTCATCGCCCTGCACCAGCTCCCCAGGAAGCTTGTTGATGACGATCAGGTGATTGTCCTCATATAGAATCCGGTCGGCGACCGGAGGAAACGGGCTCATTCCTGATCCTCCCCGGAAGTTTCCTCGATCGCGGCTGGCTCATCATCACCCGCGGGGGAAGTTTCCTCCGCCGCATCGAACAAAGAGGGCTCCTCGTTCTTCACCACTTCTTTGACGCTACGCAACTTGAGCGAAGCGACCTCCTTGACGGCGATACGGACACCGGCGGCCTTCACACCCTTTACCAGATAGTCGGAAAAATAGAATTTTTCCTCCAGAATCTTGATGTTCCGGGCCGGCTTGTACGTGGCGGTCAGTTCCGCATTGGCGAACGTCGAGAGCTTAAGCAAACGGTAGTTCCCTTCAGGCACCAGCTCGTAGGTCCTGTTCAGAATGAACTGCGTGATCTGGCACCGCTTGAGGAACAGGAACTTGGAGGTCTTCTCCTGATAGATGACCGTAAAGACGATATTGGCGAGTTCCGCCTTGTCGGCGAAGCTGCAATGCAGCAATCCCTTACCTATGAAGAGCTTATCAGGCGCGTCGCATACGAAGTACGTGCCCGTCTTCTGAATGACCAGGATACGGTCGTAAGGGGAGACCATCAGCATGGTGTTCCCGCTCTTGACATTGTAGCCCAGATAGCCGGTGGTCGGGTCGTATTTCAACGAAAGATCGCGGACGGCGACCTCTTTGACATCGACGGTGTCGAAGCTCTTGATCACAGTCTTGCGCTTGTGGACCTCGGCGCCGAGCAACCCCTTCAACTCGGTCAAGTAGTCCAGCGAATAGTCGATCAGGTGGTTGAGCTTGTACTCGACCTCCTTCAGCTGCTCGTTGATCTGGTCGATCTCCTGACGGTTCTTTTCGATATCGAACAGGCTGATACGCCTGATGGGTATCTTGAGCAGACGCTCTACGTCGTCGCCGTCAACAGGACGGAGCAGCTGGTCGGCGAACGGTTCAAACCCGGTGATCACGGCCTTCTCGACCGCTTCCGCGCTCCGTTTCTGCTCAATCCTCTTGTAGATGCGCTCCTCGATGAAAATCCTCTCCAACGTGCGGGCATGGAGCTTGTCGTACAGGTGGGACTTCTCCAGCTCCAGCTCCGCCTTCAGCACATCCACCAGATGCTTGGCATGGAAATGAACCATGTCGGAGACCTTCATGATCTCCGGAAAATTGTTCTGGATAACCAAGGAGTTCACCGCGATCTTCTGTTCGCACAGCGTGTAGGCGTACAGGGCGTCTACGATATCCTTGGAATAGGTGTTCCGGGCAAGACAGATCTCGATATTGACCTTCTCAGCCGTAAAATCGCTGATCGAAGCGACCTTGAGCTTTCCTTTCTTGGCGGCCTCGTCGATCGAATGGATCATCATTTCGCTGGTCACACCGAACGGCAGCTCCTCGATGACAATCCGCTTCGGGTCGGAAGTATCCAGCTTGGCGCGGACGGAAACAGACCCCGTGCCGTCTTCATAGTTCTTGACATCGACGATGCCGCCGCCGGGGAAGTCGGGGTACAGCTGGAAGCTCTCCCCCTTCAGAACCGCGGCCACCGCGTCCAGCACCTCCAAGGCGTTGTGCGGCAGAATCTTTGTGGCCATACCTACGGCGATGCCCTCGGCTCCCTGGATCAGCACCACGGGGATCTTCGCGGGGAAAACGACCGGCTCCTTGTTGCGCCCATCATACGACTCGACAAACTCGGTCAGTTCGGGGTTGTACAGGACCTTCTTCGCGAACGGCAGGATGCGGCACTCGATATAACGGGCCGCCGCCGCGCTGTCGCCGGTCATGAAGTTACCGAAGTTCCCCTGCCGCTCTATGAACAGGTCGCAGTTGGCCAGGTTGACCAGCGCTTCGTAGATGGAAGCGTCTCCATGGGGGTGATACCGCATGGCCCAGCCGACCACGTTGGCGACCTTATGGAACTTGCCGTCGTCCATCTCGAACAGCGTATGGATGATACGCCGCTGGACGGGCTTGAAGCCATCGACGATATCGGGAATCGCCCGTTCCTTGATGACATACGAAGCATACTCCAGGAAGTTCTGTCGAAAAATTGTTTGCGCGTGTGCCATCAGATCAGATTCTCCATGATGAAATCCCTTCTTTCAGGGGTATTGTTTCCCATATAGAACGACATGGCCTGACGAATCTCGTTCATGCTTGGAATCGAGACCGGGGTCAGCTTGATGTCCTCCCCGATGAACTGCCCGAACTCGCGGGGGTCTATCTCACCCAACCCCTTGAACCGCGTGACCTCGGAACCTCGGATCTGGCTCATGGCGTGGTCCCGCTGTTCCTCATTGTAGCAGTATACCGTCTGCTGCTTGTTGCGCACGCGGAACAACGGCGTCTCGAGGATATAGAGACGACCGGACAGGACTAGGTCCTCGAAGAACGACAGGAAATACGTCATGAGGAGGATGCGGATATGGAAGCCGTCGTTGTCGGCATCGGTGGCTATGATGACCTTGCCGTACCGGAGACCTTCGATCCCGTTCTCGATCCCCAACGCCACCATCATGTTGTATAGCTCGGCGTTCTTGTAGATCACCGTCTGCTTCTGCCCGTAGACGTTGACGATCTTTCCTCTCAGGCTGAACACCGCCTGGGTCATGACGTCCCTCGTCTTCGTAATGGTGCCCGACGCTGAATCTCCCTCCGTCAGGAAGATCATGGAACGGTCGCCGAGATCGGCGTGAGGTCCCGTCTGCCCCAAGTGGTACTTGCAATCCTTGAGCTTGGGAATGTTGATCGACACCTTGCGGGCCGCTTCCTTCGCACCCTTCTTGACCTCGTTCAGCTCCTTGCGCAGCTTCTCGTTATTGAGAATCTTCTGGTTGAGCTTGGCGGCCTCCTCCGGGTGCTTGAGCAGGAAATCGATGACCGCTTCCTTCACCTCCTGGACGATCCACATGCGGATCTCGGTATTGCCCAGCTTGTTTTTCGTCTGACTCTCAAACACAGGATTCTGCAGCTTGATGGCTATCGCCCCGATCAGGCCCTCGCGGGCGTCCTGGGGAGCCCAGTTCTTCTTGAAATGCTCGTTGATACCCTTGATGATGCCTTCCTTGAAGGCCGCCAGATGGGTACCGCCGTCGCTGGTATGCTGGCCGTTCACATAGGAAAAATAATTCTCGCCGTAGGAACCGGGGGTATGAGTGAAGGCGAACTCGATCTGTTTGCCCCGGTAGTGGAGGATCTGGTACATGTTTTCATCGCCGACCTCTTTTTCCAGCAGGTCGAGCAGGCCATGAGCCGACTTGAACGTCTTGCGGTTGAACTCCAGCGTCAGACCGGTGTTGAGGTATGCGTAGTTCCACATCCGCTCGCGGATGAAATCCTCGTTGAAGACATATTTGCCGAACAGCTCCTCATCGGGTATGAACTGGGTCAGCGTACCATCTTGCTCGTCTGTCTTGCCTTTCTTCTGTTCGACCAGGACGCCCTTGGCGAACGAGGCCGAAGCATACTGCCCGTCACGATAGGCGGTGACTTTGAAATAGGAGGACAACGCGTTGACGGCCTTGGTACCGACGCCGTTCAACCCTACGGAAAACTGAAACACCTCGTCATTGTATTTCGCACCGGTATTGATGATCGACACGCATTCGACCAGCTTGCCCAACGGAATGCCACGACCGTAGTCACGGACGGAAACGCAATTGTCATCCAGCCCGATGATAATGCGGCTGCCATACCCCATGATGAATTCATCGATGCTGTTGTCGACGACTTCCTTCAGCAGGATATAGATACCGTCATCCACATGAGAACCGTTGCCCAGCCTGCCTATATACATTCCAGGACGCAGACGGATATGCTCTAGGGCGCTTAATGTCTGTATCTTGCTTTCATCATATGTGTTTTTGTTAGTAAGAGATGCCATAGCCCTTGATTATATACGGTTTTCCGAGTGTTTGCAAAGGTCCTGAAAAAGCGGCAAGTACTTTACGTAGGCTACAGTTACATGTATACGCCGGTACATAGCCAGGAATCAACATGGACCGAATCGGGGCCGGCTGAATCAGGACGGACCTGAGGATCGGACGACAACGGCGGCTTTAGGCCCTCGTCTTTTTTTGTTGCCCGAAGCAATTCGGTCGGTTACATTTGAATTGAGGTTCATGGATTCACGGGGAGGAACCAAAATGTCGCACGCGGTACCGGTCATATTGGCGAGTCTGTTTCTCGCAAGCTCCATAACGCATGTCTCCGCCCGGCATACCGGAAAAACCAAGGTGGCGTTTTTCACAAAACCCCTGCTCATGCCATTGTTGCTGGCGGCATTTCTGACAGCCGTATCGACGACGGGAGGGATTGTCCCACGCATCTGGATCCTGGCCCTCGCCCTTGGCCTATACACAGCGGGAGATATTTTCCTGTTGTTGCCGGACGATGCGACCCCTGTGCCGTTTCTGATCGGCATGGGCGCGTTCATGGCAGGACATATATGCTACATGACATGGTTCCTCGCATTTTCGGGATGGAATACGTTGGCCTGGCAGTCAATGGCAATCGTTTCTGTGGTCGTCATGGCGCTTCTGGTACCGTTTTGCAGAAAAGTGCTGTCCAGCGGAAAGCCCCAGGCGCCGGCGCTCTGCGCCTATGGAATACTCATGGGTGTATTCTGCGTCTGTGTCGCGTCCTCCTGGGGAACGGGACCGGCCTCCGGAACGATCGTGGCCCTCGCCGGAACAGCCTTCTATTCGCTCTCCGACAGTTTTATCGCCATGGACAAGATATCCCTCCATGTAGCGGGTGATGACGCCATCATGACAACGTACCTGCTGGCCAACGTCCTCCTGCTCGCCGGGGTGTGGATACTGACCCGGACGCCTACGATATACGTAGTGCTATGATCTACCATACGGATTGAAGCGCATGAAACAAGAAACAAACTTCCGACAGAAAAAATTCATGATGTCCCGACGGCCTCGACATACCCAGAAAGAGGGGCTCGTACCTGGCTCCCTTGTCTATGTCGGGGACACTCCCAGCCAGGAAACGAGGATTCATTCCATAGCCTACGATGCCGATACCATTGAGGAAACCGATGCCGCCATACCGGTACAAGAGGATGGGAAGATACTATGGATCCAAGTCACCGGCCTGAAAGATGTCGGAATGCTCGCGCAACTAGGACGACGTTTCAATATCAGTTCCCTGTTCCTTGAGGATATCCTCTACACGGACCAACGTCCGAAGGTGGATCGGACCGAAGGGTATCTGTTCATTACCTTGAGGCTGAACCACCCGGAGGATATTACGATGGAGGACGAACAGATCAGCTTGATCATGGGCAAGGATTTCCTGATTTCCTTCCAGGAACGTCCGTCCGATGTGTTCGCCCCTGCGCAAAAGAGACTCCAAATGTCGGACAGCAAATTGCGAAAACTCGGAGCCGATATCCTGCTCCATACCTTGCTGGATATGATAGTGGACAGATATCTGGTCACCGCCGACCGGTTGGAGGATGACACCGATGATCTGGAAGGCATCGTGGTCAACACCCCTGACGCAGTGAAGGCCGCGGAGCTTCATAAGGATAAACGCAAGATACAGAACCTCCGGAGATCGGCTTTGCCGTTACGAGATATCTTCAGCCTGCTCTCTTCCGGCAACGAACCGCTGGTGGGCCCCCTGGCCCGGACGTACTTCAAGGATACGTATGACCATGTGCTGTGGCTGATCGAATCCTTGGAGAACCTCCGGGAGACCATGCAGGGGTTGATGGAGGTATATCTTTCGAGCCTTGACATGCGGATGAACCATATCATGCAGGTGTTGACGATTATTTCAACTGTGTTCATACCCTTGACGTTCATCACCGGACTATATGGCATGAATTTCGCATATCTTCCTCCAGAAACTCTCAAACCATGGGGTTTCTATGGAATTCTGGGAATCTGCATCGCGCTATCTGTCGGTATGGCATTATGGTTCAAACGAAAGAAATGGTGGTAAAAGGGAAAAACCATGGTCAACGGAATTGAATTCTCCACTCTCAAGAGCTGCTCGTGGCAGGAGTTGCACCAATGTTTCGTCCGAGCGTTCGGCGATTACCAGGTCCCCATGGAGCTGCCGTTGGAACGATTTCGTTCCATGCTCGCCCGAAACGGTTTCGAGGCCGCCTTTTCCGCAGGGGCGTTCTGCGAAGGTCAGCTGGTGGGGTTCATCTTCAATGGGATGAGGGACTATTTCAGCGGGAAACTCGCCTATGACAGCGGTACGGCGGTGTTGCCGAAATTCCGGGGACAGGGGATCGCCACCCGCCTCATGGACTTCTCCATGGGGCTTCTTTCACAGGCGGGAGTCTACGGATATGTCCTGGAATGCATCGAGACAAACGACAAGGCCTTGGCCCTCTATAGGAAAAATGGCTTTCGCACCACCAGGCGTTTCAATTGCTGGCGAACGGACAAACAGACGCTCCTGTCCCATACAGGAGAAGGCCGGCCCCAGTATCAGTTCGAAGAAAGCACTCCCGGGGAACTGACGAAGAGCCACAATATCCTTTCGTCCTACCCTTCCTGGCAAAACAGCGACTCTGCGATACTGAGGGTCTCCACGCAATTGAAATATATCAAGCTGGTGGATACTCAACACAGGATCGTCGGGTTTTCCGCTTGGGATCCCCAGGCGGGATCCGTTGTCAGGCTGGCGACCTGGGATATCGACGCGGCGGTCCTGTTGCTGCAATATGTCGCGCAACACAGCGATACGCCACAGATACGCATGGTGAACGTCGATACCGAGGACCGGTTGCTTCCCGTCGTACTCGCCGACCTTGGCTTTTCCGTATATGTAAGTCAAGTGGAGATGCTCAAACTTCTGCATTAGTTGATAAGGGGTGGTCTTAAGGCAAGGGGTAGCCCTACGGTAGCCCAAGGGTAGCCGTATGGTACGTGACAAAGCCAATGGGTAGCTTACAGTTGTAGGTTTACAGCAATTCAGAGCGACTTTGGCAGTCCCGACCCGGCTCCGTGGGAACACTGGAGCGACTACAGCGCCCCCTACCGGCAGGGCGACTTCATGCTAGCTTCGTGCCGGCTTCATGCTAGCTTTGAGCAGGCTTCGTTGCAGGACCGCCAAAAGCTTGCTATAGTTGTCCGTCATGGAATACATGATCAGACCGATGGCCCCCGGGGAACGGCAACAAGTACGTCGCCTCATGGAACAATCCTTCGAAGCATACCTCCGTCCGATATTCTTCATCCATGAAGAATCTACGCTCGTAGCCGTACACGATGGAAACGTGGTCGCGGGCATCAATCTCGATATCTATTCGGTCAAGAGCCAGAAGGTGAAGATCGGGTACATCGGCTGGCTCTATACCGACGCCCGGCATCGTGGCGCCGGTCTTGGCGGCAGGTTGCTCGACGCCGCGCTGGACTTTCTCCGGCAACAGGGGTGTACCGATGCGGGAGCCTGTGTGGAGGGTGACAATCCCAGTTCATTCAAGCAGATGGCCTATCGCGGTTTTTCCATCCTTTCGTTCGGAGGGCAACTGAAACGGTTCGGGCTTGGATTTCTCAAGGTATGGAAGCATGCCTCCAGATTCCTTGATATGGGATATTTTTTCTGGCACAGACGCCTCGACGAACCTCAAGCGGACGACCAAGGTACCGTGGAAGCGGCTGACCGTGCGTTATCGCCATCCACAGGCCGCCAGGCGGGAGCATTGATCGGTACAGCCGTATCATGTTCGGCGCTTTGGGCCGTCACGTTGTTCCGTAACGGCATGTCGTCCACACTGTCCCCGTCCGGCATGGCGCTGTTGATCGCGTTCCCGCTCATGCTGATAGCGCTCAGGGCGTTCGTCATGTGGTGCGCGGCGAAGCTGTTCCGACTAAAAACCATGTTTTTGCCGTGGGATACCGCCTGGCTGGCGGGAATCCTGTTGCCGATACTGATCGGTTGGCCGTTTCCGGTCCCTGGCAACTGGTATGTCAAGGGCGTCCGCTGGAACCTGAAACAGGAAAACCGCCGCATCGGGCTCATGGCCCTGTGCGGTGTATCGGCTACGTTGTTGGCCGTCATCGGGCTGAAACTGCTGGATATGACATGGGGTGCGCAACTTGTTTTCGGGATTCCAGCGACAAGGTTCATCGGCCCGTCCATCCAATATGCCGCGACGCTGCTCGTCCTTGATCTGATGTGCTTCTTCTATCCATTCTGCGGCTTCAACGGAAGCCGGATCAAACGGCTGTCGCCATGGCTCTGGGGCATATCGACGCTGGTCGCGGTGGCTGTGCTGTGGTGGGTCTGAACCCGTTTCACAGACATGCCGTCGCAAGCGCCCGTTCGTGAGATTCACGATTTTTCGAAAACTTCAGAGATATCCCATCATCGAGCCAACGAATAGCTCTCATCGATCCCCTGAAAAACTTTCGCCAAAGGCACGGATCCGTCGAGGCATATCGTGTACCAATGTTTTTTATTCATATGGTAGCCCGGATGATAATTCTGATGGTCCACAAGTACATCAAGAGCTTCCGGCTCGGCACGCAGGTCTATGATCTCCACCAGCTCATCGGAATCGAACCCCAGCTTACTGCGGGCGACGGTCAAGACGGCGGCATACCATTTTCCGGTGTCCTTCCTACGATAGACCGCGTTGTCGGAAAACTTCTGCCAAAGATACTCCAGTTCATCACCATACGTTTCGCGAACATAGGTTATGACTTTTTTTGCATATGCGCTTTTGAACACATCCGGGTCAAAACATTCTTCGGCTATTCGGGTAAGAACATTTTTGTAATCGGTCCTGACTTTACCGACGAAAGAACCGACGGCCCCTGGCGCACGGTGAAGCACATACGCATCGCCGGATTCCGGATCAAGGATATCGGCGTCGATATCGCCGGCTTTTGAAATCCTGACGCTCATCTGGAATTGCCGTTCAAGGATACGTGTAGTATATACGTAGCCATCGTCAGCTTCAACGAAACCGAATGCCTTCAACTTGCCATAGTTCGGTGTCTTGTTCTTAAATACAGGGTCAATCATTCCATCACTTCCCAGCTATAAGAATACATATATGTCCGCCTGTTGTACATCCGGTGGACTCCGGCCCTCTAGGTCTTGTCCATATAAACGTTGTTTATTATACTTGATTCCATTATGGATGACCCGTTACCTAGTAGAGGGTGCTCAATCGAACACCCGTACAATTTGTCGGATATGGTGCCGAGCCGGAGGTGTGTATGTACGCACAACTAGGCGCCATTGTAGTGCTGTTGATTCTTTCAGGTATATTTTCCGCCACTGAAACAGCCTATACCTCACTTTCCATTATTCAGAAGAAGGCCTTGGAATCGAAAAAGGGGCGGAGCGCGAAGGTAGCCTGCAAGCTGTCGCAGAATTCGGATCTGCTGCTCACTACGATTCTCGTAGGGAACAACGTCGTGAATATCAGCGCTTCGTCCTTGGTCACGACGTTCACGATTCAAGCCTTCGGGAACCGGTTCGTGGGGCTCGCTACAGGGGTGTTGACCGTACTGGTACTCATGTTCGGGGAAATAACCCCGAAACAGATCGCCCTCCACTACAACATCAACATAGCGTTGGTGATGGCGTACCCGGTCCGTTTTCTGACGATCGTACTCTTTCCAGTCATCTGGTTGTTTAAGACGCTCAGCAAGGGCATCACCAGGCTGTTCAGCCGCAAGAAGCAGAATCAGCTCTCCGTCGAAGGCATCATGCATGTCATGGATGTCGCAGAGGATGAAGGTATTGTCGATGAATACGAATCCGACCTCGTCCAACGAGTACTGCACTTCAGCGAGACCCAGGTCAAGACGATCATGACCCACAGGACGGAAGTGTTCAAGGTGTCCGATCAGTTGACGTTGCAAGAAGCGTTTCCGTCGATCGTCGCCAGCGGCTACAGCAGGATTCCCGTCTATTCCGACACTCCGGAGGAGATCTCCGGTATTCTTCTGCTCAGGGATATCCTCAAGGCGCAGGTGGACGGCAGGATTGACGAGCCTATATCGCATTTCGTACACGAACCGATCTTCGTCCCGGAAACACGCCATGTCGATGACATGTTCTTCCAATTCAAACGCGATACGTTGCAGATCGCCGTCGTCCTGGATGAATACGGAGGGTTGTCGGGAATCGTCACCATGGAGGATGTAGCCGAACAGTTGTTCGGAGAACTGTACGACGAGCATGAGACCGGCGAAGCGGAACGAATCAAAAAATCGGAGGGCCGTCCCGGTTCCTTTCTGGTACAGGCGGATACTCCGTTCCAGCAACTGGTCGATGAACTTGACATCTCCTGGCCCCATGCTGAAAAAATCGGTACGGTCGCCGCATATCTTATGGAACTGACCGGACGGATTCTTGTTGAAGGCGATGTCCTCGAGGCCCCAATCGGTAGCTTCAAGATACTTTCCATGAAAGGCAAGCGGGTAGAACAGGTCGAATTCACCCCCCAAGAGGTTGATGAGGACTAAGTAATACCGCCGACACCTGCTCAGGGGGCTATTGTAAAAGTCGTATCACCGCGGTCTACGGCCTTGCGGCCTACCTGACCGCTCGACTTGCCTTTTTCCGGCCGCTCCCCGCGGCGGGCAAGTCGTGTACTCCGTGTGTCTTCTTATCAGTCCGTCGCCTACTCCCGTTCGGCATAAGCCTCACTCCGTGGCTTACTCCTGGGGCGGCTTCGCCTCCTATCACCCCGTCGCCTACTCCCGTTCGGCATAAGCCTCACTCCGTGGCTTACTCCTGGGGCGGCTTCGCCTCCTATCACCGCCGTGTACGCTCCTATGGAGCTACTCACGGCTCGGTTTTTCTATCTTGATTCGCGTCTGTCGCCTTTGGCGCCGCTCATCCGAAAAACCGTGTACTCCGTGTGTCTCCGTATCACCGCGTCATACACTTCCCTTGGAAGCTACTTGACGCTCTACAGGAACTCTAAAATGCTGCATCACAGCTACCAGAAACGCATGCTCTGAATCACCAGCCGACTTTTCATGCATATAGGTAGGAAATCTACATGCGGCGGGCTTCCACCGGAACCGCAAAAAGGAGTCGGGCATGGCGCAGAAACCATTTACAAACATGACGAAAGAGGACATGAAGTTCGGTTATTTCGTCATCGGACAAGGCGTCAAGTATCGCAAACGATGGCTGAGCGAACCAGAGCAGTTCACACATCTGATGGATATCGTGAAGGAAGAATTTCAAGAAATGGGAATCAAGCTGGTCTACTATTGCGGTTTCCCAGACCAGTACGTACTAATCGTCAAGATCAAGGATACTCAAGAAATGATGGTCGCCATGGAGGATATCTCCTGTGAATTCGCCGGATGGTTCAACCAAGGGACAAAACGTAGGAGCAACCCGCTGACGCCACAAATTCTGTATCATCCTATCCTTTCCAGCAGAATGATGTATGACATGATTCGCGACATATACGATGACACGGAATACAACAACCCCGATTGGCTTCCGTTCGGAGGAGGCAGGGAACTGTTGGACAGGGACGACGGCTATATAGACAGGGAGACGCTGGAACAAGCCACGGGAATCCCCGCCGTAGGATGGCGGGAGATGCTGAAACAGCCGAAATGCTGCACAACCCCGTTGGACCTGCCGGCCAGCTATGACGAGGAAGCCGGATATTTCCTTGGTTGACCAACCAAATGATTGCTCATACCGGTGAAAACATACTCTCTTTGTTGACTGAAAACAAGCGCATAGGTATGATTGCCGGTATGAGCAAATACCCTTTTAACGATATTGAGAAAAAATGGCAGAAGTATTGGGAAGACAACCATACGTTCGCCGTGACAGAGGATCCTACGATCCCACCGGAAAAGCGCCAGTATGTACTGGACATGTTCCCCTATCCATCGGGAGCTGGTTTGCATGTAGGTCATCCGGAAGGCTATACAGCCACCGATATCTACTGTCGATATCTACGGATGAATGGATACAACGTCCTCCATCCGATGGGGTTTGACTCATTCGGGCTTCCCGCCGAGAACTACGCCATCAAGACAGGTACTCATCCACGCATCTCCACGGAAAAGAACATCGACAACTTCCGTAAGCAGATCAAGAGCCTTGGCTTCTGCTACGACTGGAACCGCGAGGTATCCACCCATACCAGCGCATACTATCACTGGACCCAGTGGATTTTCGAGCAGCTCTACAAGAAGGGCTTGGCGTATGAGTCCCACATGCCCATCAACTGGTGCCCCCAGTGCAAGACCGGCCTGGCGAACGAAGAAGTCAAGGAAGGCAAATGCGAGCGTTGCGGCTCTCATGTCGTGCGCAAGAACATCAGGCAATGGGTGCTGAGAATCACCGCCTATGCCGACAGGTTGCTGGAAGATCTGGAAGACCTTGATTGGCCGGAATCGGTAAAGCTGATGCAGCGCAACTGGATCGGCCGTTCGGAAGGAGCGGCGGTATTCTTCAAACTGGAAAACAGCGACGACACGCTGGAAGTCTATACCACTCGTTGCGATACATTGTTCGGCGCCACCTACATGGTCATAGCTCCGGAACACCCGTTGGTACGACAGATCACTACCCCCGATCAAAAGGAGTCCGTAGAACGGTATCTTGACCAAGCCGCCCGCAAATCCGATCTGGACCGTACCGATCTGGCGAAAGAAAAGACCGGCGTGTTCAGCGGCAGCTACGCCATCAACCCGGTCAACGGAAAAAAGATTCCGATCTGGATCGCGGACTATGTATTGATCAGCTACGGTACCGGCGCGATCATGGCCGTCCCCGCCCACGACACAAGAGACTGGGAATTCGCCAAAAAGTTCGGACTGCCAATCATCGAAGTCCTCAAAGGCGAAGTCGACGTCCAGGAACAGGCGTGGACTGAAGACGGCGTACACGTGAACAGCGGGTTCCTCGATGGAATGAACAAGGAAGACGCCATCAAGACGATGATCGCATGGCTGGAAGAACGCAAGCTCGGCCATATGGCGGTCAACTACAAGCTCCGCGACTGGATTTTCAGCCGCCAGCGCTACTGGGGCGAACCGATTCCGTTGATACATTGTCCCCATTGCGGGATAGTTCCCGTTCCAGAGGACGAGCTTCCTCTGACATTGCCAGAGACAAAGAGCTATGAACCATCGGGCACAGGGGAAAGCCCCCTCGCGAATATTGACTCATGGGTAAACACGACCTGTCCCGTCTGCGGCGCGCCCGCCAAGCGTGAGACAAATACGATGCCCCAGTGGGCCGGTTCCTGCTGGTATTATCTACGATATCTCGATCCCCATAATACCGAACGATTCGTTGACCCCGAAAAAGAAAAGTATTGGATGCCGGTAGATCTCTATGTCGGTGGTACGGAGCATGCGGTCTTGCATCTGCTTTATGCCCGCTTCTGGCACAAAGTGCTGTACGATCTGGGGTTGGTCTCCACCAAGGAGCCGTTCCAGAGATTGGTCAACCAGGGAATGATCACCTCCTTCGCGTTCCAACGCAAGGACAAGACCCTCGTCCCCACTGACCAGGTGGAAGAGACCGCGCCAGACGTGTTTGTTGAGAAAGCGACCGGTGAACAACTTGAACGAATCGTGGCGAAAATGTCCAAGAGCTTGAAGAACGTCATCAACCCGGATGACATCATCAATGAATACGGCGCCGATTCCATGCGCATGTACGAAATGTTCATGGGGCCGCTGCAGGTTTCGAAGCCTTGGTCGACCACAGGTCTTTCCGGCGTCTGGAGATTCCTCGACCGTGTCTGGCGTCTGGGTGATGAACGGACTATCAGCGAGGAGCCTGCGTCCCCCCAGTTGCGCAAGGTGTTGCACAAGACGATCAAGAAGGTCACGCAAGACACCGCCACATTGAACTTCAACACAGCGATCAGCCAGATGATGGTGCTGGTCAACGAGTTGTACAAGATCGATACCCTACCCCGCGAGGTCTGGGAAACGTTGGTCCTGTTGCTCGCCCCCTATGTGCCGCATATGGCCGAGGAGTTGTGGGTACGCGCGGGACATGAGCCCTCCGTCGCAAATGTGGCATGGCCCGTTTATGATGAAGCGTTGACGGTCGATGACGAAATTGAGATCGTCCTCCAGGTAAACGGCAAGGTGCGTTCGCGTATCTCCATGTCGAAGGACACGTCGAAGGATGAACTGCTGGCCACTGCCAAAGCCGATACGAAGCTTCAGGAATGGCTCAAAGGCAAGGAAATCGTCAAAGAGATCGTAGTTCCCGGCAAGTTGGTGAATATCGTCGTCAAGGGTTGACCCCCTTCGCGACAGGCTACAATCACATTGCTACAGACAACGACCGCACCTCGGAAGGGGTGCGGCTAGTTTATCAGGAGACATGCGGAAGCTATAAATGTGGAGAATCGATCAGATGCTGGTAATGACATGAACGTAGATGTCCGTCGAATACACTCCAGCCAGCAGATTGTCGGTAGCTCCGGTCAGTTCGATATCCAACGAACCATGGAAATCCGAATTCCAGATCGTATTACGCCCGTTTCCCGTATTGTATGACGTAGAAAGCGCTTTCAGATAGTTTGAAGTATCAGAACCTCCCGTATACGCCGTAGTCCCGTCAAACACAAGCCCGAGTGGAACCGAACCTGTAGTCGCAGTAGGCACGATGACATATTCACAGGAATTATACATACTGGAAGTGCTTGAAGAATTAGTCTTCTTGAATTCAAATTTTCGGCCAACCGTATTGTAATCGGGAGAACTGGAAACAAACAGATAATAGTCGTTCGGCTGGTTTGAACTGGATATCGTGATAAAATCGATATCAGCGATATGGACTCGCCCCGTAGCGGCCTTCAAGTTGAATGCGTTTGTATTCGCGGCGTCGGGAGTCACTACCAGCTGGGCGGAATATGTCGGCTTCGTACCGCCGAAATAACCGTTCATATAGAAGGTGGAACTTTCCGACTGGTTCCCGGTCGTTACCGTGACGGTCATCGACCCAAGATAGTCGTCGCCACTACCTACGTTGCAGACGTCGGTACCGACACCAGGCAACGTTCCGTCCGATTGCAGGACAGGATCCAGCACGAGTACTACATCGATCCAGGCTGAAGAGACGTTACCATAGTTGTAGATTCCATTCTGAGTCACAATGTTCACCCCATCCGTCATGACCACCCCGCCGTCGGTCTTGGGAAGCGTGAACATAGGGCTGTCAGAACCGAGGTATCCATACTTAGGATAACTCGTACTGTTCTTGTTGGGGTAATTGGACTGAGACACTCGTGGAACAAGACATACGCTGAATGGCCGTCTCAGCGAAGGATCGCTGATTGAAGTCAGGTACCAGTCGCTCGAAAAAGAGACGGTAGTCAGCTCCGACGATTCCTTTACGCCGACGACAGCAATGATCTGGCTATCATTGTATCCACCGGAAGCTCCCCACACGTCAGTCGGGAACCAAAATTGATCGGAGGCCAAATTCACCGTGGAACTGGTATCAAAGCGATGTATCCATATATCCGCGGCAAACAGAGCGTGGACCGAGAAAAGAATCAGGCAGAGAATTGCAAACGGCGCATAGCGAAATCTTTTCATTCCTCCACCTCCTTTAATCGCTTGTGACAGTAAATGTGACTGTCGCCACATATTCATCGTCGGGAGCCAAATCCAGGACCGAGGCGCTATCGGTGAACTGGAAACGTATCGGACTGCCGTTTATCGAAATGTAGGAATCAGTGATCGCGCCGACCGGCACATCCAGCCGTTTGCTCACCGTATTGGCGGCATTCGAGTTTGTAGCGACGACCAACGCGTCGTCTACGGTAAGCATGGAACCTGTCGAGCCAACGCAGGAATATAGGCATTTGACATACAGGGAATAATTCAATGTTTCTCCCGTAACGACGCCTTGCAACGGATTAACCGTAACCGTCAAGGTCGCCGGATAATAGTTGGTCAGCAATGACCAAGTAGCGATCTTACGCCCCTGTTCCGGACGTAATGTACTTTGGACGTCGGAGCCCATGATATCGAACGGCATGCCCGCGATATCAGAGGAAGACGTAACGGCGATAGGGGATACGGAAACGGAATGTACCTTGCCGACGACGCCCTGGACGGGAATATGCCGGGTAGGCGCGGGCTGCGCAACCGCTACACAACAAAACGAAACGGACAGGAGGATTGCCAAAAGCACAATAAGTCTTTTCATCATCATTCCCTCCCCTTTCCTACTCAACGGTACACGTCACGGTGACGGTCGAGACATATGTGACATTGGACGGTGCGGCGTCATAGGAAGCCTGGTCAAGCGACAACATCACAACCCCGGTTCTGGTATAATCTTGTTGAGCGTCGTACAATCCAGAATTTGAATATTTCGAATCTGATTGGCTATTCTTTTTTCGTTTGATGATACCCGATACGTCCAATTCCCCTCCATCAAGAGGAACTCTTGCCGTCGTACGGCTGGAAGGCCATTCTTCCCGGTATTTGTAATTCGTGTTGCCAACCCTACGAGTAAGGTATCTATATTGATTACTAGGGCTGTCCCCATAGTCAGAGAGCCAACCGCTTGCGTCGTTATATACATCGTTGAACTTGGCGTTTCCAGTAATTTCAGTTCCAGAACCGTCAGTGGCGATGAAATCCGTAAAGGAAAATGAAAGGTCGACCCGCTGCATATTTCTCCCCGTGATCACGAACTTGAAAGCGGCGGCATACCCGGAAAGCCAATCCTCGCCGGCCTCAAGATCAAGGCTACGTCCAGGCCCCAGAGCCTCTCCGGAAAGATTCTGTACGGATAGTCGAACCCAGTCCGTACCGGTCGGATCGACACGCTTATACGCCGACACACCCATATCGACGCTATCGGTAATGGCAAAAAGCGCAACCGTGAAGAAAACGCACAAGGCAAAAATCATCATGACCCGTCTCATACAGTCCTCACTTCGACGGTAATGTCCGCCTGATACGAATTACCGGCAAGCGCGGACTGGACATTGTTCAACTGCACCGCCAACTTTGCGAACTGTAGACTTTCTTCGTGTTTTCCCGTTTTGTCCTTGGCCAGCATGTAGGCGGAAGTGTAGCCGTCAGGCCCAACGTTGAAGGGCGCCCCCGCGACCGGAGTATCATCGTCGTAAATCATGAAGTCATAGTAGAGGTACGCAAAAGATCCGCCGGGCAAGGTCATCTGGAACGGCGTACAGATAAAGCGGATCTGATACGTATCGGAGATATTCGTATCTACGAAAACCGTCGCGAAAATATCCGTCAGCGTCGCGCCTGCGCTGATATTCGCAACGGAAAGAACATCGACGCCCTCCGCATCCCGAATCGCTACAGAGCAAAACGGATCCTTGGGCTTGTTGATGACCATGGAAAACGCCATATTGCCGTTCTCTACCGTCACGGCCGACAAAAGACCTCCGCACAAGCAGAACAAGCCAAGTACCAGAAGAACCTTTCGTACCTGTCTATGATAATTTACTCTAGATTCCATAATATCCCTACTTTCCATCCCATCCCAGAAAACCCTTGCATTTCCCTTGCAAATCACCATTTCCTGAACATCAGCCGTGCAAGCTAAATAAAGTATGTTATTTTAAATAACATATGTCAAGTGATTATTGATATTATTCAATAAATCTATACATAAAAATTATTATTTGTAAATTATTCTTTACATTATATAAAAATATTATCTTTCATCTTATGACATATTATTTACAACCAAAATAAAGCATATGCGTCTGGTACAGATACCATGCGTACAATATAGACACCTTCTTTTGGAAAGTAAAACTATAGGGACGTATACACGCTATCATCAATCGAAAGCATAGAGGACATCCATACGATGAAAATGCCAAGCAATGTCTCATTCAACCTTCCATATGAGATTTCAAATCTTTCCCACGGCGACATGTCAACACTGCCGGTACTATACCAATCCTGCAAAATCCTTTGGTTATTCTTTTTTCCTGCATGTACGCATAATCTTAATATATGACATATGTAGTATTATTTATCATACAGAAAATAACTTCGTTTAGCGTTATTTTGCTGTATTGTTTTAGTGAAAATCAACAGTAACTCTTGACACAAGATGGTCATGGTGTAACAATAATAGAGAAGGGAAATAATATAGGAGCCGTATTTTTAGATGGAAAAGAACATCGACGTACGACAGAACCGCAACGGACTCAAAATCATTGCCGCCTTGCTAGGCGCGCTTCACATGTGTTTGATTCTGTGCGCGACATCGTTTCCGTCGATGCCCAACTACAACCTCGTATTCGATTACCAAGGACAAATCAACAATGTCATCACCTTTGAGACGAAGGATGCCGCGGGAAATTACTCGGAAGCGCAGGAGATCTCCCTCACAATGACAACCGCCCCCGTCGAAATAGCCCGATGCATTCTTACCACGAACGCAAGCAACCAGAGGATAGGAATTTCCTTCCTGTGGGACGAACTGACCGGAGACACAAATCCGTCGGACCGCATACGATATACGTTGAATTTCGGGGAAGACGGTTCCTATTTGCCACAGAACAGCTTCGCGGCCACACTTCCCGTGGAAAGCAAAGCGTATGGCCGCAATATCACCGCGGCCCACGGCAACAATACCAAGAAAATTGAAATCTGCACATTGCAGGTCGCGCTTCTTGAGGAAGACGTCAACACAGTATCCGCAGGTACCTATTCCGGTACTATCAGGGTACTGATTACAGAAGGAGGGATATAGAGATGATCAAAAAACATGCCCGCATCTTGCTTTTCCTCCTATGCCTGCTAGCCGCCTTGCAAGTCGGAGCCACTACGCAGGAGATCAAGAAAACAGTCACAGCGTATAAGTATTCGGATTATAGTGAAACCCCGGTAGTCGAGCTGTTCATCTCCAACATGGCGAACCAGAACGTCCAGAACCTGGACATCGGAACCAGCGCGCCACTGGAAGAACTCCCGGTATTCTCATGGAACTGCGTCGGAAACGCCCCCGGCAACATAATACTTGAGTTCACGCTCTCGCCCCTCGCCCTGCAGAACGCGGAGATAGCCGAATGGCTTGACTACACGCTGCGGCTTGTACCGAATTCCACCAAAATCGGAACCTCACCCCTGTCGTCTTCGGCTCTCGGTCCGTTCTATCATTTTGACGCAACAGGAAATGAATTAGCCTATTATTACACGGAGCCGACGCCGGCGGCGGAACAGACCATCGTCATGGACGCTTTGCCCGCGGGAAACACAGAAGAGACAGCGAAACAGACGACTTCCATAACCTACAGTCTGCATACTACCGTGAATCCATCCGGAAACGCCGTGGAGACGGTAGACCATTGGACAAGGAATGGAACGGCTTATATACGACTGGATGCGATTCCAGACACGGCCAGTTTTGGAACCTACAAGGCGACCATGACTATCAGTGTGAGAGGGTCCTGAAATGAAAAGACTATCCTTTTTGATTGTTTCATTCATGCTCCTGATACTCTCCCCCCTTGCGGCGGTCGCTGAGATAAGCGAACCCATCGCCCACATCGTCTATGGCTTCGTGGGAGATGAGGTCACATTCTCCGTTGACATAGACGATACGATACTTCCATTCAACCTAGAGGACCCCTTGGTCAAAAAGAATCCATCCCCTACTGTCGTCACGGGACTTCGCATAGGAACGATGTTCCTTTCAAGCAACCAGGAAGCATTCTCCCTGACGATTTCCCATGACAACCTAACCCTTTCCGGGACGCCGGTATCTGGCGATACCGGGACCATCGACACCGTTGACTATCGGTTGGACTTTTTCATTTTGTCGGATTCCCTTGCCGCCCAATACCCGGACGCGAAAAAGTTCATATCGGTATATACCGGTATACCCGCTACCATTACAAAAGATAATTTCCCCAATAACGATTACAAAATCATTGACAGAAGCATCTATATCAGCCTCAATGCGGAGGACACGACAGTAGCGGCTCTCAAACAGGGGGCCTATTCGTCCACTATCACGTTCACGTTGACGACGACGTAAAGGAAACAGCCATACTATGTATAAATTCAAGAGAATTTTACTATCGATACACATCTTACTGTTGTCTCTAGCCTACCCGTTGTTTGCGGGAGGGACGGGCGAGATTAATGAGAACGACCACTGGTACATCCCCAACACGAATTCATCCAATCCATATTTCTATTACGATCTGTCGGAAAACACATTGGCCAGTGAAATTCTACAAGTCGGATCGACCCTACAGAATCAGCAGCTGCAACTGACGATCTCTTCTCCAGACAACTTCCAGTTCGTACATACGGACAACATCACCCAGACATACCCCTATACGCTGCAATTGAATACCACCAAGGCGACAAGGACATTCCAATTTTCTTGGAGCTGGGGTGAATTTTCGTATGTTTTTTCATATGGCTCTTGGCAACAGTCTGAAACGAACGCCATACCGCAGATTAGCGCCGCGAACAACTCATATACATTTCCAACAGCGAAAATCGCAACGGCAACGAGACTGGGGACAACCTACTCAGGACAGACTATCGAATTCATCAACGCATCTCTCAAAATCAACATCGCCCCAGCTTCGGCATCGCAGAATCTGGAACCAGGCATATACAAGACTCGGATACTCGTAGAGCTTTCCGCACCGTATTACGATTCCAACAGCCCGGCCATCAATGAGTCTTTCACAATTGAGTTGCAAGCGAAATACCGAAGCAACATCAACTCGGGTTCAGGAGGCTTCACCGATTTCAACCTGTCCATAGAGCCGACGGCGAATACATATAGCTTCGACCTCAAGAACAACAGCGCCCTGACTCCCGTCGCAAACATAAGGTTCACATATACCCAGATTTCTGATAATCAGGTCAATTATGGAAACGACCCGTTGGTAATAGGCGTCTCTCCCTCGGGAACTTCATGGAACGACCTGACGGGAACCTATAAATTCAAAAGGATCGGGTCGGAATACCAAGAGGAAAACCAATACAACAGCATAACGCATTCTACGCATCTGGTCAGCGGTTCCGGAACCTCGGTAGAAACAAGTCTTGCAGGCAACAGGAATCAGATCAGCGTTCCCCATACGGTCGTAAACCAGTCGATCTCAAGCGGAGACCAATATCGGAATGTATTTGAATTCAACGGAACCGCCTCAATCCAGATTACAGGTACGAATCAAAGCGACCTGCTCTCCGGCAGGTATTATACCAATCTCTATTTCTATATCATCAAAAACTAACGCGGACGCCGGCTACGGCAAATAGCCGGCTCAAGCTCCTATGTCCACCGACGATTGATTGGTCCGTCCTACATCTGAACCTTCGCCAACCCGCCCCGCGATGTCTCCCTGTACAACGACGGCAGGGCATGCCCCGTCTCCATCATCACTTCCACTACGGAATCGAACGGTACTTTATGGCGGCCGTCGGAAAATAGGGCGTAGACGCAATGGTCTATCGAACGCATGGCGGCCATGGCGTTCCGCTCTATGCAGGGAATCTGCACCAAACCCATCATGGGGTCACACGTGAGCCCCAGATGATGCTCCAAGCCCATTTCAGCCGCATATTCAACTTGGTAGATCGAGCCGCCCATCAATTGAGCCGCCGCTCCGCTGGCCATGGCGCAGGCTACGCCGACTTCTCCTTGGCATCCGACCTCAGCGCCGCTGATGGAGCCATTCGTCTTGACTATGTTCCCGATAACCCCCGCGGTCAACAACGCCCTGAAAATCTTGACCTTTGGGAATTTATGCCGGGTGTACAGATAATACAATACGGCAGGCAATACCCCGCAACTGCCGCAAGTAGGTGCGGTGACTATTTTTCCACCGCCGGCGTTTTCTTCAGCCACGGCCAAGGCATAGCTGAGTACGATCGCGGTATTGTCCAGCGCTCCGGAAGTATCCTTCGCCTTTTCATAACATTGGGAAGCCTTGCGGGCGAGCTTCAGCCCACCGGGAAGCACGCCTTCATGACTCAGACCGTTCTCGATGGCCGCGCACATCACTTCCCAGATTTCCTCCATATAGAGAAGGATGTCCTTCCCCTCATATTGGAGAGCAAGTTCCCATATCTGCAATCCTTCACGCTCACAGTAGGAAAGAATCTGCTTCATGGTACTCAGTTCCGCGGGATACACTTGCGGCGGTTCGTTCTGGGAATCGCCCTCAATGACCACGCGCCCGCCGCCGACGCTGTAGTAGGTCTGCTCCGCCACGAGAATTCCGCCAGCGAACGCACGGAGAGTCAATGCGTTGGGATGAAACGGCTTCTCTATTTCAGGATACCACACTATATCCACCGGCTTGTTCGCGGATTCATACACTTCCCGGATGGCACGGTCGGTCAAGTGCCCTTTGCCCGTCGCGGCAAGACTGCCGAACAGGTCGGCCTCGAACTTCTCAGCGTCTGGATGTTCCGACAAGAAAAGGTTCGCCGCATGACGCGGCCCCATCGTGTGACTACTGGATGGACCATATCCAATCCGGTATAGCTCCCTGAGTGATTCCATGCCCCCACTCTATCTTGTTTCACAAGTAAAGTGAAGTCATTTTATCACTCCCAGACGGGCAAATGGCGCATTCACAACAAAAAGGCCGGGGGTTCTCGTATGTACTGGAATATCCTGTCGGAATTCCCATCCACCACGACCCGAAGCTCAAGGCGAGACTCTCGATTCAAGAACCGGTGAAGCCCATCCGGCAATGATATTTCCAGCGATGCCGTCTCTGCATCAGACCAGAATGATTCCGTCTTCCGATCGGCGGAAACCCATAATCCGGCGGGAAGGTTTGTAAGCGTGGCTTTCAATGGAGGTATACGATGGACGGATCGTCGTGAAAACGTACCGTTGAGAATGTCTTTCCCCAACCGATTGCCATCGACGGTGCGGAAATCATCGCCAAGGATATCATCCAACATGGAAAACAAGACTGGATAGTTGAGGAAATTAATCGGTCCCGCCAGACTTTTGGACAACATCTGCAATAATTCAGCGATACAGCCCTCACGCTGGGTCAATACAAGCCGCCCGTTTGAAGACAACGGATGGAACACGCCTCCAAGCGGTTCAAGTTCCCCCAGAGGATAGGCGCAGAAGACGATGCTCGCACCCCTTGGAACGGGGATCCTGACGGAGCGCGACCCGGCGTCCATATGCAACCGTTGGAAACCGCCCTTGCCGTCGGTCCATACCAAGGTATACCACATCGGTCTATGGCAGGCGGCTTCCCAAGGATGGGCCCCGTCCAAAGAGACTTCTATACTCCGGCAAGAGTCAGAGCATGAGAACAGGTACAAAAGACCGACGGCCATCAGAAGGCTTGTCAACAGCACATGTAAAAACTGCTTCATGCCTCCTATATGTGAAAAAAAACCTCCAGTGATTCAAAAGCAATGTTTCAAATACATGGAGAACCGTTTTTCAAGCTCCGCTCCAAGCGGACAAGGGCCATTCCGGCGGAACGTTCAAACAGGTATTCAGACGGACGCCCAAGGCCGATGCAGAAGGGCAAAAAGAGGAAAGAAGCAGCAGAAAATTGACAAATGGCGGCATTTTGGCAGCGGGGACAGGAAAAAGCTACCCCTTCGCCGCAAGACGCCTCTGTTGGAGATAGTCCTGACGGAACCGTTTGAACAACGCCCGGAATTCGTCGCTCCGATAGTCGGCATAGGTCCAAGGAAGGGCGTTGAACTGCCCAGAAGCATACATCAAGGTCACTTCCGCATACATTCCGTCGGACAGCGGTACGCGATGCGAGCGATCCTTCGTCGTAGCCAGAATAAAGTTGTCCGCGCTGAGGATACCGGGATCCAGATTGATCTTACGACAGCCGTCCTCGGAAAACCGGATCTCCATGTCGTTGGTCGTATGCTTCATCCACGCCAATCGCGAGGGGTCTACCAAGTCTTCAAAGACGATGAAAAACCGCATGGGCCGGCCTCCCATCTCCTGATCGTAATAATCAGTAAAGGAGAAGGGAACCGGCTCAGTCGCTTCTTTTATGGGTCCAAACGTACATTTCAGGACATCACACAATTCTTCCGCCCGTTCCGGTCTGGTGGACAAGACGCCCATGACCAGACGGGCCGGCGTAAACTCGTGAACGGCTCCCATGTCAATGCGCCGCAGTAAAGGTGCCAAGCACCCGGATGGAGGCACAGGCGGTACGCAGCTGTTCAAGGGCCTGCTCGAACGCCTGGCCCGTCCCAAGCTCGGTCTCGACGAAGAACGAATATTCCCAAGGCTTTCCGGGGATAGGCCGTGACTCCAGCTTCTTCATGTTCAAACCATGTTGCGACAGAATCTCCAACACGGCGAACAGCGCGCCGGGTTGATCCCCTACCGAGAACACCAGCGAAGCGCGGTCCACCGGCGCGGAGCTTCTGAACGTCGCCGCCTTTTCTTCCCGACAAATCACATAGAACCGGGTATAGTTGCGTGGATTGGTCTCAATCCCTTCCCGCAAGATCTCCATCTGATAGCATTTCGCCGCAGGGGCGCCGGCTATGGCGGCCAAGGTCGGATCGTTCTGTTCCTTGATGAACGCGACCGCACCGGCGGTGTCGAAGAACGGTACGGCTTCAGCCCATGGCATCTGCTTTTCCAAGAATTCGGCGCATTGGGCCAGACCCTGCGGGTGTGAATATACCTTCTTTATCTGTTCCAACGCGGTACCGGGCAACCCAATCAGATTGTGGATGATGCGCACCTGCTGCTCCCCCACCACGGTGATTCCCGGATGGCTGTTGAGCAGGTCAAAGGTATCGTTGATGGTTCCTCCCAGCGTATTTTCGACAGGAACGACTCCATAGTCAGCGGTTCCATCCATTACGGAATCAAACACGTTGGAAAATTTCTTGCATGGCAGCACCCGCGAGGTTTCATCGAAGACCCTCCGTACAGCCAATTCGCTGAAAGCTCCGTATTCCCCCTGGAATGCGATGGTCAACGTCTGGTGTTCCACTTCCTGCGCCGTCGGCGTCGAAACCCCCAGCGAAGCGGGAATAATGCGGGGAATCCGTTCAAGCGATTTGCCGACTACCGGACATAGGGCTTGGATATCGCGCATCAGCTTCTCAAACTGGTCGGGGTAGAGGGACTGGGGGCCGTCGCTAAGCGCTTTCTCCGGATGGTCATGCACCTCGACCATCAAACCAGAAGCGCCTGACGCGACGATTGCAAGCGACATGGGGGCAACCATGTCCCGCAGTCCGGTTGCATGGCTGGGATCGCCGATAACAGGCAGATGCGTCAGCTTCTGCACCACAGGAATGGCACTGCAGTCGAGCGTGTTGCGGGTGGCTTTCTCAAAGGTACGGATGCCGCGTTCACAGAGGACGACTTGATCCGTACCGTTCGCCATCAGGTATTCGGCGGCCATCAGCCATTCTTCAATCGTAGCGGAGAGTCCCCGCTTGAGCAGGACAGGCATTCCGGTATGTCCGACGGCTTTCAGCAGTTCAAAGTTCTGCATGTTGCGGGCGCCGACCTGGTACATGTCGATATAGTCCTTCATCATCGCCACGTCGGCGGTGCTGACTACCTCGGTGGTGACCGGCATGCCGTACTTCTCGCCAGCTTCCTTCAGATACTTCAGCCCTTCTTCGCCAAGTCCCTGGAATGAATAGGGCGATGTCCTCGGCTTGAAGGCGCCCCCACGGAGGATGACCGCACCCGCCTCGCGAACCTTGCCGGCGATGGACAGGATCTGCTCCCTCGACTCTACGGCGCAAGGGCCGGCCATGACCGCGATACGGTTTCCACCGATCTTCACGTTGCCGACCTGGACGATCGTATCTTCCTTCTTCAATTCACGGGAAGCCAGCTTGTACGGCTTGCTGATGGGAATGACGCTCGCCACGCCTTCCAGCAGCTCCACTTCACGAATATCAATGCGCTGGGCTCCTACGGCACCGATTACGGTATCTTCCTTTCCGACGATCTCCTTGACCTTGAAACCCCGTTCCTTCAGAAAACTACGAATACGGTCTTTCTGGATATCCGTCGCCTGCTGCTTCAATACGATAATCATTGTCGCCTCCGTTCGTCCAACCACAGTCCTTGATTCCTGCGGCCTTGTGGCACAGGCTATCAAACATGGTCGATTTACGCTAGAACTTTTCCATACAAACGTCAAGAATCCTCGGTTGTGCAGCACATCTCCGTTTCCGCCAGGATTCCTTCCCGCCCCCTGGAAAACCTGCATCCCAAGTATCAGATTCGAAGATCCTGAATCAAGACGCCTACTTTTTCTTCTAGTTCCGGTGTCCGCTACGAAACAGGCGGACCGACGGGGGTATCCTCCCGCCGATCATTGATACCCGGAGGTCATAAGATGACACAAAAACAGAGTCTTTCATCAGAAGATCAAGCAGGCGCACAAAAGCGAACTGCCATGCCGACACGATTGCCGCCGATCCCGCTCACCTTCGACCGCGTATTCAAAACCGTCTTCGCCTCGGAGGACTCCAAGGACCTTCTGGCCGACATGCTCAACGCCATCCTCAGCAACGATCTTGACCGTCCGTTGGACGGGCTCTCCTTCCTGCCGCAGGAATACCAGTCCACAAGACCGGCCGGCGGAAGGTCTGTACGCATGGATACAGTCGCCATGGATCGCTATGGGCGGGTAGTCGACGTCGAGGTGCAGAGAAACAAAGACAACCAGTACGCCGAAAGACTCACGCTGTACGTCTCCCATCTGGTCACCCACTACACCGACGAAGGGGAAAGGGTTCATGGTATTCGCAAGGTGCTGTGCCTTTCTCTCGGCCTGCACCCCCTGCCCGGTCTTGAAGAATGTCCAGCACCCATCGTCCGCATCAGACACTCTGTCGATCAGGAGGGTTACGCTCTGAAAGGGCAGCTCCCCCTGACGGTACATGTGAACCTGACGGAAGCCAGAAAGCAGTATGGGGCGCTTGCCCCGGAAAACTTTGACGAGTGCAAGCGTTGGTGTTATTATCTGGCCATGGAGGGCGAGATGGTTACGGACGAGAATCTGGAGAGGGTCCACCAGCTCATGGCCGAGAATCCAAGGATTGCGGAAGCCCACAAGCGATACCTTCAGGCGTTGGGAGGGGATGACGAAGCTCTGAAACTGGGTCTGCTGAGGGACTGGTACCATGAGATGCAGGATGCAGGGGAATTGGCTACCGCCAGAGCCGACGGCGAGGACGCTGGACGGGAAAAGGGTCGCAAAGAGGGCAAACTCGAAACCGCGAAAGCAATGAAAACCGACGGACTGGCGGCTGAGACCATCTGTCGGTACACAGGGCTGAGCAAGGAACAGGTTGCACAGTTATAGACCACCCATAAGCCGGCGTATTACATATCACGTAGTACATACCGCCCTTGACGCACGGCATGGCGACTTCAACGCCGTGCCGGTGTGTTTGCACGCACCCTCACGAAGGACGCCGCACGGCAGGCAAGGAACAAGGAAGGGACAGTACCCAGGGTACGGCCCTGACGACGCGACACAGCATGGCGTCCATCGCCTGGGCATATCGTCGAACAATGACTATCACGACGAAGAAAAGGGCTGGGACAAGGCGAAGGAGCCATGACAGTATTGAATATACGGCATGGCGATTTCAACGCCGTGCCAGTCCTTTTATTCGAGTGAGCTAGCGGGAGCGGAGGACGCCGACCCGAGGACACCTCCCCCCCATCGGACATTTACTGCACCAAGGGCTTACCGGGGTACAGATATGCTGGCCATAGGTCACCAGCAGCTCGTTGAGGGGTATCCAGAAACGGCGGGGCATGATCTTCTGCAACTCTTTTTCACTCTGCTCGGGCGTGGCTGTCTCAATCCATCCTATACGGTTGGCGATCTGGTGGACATGACAGTCGACGCAGATCGCTTCGATGCCGAAGCCAAGATTCAACGTCAGATTGGCGGTCTTGATGCCGACGCCGGGCAAGGCGATCAGGGCCTCTTGCGAATCGGGAACCTGTCCATTGTATTTCTCAAGCAGAATTTCGGAAATGGTCTGGATATTCTTGGCCTTGGTACGATAGAAGCCGGCTGGGTAGATCGCCTTTTCAATCTCTTCGGGGGAAAGCCCGACCATGGCTTGGGGAGTATCCGCCAAAGAGAACAGACGCCTGCTGGCGGCGATAGTCACATCGTCCTTCGTGCGCAGGGATATCAAGGTGGAGACAAGGACCCTGAAGGGATCCTGCTTTTCTATGGCGATGGCGGAAACGGAAGGAAGAGAAGCGCCCTCCTCCGCCAAAGCCTCGTTGAAGCTGGTGAAAACATCATCCCAATACTGTTCTTCCATCGTATTCTCCTCTGATACCGCAAGACGTTCGGCCAAGATACTGCACTACTATACACCGTATGCCGTATCTTTGCAAAAAGTCGCATGGACAGGACGGGGCATTGCCTTGCCATGCCATATGAAACGGATTATGCTGAGATGATTCCAAGGTCAAGGACGCAACTTGCATGAATGTCTGGACTGTCACAGGGAAAGAACTCCTAAAAACCATCCGCCAACCGTTGCAGACGATGAGAAACCAATCGTCCAAACATACGGAGAACGCCAAACAAGGCGTTCTTCTTGCGTCGAACACCCAATACATCCAGTTGCATCTGTCCAGGTTGATCATTACCGTCTATGCGTTGGTTCCCATAGAGCTTTCAAACCTGCTCATAGACATCCTGACAAATCCCCATCCTGGGTACAGGGCGATATACAATACCGCCAGCCTATCGGTGATAGTGACGGCTATCGTCTACATCTACCTTTGCGGCTGGTATCTCCAAGGCCGTTACGCTTCCAAGAAAGCGCCGTGGATCATCTACCATTCCTTCTGGTATATTTTCTCCTGCCTCATGCTTGCGTCCATTGTCGCCGACTACCTTGAACGAGAGGCGTTCAACAATACATTTCTGCTGTACATCATCATCACCATCATCCCGACCCTCTCCCGAAAAAGTGGAACGTTCCTGTTCCTGTTCAATATCCTGGCGACCACGATGGTGGCGGTCTTCATACGGATGCCGTTGTTCCTCATACAACAGATTCTCGTAATAGGCATCACGGCCTACCTCCTCTCACGGTTCATGTCAAATACCACGTTACGCAATTTCCTGCTGCAACAAAGTCTTGAAACAATGAACAAGACGCTGAAACAGCTTTCCATCACGGATCCCCTGACAGGGCTCTACAATCGCAGGAAAGCCGACGAGCAGCTGGAACATATCTGGAATGAACGGACCAAGGACGACCGCCTCACCATATTCGCTCTGGATGTGGATCATTTCAAGGAATACAACGATACGTATGGGCATCTTGCCGGCGACGAATGCCTGACAGGCGTCGCAAGAATACTATCGGAAACCATCCGGCAGTTTGATGGAGCGGAAGCCTACCGTACAGGCGGAGAGGAATTTCTGATTATCGCGAAACGACTGGACGACGAGTAGGCCCTTGCCATTGCACGGCAAATCAGAGAGCAAGTCGAACAGCTTTCAATTTTCGAAGGCGGAAGGCTCGACCACCAGATCACTATCAGTATCGGCATAGCAAGCTGCTCGCCACAAACGCCGGAACAGAAAGACAGCTACCAACGCCTATGGAAACAAGCCGATACCGCTTTGTACAAAGCAAAGGCCTTTGGCCGGAACAAAATAGCGTTCGGAGAACTGATTACCCAATAGTCACCCGGCAGTATTGTGCAACAGCCCTTTGAAACAACAGATGGCGAAGGCGCAGATGGTCTTCGCGTCCGTTATCTCATGGGAAAGAACCTTCGCTTGCACCTCGTCCACCGAAAGCCAAGCCGTATTGATGAACTCGTCCTCGTCCAACTCCTGCGTCCCGGCATGGAGACCGTTGGCGAAGAACAAAGTAATGACCTCGTCCGTTATCGCGGGCGACGGATGGATAGAGCCAAGTTCAACGATATGGTCGCAGGAAAGACCCGTCTCCTCCCGAAGCTCCCGTATCGCGGCCTCGGCCTTCGTTTCCCGATCATCCTTGTCCAGCTTTCCAGCGGGAATTTCCAACGTCTCCCGTCCGATCGGATGCCTGATCTGGCGTACAAAGGAAATCAAGCCTTGCTCATTCATCGCGAGAACCGCCACCCCTCCGGGATGGGTCACGAAGGTACGTGTCGAAAGCGTATCGTCCGGCATCCTGAGCGTATCCTTCACCAAGGTATATGGGGGGAAAGCATAGACGAGCTTTGAATCCAAAAGAGTTTCGGTAATATCCATGCGGACGGTATAGCATAAAACGAAGGCAGGAGAAACCCCGACGGCGAGCCGAGCAACATCGAGCCGAGCAACATCATATTCGGTGCATCCGGAATTTTTCGGCTAACGCAGAACTACCCCTAGGCTACCCCTGGGCTACCCCTAAGATATTCACTATACAAAAATACCCGCCGCCGGACTTCTGGCGAACGGGTATCGGGATTGACTGTCGGTCCTGCGTCGTTATTTCATCAGAGCCTTGCCGCATACCTGAAGAATACCGAACAGGACGATCAGATGGTACAGGAACATCTGAAGCCATTCCAACCAATCAGGATTGCTGGGCATGTTGATGAAATCGGCGAAAATGATGACGGCGACCCAGATGATCAGGACCACGATCATTCCGACCCTGACAATCTTTTCGGAAATACCGCGGATGAACATCGGCACCAGCAGGATGACCCCGCTGAGCAATACGATGGTCGCGAGGATATAGATCATGACGTCGGAATCGAACGCATTGTAGAGATCCCCAACGCCCATGGCGCCGCTACCACCGCCGACATACCCCTGGATACCCAGACAAATGAACAACAGACCGATGATGATGCGAAGGATGAACGCCGAATTGACGCCCTTGCCTTTCACTGCGACAGTCGCAGCAGCTTTTTTTGTTCCCATTGCTTCCTCTCCATTGATCGGCAACCCGACCGAAAAATATTATATCCTATCCGGCGTACCGGTACTAGAACGCTGAACGAACCACTTTGGCGACGGCGTCCGCCTTCCCCAAAGTATAGAAATGGATACCCGGCACACCATGAGCGAGCAGGTCCTTCGCTTGCTCGGTACACCACCAGACGCCGGCCTCGCGCACCTCCGCGGAAGACGACGCCTTTGAAACCGTCTCGACCAACGCCTCGGGAAGATCGATATGGAAGGTCTGCGGAAGAAGCGCCAAGTCATTCCTGCGGCCGAAGGGCTTGATCCCGGGGATAATCGGGACAGTAATCCCCGCGTCGCGACAAGCCTGCACGAACTGATAGTAGCGGTCGTTGACGAAGAACATCTGCGTGACGATATAATCGGCGCCAGCTTCGACCTTTTTCTTCAGATTGGCGATATCAACGGAAAAATTGGGTGCTTCGGCATGTTTTTCCGGATACCCGGCGACGCCGATACAGAAATCGGTACGGACAGGATCCTCGATCTCAGGATCCAGATACCGGCCATTGTTCAACGCCTTGATCTGAGCGACCAGCGCATCGGAGTGTTCCCAGCCACCGGCGCAGGCAACAAACCGTCGTTCGCCCTTAGGAGGATCCCCCCTCAGAGCGAATACATTGTCCAATCCAAGAAAATTCAACTCAATAAGCGTATTTTCAAGCTCTTCGGCACTCATCCCGCCACAAATAAGATGCGGCACCACAGGAATGTCGAACCGATACTGCAAGGCCGCTGACAACGCTACGGTACCGGGCCGTTTGCGGATGGTCCTTCGTTCAACGAAACCATCGGGGCGATCGACATACACCAATTCCTGCTGATGGTTCGTCACATTGATGTACGACGGCTCGAACTCCTTGAGTTTCTCGACCGCGGAAAAAATCCCATCGAGCGTATGCCCCTTCAAGGGTGGGAGCAATTCAAATGTGAACAACGGACGCTTCGCTTGAGCGATAATATCGGTAACTTTCATAATCTTCCTAATTATTCCATACCTTGGATAACCGATGCAAGATTCCCAGGGGCGCAGTTCTTGCGCTCAGCATAGATATTCATCTGATCAGCCCCTATTTCACCTACGGAAAAATACCGGAGGTCCTTCCCCGCCAGGACGCATCCACAGACCGACGCGGCGGGAGACATGGCGAAATGATCGGTCAGCTCGATACCAGTACGAGCCGTAGCGTCCAAGATTTTGAAAATCGACGCCTTTTCTGAGTGATCCGGCCATGTCGGATATCCGGGAGCCGGACGAACAACGCCGAAACCAGTATCAGACAACCCCCACCAGGAGAGAATCCGTCTGTTCGTCACCTCCGCGCAAGCCTCCGCAAGCCGGTCGGCTACCATCTGAAGCAAAACAGCCTGGTATCCGTCCCCTTCCGTCTTCAGACGATCGACCTCGGGGGCAAGCCCCATGCCGGCGGTGACAACGAACAGGGCCGCCGCGTCCTGATACCGCCCCTGCGCATCGGCGGGAGCCACATAGTCCGCCAAGGACAACGAGGGACGCCCCTCGACGACCGTCTGCCGCCGCAGGAAATGCAAGTCGCCCACGGGGATGAACGCCAGTGTATCCACAGATGAAAACGAGTCGGAGGCCTGGTCACCGGCCGGCAGCGCCAACGTTACGGCGAGACCGTCGCTTTTCGCAGCGAACAGGCCCGCGACAGAACGTATGCCGTTCGCAAGAACCGTTCTGTAGCGCGGCTCCTCAGCCAGACGCTTCGCATCGGCGATCAACCGATCCGCTTCCGCAGAATGGACAGGCACCTTCCACCCCACCGCGATCATGTCCCAGTTCACCAGCGGAAACAGATCCTCGAAGGAGATATCATTGAAGACCTGTATGCCGTAAAACGATGGATACGCCACAGGGACTTCCTTGACGTACCGGCGGGCAAGGGCTTCTTCGTAGGAGAGCCGTCGGCCCAGGACCTTAGTCCTTGGATACCTGACGATATCCTGAGTCCGTTCCTCCTTGGCGTCCTCGACAGCCATCTGACGATACCGCGACGCAATCTGTTCAAGGAACAAAGTCCGCTGTGGTTCCGACGATACGATCTTCAACGCAGCGGAAGCCATGGCCGACGCATCGGCAGTCTGCAACACCGGGCCAGCGTATAACGGCGCGAGCTTCAAAGCCGTATGCAGCTCACTGGTCGTAGCGCCGCCGACCATGACAGGAACACGAAGCCCCTTTTTCTGAAACATCCGGCAGACCGTCGCCATCTCAGCCAAGGAGGGGGTGATCAGCCCGCTCAAACCGACGATATCCGCCTGATGCGCCAACGCGGCTTCAAGGATACGTTCGGGAGGTACCATCACACCGAGATCGACCACCTCGAAATTGTTGCAGGCCAGGACCAAATCAACGATATTCTTGCCGATGTCATGAACATCCCCCTTGACCGTGGCCATGACGATTGTTCCGACCTTCTTTGCAGTTCGATACCCTTGACCATCACTTTGATGCTGCAAATATGCCGTGATATGAGGTTGTAGGATATCAACGGCATGCTTCATCGTCCGTGCGCTCCGCACGACCTGCGGCAGGAACAGCTTGCCGTCCCCGAACAACTCGCCGACCTTACCCATCCCGGACATCAACGGACCTTCGACGATGGCGACGGGAGAACCGCCCTCGGTACTGGTTTCGGACAACAGCAGGTTCAAATCTTCCTGCAAATAGGAATCATCGCCACGGACGACAGCTTCAACGATACGGCCGGCGATAGGAAGGGAACGCCAGGCATCGGTCATAGGACTGGTAAAGGAAGCTACGTCCGCCAGTTCATCGGATACCGCGAGCTGGATCAACGCCTCCCGCGCCGCCGGACCGTTTCCTCCGGTCAACAGCAACGCTTCCTCGATTACAGCCAGGGCATGAGCGGGAATCTGCTCGTAGGCGCAATCGGTCGCCGGATTGACGATCGCCATGTCAAGCCCCGCTTTGCACGCATGGTAGAGAAATACCGTATGCATCGCCTCGCGAAGCCGGTTGTTGCCCCGGAACGAGAAGGAGAGGTTGCTGACGCCTCCACTGACGGATACTCCCGGCAGGTTCGCTTTGATCCACCGGACGGCCTCGATGAAGTCCAAGGCGTACCCGTCGTGTTCGTCGATTCCCGTCGCGATCGCCAGTACGTTTGGATCCATGATGATGGAAGAAGCCGGAATACCGTTTTCCGTCAACAGTCCGTAGCTGCGCCTGGCGACCTCGATCTTCCGTGCGAGGACATCAGCCTGGCCGGACTCGTCGAACAACATCACCACCATGGCGCAACCGGCCTCCGCAACCTGCCGGGCCCGTGCGAGGAACTTTTCGGGCCCTTCCTTCAAGCTGATCGAATTGATGATTCCCCGACCCTGTAGCTCACCGAGAGCGGCCTCTATGACGGCCCAGTCGGAAGAATCGACCATGACCGGGACACGCGAAACGGAAGGGTCGCTGGCGATATAGCGGAGGAACGTCGTCATGGCCTTGGGGGCGTCTATCAAAGAGGCGTCCATACAGACATCGATGATCTGCGCCCCCTGCTCCACCTGAAGCCGCGCCACGGACAGGGCTTCGTCCCATTTCCCTTGGCTGACAAGACGGGCGAACTTCTTTGAACCGGCCACATTCGTCCGTTCGCCGACCACCAGCATCCGGTGCCCGGGCAATGCTTCCAACGGGTCAAGGCCGGAAAGCCGCAACGCCAACGGAAGCCGCGGCGTCTCATGAACGCGGGCGGTCTTAGCCAAACGCGCAAGTTCGGCGATATGAGCCGGAGTCGTCCCGCAACACCCTCCGACGATATTCACTCCCCCGTCGCGAAGGAGCGGCGACAACGCCTCCCCCATCTGGCGCGGGGTCTGTTCATATCGCCCTTCCCGGTCGGGGAATCCTGCGTTCGGGTGGGCGCTCACGCGAAACGGCGAACATGCCCCAAGCCGATTGATCAACGGCACCATCTCAGCGGCCCCTGTCGAACAGTTCATGCCTAGAGAAAAGAGCTTTTCATGAGACAGGGAGATGACGAACGCCTCAAGATCCTGTCCGCTCAACGTCCTGCCGCTCCGGTCGCTGAACGTGACGCTGACCATGACGGGAAGCTCCCTGCCCAAATCCGAGAACACTTGGCGACAGGCGGCGAGGGCGGCTTTCGCCGCCAGGGTGTCGAACACGGTCTCGATCAAAATCAGATCGGAGCCGCCTTCAACAAGCGCCTGGGCCTGTTCCATATACATTTCCTTGAACTGGAAGAAATCGCTCTGACGGAAAGCCGGATCCTCCACGGAAGAGGAAAAGGAAAGCCCTCGACTGGTCGGCCCCATGACGCCTGCGACGAACGCATATCGGCTTTCATCAGTCTCCTCGATCGTCTCGACGGCTTGTCGGGCGATCTCGCAGGCTGCGAGGTTGAGGTCGCGCACATAGTCGGTCAATCCGTACTCGGCGAGTGAGAACGCATTGGCACAGAACGTATTCGTCTCGATGATATCAGCGCCCGATTGCAGATACGCCATGTGGATATCGTAGATGAGGTCCGGACGATTGATGGAAAGCAATTCGTTGCAGCCGACGGCGCTGGCTCCCTCGGCGACGTCCTCGACCAACGGGTACAAGGCGAAATCCTCGGAAGAAGGACGGGCCTGCTGGAGCATCGTCCCCATGGCGCCATCGAGCACCAGCACCCGGCGTCCTACCTGTCGATATAAGTATTCCTGTCGTGTCATACAGCGCACACCTCCAGAGAACCGCATAGCCCGATCTTGTCCGCCACGACGATTACCGCCGCGACGATATCCCCGACTTCCCGAATCTGTTCACACACGTCCTGTATGTCGGACTGACGCTGGATCCTGTTGCAACAGGCGGTCGCCCAAGCGTCCGCCAAGGCGGCGTTCTTGCAGACTATCATCATCGCATCGGCCTTTCCATAGCTATATGAATGGCCTACGGTACCGGAAGAAGTACAGACGCCGACGGGGCAAATCTCAGGAACGACCCGTATGGCGGCTTTACCTGACAACGGGGACGAAGGAGCCACGACCTGGACGGAGAGCGGCGAAGCCACGTCCACATACAAGTCCCCCCCGTTCTCGACCACGACTTCGGCGAGCTTCCAACGCTCCTTGCAATAACGGCCGACCGCTTCGGCTATCGCACCGGCAACCGCGGCCATAGGCCCGACATCGGCGAGACGGCCTGCGGCGAGCATTGTTTGAATCAACTCCGGCAAAACAGTACCATCGGGCATAACAATAGCCTGGACTGGCGTATGAGATGTCAAAAAACTAGGACATTGTTCACTATAGGCAATTATTTCATTGCGCAATCTGCGAACCAACTTACCCACTTCATTCTGAACGGAAGAGGTCGGTAGATTCCGAGCCGATTCCGCGTCGAACCCGAGCCACAGGTCGGTCTCACCGACCTCCAGCTCGAACGGACGGAACCGGCCGGCACCCATGCCGGCACGGTACGAACGGGCCTCATACGCGGGATTCGACCTGCCGGCAGACACTACGCCCCCCGTTCCATAGAAAGCTCGAACAGACGCATCGGGCAGGCGTTCACGCATAGTCCGCAGACTACGCAACGAGCAGCGTCATAGACAAGCTTCCATTGGGCGTCCATCTGCAACGCCCCGGCAGAACAGACGGCGGTACAGCTGCCGCACCCGATGCAGGAATCCTGATGGAACACCAGTTCCTTGACTATTTCCGAAACGACGACCCCGATTCCATCGAGCCAGGCGACCGACTGCTTGATCGCGTCCGTCTTGCCGACAAGCTCCACGATCAGTTTGCCGCCGCGTCCCGACGACACATCGGCGTTGAGGATGTTCACATCGACGTCATAGGCCCGTACCAGCTTCGAGACCAACGGTTGCTCCACCAGGCCGGGAGAGAACCTCAAGGCGAATCTTTTCTTCATAATCCTATCTCTCCTCCCCTCGAAGGCCGTCCGGGGTCCGCGGCGACAATGGTTTCACCGTATTGTCCATGGGAAACCGCATGACAGGCTCGGTCAGCAGGAACGAACCGTCCTTGATCCAACCGACCAGAATGTCGGCGATATTGCGGGCCACGCTCAGACTGGACAGCGAAGCCGTCTTCACCTTCTTGCCGTTCAGCTCGATCCTTCCACTTTGCAATTCAGCGTAGTTGACCCGTCTGACGGCGGGATGTCCGTCCACACCATAGTCCTGGACGAACGTCTCTATCTCATTGTTGGCGATGGCAAGGCGACGGGCCATGTCCTCATCCAGCACGGGGATGGGAATCCCCAGACCGACGAACATCGACACCCCGTACTTTTCATAGTAAGCGGCCCTGATGAACTCGGTGGACATCGCCTTCGCGTCTCCGATCACCGCGAGCGTCGCGCCACCACCGAGCGGTATCCCCTGGGCGTTCCGTTTCTTGGCCGTATTGAACTGGGTTCCGTTCCAGGCGACGTACCCCTGCGTGCCGCCGAGGAAAATCCTCGTGCCAAGCCCGATCGTCCTCAGATAGGGATCGTTCAACAGCGGACTCAGCTCGCCGCTGGTCGAATAGGTCACGTTCCCGAACGAAGGGAGCAGACAGCCCATGTAGGTATACTTGATCTTGTTCGTCGAGTTGGTCGCGGCCCCATAGTTCTGATAGGCGTTCCTAGGATTGAACAAGTAGAATTCGTTCACTACGTCCTTGTTGATGTAGGTGTCGATCTCTTTCGTGGGATAACAATCGGTACCCTTGCCCCTCGCATGGAGCCGTAGCTCCTTGCCGGCGATCAAATCCTCTATGACATGCGCACCGCCATATTGGCAGTCGTATTTGGATTCGGCGGTCGCGCCGATATAGCTGTCGACCGCGGCCAGACCTTCATAGACAGGGACATCGTTGACAGTGATCTCCTCCATCCGGATGCCGGGACTCCAATGTCCGAAATTGATGACGGCGCCGGACGAACACATAGGACCGAAGGTCGCTGTAGTCACGACATCGACCTCCTGGGCAAGCTGGGCGGGAGCCTTCGTCTTCGCCATCGCGGTGAATTCTTCCGCGGTCACAACCACGACAGAACCAGCCTTGATCTTTTCATTGATCTGGGCAATTGTCTTCGCCATATATTCTCCTAAGCATAATTCACCATATAATTGGTGTTATACAGTATGTTTTGTTCCTCATACGAGGGATGTAAGTGATATGTTTGTGGGACAGAGGACCTCATTTTTCTTAAGTCTTTGAACTTCAGAA
>JAEXDQ010000012.1 GCA_023401595.1 Spirochaetota bacterium
TGAATCTCCTTTGATTTTCGGTGCTTCCTGGCAGTCGCGCCTCAATCATAGGAGATTCCTTTTTCCTGTGCAAAGCTTAAGCTTTCCGGAACCTCCAGCCGAGCTGGAGGTATTCGTCATACAAAAAGACGCGCCTTGGGGAAAAGCCGCGTCTGCGGGATGAAAAAGCTACATCGCCAGCAAAACAATCAACAGGATCAGACAGACCGCCACGATCACCGCTCCGAAGCAGACGACAAGACTGAGCGTACGGCGTCGCTTTCTCCTGACGGCGTCGTCAACGGTACGAATCTCCTTGGCGGCCGCACGGGCCGCAGCCTTCTCAGCGGCCTCGGCCTCCTTGCGCTCAAGCTCCTTTCGGGCCTCCTGCGCAGCCTTCATCTCCTGACGCCTCGCCACCGCCTCAGCTCGGCGGGCTTCAGCTTCCGCTTTCTGAACCGCGGCCTGTTCGGCGAGTTGCCGGTTCTGATAACAACGATGGCAAAGCACCAGGCCGTTGCCCTCGACCGGAACATCATAGAAGCTTTCTTCACAGTCCGGACAAAGGTAGAACCGGCACAGGGCCCCCTGCTCATTGAACTTGCAGACCATCATCTTCCGCTCCACGACGACGGAATCGGGCTTCTTGCCGAACAATCTTGCGAAAAAGCCCACCTTTTCTTCAATTACCACAGGCTCCACCGGCTCGGCGGCGATACGGACTATCCGTTCGCTCAACCCCCGATCCTGGGTGATCAGCAACAGGGAGCTGCGCTGACGTCTGGCGGCGAACACCGACACCAGATGATCGTCGGCTATCCCTCTCGATCCGGTATCCTGAATCCGGACAAGCCCCTTTCTGGCGAGAAACCGGATCAACTCGGGTCGAATCAACGCACGGATACGGACATCCCTGTCCTTTTCCGCGTTGTCCTTCAAGCCGTGCAGCTCCTCCATCGTCTTTTCAAGGATGATGAGGCGCTTCTTCCGCCTACGGAGAATCGGGACGGCGTCGGCGAGGAATTTCAAGAACCAGTCCTCCTGGATGATGGGAGCGGTATCGACATAGATTTCGTCGAACACACGAAGCTGCTCATCGAGCAGGTCGCCGATGGCAAGGTCGCCCGACGCATACGATTCAAACCGTCCGAGCCGGCAACTGAGGATTTCACGGTACAGCGGCATCTGATACCCTTTCGGATCCTGGTCAAGATTGAGCCCGCAACCGCGCAACGTCTCCTCGACCCTGGACTTGGGTATCCCGAACTCAGTCGACAACGTACCGAGGGCATCGGCACAGACCGGCTTCAACGGACGATGGACCGACCGTTTCATATATGTATTTGAACGCCTTCGCGCAGGACTAGCAGCCATGAATTTCATCTCCCCGATCCAAAAGTCAACACATACATCACGGGAGGCTTTCGGTACCCCCAAAACATACAGATAGCTTTCAAGACGGTCAAGGCATACAGGGAAAAAACAGCCCCGAACGAATCATATTCACCGTATTCCGTTGCTTGATAGTGAAATCGTGCAATCGCTTGACTTTTGCATATCGCCAACCTATAGTGCAGGAATATTCGGGAAGGCATATGAAAAAATTACGGAAACCAAGTTCCGCAGCGCTTGGCAGGGAGTATTATAAATACGTCGTTCCATCGATCGCGACCGTCGTCCTCGGTGGGTTCTATACGATCGTCGACGGTATTTTCGTCGGCCGGGCAATGGGAGACGTCGGACTTGCCGCTATCAACATCGCATGGCCGTTCATGACGCTGATCCTGGCTACCGGCACAGGCATCGGCACCGGTGGCGCCGCGTTGTTCTCCATCCGGCGGGGTGGCAAGGACAGGGACGGCGCGGCCTCCGTCCGAGGCGATACCATCAGCCTGCTGCTCGTATCGGTGCTACTGATCATGATATCGCTGTTCACCTTCCAACGACCGTTGCTCAAGATATTAGGAGCGGGCGACGACCCGTTGCTGATGTCCATGGCGGTCGATTATACCAACGTAGTGGTCGGAGGCTGTTTCTTCCAGATATTCGGACTGGGACTTTCCCCCCTGCTCCGCAATGACAGCAAACCGCGGCTGGCCATGCTGATCATGGTAGCGGGATTGGTCACGAACATCGGCCTCGACTATCTGTTTATCATGGTCTTCGGATGGGGGCTGACAGGCGCGGCGTTCGCCACCGTCTGCTCCCAGCTTGTCACGGCGATCCCTTGCTTCATCAACCTCGCATCGGAGAATTCCTTCGTCGGACGGCTTCGCCTCAAGGACATGCGCCTGAGTTCCAGGGAGGTGAAAGGCATCCTCACCACAGGAATCAGTCCGTTCGGCACGGCGATCACCTACGGACTGATCATCATACTCAACAATTATGCGACGTTACGGTACGGCGGAACCGCAGGGCTGGCGGCATATTCGGTCATGCTGTACGTGATCCATCCGATCATCAACCTGCAGTCCGGCATAGGCGACGGCATACAACCGCTGGTCAGCAAGGCATACGGAGCTGGCGACACCGCGGAAATGGAATGGCATCTGCGCAAGGCGCTGCTTCATTCCATCACGTTCGGCTGCCTGGTGATCGCAGCGCTGTTGCCATCCCGGTATGCGATCAGCAACTTCTTCGGCGCATCCGATCTGGTCGCCGACTATATCGCGCAGGGCTTCTTCTATACGGCTTTCGCCTTCCCTCTCACCGGACTGATACGGGTGATGACGGCGTTCATGTACGCCACGGGAAAACCGATGAGGGCCTCGGTGATCATCTACAGCGACGCATTCATCACCACCCCTCTGATGCTGGGGCTCCTGCCGGTTTTCTTCGGTCTGAACGGTATCTGGATGGCCTACACGGCGTCGCAGCTGCTGCTGACGGCGCTGACCGTAACGCTGTGGAGACGGCAAAGCCGGCAGAAAACGACCTGAGCCGCCGCCTATCTACTTCTTGTTCTTGATGATCTCGACAGCCTGGTCGAGGGTCAGCTGCTTGAGCGCCTCTTCGTTCTTCTTCATCGCATACGGCAGAGCGTAGTTGTCCGCGCCGCATTTCAGATAGAACCCGTACCGGCCGCTGAATACGCCGACCTTCTGCCCCTCGTATTCACCCAGCTCGATCAATGCCGGGACGGAAGCCTTGGCCGCAGAGCCTTTGGCGGAACCACCCTTGCCGCCTCTGGCGCTCCGCCCCGGTTTAGGAGCGGCGAGCAACGCCAACGCGTCGTCGAGGGAGATCGTAAACATCTGCTCCTCGTCGGACAATGACCGGAATTCCCCCGCGTTGCCGACATATGGACCGTACTTGCCGCGATTGGCCACGACGGGCTCGTTGTTCGCGGGGTTGACACCGATAGTCCGGGGAAGCTGGAAGAACTGGAGGATTTTGGGCAGGTCGAAGGCTTCAGCCTTCTTGCCCTTCGGAACGCTGACCCGCTTCGGTTCAGGGTTCTCCCCTGACTTTTCGCCCAGCTGCCAATAATCGCCGAAGCGGCCGGACATCAGCAACACAGGCAGTCCTGTGTCGGGGTCAGTACCTACTGATTTCGGCCCTTCAGGCTGTTCCTTGCCCTGCTTGAGCAACGCCGCGACATCATCGTCCGTGATAGTTCCAGGAAACATCGTGGCGGGCAACGAAATGAACTGGTCCTTGCCGTCCACCTGAGGACCGATCACATACGCTCCGTACGGTCCGATCATGACGGGATGCTCCGATGAAATCTGAGGCAAGGAAATCCGTTTCGCCACGGCGGGCTTGATCTCCGCCGAACGCTCCTGCACCTGGTGCAGCAGGCCGGAATCGCCTTCGTAGAAGCCTTTGAGGAACTGTAGCTCGTTGATGTTCTCCGTAGCGATCTGGTCCAGGCCGTCCTCCATAGTGGAAGTGAACCCGTAGTCGACCATGTTGGAGAAATTATCTTCAAGCAACTGTACGACGCCGAACCCGGTGAACGTCGGGATCATCGCGGTGCCGTCCTTGACGACATATTTCCGTTCAAACAGCTTGTCGATGATCGTCGCATAGGTGGAAGGCCGGCCGATCCCCATTTTCTCCAGCTCCTGGACCAACGTAGCTTCGGTGAACCTGGCGGGGGGCTTCGTTTCGTGGGAAACGGGCGTCAGCGCGTTGAGGTCAAGGGCCTCCCCCTCCGACAGGTCGGGAAGCAGGACTTCCTTGTCGTCCAACGCAGCCTCAGGGTCGTCAACCCCTTCGACATATACCCGGATGAACCCAGGGAATAGAATGCGGGTGCCGGTCGCGCCAAAGCGGGCGGTCTCACCGTCCTCGCACGTCGCAAGCACCTTCACGGTGGTGGAGCTTTTCTTCGCATCGGCCATCTGACAGGCCAACGTCCTCTTCCAGATCATCTCGTACAACGCCAGTTCCCGGCCATGGAGCCCGGTCTTCTCTGGGTGGACGAACTCGTCCCCCGCCGGACGGATCGCCTCATGTGCCTCCTGGGCGGAAGCCGATTTGGCGGAATACTGGCGCGGAGCCGGCGACAGGAACGAAGCGCCATACAGGGACTCGACGCTTTTGCGGGCTGCGGCGATTCCTTCCTGGCTCAGCGTCGGAGAGTCGGTACGCATATAGGTGATGAATCCGTTTTCATACAATTTCTGGGCGATCTTCATCGTATCCTTCGCGCCAAGACGAAGCTTACGGTTCCCCTCCTGTTGCAACGTACTGGTGATGAACGGCGGAGAGGGTCTTGAAGTCACGGGCTTTTCCTTGACCTCGTCGACCCTCCATGTGGCGACCTTCAGCTTGTCCACCAGAGCCGTAGCGGCGTTTTCATCAAGCAGCAGAAGCTGCTTCGAAGCCGACAGACGCCCCGTCACTGAATCAAAATCCTTGCTTCCCGCCACACGTAGCGCACCCACGGCTTCAAGCTTCGCCTCGAAGGAAGCCCTGGCGCCGACCTGCTTCGCAAGCGTAGCCTTCGCATCCCAGTAGGTACTTTTGACAAAGCAGATCCGCTGGCGTTCCCGGTCCACGATCAGCCGCAGGCCGGGAGACTGCACCCGTCCAGCGGAGAGGTTCTTGTTGGAGAGCTTCTTCCACAACAGCGGAGAAAGGGTATAGCCGTACAAGCGGTCGAGGATGCGCCTCGCCTCCTGGGCCCGGACAAGCGCCATGTCAAGCTCCCGACCATGGTCCATGGCCTGCAGGATCGCACGTTTTGTGATTTCGTGGAACACCATCCGCTGATACGGTACCGTCGGATGCAAAACCTCCAGCAGGTGCCAGGAGATGCTTTCGCCTTCACGGTCTTCATCGGTGGCGAGCAGCAGGTAGGAGGCGTCCTTCAGCTCGCTCTTGATCGTCTTTATCAGCTTGTCCTTGCCGGCGGCGATCACATATTTCGGTTTATAGCCGGCCGTCACATCTATGGAAAGATCATCGGCGGGAAGATCCCTGATATGCCCGTTGCAGGCGATCACCGTACAGTTCGACGGTAGGAATTTCTTGATGGTCTTCGCCTTGGTAGGCGACTCGACGATGATAAGTGTCTTTCCGGTCTTTTCAGCTTCCATGCGATTCTCCATACCTCCGCATGCAAGTCGCTTTGAACATCACAGAAAGCGAAAAGCTGTACACACGAAGAACCGTCCCTGCTCTGACAGGGGCCTCGGTCTACAAGTTATACGGGCGGTACTTCTTTTTGTCAACTTGCCCGCCATGGGTATTTTCCTATCCGGCGGTACGGGGACAAAGCCATGAGAACGCCTCGTCGTACCATCATTATATCGAAAAAAAAAGAGAAAAAGTCAAATGCGTCATACTTCCGTCAACACGAACGGCTCCCCGCTCGACTCAGGATTAGCGAACAGCCCGATAGCGGCCATGCCGCTTCCTTGGTTGAGGAAGCAGATTTCCCTGACGTCGTTTTCATCAAGCCTGAACGTATAGGTACTGACTGTCGATACTTCAAATCCGAGCGCCTTCGTCAGAATCTTCGTTATGTATTTGCCTGCTCCGACCTGGATGGACTGAACCTTCCATGACTTGGGCTTCATGCTCGTCTTGTTGAACTTCTCCGCATTGATCCGATACGCGGTCGCCTCCGCGGAGCCGTCCTTGTAGGAGACCCACTCGAAGCTCGACGAGTCCAACGGAAACAACGGGAACACTTTCTGTAGCTCCTTGACGCCGCTCGAAAGGAAGTCACCGTATATCTCATAATAGACGGGAATTCCTGGGATATCCGGTCCACGTCTCGCAACCAACGTGATATCCCTCACCCGGCCGTCGTTGTCGTCATCGGTAGGGTTCCGCCATTGATATCTTCCGTCCCACCCCGCGGTCGTGGTATCGAGAACCGCCGAAGCGAGGGTCCTTCCTTCGGCATCCCGGGCGGCGGCGACCACACGGTAGGAGGTTTCGGCGTACAACGGCTGTTCATTGCCCCCCGAGGTCCAGGACAGCTTCCCGTCCGCGGACGGTTGCAGCTGCGAGGATTCCAACCGCGCCAGAAAATTTTCAGAACCAGACGGCCCTTCATAGAAATCGTACCAGACGGCGCCCTCCACAGGGCTCCATACCAACCGGATCTGATTGGGAAGCGGGTCCCCTGACAGCCGCAGGTCAAGCGAAGCGCAGTATGCGGGGAGGATACCAAGAAACAGGACCGCAAGGACGAGAATCCCGGGGAATCCTCCGGAGAAGGAGAGAAACGTCAGGCTCGCTTTCTGAGCAAGCGCAAGCAAGACCATGATCAAGCGTCCGCCAGCTGTCGTCGCGAATTTTCGGCTCCCCATTTTCTACAAAATCCTCCGATGTGTCGTAATACCACTATATCAACCGGAAAGGCAATCCCTTTTTCAGACATGCGGCAACGACACCTCATGCATATGTGCAATATACAGTTCCCAAGGGCGTCGGCACAAGACAAATATACATATCATCAAAAAATTGTTCAACAACATACAAATCATACAAGAATGTTCAATTCATTGACATCGAGACAGGAATCAGTTCGTCCAGACCGTCAAAATTGCCCGCGCCGTATCAAGAAGCCGCCGCCCCTCGCCGCTTGTCAGGCAAACGAAAACGGCGCAGGCCGGAGAAAGAGGCCGTCGACGCCACTGATGTCCCCCGCATCTCCAGCTTGCAGGACGAACGTGGCGGCGCGAACGGATATCCGCCATGTCCCCTGCATGGAGAAATCAGAACGCCATCCTGAAATTCACGCCGATCGACGGCCCCGCCTCGAAACGGAGGACGCGAGTCGATACCGACGCTGAATATCGACCGGCGGAGGTATCTCCGACGACGCCAAAGGAAACGAACTGGTTGGCATACCCCAGCATCAGACGAACCGACTCGTTCAATTGTATGTCGAGTCCGACCTTGAGTATGTCATCGACGAAAAATAGTCTTTTCGGATAATACCGGTTCCAGATGAGCTGGGACAATACGTCGCTTACCTCAAGGTTCACGGTATATCCATATCCGCCGGCTCCTATGAAACGATACATTCCCCCCACGGCTATATCGGTGGGTACGAAATAAATGTTCGGATCGTCATTGAACCCAGGCCATTTGCCGGAAACCAGTCCGGCGAGGTCGGACAACGGAGTGTAGACATAGTGCTGCAACGCCGGCAGATTCCTGACCACCAGCGCGAAGCGGAGGTTCTCATTCGGCTGATAGTTCATACCGAAATCCAATCCGAAGCCGGCTCCGAAATTGAACGGCTCGCTGAACAACGACACGATATCGTTCTGGAACCTGGCGTTGAGGAAATTTGAATCGGGTATCGCAGTATTGATCCGTACCTCAGCCCTGAGCCCCACCCCCAGTAAGATTTTCGGGGAGACATGGAAGGCGTAGCCCAACGGAAACACAAAAGAGACGTCCAGCTCGCCGCCCTGCTTGCTCAACAAAGAGCTACCGGTCCGGTATTCCGCGGCAAAATTGAACGCCCAACCGAAGCCATTGCGGATCCGGCTCGTCCCCATGGAAAGACCCAGCTTGAAATCGCCCCCCAACCATTGACGTGGGTCGGCCACGACGGACTGGAAGAAATCTGATTGATCGGCGAAGGCCACCACGGCCTGCCCCCAACGAGCCGCTCCATAATCGCTTTGTGTAAAACGATTCTGGAAGTACTGTCCTATTTCATATACCGTATAGTCGTTGATGGTACCGCCAGCGGTGACGGCTGGGAAATTGGCGTCAAGTTCATAGAGTTTGGACATCAACGCCTGATTGTTTCCCCAAAACTCCTTCGCTTCCGACACAGACATGGAGGAGACGATCTCGGCAATCCGTCCGGCTAGCGCCTCCACCTCCGAAGAGGGGGCCGCAAGCAATTTCAAGGTCGCGACATCGCTCGCAAACCAGGTGTCCAAGGAATAGCCGATCACTTCATCTTTCACGGCCAATCCGGCGGGGTTGACGGAGTAGGAAAGATATCCCTCGGCGTTCGCCGCCAACGCGCCGCCTCGGACGATGGTCCCGGCGAACATCCCCGAAACGGAACGGGTCGGCACCCAATTGGTCTTGGCCGGCAACGCCACAAGCGGCAGCGTCATCAGGCACGCCATGGCGAAGCTCATGACGGTCATATGCTTTTTCATCATTCTCCCGCCTCCTGTATCCGGCTCAACGCGAACGTGTATTTGCCTTCCCCCGCCGCGGTCAGCGGCTCGGGATTCTGATACAAGCCCATGTTCACAAAACCCGCGCCGACGCCGGTCCCTTTGTTCGTGAACAGGAGCTGCGGCTTTCCATCGTACATACGGAACTGGAAGGTGGTCGTTGTCTCCAACGTCATGCCCATCGCCTTGGTATTGACCAATGTCGTATAGATGTTCTTCTTCATGTCATCGATGGTGGGCGAGGTCTTGATCTTCCAGGAATCGGGCGCTATTCCCAACGTATTCCACTTCTGATTGTTCCAGATGTAGGCCTTCTCAAATGGCGTCGTATCGGTCCCGTACGGTATATATCCGTCAGGTACGGTTTCGACGGCGGGATCGATCAACGGAAGTATCCGATAATCGCCGCCGGCTATATACGCCGCATCCTTGGAGTTCACCCGGACATAGTAGGGATACGAAGAGCCCGCCGAAAGCGGGACGACTTCAACGGTCACGGAGAAATTCGCCCTGCCGCCGGAGGAATCCTTGGGATTCACCCAACGGTACTCCCCAGCCCAGCTTCCGGTGGTCGCTTTCGCGTTACCGGAGAACCGGACGTTGGCGGGCGTCGCGGCGACCACGGCGAAAGCATATTCGCTCCTGGAAACCAACGGAGAACCATTACCGCCGTATACCAGGGAGGCGATGCCATTCTCAATGGAGAGGTCGTCGGCGGAAAGCTGTTTCGTCACACCATCCGCATCGCTCACTGTAATCGTATACCTGATATCATCGCCCAGATCAGGCCATGACACGGCGATACTGTTCGGAGTGCTGTCCGTGGAGATTTTCAGCGCGCTCGCCACTTGAACCGTATCGGAAAGCCTTGAACGTTTTTCGATCGCCGAGATGCCGCCGGTCCCGGACGCCTCCACATTGCACAACGCATAATAGTACAGTGTCCCCGGTACGATGAGGTGGTCATCGACAAGAACGACTTCGACGTCCCCGGCGGGAATTCCACTCCATGCCACCGCAGCAAAATCCCCGTTCACCGTATCCTTGCGCAACAGCATCACGTAATTCGCGCTGGTAGACACCCCGGCGGGATTCGGCCGTACCGTCATTGAGACGGATTGGGCCTTCGCGTCGATGGAGCCGGCCACAAGCAGGGGGACAGGTATGGAGGCATCCGTCACGATCCCGCCTGTGGCCCGGTTCACATCCAACTGCGCATACACCAGGCTCGTGTCAAGCTCTCCATTGTTCTTTTCAACGGCCGCCTGAATCCGGATCGTATAGTTCAGGTTTTCGTCCAGCCCGGAGAAAGCGTACGTGCCGGCATCTCCGTCCACCGTCTCCACGTGTCTGACGGGAGGAACCGCGGACGTTCCCTGCGCAGAAAGAGTCAGCACATATTTCGTGATTCCCGGTATTGTCCGCCAAACGACCGTGGCGGTATTCGCCGTCACTTCCTGGATATAGGCGTCGGGTTTGATGTCAGGCGCGGATTCATACGGATCCTTCGTCGTGAAAACCACGGTATTGCTCGGAGCGGACTCGACCAAATCCCGTTGCGCGACGATGAAGACCTCATATGCCGTTTTACCGTCAAGATGTTTGACGCTATAGGAAAAATATCCGTTGGAAAAAGAATTACCCGCCACCAACTGTTCCACGGATCTGTCGGTCGATGAAACCAGGACAGGGTCACCGCCCTCGACCGTTTTCTTTACCGTTATCCGATAGCTTGCCGCGCCATACACAGGTTGCCATTCGATCTGGGCCATCGTCGCGGAAGCTCCGTTGAAGGTGATAGCTGGCGCGGCCAGCTCCGAGTCAAGTCCTTTCTGGTTCACAGGGCCCAGTGGGTCGCAACCAGTCAGGACGAGGACCAGACATACTGCCGCCAGAAGGCCTGACGATGCATATGCATACTTCATATCGGTGTCTCCCCTTTGTACTCATGTCTTGATCTCTCCCGAACAAAAGGTACAAATCAAACGGCCTAACGGCAAATGCCTTGACTTCCGGTAAGGGACCGGATACTTTCGGCCTTGTCTTCCATCGGTTGTCTCTCTCCTGAAAACAAGCTACACTCCCCCCCATGAACATCAACCTGATAGCCTGCGCCATCGAGGATTCAACCCTGGCGTTCCCGATGGGGGCGTTATGCATCAAAGCCGCCGTCATGACTGACCCCCTCCTTGCCGCACAGTGTGATTGCGAACTATATACCTACACGCTCGCCGATAGTCCCGTGGAGGCCGCCGCTGCCTGCGTGCGGCGACAGTCCGAAATCGTCGGCTGTTCGATATATCTGTGGAACAGGCCCTGGTTCGACACTTTCGTACAGACGTTGCACTCGCTGTCACCTTCCACGGTCATTTTCGCAGGGGGGACCGAAGTAACGGCAAACGGAGCCTCCATGTGGAACGACGCCTACACCTTCATGGTCCTCGGCGAGGGGGAAGAGACCGTCGTTCGCTCGCTCCGTCAGCTTCTCCAACATAGTCCATTGCAGGGTGCGGGAATTATCACGCAGGAAATCAAGCGGGCGACGCCTGTCCACCCCGAAAAGCTCGCGGAGCTACCCTCCCCCTTCCTATGCGGTGCGGCGGATCTTTCGCACCATACCTGGCAGGGCGTGCTTTGGGAGATGACCAGAGGCTGCCCATTCCATTGTGCGTTCTGCTTTGAGTCGAAAGGGGAACGAACCGTGCGCAGCTACCCGCTGGACAGAATCCAACAGGAGCTTGACTACCTTGTCCAGCATGATGTAAAGAATGTCTTCGTCCTTGATCCGACGTTCAACATGGACAAGAGCCGTACCGTGGAGATCCTGACGCTTTTGGCGGAAAAGGCTCCGCAGGACATGCATTTCACCTTCGAACTCCGGGCGGAACTACTCGACGAGCAACTCGCCGACCTATTCGCCAGCGTCTATTGTTCCCTGCAGATCGGTCTACAGAGCGCGCACAAGGAGATACTGGGACAAATCAACCGGCGGTTCGATCCTGAGCTGTTCGCGGCGAAGGTCGGCCTGCTCAACGAACGGGGCATCGCATTCGGCCTCGACCTGATCATAGGTCTTCCCGGCGATACCTATGCGCTGTTCGCCAAAAGCATAGACTTCGCCATCTCGCTGACACCCAGCAACATCGATATCTTTCAGCTGGCGTTGCTCCCAGGCACCCGCATAGCCGAGCAGGCCGAAACCTTGGGTATCCGGCATCAACCGACAAGTCCGTACTTGGTCACTTCCACCCCGACGCTCTCCGCAAACGATCTGGAAAAGGCCTTGAAGCTCAAGCAAGCGTGCGACATGTTCTATACCAAGGGCCAGGCCTGCATGTGGATACATGCCGCCTGTGATGGTCTAGGGACCACACCGTCGAATCTGCTCACTTTATTCAATAGCTGGCTCGACTTCCAACGTCAGAGCGGACGTGACCCTGACGAAATGGATATCTATATGCTGCAAGAGGAATTCCTCAAAACCATCTATCGCAAGACCGGCAAACAGGATCTGTACCCCGCTTTGCGCAGCTACATGGAGCTGCATCAGGGCATCTGTTTCCTCCACGACACCTGCGAATCTCCTGTTATACACTTGGACTACAGCCCCGACGACCTGGCCGCGTTGGACACCATGCCCTTGAGCAAGTTCGTTTCAAAGAAAAAACGGCTGGCAGACGGCTTGGATCTCGCCCTCTATCAGGATGATGATGGCGAGCTGTTTTTCATGCCTGTCGATGCGACCTGAGCAGAACCTCGGCGATCTGAACTGGATGCGAAGATGTTCCAGGACCCACATGCGGCGAACATCATAAAGACATCGTAGGGCTTCATCATGGAATTTGACAAAAACATTGAAAAGCCATGCCCACGGAGGGGGCCTCGCCAGCCATCCGCCGATGCGGGATGATGATAAAAAACACGAAATCGTTATTATCTTGCTATAGTTATTCTCCGTGACAGTTGTTATATTGTGTCCATACCCGTTATCAGCTACAGTACAATATTGAAAAAGGATCATATCGATGAACTTGAAAGAATTCACTGAAAACAGAATATGCCGTACCAGTCTTCTTTGTGTCCTGTTCTCCATCTGCGCACTGGCATGCGCCCTGCTGCTCAGCGGATGCGTCGTGACCGAAGACCTCAGCCTCAACGGAACGACGGGCGGAACCTCCCATACCGACCTCGTGATCATGGACTTCTTCTCCGAGGTCCTCGCGGATATGTCGGCGTTCATGCCGTCCAGTTCCGACGAGACCATCACCGACGCCGCCATAAGGGATTTCGCGAACAATCTTTCAAACGCCAACAATACTACGGACGTCAGCTATCGGAAAATTCCAAGTACTGAAAACAGCGTCTACGAGATCAACTTCACGTTCAACAATCTCCAGCAACTGTTCCGCGACCTTGGCGGAGGAGCCGAACAGACCGTGCTGACCGTTTCGCAAAACGGCGGTGGCACCACTTTACGGCTGAATTTGTCGATGGACAATTACGACCAGCTGACCAAGATCATTCCGTTCCTCGCCGATCCGAATTTCGAGGTCTGGGGGCCGGTATACAATGTCGGTGAAACGGAAAAGAACTATCTGGAGATGATGAGCTACATCCTGAGCGAGGACGGGCCTCCCGCCATCCAGAACTCGTTGATCACCCTACGGTTCAAGACTCCGTCGGCAATCAAGAGCCAGACCAACGGCAAGGTCATCGATTCTACTACGTTCGAATACAGCTTCCCGTTGATCGATTTCCTGTTGCTGGCGAATCCGCTCACCTTCTCAGTCAGTTGGTAACAGAGCCTTTCTTTTAGCGACCAGTTCCCATACGCTTCCATATCGTCCCGCCGGAAGCCCCCGGCAGCTTGTCCAGGATGCGGCGCCGGCGGATTGCGCAAACCCGACATGGCGGCGGTATGTACGATGAGGCGGCCTTCTCCGTCGTTTCGGTGCGAGGGGCCCCCTTCCATACGTCGTACTTTTCACAAGGCCATACGCAGAAAAAAGGCTGTCTCTCAGCCCTTCGACCTTTGAAACAGCCCGTATTCAGCAAATTGACATGACCGGAACGGATGGATGGAATGGATGGAAACGAAAGTCACACGTTGAAACGGAAATGCATGATGTCGCCGTCTTGGACAAGGTACTCCTTACCCTCGAGCCGGAGCTTGCCGGCCTCGCGGACCTTCTGCTCGCTACCGTATTTGAACAGATCTTCACAGTTGTAGACCTCCGCTTTAATGAAGCCCTTCTCAAAGTCGGTATGAATCACCCCGGCCGCCTGAGGAGCCTTGTCGCCGGCGTGGAACGTCCAGGCGCGGTCTTCGTCGGAGCCGGCGGTAAAAAACGTCCGCAGCCCCAGCGTCTCGTATGCGCAGCGAATCAACTGGTTCAAACCTGATTCCTTTAACCCTACAGCCTCCAGAAACTCCTGCTTTTCTTCCGCGGTCTCAAGATCGGCGATCTCCGCCTCGATCTTGCCGCAGATCACTACCACGTCGGAGCCTTCGGCTGCGGCGATCGCCCGTACCTGTTTCACATGACCGTTGTCTTCGAGGATACCCTCCTCATCGACATTGCAGACATAGATCACCGGCTTCATCGTAATCAGGTGCAGGTCGTAGATCAGTTTGCATTCGTCTTCGTCCAGACCGAGGCTCCGGGCGGGCTTGCCGTCTTCAAGACAAGCCTTGAGCCGTTCCAACACAGGCAGTACCAAAGCGTTCTCCTTGGCGGCTTCCTTGCTCAGACGGGTCAGCTTGCTCTGCTTCTGCCAGCGCTTGTCCACCGTTTCCAAGTCGGCCAAAGCCAGTTCAATGTCGATTGTTTCGATATCGCTCGCGGGGTCGATGCGGTTGTTCACATGGATGATATCGCCGTCCTCGAAACAACGGACGACATGGGCGAGTACCCCGACCTCGCGGATCGAGGCGAGGAACCGGTTGCCCAGCCCCTCCCCCTTCGACGCTCCGGCGACAAGTCCCGCGATATCGACGAACTCCACCGTGGCGGGAATGACCTTGGCGGGGGGAATCAGCTCCACGATCCTGTCCAGCCGGGAATCAGGCACGCTGACCATACCCACATTCGGGTCGATCGTACAGAACGGATAGTTGGCCGCCTCTGCGGGAGCCGACGTAAGCGCGGAAAATATAGTCGATTTGCCGACGTTCGGCAGTCCCACGATTCCACAGTTCAATCCCATATGACACCTCAAACGGCCTTATGGCCAAATATAACGTTCATCACAGCTGAGGAAGACGGATACAGCCCCTCAGAAGGCGCCGTCGTTCCAAGGAACCAGTATAGCACATTCCCGGCTTGTAAGAAAACCAACCCTGTGGTAGCCTATCGTAGATTGCCGTCATTCTATCATCATCCCTTGCGAAAAAGAGAGACGGAGACGGCATCCTGAAAAAGGAAACAGACTACAATTCGTATGCAACAGACAGACGCAGAAACTTCCAATCCATCAGAAACAAGCAGGACGCACCTCTGGGACACGGGGGAAAGTCCGCAACGGACGCTATTGGTCGTCCTGAGATTCCAGGACGACGCCAAGGAGCGCACCGGGGCCAAATTGGAAGAATTGCGCAGCCTGGTACGGACGATGGGCAGCGAAATCGCAGGGGACATGATCATCCCAATGAGACAGGAACATCCGGCGACCTTGATCGGACGGGGCAAGATAGAGGAGATATCCCAGCTTTGCGAAGAACTAGACGCCCAATGCGTCATTTTCGACCATGACCTTTCTCCGCGCAACCAAAGGAACCTGGAGAACCTTACCGGTCTGTGCGTGATCGACCGGCAGGAGGTCATTTTACAGATATTCGCCAACCGGGCCATGACGAAGGAAGCCGTCCTGCAAGTCGCGCTGGCGCGGCTGCAATACTCGTTGCCGCGCCTTACCCGCAAATGGACCAATCTGTCACAACAGAAAGGCGGCGTGAAAGGAACACGGGGCGAAGGGGAAACCCAGCTGGAACTCGACCGCCGGAGCGTCCTCAGAAGGATCGACCAGCTCAAGGACGACCTTGCGAAGGTGCGGGCGCAACGGGACATCCAGAGAAAAAGCCGGAAGGAAGGCAGCATCCCCACCGGGGCGATCGTCGGATATACGAACAGCGGCAAATCGTCCCTGCTCAGGGTCCTTTCCGGCGCCGACGTACTGGTTGAGGACAAATTGTTCGCGACATTGGATCCGACCACCAAGAAAGTGAAGCTGCCCGGAGGATACGAGGTATTGCTCTCGGATACCGTCGGATTCGTCAGCGACTTGCCCCATCATCTGGTCGACGCATTCAAATCTACGCTGGAAGAGACCCGCGAAGCCGATTTCCTGATTATCGTCTGCGATGCGTCGCACCCCGATTTGCTCGCCTGTTACGAGACTACGCGGGAGGTACTGCGTTCCTTGGACAGTACGGAGAAACCGACTATCGTCATGATCAACAAAATGGACGCCTGTCTGGAGGAATTCGCGGTAGCGAGGCTGAAAAGCATGGCTGACCATGTAGTTGAAACATCGGTCCTGCGTCATCAAGGGTTGGAAGACCTAGAAAAGGAAATTGAGGGAATCATCCACCGGTTACGTCCGCTACGGGAATATCTTATTCCGAACGACCGCCATGACCTTGTCGCCTGGCTACGCAGAAACGGCAGCGTCGAGGAGGTGCAGTACGATGAAGACGGTATCCGTCTCAAAGCAAGACTCAACGAAAGAAACGAGGCCTATTTGAAGGACTTCCTCCAATAAGCGATAGACTTGCCGGCGTGATGTATCATATACTGCCGAACTATGAAAGTCAGGAAACCTATATGCAGAGTGGATGTACAAGTGTCGCTCTTTACTGCGGCCATCGTCTTGCTGTCAGTCTCCGCCATGGCGTATTTTTCCTATTCGGTCACATACAACGACATGGTTCGTTCGCTACAGAATTCCGTGTTCTCCATCTACTCCTATTTGGATTCTACGTTGGACAAAGCTTCGTTCCAAGAAATCAATGCATATGCCGACAATGAGAAGGAAGCCTACAGGTCGACGGCGGAGCTACTGACCAGAGTAAAGAACGCGACCGGCGTCAGGTATCTGTACACGGCGAAGGAGAATGTGACCGGCGATTTGATCTACGTCGTGGACGGACTCGATCCTTCCTCTGAAGATTTCAGGAACCCGGGGGATTTGATCGAACCGGAAATTCAGGAAAACTTGCTCAGGGCCCTTCAGGGGGAGATAGTCCTGCCGGACAACGCTCTCTCCACAGAATGGGGAAAGATTTTCATTTCCTATTTTCCGATCCACGATGATAACGGCGTTTCGATTATCGGAGTCATCGGAATCGAGATCGATGCGGAACGTCAGTACAATACGTATCGAAAACTCCGGCTATATACACCGACCATTATCGCGATTGCCTGCCTCGTCTCCATCGTGCTTGCAGTATGGTTTTTCAGAAGGCTGTCGAATCCATCGTTCCAGGATATGTCGAACACCGACTATCTTACCCAGTTGAAAAATCGCAACGCCTATGACGTCGCGCTCAGCAATATCGACGCTCGCAACTGCCAGCAAGACATGGGGATCATCATGGTCGATCTGAACAATCTCAAGAATGTCAACGATACCGATGGGCATGAGATGGGAGACCAGTATCTACAGGCCGCGGCGGACACCTTGCGCAGGGTGATCGGCGAACAGGGCGTTGTCTATAGAATCGGCGGAGATGAGTTCGCGATCATCGTGGAATTCGCCTATGAGAAAAAGCTTGAACAGCTCGCTTACGATATAGGCTGCGACTATGCGATTCATCGACTGCAATGCTCCATACCAACTTCCCTCGCGGTTGGCTTCGCACTGTTCGACCCTAGGGAAACGACGATCAGGAACACAATGAAACGCGCCGATACCGACATGTATGCGAATAAACGGACGATGCATCAGGAACAATGAATCCCGTCCTACAGCCCGCACAACGTTTCCCCCGCCCCTAGTTCCCTGTCTGAGTCCCTTACCGCGAGCTGTTCGTACCTACCCGTTCACTTTTTCGGTGACACTTGCACGGTTCCGCTTCTGTATGGCTTTTTCATACTCCATCTCAACTGTTCATACTGCATGACGTCTCAGAAACAGCATCGATTCACCCACCGTCAGCCTCACCTACCGTCAACCTCGCGGTTCGCCCGCACGAGGTCAAGGGGTTTCCTTTCCATCCGCCATGGGCGACAGCTTGCGAGTTCACAGTTCACCGTGCCGACGGCAAACGCGCAGGCAGCTTGACGCCCCATGACAGCCGGTGGTGACAGTTTGGGGTTAGTGGCAGACAGGCGGGCACAGCGAGAAGTTGAACATCGGATGACAGCCGGTGACGGCTTGGGGTCAGGGAAAGACCGGCTTGCCGATGGCAAACCAGAGTCGATAGAGCCGATATTCCGTACAAATAAAACAGGCCACACCGAAGTGTGGCCCATCTCCATCAACCGGAAATCTACTACAGAGCGTAGGTGACGCCCAAGGAAGCGCCGAAACCGAAACCGGTGGCGAACTGGGGAAGGATAGTGATATCACAACCGAGGTCGAGGCGGAAGAACACATCCCAGCCTTCATTGAAGGCGTAGGTAACGCGAACATCGCCTTCCGGGCGGACATACAGTTTCATCGGATCACCGAAGAACACACCGACGCCGGCACCGGCTCCAGCCGCGAACTCCCACTTGTCACCATGGCGGAAACCGTCGGCGGTGGCGAAGGTCCAGTTGACCAAAACGTCGCCGGCGACACCGAGGCCCTGACCCAGCAGCAGACCGGCGTCAGTCACCAGATACCAGTCCTCGTTGAAGCCAAAATCAGCGGCTACCGCGACACCGGTAGGATACCCGACCTGTGCGCCGAGGGAAACGCTACTAGCTTTTTTCATCGGAGCGGCGAAAGCCGGAACCATGACGAGCGCCACCAAAAGCGCGACCAACACAATTTTCTTCTTCATGTACAACTCCTTCGAGGGCACGAGAAAATGTGAACCACATCCCGCAAAGCCCTCGTTTTTCATTAACAAGACTACAATACCACAATTCTTTTTTTTAGCCTAGAAGCTCATTCTTTACATAAATCTCCATTAGTCATATATATATGTACTATAAGTGATAATTATAACAAAATATTCAACAAATTTTTAAAATATGTTTTATAACGTCCCACACTCCTATGAAAAACAGGGGGATATGACGAGCCTGTGAAATACAGTATGATACATCCACAAGAGGACACGAAGATGCAAAGACAACTGACGGTACGTGGTTTGATCATCGGAATTCTAGGATTACTGGTCATTACAGCCAGTTCAATGTACGTGGCCTTACGAATGGGAGCCCTGCCGTGGCCCACCGTATTCGTAACAGTAGTCAGCATGGCCGCCTTGAAAAACAGGAAGAACTCCACGCTACAGGAAATCAACGTGACGCATACGCTGATGAGCGCCGGGGCGATGGTCGCCGGAGGGCTGGCCTTCACCATACCGGGCATCTGGATGCTCAATCCGCAAGCAAGCATATCGACAGGTTCGCTGATGATCCTTGCGATATGCGGCGCCGTACTGGGGACCCTGTTCACGACATTGTTCAGAAAGGATTTCATCGAACGCGAACAACTTCCCTATCCGATGGGACAAGCGGCCTACAATACGTTGATCGCCGGTACGACTGGCGGCGGTCCTGCGAAGAAATTATTCGCGGCGATGGGGGGTAGCGCCCTGTTCACCGTATTGCGAGACGGCTTCGCAAAAATCCCCGCCGTGTTGACCCCATTCGCAGGAACGGCGCTCTTTCCCGCGTTCTCCATGTGGGTATCTCCCATGGCGTTGGGCATAGGAGCCATCATTGGTCCTGTCCTGTCCTTGATCTGGCTCGGCGGAGCGGTATTCGGCTATTATTTGCTCACCCCGATAGGCATCTCAAGCGGCTTGTTCGCCGACATGGCCGCGGCGGATCTTTTCCGTTCCAACCTGGGAATCGGACTGATGGTCGGTACAGGCCTAGGGGTCTTCGTCAAAGCGGTATGGTCAAAAGGCAACCAATACGTCCAGGACAAAAAGGATCCCGCCAAGGGACGGACACGCAGACAGCTTCCAACGAAAGCCAAATATGGCGCATTGGCCCTGGTCCTCGCAACAATAGCAATCTTGACGTTGGGTACGGAAATATCATTGGTACAGGCTATCGTAGTCGTCGTAGGCGTCTATCTGACCACATATCTGTCCGGCATGCTGACGGGACAGACCGGCGTCAATCCTATGGAAGTGTTCGGAATACTGGTACTCCTGGTCGTCCAGATTTTCTGGCAACCGTCGTTGATAGCGGCTTTTTCCGTCGCGGCGGTGACGGCTGTGGCCTGCGGCCTGACCGGGGATGTCATGAACGACCTGAAAAGCGGACATCTGCTTGGAACCGACCCCCGGCAACAACTGCTCGCAGAAGGGATCGGAGGCATCATTGGAGCCGTCGTGGCGGTTATCGTACTGTTGGTGATGAAACAGGCGTTCGGAGGATTCGGTACGGCGGAGCTGCCCGCACCCCAAGCGGCCGCGGTCTCGGCTATGGCAGGGGGACTGGGACACGTTCCAGCTTTCCTGCTCGGAGCCGCCATCGGGCTGGTACTCTACCTGTGTTCCGTCCCCGCCGCCACATTGGGTTTGGGAATCTATCTACCGGTCTACATCTCCTCCATCATGGGATTGGGAGCGATCATCATGTTGGTCGTCCGGGCTTGTACACGGAACAAGGATCAGGGCAAAGTGACGAGCGACAGCAACCTGATCGCGAGCGGACTTCTCGGCGGAGAAGGAATCACCGGAGTCATTATCGCTATCATCAGCATGATCAGATAGCACAGAGGACAATCATGGCCGAAGAAAAGACAATGAACGAAGAACAGACAAAGCGCCTGCCATTATCATTATACGGGCTCTCCCCCCAGGACATCTGCGCGGCGCTGAACCTGCAGAAGCTGTATCAAGGCAGACAAATCTGGGATTGGCTGGTGAAAGGCGCGACGTCTTTTGAGCAGATGACGAACCTCAGCCTGGTTGAAAGACATAGGCTCCAGGAGCTTATGCCGACTTTCGTTTCCTCTTGCGTCCTCTCTTCGCAAACCGACGAATCGGGGGCGGTCAAACTGGCGGTAAAGCTATATGACGGTCAAGTCATTGAATGCGTCATGCTTACCGACAAGGAGAACCGGAAGACGGCTTGCCTGTCCAGTCAGGTCGGTTGCGCCATGGGCTGCGCCTTCTGCCGAACGGGGACGATGGGGTTGGTCAGGAACCTCGCCGCGGAAGAGATCATCGAGCAATTCATGCATTTGCGGGCATTGGGGGAAATCACCCACATCGTATTCATGGGGATGGGAGAACCGATGGCGAACTTTGGCGCCGTCATGAGGGCTATCAGATATTTCCACGATCCGGAGGGACTGGATATCGGCCTACGAAGAATCACCGTCAGTACCTGCGGCGTGGCGCCTGGGATATCAAAGCTTGCGGAACAGAAGCTTGGAATCCGGCTCGCCGTCTCGCTCGTCACCGCGGACAACGCGCAAAGGGATGAACTCATGCCGGTGAACAAAGCATGGTCCTTGGACGAATTGAAAAAATCCCTGATTCATTACCAACATGTGGGAGGCAAACGCTTTACGTTTGAATACTGCATGATACATGACGTCAATACCGATGAAAAATCGGCCAGGAAGCTGGCTCAATACATCAGGGATCTGGACGTGGTGATAAATCTCATTCCATGGAACCCCGCAGCTGAGCTTCCATGGGAAACGCCGACGACACAGGAAATCAATGAATTCACGAATATGCTGGACCGCTTGCGAGTCTCCTACACCAGAAGATTCTCGAGAGGCAGAAACATCAATGGCGCTTGTGGACAATTAGCCGTTCCGCTCAATGCGGAAACATGATACGTTGCGACGCCCCGCCCCTGTCAGTCCAAAACCTCCCTCCCCGAATTCTTAAAATAGACTTTATTCCTTACTCAGAAAATAAATGCTTAATTCGGGGGGGGGGGGGGGGGGGGGGGTTGGGGGGTGTTAGCGGGTTGGGGGGCCCCCCAGGGGCCCCC
>JAEXDQ010000020.1 GCA_023401595.1 Spirochaetota bacterium
GAATCTCCTTTGATTTTCGGTGCTTCCTGGCAGTCGCGCCTCAATCATAGGAGATTCCTTTTTCCTGTGCAAAGCTTAAGCTTTCCGGAACCTCCAGCCGAGCTGGAGGTATTCGTCATACAAAAAAACCGCCGTACAATCCTGCGATTTGTACGGCGGCCCATTTACTGAAAATCATCCCGGTTCTTTTGCCGGCGTCACCAGGTCAGGGCTTCAATCGCTTTGACTGTGAAATCATACTGCTGTTCATTGATTTCAAACTTGACGGTATCTCCGACTCCATGGTTCAGCAGCTTCGTTCCAAGCGGAGCGAGGAAGCTGATGACATTGTTGCTCGGATCTGATTCCCAAGGCCCCATGATCCTGTAGGTGATGTCCGTATCGTCGAGATTGTTGCGCAACAGGACGTTCGTGCCGAAACTGATCTTGGACGAATCGACCATGTCGGGGGTAATCACCTGCGCTCGGTCAAGCTCCTCGGACAGCTTTCGCATCTGCGTATTGAGCAGTCCCTGCTTCTCCTTGCCGTACTTGTATTCGGAGTTTTCCCTCAGGTCGCCCATTTCGCGCGCGGTACCGATCTCCTTCGCGACCTCAGGAAGCTCGACATTCATGATATGGTCGAGTTCCTTCTTCTTCGCGTCCAAGGAGATTTGAGTACAGAGCAACCCGGTAGGAATCAACGAATTGCGGTCTACACGCTCTTCTTCCTTGAACAATCCGGGGAATTTTTCACTGATCTGATGCTTGACCTCGATTTTCTGTCCCATGTCCAGGCCTACCATGTCCTCTATCAGAGAGTAGACCTTACCCGCCGCCGTTTCATCTCCCGCGTTGATGTACTTCATGACCGCCTTCTCGTCGAACAGCATGGTCATGAGCAGTTTTGAATACTTGCGGTTCTCCGATACGGCCTTTCCGTTCTCGATGCACCTGAACGTATAGTCCAGCAGCTGCAGTTCGGTGAGCAGAAGCTTTTCATACGGCACACCGGCCTTGTCCCACTGCTTCTGTCCATAGGCGCGTACCAGATAGAGGAACATTTCGGGATCCTCCTTGTAGCCGTCCGCGCTGTCCTTGAGAATCTGGAGTACGATCTTTCCCTTGCCCTGTTCCCTGAAGGTTTCCGGGATGTAGCTGGTGAGGTAGTGGGGGAACAGCTTGAGCAATACGTTCTGCCAATTCTCAGGATCCGCCTCCACGACGCCGTCGATGAACGCCTTGTTGAGTTCCGAATCCTTGATCGCCTTGAACGCGGCTACCTTGTCCGTCAGCTTGTAGTACAGGTCCGCGAAGGTCACGTCGCGCGAAGGCTGTATGAACGACAGGTGGTATTTGCCGGTACGTAAATCGTTGATCAGCATGTAGCTGCTGATCGTGATGTCTCCGCTCTTGTCCAATGAGGCGAGCTGGTCGTTGAAGTACCTGACCATTTCGATGAACGAATCGCTCTCCAGGTCCCCTTTGCTGGAGATGAACTCCCTCAGCAACCGGATCTTCTCATAGAAGTTCTTTTCGGCTTTGAAAATATTGAGTTGTTTCTCTTCGTAGCTGATCGGGGTCGTCCGAACAGTGAACGTATCCGCGTCAGTGGATGAGATATCGAACAACGGATTGCTCATCAGTTCTTTCCGGGCCAGGGGCGTCCATTGGGTCCATTCCGTCGCGGTGAGGATCGACGGGACCATTTCAGCCTTCATCGCCTTGAAGGAGGCGCTGTCCCCGTTGCTGCTGATCAGCGTCCGAAGCGCCCAAGGAATATCATTTTTGATCTTGCTCGCCAACTTGTCATGCGGCACCGCGCTCTTAAGGACCCATATGTGCGTCTTCGGCAGGACTTGCAAGGAATTGAACGCCATTTCCATGGACATTTCATGTCCTCTCTTGGAGGCGAAGTCTATGACGACCTTTTCGTTGCCGATCTCCCGGATGCGGCCGATCCCCCAGCTTTTGTGGTAGACGAAGGTGCCTTTGTCGAAGGCGATGTTCTTTTCGAATACTTCGACGGCGGTATGCACATCCCGGTAGCTCTGGGTCAAACCGCTTTTGTCTATGCATGCGGCAAGTCGGCTGTGGTCCTTGTATTTCTCCCTGTAGCAATCGACGAGCGTTTCACGCGCCTGTATATTATGCTGGTCAAGGTCCAGGATTCTCTTGAGTACCGTTATCCGTCGGTCGATGTTCTTTCCGCATGTATCATACAGGTCGGTCAGAAGAACGATCGCTTTTTCTTCACCGAGCTTGGAGGCTACGCGGTCGACGAGCCCCATCAGATATCCGAATTCATCTCCGATCATACCGAGGAACTTGGCCCAGAGATTCTGTATCGAGGTGAAATCCTTTGCGTTGATATACCGGAGCATGGCGCGTTTGTAATAGAACAGCGCCTCATCCATGTCTTCTTTTGCCTCATACCATTCGGCGATCGCCTTGACGACGTCGACTTCTTCATAGTCGACCTTTACAAGTCGTTCCCAGACCGCGTATTTGTCGTTTTCGCGACCTGTCGCGAAGTAACACTCGGCCAACGCCCGGAGCGCGTAGCGGCTTTCGTTGCCGGCGAGGATCTTCTGGCAGAGGAATTCCACGATATTCCATTTCTTGTTTTCTTCAAACAGCTCGACCAGTTGGAGCAGACTGGAATCGTCCAACGGATGTCGTGCGATGGACAGCGCCCCCGATATGTACAGCGCCATGATGCTGTTCTTCGTATGGGCGAGATGTTCATCGCATATCTGCTTGATTTCGTGTTCGTCATCCTTATCCACCGAAGCCAGGAACGTATCCAGATCTTGAAAGCTTGTAATGGTATAGTTCGCTATCGTGGAACGGGTCCATTTCTCTTCGGTCAACATCGTTTTGATCTTGTCGACGTTATCACTCATCATCCAACTCCTTGCCATGGTATATCGCCATCGACTTCATTCAGAAAGGCGATGGCGCCATGACGCATACATGTACTGTTGCCGGCCAAGAGACGCCGGCGGTTCTTTTCGCTTGTTTCTTTTCCGTAAACCCCGCCGCTCGAAAAACTACGTGGCCGAATTGCGTAAAAGAAAACCGGGCAGATAAAGTCCTTCACTGTGAAAAGATGAATCTGCTCGGAATATGACCGTCTATCTGCGCGCCGCGCATGCATAATGTCTATATATATCATAACACAACCGAAAGTAGTTTGCAATGGAGAATCGTCCAGCGTCTTTTTCCTTGGTTGCGCGGCAGGGAGTACGAGTTGCATGCGGCGGGCGGCGGCGACGGACTGGGAGGCGTTCGCGCTCCGTTTCGAGCGCGATTGGCGGGCTGAGGGTACCCGGAAGGATATCGTCGCCGCCCATCTTCCAACGTTGTCCGGCAGGTAGTGCGTCCGTTGGATAGAATCTTGCCGAAAAACTGCTTTACGAGTGGTCCCAAGCTGTTTTGGTTTGCAAAACACCCTGTTTACTGCTATAACTATGGCATGGATATTCTGAACCGGGATTTGTTTGAACCACATGTTGAAACGGCGGCCGTCCCTGCCGGAGACCGGAAGCGTCAGTTGATCATAGCGCCGTCGGTCCTGTCAGCCGACTTTTCGCATATCGCGGAGGAAGTCGCCACCATCAAGGAAGCCGGCGCGCAATGGGTCCATCTCGATGTGATGGACGGCCAGTTCGTGCCGAATATCACTTTCGGGCCGAAATTCATCAGGGACATACGGCCCTGCAGTCCGCTAGTCTTTGACACGCATCTCATGATCGACAAGCCGGAGCGGTACATTGAATCCTTCGCTTCAGCGGGAAGCGACTACATTACCGTCCATGCCGAGTCTACGGTGCATCTCCACCGTGCCTTGCAGCTGGTTCGTTCCTATGGGTGCAAGGCCGGCGTGTCCATCGTTCCGTCGACCCCGGTATCGGCCATTGAGCAGGTGCTGGACGTCGTCGATCTGGTTCTCGTCATGACGGTGAACCCCGGTTTCGGCGGCCAGCAGCTGATTCCCTCTACGTTGCGCAAGGTGGCTCAGCTCGCTGAGCTACGGGAAGACGAGGGGTATGACTATCTGGTCAGCGTCGACGGCGGCATCAACGTCCGGACAGTGGAACAGGTATTTGACAGCGGGACAGATATCGTGGTGGCGGGGTCCGCTTTTTTCGGAGCGGAGGACAGGGCCGGTTTTATCATGCAGATGCAGGCCGCGGTAGAAAAGCTGTTATGAAAAGCGTCGTGCAACGTGTCCGTGACGCCAGCGTCGTCGTTGACGGCGAGGTCGTTGGCGCGATAGACCACGGCTTGCTGGTCTATCTTGGCGTGGAGCGTGGCGACGACGCTTCGTTGCTTGAACCCATGGCGGGCAAGATTTGCAGGCTCCGTATCTTTACCGATGCGCAGGACAAGATGAACCTCAGCGTCAAGGACGTGGGGGGCGAAGTGTTGGTCGTAAGCCAGTTCACGCTGTGCGCCGACTTGCACAAGGGCAACCGTCCTTCTTGGGATCCCGCCGCGCCGCCGCAGATGGCCGAAGAACTATATGAACAGTTCCTTGAAGCCATGGAGCGCCAGGGCGTGGGCGTCAAACATGGAATCTTCGGAGCCCACATGCGCGTCACATATGAGAACGATGGTCCTGTCACGATATTGCTGGATTCCGATACGATAGGGAAGTCTCGGCCCGCAAACGGCTGATAGCCGTCCGTGTAGGCGAAGGGCTTGGGTGGGAGAGCGTTTTTTTTTGTATGAAATTGCAGATTCTGAATCATCAGGAGCTTTTTTTCATATAGGTGGGTACATCTATCTTTACAAGGAGCGTTTTATATGGCCAAAAGCAAGGATTCAGTCGTCATGCCGACTGACAACAAACAAAAGCGGGACGCATTGGAAGCCGCCCGCCAGCAGATCGACAAACAGTTCGGAAAAGGCTCTCTGATGAAACTCGGGGACAACCCGGCGAACCTGGATATCGCCTGTATCTCCAGCGGTTCGTTGTTGCTTGATGAAGCGCTCGGCGTCGGCGGTTATCCGCGGGGCCGCATCATTGAAATCTACGGGCCGGAATCCTCGGGAAAGACGACCTTGGCGTTGCACGCTATCGCCGAAGCCCAGAAGGCCGGAGGTATCGCTGCGTTCATCGACGCCGAGCATGCCTTGGATCCGACCTACGCGAAGAAGCTCGGCGTCAATACCGACGAACTGTGGATCAGCCAGCCGGATACCGGCGAGCAGGCCTTGGAAATCGCGGAAAGCCTCGTGCGTTCCGGCGCGGTGGACATCATCATCGTCGATTCTGTGGCCGCGCTGACTCCCCAGGCTGAGATCGAGGGCGACATGGGCGACAGCCACATGGGGCTCCAGGCTCGTCTGATGAGCCAGGCGCTTCGCAAGCTGACCGGAATCCTGTCGAAAAGCAATACCACGATCATCTTCATCAACCAGATTCGTATGAAAATCGGCGTCATGTTTGGCAATCCTGAGACGACCACTGGCGGCAATGCGTTGAAATTCTATTCTTCCGTCCGTATCGATGTGCGGAAGATTGAAGCGATCAGCAAGGGTGCTGACGATATCGTGGGCAACCGTGTGCGTGTGAAAATAGTGAAGAACAAGGTCGCGCCGCCGTTCAAGAAGGTCGAGCTGGACCTCCTGTTCGGCGAAGGGATCAGCTATACAGCCAGCATCCTGGACGCGGCGCTCAAGTACGACATGGTCGAGAAGAGCGGCTCGTGGTACTCCTACAACGGAGAAAAGATAGGGCAGGGGCGTGAAAACGCCATCGCCTTCCTCAAGGACAACAAGGACATAGCCAATGAACTTGATGCGAAGCTGCGCGCCCTGATGTTCCCGTCCGGCAAGGATACGGCGAAGGAACCTGTCCTTGAAGTAAACATGGAGGGATAGGCCTTTCGGAGGAATATCGTCTTGTGGAAATTTCATATCGAGGCCGCCTGCACGGGCGGCTTCATGTATATACGCCTGTTTTCCGATTATGCCAAGCGTTATTTATTGCCGTCCCGCCAATTGCCACGTTGGGCGCAAGTACGGTATATTGGATAGCCGTAGGATTCGGAAGGAGGTGCCGTCCCATCCATGGCAGATACTGACGACAGACCGTTGCTTGAAGAGACGGCGCAGCCCGGCAAGAGTTTCAAGACCCCTGTGTTTGAAGGTCCTCTTGACCTGCTGCTCTATCTTATCCAGAAATCCGAGATCAACATCTACGATATCCCTATTTCAGAGATTACCGACCAGTTCCTCGAGTATCTCAATCAAGCGGAGCAGCTTGATCTGGGCGATCTGACCGACTTCTATAAAATGGCCGCCGACCTGCTGTACATCAAAAGCAGGATGCTGTTGCCGGTCGAGGTCGATTTCGACGAAGAATACGCCGACCCAAGGCAGGAACTCGTCGAACGGCTGATCGAATACCAGAAGTTCAAGAAGTATACGGATTTGCTTTCAAATACGGAACAGAACGGCGAATTGTATATATCGCGGCGGCCTACCCAGTTCATGCTTCCGTTCGACGACCAGGAGCTATGGAGCGACGTCTCGGTGCAGGATTTGCTGCGTACCTTCGCGAAGCTGCTCAAGTCGATCACTCCGAACAAGGTCTTCAACGTCTACGAGGAAGTCACCGTCAACGAGAAGATAGCGCTCATGAATGAGTTGTTCGAGACGGCCGAGGTGATCCATCTGATGGACGTGATCGTGCATCCTGAGGAGCCGCTGCATATCATCTGCGCTTTCATGGCCATACTTGAATCGACCAAGTTCAAGATGATTCTGATTGAACAACCGGAACCGTTCGGCGATATCATCATACGCAAGAGGACCCAGGATTTTGATCAGAGCCTGGCCGACGAGTATGACGAGGAATATGACGACGCCGTTGAACATGGTTTTGACGACAAGGGCGACGAGGATGATTTCTCCATCCGCCATGACGCCGATGAGTCTGGAATGGAAGATGAAGAACATGCTATACTGTACGAATATGGAGAAGAGAACGAAGAGGATATCCTCCTTGACGATGATGAAGAGTCTGGCGAGGGGGAGGATGATCTGTGAAACGTAAAGCGAAAGATGAACAGGAAACGGTCCAGATAGCCTCCGGGCCCTTGTTGTCGCAGGACGCCCGTCTCGCTGAAGTCGTCCTGTTCCTTGAGAATGAACCGGTTTCCCTGGACAAGCTGCAGCGCATGACCGGTTTCTCTAAGGAGCAGGCTGAGAAGGCGCTCGCGGAGCTTGACGAGCATTACAATCTTTTCATGCACGGATTGTCTCTTTCAGAGAAATCGGGAAATTGGCAGTTCGTCCCTTCCGGGGATTTGCATGACCGCCTGCGCGGCTGTTATGGAAAAAAAGTCGACCGAAGGCTTTCCCGCGCCGCGTTGGAGACCCTTTCGATCGTGGCCTACAGCCAGCCGGTCACAAGACGTGAGATAGACAATATCAGGGGCGTCGCCTCGGATACCATCGTCAGGCTGCTGCGTGAACGGGAGTATATCAAAGTGGTTGGTCGGAAGGACGTGCCCGGTCATCCCTGCCTGTACGGAACGTCCAGAAAATTTCTTTTTGAATTCAATCTTCCGAGTATCAGCGCGTTGCCCAAGTTGTCGGAGATCGACCGCGCCCGCTTTGACAAGGATGAAGATGAGGAGTTGTTTGATGAAACTTAAATATCCGATACGCTTGCAGAGCTATCTGGCGAAAAGCGGCTGCGGTTCCCGTCGTTCGTGCGAGCAGCTGATTTCCAGCGGCCGTGTGAAGATTAACACGAAACGGGTGACGGAACTCGGTACCAAGGTCGAGGAAGAGGATGTCGTACAGGTCGACGACATGCTTGTCGAGCCGAGCGACCGCACCTACTACTTCGCCTTGAACAAGCCGAAGGGCTATGTCTGTACGAACTACGATCCAAACGAGGAACGTTACGCCCGCGATCTGATCGATATTCCAGACAGGAACCTTCTGTTCCATATCGGCCGTCTGGACAAGGAATCGACCGGCCTGATCCTGTTCACCAACGATGGCGACGTTGCGCAGAGGATCATGCATCCTTCCAACGAGATAGAAAAGGAATATCTTGTGAATACCGACGACAATATCCGTCGCGTGGACATGGAGGAGGCCCTGCGCGGCGTATATATCGATATTCCCAAGCCGTATCGTATCAAGCGGTTCGAGCTACAGACGAAGCGGTGGGTGAGGATTGTCCTCGCCGAAGGCAAGAACCGTGAAATCCGCAAGATATTCAGTTATTTTGGATATGATGTGAAACAGTTGATCCGGGTCCGCATCGGTTGCATCGAGCTGGGGGATCTGAAGCCGGGCGAATACAGGCAGATGACGAAGGACGAGATCGACGCCCTGCTCAGCGGGAACAGAGAGAATCCTCGCGATAGGAAAAAACCCGCTCCCCGTGTGCCTTCGAAGAGGACTAGGGGCGTTCCGCCGCGCAAAGAGGTCGCCGCGCCCGTGGAAGATGAGGAGATTCTCTGATGGTAGTCGCTATCGATGGGCCCGCGGGCGTCGGTAAAAGTACGATCGCAAGGATGATCGCTGACCGCTGTGGGTTTTATTATCTCAATTCCGGTAGTTTCTACAGAGCCGTCGCATGGAACTATCTGCAAAAGCACGGCGAGCCTACCGATCGGGAAAAGGTGCTGGCTTCGGCGAAGGCCATCAGGTTTTCCATCGTGGACGGGCGGCTGTGCCTCGACGGCGCGGATGTCGAGGCGTTCCTGCATACCCCCCAGGTGGATCTGTGGGCGTCGAAGGTCTCCGTCGATCCCGCGGTACGGCAGGTCGTGAACGACAACCTGTACGAACTGTCCAAGGGCATGGATATCGTCGCCGAAGGCCGTGACATTACGACCGTGGTGTTTCCGGACGCGGAATGCAAGTTCTATTTCGACGCGTCCCCCGAAGTGCGGGCCAGAAGGCGACTGGAACAGCATCCTGGTATGCTCCAGTACGAGCAAGTCCTGAAGGAGATCGTCGAACGGGATGAAATCGACCGGAACAAGCCTGTCGGCGGGTTAAAGATTGCGTCCGATGCATGTTATATTGATACCTCGTACTTGACCATTGAGCAAGTTTGTGAGAAAGTGGTTACTGCTATATTTGCGCGTAAAACGCTTAGTAATAGGAAAAACTAGGATCAGGAGAAATCAAGTGGCTGAAGAGAAAGAAATGGAAGAAAAGAAAACCGACATGCAGACTTTGCTGCAGGAGGAGTATCTTAAATCTCTTGATGGAATCGAAGACGGTCAGCTCGTTACCGGTACTGTAGTTCAGGTCAACAACGAGTATGTGTTTGTGGACGTCGGTTATAAATCCGAAGGGCGTATCCCTCGTGATGAGTTCACTACGATTCCTGAGATCGGCGACCAGGTCAAGGTCGTTATCGTCAATAAAGAAGGAAAGGGTGGACAGATCGTCGTTTCCAAGAAACGCGCAGATGTGAAAGAACGTACCGACGTCCTGAAGGCCGCCGCTGAAGCCCGCACTCCTGTCGAAGGCAAATTCGTCAAAGTCATCAAGGGTGGCTTTGAAGTGGATCTCGGTGGAGACTACAGAGGCTTCTGTCCGCTGTCCAAGGCCGATGTCGTCCGCGTCGAGGATCCTGAGACCCTGATCGGGATCACCGATTATTTCATCATTGACAAATTTCATGGCGGGACCAAGCTCAAGAGCGTCGTTTCCCGTCGTGAATACCTTGAGAAGAAGATCAAGGAAAATAAAGAGAAGTTCTTCTCCACCGTACAGATCGGCGATGTGGTCGAAGGCGTCGTGAAGTCCTTTACCTCGTTCGGCGCGTTCATCGACCTCGGCGGTTTCGACGGTCTGCTTCATATCAACGATATGAGCTGGGGCCATGTGACCCGTCCGAAGGATTTCGTCAAGAAAGGACAGGTCGTGCAGCTTCGCCTGATCAATATCGATCCCGAAACCCAGAAGATCAACCTTTCTCTCAAGCATATGCAGGAAGATCCCTGGACTACCTTCGAGGATCGGTATCATGTGGGCGACGTGGTCAAGGCTCCTGTGACGAAGCTGACCAGTTTCGGCGTATTCATCGAGATTGAACCGGGAATCGAAGGCCTTGCCCATATTTCTGAGCTTTCGTGGACGAAACGGATCAACAATCCCAAGGAAGTCCTCGATATCGGCGATGTCGTGGAGGCGAAGGTCCTCGGTTACGATCTGGACAAGAAGCGCGTGTCCTTGGGACTCAAGCAGCTTGAGCAGAACCCTTGGGATACCATCGCTGAAAGATATCCTATCGGCATGACGCTTTCCAAGCCGGTCGTCAAGATCACCAACAGCGGTGCGTTCATCAACCTTGAAGAGGGGATCGACGGGTTCCTCCATATCGACGATATCTCCTGGACCAAGAAGGTCAAGAACATGGCTTCCTTCTGCAATGAGGGCGATGTGATCGACGTCGTGGTCACCAAGGTCGAACCGGAGAACCGCCGCATCCGTCTTGGCGTCAAGCAGCTGGAGGGGAATCCCTGGCAGACGCTCCGCCACGATTACCCGAAATACAGCACTATCAGTGGAGAAGTCTCCAATGTGACTGATTTCGGTGTGTTCGTGAAGGTTCTCGGGGGAATCGAAGGTCTGATCAGCAAGTACAATCTTGTCGGCCCGGACGAGGAATATACCGACGCCGTACTCGGCAAGTTCAAGGTAGGCGATCCTATCACCGCCATGATCGTCGAGTGCAATCCGACTACCCAGAAACTCTCCCTTTCCATCAAGGAGATGGTCAAGCGTTCCCAGCAGTCCGAGATCGCGAAGTACATCCAGGACGATGAAGACGATGGCGACACCTTCACCTTCGCTGATCTGATGCGCTCCAAGGATGAGAAATAATTGCCTTCTAGCTATGGGCGGCTATCAATAATAGCCGCCTTATAGTATTAATCCTTGTAGCGGAGATAATTGAAATGAGCAATAAGAATGATCAGAAGATAGTTGAGACGAAAAGTGAGAAGATGCAGAAGGGGCTTTCCAACTTTATTATCGGCAACCGGAAGTTGTTGATAATCATTGGTTGCGCCATCTTGGTCGTCTTGATCGCTTTGGGTGTGGTCCTGTACATGAACGACCGGAATCTGGAGAAGCAGTTTACTCAGATTGATTCCTTGCAGTCCACGTATACCGCTTTGATGGCGGAAGACGCGACGGCGGAGGGGTATCAGGCCAAGATGGATTCGCTGGTCGCCGATCTGGAGGCTCTCTCCGTGTCCGGTGGCAAAAAATATCCCGGCGCTCGTGCGATGTATATGCTCGGCCTCATCTATCAGGACCAGGCTGACTATCAGCGGGCGATGGACGCTTTCCTCGACACCCATTCCCGTATGTCCGATACGTACCTGGGTTCGTTGGCTCTGTTCAACGCAGGCGCTTGCGCCGAGGATCTTGGCGACGGTGCGAAGGCTATGGAGTACTATCAGAGGGTTTGGGACGACTATGGCAATCAGGCCGCGGAAAGCCCGAAGGCGTTGTTCGGGATCGCTCGTCTGAACGAGAAGGCCGGCGATACCGAGTTGGCTAAAGCTACGTTCCAGCAGCTCGCCGACGAATTCCCGTCTTCTGAATATGCGAAACTTGCGCAGAACCGCTTGCTTCTCCTATAGTGACAAGTAGTAGAGTAGGCCGGAAATAGGGCAGGTGCGTTTTGCCCCATCCGTCCGCTATGAGAGGTCTCAAATGAACAACAGACGCCAGAGGATCAGGTTTATCACCAGACTATCCAAGCGGGCGTCTGTTTTTTTGTCCATGTGTGTATTCGCTGTGGTTTGTATGGCTTGTGGAATCCCTCAGTGGTTCTTTGTGTATGATACCACTGATCTCGACTATATCTGGCGGACTTCAAACAGTACGTTCGTCACCGATTTCAGCGGGTATGCGGTCAATCTCAGTTTTACTGATACGGCTTCCTCAAGCCTTGCAAAGATTGGTTCTTCGGTGAGCCCTTCGTTGATGTTTTTCTATGTGATCGACAGTCAGGATACCATAACGACATATCGCGACAATATCATTTCCCGGTTTACGTCCGTGTATAAGCTCAACGGCGCAGGTGTACCGCTGAGTTATGCGGAAGACGGGAGCGTCCTTGTCTATTCGACGGGTTCCGCCGCCAACGGCGATAAGGTTGACTACAAGCTGTATCCTTTTTCTTTCGAAGGTCAAAAAGTTATCGCTCCGGGATATATGCTCAATCCGAGCATGTCCGGTCAGAGCAAGGATTCCTTGTCCGGCGTCCTGAAGCTCCAGAATTTTTCTACAGGCGACGTCCAGCGAGTCTTGAATCTCTACTATGGCGGTGAAGCTACCGTTGGTCCTTCGACGCAGCTTGGTAGGGTCGGGCGATACGACAACAGCAATTTCTATTATGCGTATTCTCAACTTCCGCCGTCTGCGATCAACGCCGATTACAATAGGATCAACAGCGACAGTGAGAATATCTATCTCCATGTCTTCGTCGCGTTCAATGCCACTCCAAGCAGTTCCCTCGACCGGTTCAACAATATTTTCTGGAGCCGGTTGAAATACGTAGGTTGGATAAAGCTGAATCCTCAAACCACATAACCGTATTTTCAGGTAACAAGTGGTAAATATTCTTTATATCTTTTACTGTATATAATGTGCATTCTGTCAACTAAAAAACAAAGTTCCTTACATCCACCACATATTTGAATGAAAGACAAGCATTATTCTACAGTGACCGACTTGGCGAGATTCCTTGGCTTGTCAGGGTCGTTTCCACGTTGTACGGCGCAATAATATGCGTAGAGCTGGCAAGGTATGATCGACAGCATCGGCGTGAACTGATCTGCGACCACGGGCAACCTGAGCGTTTCATCAGCCGTGTTGTCGAAGGCATCAACGTCGTCGAACGTTATGGCCAGGACGGCCGCGCCGCGGGCTTTCACTTCCTTCATGTTGGAATCCATCTTGTCGAACAGGCTACGCTGTGTGCAAAGCGCCACGACCAGTGTCGAGGTATCAACCAAGGCGATCGGGCCGTGTTTCAGTTCGCCCGCCGCGAACGCCTCGGAATGCGTATAACTGATTTCCTTGAGCTTGAGAGCGCTTTCGAGGCTGATCGCATAATCAAAGAGACGCCCCATGAAAAAGACCTTGGTCTTGTTGAAATGCCGCGCGGCGAAGCGTTGGATTTCATCCTGCATGGCAAATATCTTGTCCGCGGCTTCTGGAATACGTTCCAATTCCCCGAGGTACCCGTCGAGCTGCTCGACAGTGATATTGCCCCGCAAGGCTCCCAGCTTCAATGCGAGCAGATAGAGACAGGACAGCTGGGTCGTGAACGCCTTTGTGGAGGCTACGGCTATTTCCGGTCCCGCCCAGGTATACAGAACGGAATCGGCTTCCCGGCTCAACGTTGAGCCGACCACATTGGTTATCGCCAGGATTTGGGCGCCGGAACGTTTCGCCAGACGCATGGCGGCCAACGTATCCGCCGTCTCGCCCGACTGGCTGATCACGATGAATAGATCCCTGTCGCTGCAGATCGGTTCCCTGTACCTGAATTCGCTTGCTATGTCGACTTCGACGGGAATTCTCGCGAAATGCTCGAAAATATATTTTCCGACTACCCCGGCATGCCAGGCCGTGCCACATGCTATGATGAATATCCGGCTGTCCGGAGCGCTCCAGCGTTCCCAATCCTCTACTTCGCGCAGGTCGACGGAACGGAAGCCGGTAGCTTCGTCGATACTGATTCTGGAACGGAGCGTGTCGGTGATCGCCTTGGGCTGTTCATGGATTTCCTTGAGCATGAAATGTTCATACCCACCTTTTTCGGCGGCGGAAACATCCCAGTCGATATGGACGACCTGCTTTTCTATTCTGTCGCCGTCCTCTGAATAATACTCGACATGATCACGGAACAATACCGCCAGCTCATAGTCGTTGAGGTACGTGACCTCTCTGGTATGCGCCAGGATCGCCGGAACGTCCGAAGCTATGAAATTACCGTTCTCTCCGTATCCGACGACCAATGGACTGTCCTTGCGGGCCACGATGATTCTGTCGGGCGCATCCTCGCAGAGTACGCCGAGCGCATATGAGCCTTCGATTCGCTGCATGGTCTCACGCACGGCCTGCAGCAGGTCCCCGTTGTAATGGAAATCGATAAGATGCGCTATGACCTCCGAATCCGTCTGGCTGCGGAACGTCACGCCATGCTTCTCCAGCCAGTCCCTCAGCTTCGCATGGTTTTCGATGATACCGTTGTGGACGATGGCTATGTTTCCTGAAACGTCGGTATGCGGATGTGAATTGACGTCGCTTGGTTCCCCATGGGTCGCCCAACGCGTATGTCCGATACCGATGGTCCCCTGGACAGGCCCTTCCTGTTCCAGAAGCTCCTCAAGCCGGGATAGCCGTCCCTTCGCCTTGCGAACCTTGACGACGCCTCGGTCAAGGACGGCGATACCCGCGGAATCATACCCCCTGTATTCCAGCTTTTTCAAAGAATCCACCAACAACGGCGTAGCTTGTTCCACACCTACATAGCCGACAATCCCGCACATGATCGTGTCCTCCTGGCCTCTATGAGAGTTCCTTCCCCATTTCAATACACGATACTATTGATAGTATCTGATTTTGCCCGGGCCTTGCTATGGAAACCATGAAGAATCATTGCTTTTTTTCAGCTGGGAATATCTTTTTTTGAATTTTTGTACCGTAGGAAGGATGTGTAGACAATGCGTCTCGCTGAAAGACGAGACGCATATGTCCGGTAACCGGCCGACATGCCGCCGGCATTGTTACTTGAATCTAAATTCTGAGAAGGGCCTCGGCGATAGAGAAATAGATGACCAGGCTACAGGCGTCGACGATCGTCGTAATCAACGGAGCCGCCATGATCGCAGGGTCGAGCTTGCATTTCTTTGCAATGATAGGCAGGATTCCCCCGATGGTTTTCGCCATGAGAACCGTAGCGTACAGTGCCAATGAGACCGTCATGGCCAGCATCCACTCTCCGTTCTCGGTGATCATCAGCCGGATGAAATTGACGCCGGCAAGTATGAAGCCCACTAATACCGCGACACGTACCTCCTTCCAGAGAACGGTCAATAGATTCTTCGTCGTGATCTCGTTGATCGCCATGCCTCGGATCACCAGTGTGGAGCTTTGACTGCCGGCGTTGCCGCCGGTGTCGGTAAGCATCGGTATGAACGTGACCAATATGGGGAGGACTGAGAACGCGGCCTCATAGTGTCCCAGGATTCTTCCGGTGATCATTCCGCTGACCATCAGGACGAGAAGCCAGACAATACGGTTCTTGGCCAATGAGAACACACCTGTCTTCAGGTACGGTTTGTCGCTTGGCGCCATGGCGGACATTTTCTCGAAATCTTCGGTATTCTCTTCTTCAATGACATCGAGGACGTCGTCGACCGTTATGATTCCCACAAGCCGGTTCTCCTGGTCCACTACAGGAATCGCAAGCAAGTCGTATCGACCGATAGTATCGGCGACATACTCCTGGTCATCGTTGGTCTTGACGGAAATCACATCCGTCTCCATCAAGGTCTCGATTCGTTGGTCGTCCGTCGCGAGCAGCAGCGTCTTGACGGTGATGACGCCTTCAAGCGCACGGTTCAGACCGGTCACGTAACACGTATAGACCGTCTCCTTGTCCTCGCCTACGCTTCTGATATGGCTGATCGCCTGCCCTACGGTCATCTCCCTCTTGAGTTCGATGAATTCAGCCGTCATGATGGAACCAGCGCTGTTTTCCGGATACCGGAGGAACTGGTTGATCAGCTGCCTGTCCTGGACGCTCGTATGCTTCAAGACGCGTTTCACGACGTTCGCAGGCATTTCCTCGAGCATGTCTACGGCGTCGTCGACCATGAGGTCCGCCATGATCGCCCGAAGCTCATCGTCGGAGATGTTTGCGATCAGCTGTTGCATCTGTTCCGTCGAAAGGTTGGAGAATACCTCGGCGGCGATATCCTTGTCCAAAGTCCTGAAGACCGTGAGCGCCTGGTCCGCCGGGAGACTTTCGATGAAGAAGGCGATATCGACTTCCTGCATATGGGAAAGCTCCTGCTTGAGGGCGCGCCAGTTGCGCAAGGTCACATAGTCACGCAATAGTCCAAAATTAGTTGCCATCTGCTTAATTGAGACGGAGAGATGCGGTAGAACTCAAAAATGCAAGCAAAGAACCGCCGTTCAGACGGATAAAGATGACCTTCTACTTAGAGGATCATCGGAAACGCTTGCGCAATTGCCACATGTGTCCACGACTCATTCCTCCTGGTAGATATGAATGTATACCCATTGCGGGCACCAAATAAAGAAATACCTCTTTATCACTTTTTTTTCAACCCGTTTTTGCGTATAGTGTCTGACAGGAGTACAAAAAATGATTGAATATACATATGCCGATGCCTCTGATTTTGATGGAGCGTTGCATAATCTATACGAGATAGTCACGTTGCTGCGCAGTCCCGGAGGGTGTCCTTGGGATCGTGAACAGCATTGCAAGGATGTCGTGCGGGCTTTGCAGGATGAGTGCTATGAATACCTCGACGCCTTGCAGGACGACGATACGGCGGAATGCCGCGAGGAAATCGGGGACGTCCTGATGAACCTGTTCCTCCTGCTTCGGATACATGAGGAGCAGAAGGATTTCCTGCCTGTCGAAGCCGTCAACGAGATATGCCGGAAACTGATCAGGCGCCATCCGCATGTCTTCTCAACGGAGAGCGTCGCGGACAGTACTGAGGTCCTGACGCTTTGGAACAAGATCAAGGAGGACGTCGAGGGCCGGAAAGCTTCGGACGATGATTTTTTCAGCCGCGTCCCGAAGAGTCTTCCTCCTGTTGAAGAAGCCTGGGAAATTCAGAAGAAGGTCAGAAAGGTCGGTTTCGATTGGCAGGATACCCAAGGGGTCATCGACAAGGTATGCGAAGAGCTTGACGAAGTGCTGGAAGCTCTCAATACCGTTGAACCCGACCAGGAACGCGTTGAAGAGGAAGTCGGAGACCTGCTGTTCTCCGTGATAAATCTTTCCAGAACGCTCAAAGTATCGCCCGGCAACGCCTTGCACCGTTCAAACCGGAAATTCCGCGCCAGGTTCAACCTTCTGGCCGAAAAATGCAAGGAACGCGGTATCGAGCTAAAGAAGGAAAATTTCTCGTCGATGGATGAAATCTGGGACGAAGTGAAGCGGGAAGAGCGTACTTCCCGCTGATATCGACGGGGCGGCGCGCCAGCGGGATTGACGGCTAGCCCCGCCCCATCAGGTTGGAGAAATACTCTCTGTACCCAGTCTTCATATCTCCGGCGTATAGCCTTGTCCTGGTGATACGGCAATGCGAACAGAGCGTGAACTTGTCCACTTCGTTTCCGAACAGCAGCTTGACGAGGTTCTTCTCTCCAAAGATCTCGACATGCCAGAGACCTGGACGGTCGCCTTTGGACAATGCGTAGTCGGCCGTCTTCGGTTCTGTGGCGAGAAGCGTCTCCAATGAGCGTTCAATCTCTCCGTCTGTGATATCTTCGATTGTAAAGCCGCTGCCCGCGAGATGTTTTGCCAGCGTCGTTTTCTTGCCGAGGTCCAACAGCATCATATCGTTGACTATGAACCCTTCGGAGAGGCTTTCCTGTAGTTTTCCGCAGATTTCCTGCGGATCAGCCCCTTCCGGAAGATTCAGCTCGGCCAGCAGCACTTCCTGATCCCCGGATACCCCTACCGACAGCGGATTGACGAATTCCAACCGTGGTTTCGGATTGTAGCCTTGGGAGAACAGGATATCCAGTCCGCTCCTTTGGAAGGCCATCTCGAAGATGCGCATGGTCGAAATATGGCTGATATACAGCGCCCTGCCCTTCTTCTGGTATGTGAAGAGTACCTGACGTTCCACTCCCTGCGGCATGACGGGCTGTGCCAGCGGCGAAGGTTCTTTCTCTCCCGTCTCATGGGAATCCCGGAGGCTTTGAAGAATCCGGTCACCGCCGTCCAAATCATGGATTTGCGCGTATTTGCCGCATACTCCGCATCTATGGTCGCAATCCACGGTACACCGCGTGGTCAGCAACGCTTCCTTGGCCCGCAGATATTCCTTTTTGAGGAATTCCTTGCCGACGCGCATCGATACATTGTCCCAGGGCAACGGCTCGTCAAGAGAATGCTCGGTAAATATGAATTGCTCGGGATCATAATCCATTTCGGCGATGGCTTCATGCCAGAGATCTTGCCTGAGGTGTTCATCCCAGGCATCAAGCCTGCATCCTTTCCTGTAGGCTCGCTCAATCAGCTCACACATCCGCTCATCGCCGCGGCTGATCAGACCTTCGATATGACTGATCCCCGGTTCGTGGTACGATACCTTGCAGCCGCGGACCCGGTCGCTGATAGCCCGTTTGAGCATACGCAAATGCTCTCCCGCAAGCTCTGGATGCAGCTGGGCGCACCATTGGAACGGCGTATGGGCTTTGGGAATGAACGTCCCGATATTGATGTTCATCTGGATACGGGTCGCGTCATATATCTTTCCAAGGAAATCGACCATCGCCTGTCGTTCGCATTCTCGCTCGGTGAACGGCAGTCCGACCATGAAATAGAATTTCGCGAGTTTCCAGCCCCGGCGTTTTGCTTCTTGAATGATTTCTATGACCTGCTCCACAGGGACTTCTTTGTTGACGGCATGCTGCCATTGGAGCAAAGGAGTCTCAATCGCGAACGTCAATCCGCTTTTTCGGACTTCGGACAGCTGCTCCAGGATACCGAGCGAAAAGGAGCTGACCTTGAGGCTCGGCAGGGAGAACGAGATGTGTTGCTGCGCATAGCTCGCGTTCAGCTGTTCGATCAGCTCCTTGATATACGGATGGTCGCCGGAGGAAAGGGATGAAAGCGTCACTTCGCGATAACCAAATCCATGGACGTTCTGTTCGACCTGGGCCGAAATCGTCTTGTAGGATTTTTGCCGGTAGGGTTTGTAATACTGACCCGCATGACAGAACCTGCAGCTGTTCGGGCAACCTCGCATGATTTCTACGACGCCGTTGTCTTGGGCGACCTTGAAGTTGGGGACGACATAGTACTGATAGAGGTGATCGTCCGCCGTATCGTCTGCGAAATGCGTATCGACGGCGCGTAACGCCATCTCTTTTCCTGGATACCAGAGGAAATCGAACTGTTTCAGCGCCTCGAGGCGTTCTTGCCGGGAAGCATTCTCAGCTTTACATTTTCTCAGCGTTTGCGCGACCTCATTCAGCCCGTCTTCGGCTTCTCCAATATATACGAAGTCAATGAATCTGGAAAATGGAAGCGGGTTCGTGGCGGCCGGACCGCCGCAGATAATGATCGGCACGTCGTCGCCGCGGTCCTCGGTATGGAGGGGGATTCCTCCAAGCTCAATGACCTGAAGAATGTTTGTCGCGGCTAGCTCGTAACCTATCGAAATACACAGGAGGTCCAGGTCCTTCAGCGCGATATGCCGGTCGAGCGTGTACAACGGGATACTACGTTCTTTGAGCAACGCTTCAAAATCGGCGGCGACAGAGAATACGCGATCGCAGAATACGTGATCGTTCCTGTTCAATATGTCGTATAGGATCCTGACCGCATTGTTCGACATGCCGATTTCATACAGATCGGGAAAGCATATAGCGGTAAGGAAGTCTACCTTTGAAGTATCCTTCTGTCCGTAATGGTATTCTCCGCCGATATACCTGGCTGGATTCTGTATCTGCAACAGGACGTCTCCGAGCCTGTCTTCGATTGCTATAGTGGTGCATTCTGCCGTTCCGATCATCTGACTACTCCCAATTGTTATCAAATCATAAAATCACAATGTTGCGAGCCGCTCCTGCGCAATACTGTTTCCATCGAGCCTGACAGCCTCGTTCCAGAAACGTCTGGCAAGGACCTTCTGCCCGCTTGAGGCGTATAGGTCGCCTAGGCAGCGGGCTACGAGAGAGGCGTCCCCGACTTCGGTATAGAGCCCGCCCTCATAGACCGCTTTCGCGATCGGGAGCAGCATCTCCCCGTCCTGACGGAACCTGGCGGTTTCGACGGCGGCGGCATAGGTCGATAGATAGAGCGAGGCATCTTGCTTGTCAAGCTCGGAGAGCCATGCTTCGAGGCTGGAAGCGAGAAGCGAAGTGGACGCCTTTGCGTCCACGGCCAGCAGGCATAGCTCCTTGGGCGCGAGCATCGGCGACAACATGTCGTTCAGAACCTGTTCCGCCTGCTCCTGCTCGCCCGTAGCAAGCAGCGCCTTATACAGTTCCTTCCTGCTTTTCAATGTCCCCTGCCCGATGTCTTCAAGCTCATAGGCGGTCGATATGACCTGTCCCAGGCTTCCCGTCTGCGTGGCGGTATCCAGCATCGTGCGTAACGCGAGAGGTCTCCCGTCGTCTGATTCCGACGTCATGGCGAGATAGAGTCCGAGGGCCCGCGAGGCTTCGTCAGGAAGCCCAAGGAAGGCCGCCGAGACGCCTTTGTAAAGCAGGTATCCGCTTTGAAAATCATTGTTGAGGTATTGCGTGGCCAATTGCATTGTCCTGGCGTAGTCGCCCGAGGAAAACGCCTCGTCGAGCTTTTTCAGGTTAGTCGCAGTATTCGAACAGCTGACCAGGCAACCAAGGCAGAAGACAAAAAAAAGGAAGAACAACATGAGTACCGCCCTCTGTCGAAGCTGCTTCATCATGTCGTTCTCCTCGTACTTATCAAAAAAAGAGGCTCGCCATAAGCCGGGTTCTGTCGTGGGCGATCATCTATCCACTGATTCCGTCTCCGGAATCCTCCAGCAGTCTACCCGCAGGCTTGAGCGGACCACCCGACCTGCTGCTTGACTTTGCTCCTGACGAGGCTTGCCGTGCCGTCCTTGTCGCCAAGGACGCGGTGAGCTCTTACCTCACCTTTTCACCCTTACCGGCCGAAACCGGCGGTATGTTTTCTGTGGCGCTTTCTATAGCGTTGCCGCTCCCGGGCGTTACCCGGCGTCATGTCCTATGGAGCCCGGACTTTCCTCATGCGGCATATGCCGCATGCGATCGCCTGGCGGGCCTCAACTTCGCTTAGATAAAATCGTCGAACTCATCCTTGTCAACGAAATCGGCGAGTCCGCCTTCCTCGATCTCCACATCGTCATGCTTGACGAACTGGGCTTCGGCGCCTTCGAAGGATTCGTCGAAATAGAGGATTCGGCTGCAATACGGGCAGAATTCGATATCTTCCGCTTTTCTGACATCGTTGACGAACTGAATCGGTAACGTCATGTGGCATCCCTGGCATACGAGCCCATGGATGGGAACGATACCTTTACCAGCCTTGTTCTTGATGATTCTTTCGAACTTGAAGATCAATTCATCGCTGAGACCCGGGGTAAGCGCATCGCGTTGAGCCTGCAATGAGGAAAGCTCCTGCTCTTTTTCTGTGATGCGGGCGTCCTTCTTTTCGGTTTCAGCTTTCACTTCTTCCTGCTGGTACGCCATCAGGGCTTCCTGTTCTTCAAGCTTCTCATCCAGCTCGCCGCAGTACTTCTCTTTTGCAAGAAGACTCTTGCGGAGCTGCTGTTCCTTGGCCGCGGCGTCCTTTATTTCCTTTTCGAGCGATTCAAATTCCCGCTGCGTCGTGATCAGCTCCATCTGCTTCTCGGAATTCTCCCTCGAATGTTCCGCATCATCAAGCTGGATGCGCAGGCTTTTCAAGTCGTCCTTTGCCTTTTCGCTCTTCTCATGCAGTTCAAGGTATGCCTTGTTGGTCCGAGTGAGCAATTCCTGCTTGGTCTCCAAGGCCTGTGGAATCTCCGCGATTTCCGCTTCGACCTCGAACATCTTGGCAAGGACCTCCTGAAGGTCGCGAAGTTTTTCAAATACTTCCTGCATCATATTCTCCTGGTGATTATATTAAATGAAATCCTTAAGTCTTCTGCTACGTTTGGGATGTCTCAGCCGCCGCAACGCCTTCGCCTCGATCTGCCTGATACGTTCCCTCGTCACTTCAAAATACAACCCTACTTCTTCCAATGTCAATGAGTAACCGTCGTCAAGGCCGAATCTCATCTTCAGAACTTCCTGTTCGCGCGCCGGCAAGGTGGCCAGAACCTCGCGAAGCTGCTCCTGCAGCAGGGTGAACGCAGTCTGTGTCGCCGGATTCTCGACGTCCTTGTCTTCAATGAAATCGGAAAGCAATGAGTCCTCTTCTTCGCCGACCGGGGTTTCAAGGGAGATCGGTTCCCGGGCGACGTTCTTCACTGCCTTGACCTTCTGCGCGGTCCAACCAAGCTTTTCGGCTACTTCCTCGTCGGTCGGTTCACGTCCCAGGGTCTGCATCAGCATCCGGCTCTCCCTGACGACCTTGTTGATCTGCTCGATCATGTGGACGGGGACGCGGATGGTCCGAGCCTGGTCGCTGATGGAGCGCGTTATGGCCTGGCGGATCCACCATGTGGCGTAGGTGGAGAATTTGTACCCCTTGCGGTACTCGAATTTCTCGACTGCCTTGATCAAACCGATATTGCCTTCCTGAACCAGATCGAAGAAATGCAAGCCGCGGTTGGTGTATTTTTTCGCAATGGAGACGACAAGCCGGAGATTCGCCTGTATCAGGCGATCCTTCGCGCTTTTCATCATCACCCTGCCGCGTTTTATCTCCTTCGCATGTTCAAGAATAACGTCGCATGATTCTTCAAATTCATGCTCGATATTTTTCAATTCCTTTTCAGTGAGCTGGATATCCCTGATTTGATCCTTGATCTCATCTGCGGAAAGCTTCAGCCGATCTTCCAGAACGTCCCGCTTCGCTGGCGTTACGAGATCCCTGCCCATCTGCCGCAGCTCCTTGGAACAGGAGACTCCAAGACGGCCCTCGATCGACGCCTTTTTCTCTTTCAAGGCGATGATCTTCTCTTCGGCGTTGACGAACTTGTCGGTGAAGCTTGTGATTTCTTCCGGCTGAAGCTCCACCTTGGACAGCTTTTTCAGCAAAGCCATCCGTTTTTTCGTAAGAGCCTCATCATGAAGGACATCCTCTCCGCTGCTGATCATGGATAGCTTCTGGGCGATATAGTTCTTCAACGGGGTCTGCACGTCCTTCAGCTGTTCCTTGTAGTACTGGGTATATCGTTTCTGTTCGTTGATCAGATCCTTGAGATCCTTCGCCGAGAACTCCATCTCGGTTTCGTCCACCTTGATGTTGAGTTTCTGAAGAATCTCATTGAAGCAGGTGATCATGATCCCGCTCTGCTGGATTACGTCCTTGATGATCTTGGAGCCTTCCTCCATTTTCTTGGACAGCTCCACTTCCTGCTCCGCGGTCAGCAGGTTCTCACGGCCGATCTCCCTGAGATAGAGCCGGATGGGATCGTCTATCGCCGTATCGCCCTTGTCGGTGCCGAGGATCGCTCCATGGCGGGCGTGATCGACGTCGGCGTCCCTGTCGAGGGCGTCAAGGTCCATGAAGCCGTCGCGGCCGTTGTCGAAATCTCCGCCCTGGTCGTCGAACGCAAGGGCCTCCTTGCCCAACGACGGACCGTCGTCAAGCTCCTGTTCGTCCTCGTCTTCGATTTCATCCTCGTCCTCAGGCTCCTCGTCGTCGTGAGGCTCGAGCATTTTCGACTCGTCTATTATGTCAGCGCCGGGGATATCGGCGATACCGAAGAGCTCGTCGGCTTCGTCTTCAGGCCCCGCGGAGATTTCATCGTCGGGTTCATCTGCGTCTACATCAAGCTCGCCTTCATCCAGATCCTCGGGAGAAGGTTCTTCGTCGAGATCGAAGACTGTCTCCGCAACCACTTCATCCGGATCGGTCACCACCAGGATGTCCTGGTCGGCGAGCGTCTGGACGACTTCATCAAGAGTCTCTTCTGAAAACTGGTCGGCGGGTATGGTTTTCTTGACGAAATCCTTGGTGACATGACCTACCCTCGCCGCCTCAGCGATAATTTCAGTGAAAAATGGTTGAGATTCGATATCTAGCATCCGTTATGCATCCTTACCCTTGCGGGGTCATCGTTTCCGTCGCGGAAGCGAGCCGTCTTCTGGTCTCCGCTATGTCGCGGTCAATTTCCTGCTTTTCAAGCAGCAGGTCAATGATCTCAGAAGCCTCGCCGTCCTCGCTCTCTGCCATCGTCAGCAAGTTGACGTTGTTCCGCTGCCGTTTGAGCAATTTCCTCAAATGAATCCTGTCGATCGATTCGGTCAGTACCCCTTGCGGGTTCGCCTTGAACTCTTCCGTCTGGAAACTGGCGGCCACCAATTGCCGTAATTGATCATTCTGAATCATCTGAAGTACAACTTCGTCCGTTTTGCCGACCCCTTCTCGTGTCGCATCCTCCAGTACGCTGTACAACTCTACCGCGGCTCCGTCCTCAAGATCCTCGATCTTCAGGAGCCTGCGGAAACTCTCGAACAAATGCCTGTTGTTGATCAACGCCAGCATGGCATACAGATCGAGCGTGGCCTTGGCGGGATTCAGCGACATTTCTTGCGGCGGTTCCTTTACGATGGCGTTGACCGACGAGCTCACACCCCCCTGTTGCTGATAATCGCCAATGATAGTCGATTCGTCAACTTTCAGGATATCCGCAAGATGGCGGATGTAGCTTTGTCTCTCTATCTCAGAGTCGGTTGCATCTAAATACGGTTTTACCGCGGAAAACACTGCCGATTTACCCTTGGGCTTCTGTACATCATACTGATTTATCGCATTCTGCACAAGATAGTCAAACCCTTGCAACGAACGGGAAAGCGTCTGTTTCAACGCGTTCTCCCCCTGTTTTTCAACGACCTCGGAGGCGTCCTTCCCCCCATCGATATGCAGGACGTAGTTTTCAAGGCCGAACGACTGGCAGATGACCAACGCTTTGCCTGTGGAGGCCTGGCCTGCGCTGTCGCTGTCAAACACAAGGTCGGCCCTGTCGCAATACCGCCTGACCAACTTCGCCTGCTCGTTCGTGAAAGCCGTGCCCAGGGGCGCCACAGCTGTATCCACGCCGCTCTGGTGCATCGCTATGACGTCGAAGTTCCCCTCGCACAGCGTAACCTGTTTTTTGAGTTTGAGCGCCGGCAACGCCTCATACATGCCGAACAGCACATGCTTTTTGCTATAGATCGGCGTATCCGGCGTATTGATATACTTGGGGGCCCGCTCCGAGCCTGTAAGATCCCTGCCTCCGAAGGCGACCGTCTTGGCTTGCCAGGTCCTGATAGGAAACATGATCCTGTCGCGAAACATGGGAAACTGAGGGTTCCTCTTGCTGAACAGACCGCTGAGAGCCAGCAGATCGTCGCTGTATTTCTTCTTCGAGAGAAAATCGTAGAGCCACCCGGAGTCGGCGGGGGCGTATCCCAACTGGAATTTCTCCAGCATGTCGTCGCTGACGCGCCTTCGTTTCAAATAGTCCCTTGCGTGGGCCGCTTGGGGGCTGTTGAGCAGGATATAATGGAACGAACCGGCGATACGCTCATAAAGCTCATACAGCGCGTCGACCTGATTCCGATGCTTCTTGTCCTCTTCGGTCTCCTCCTGCAACGCCACGCCGGCTTTTCGCGCAAGCGTCTGAACGGCTTCCGGAAAGGTCAGATGCTCCATTTCCATGACGAAATCGAATATCGAGCCGCTCTTCTTGCAGCTGAAGCAGTGGTAGAAGCCTTTTTCCGGCAAAACGCTGAACGACGGAGTCTTGTCCTCATGGAACGGACATCTTCCCCAAAAACGATCGCCCCTGTTTGTAAGGGTCATGTACTGGGAAATGACATCGACAATGGAGAGACGACTTTTTATTTCTTCAATGACCGATTCGGAATATTTCGCCATTTACATATATCTTACATCGTGGTAGAAACTTAGTCTACCATCATAGGTTCTTGCCCACGACGTTGGGACAGCAACCGTTCAATCTCCCTCTTGGTATAGAGCCTACCCTTCCCGATACCGGGACAGGAGCTCGCTTCATTGTCCCAGCTTTCACTGTCTTCCATGACGGAAGCCCAGAATGGATATGTACGGCATTGTTCCGGTCTCGCGTCGTACACGGAACAACCGGTTTCTGAGAGAAAAATACAGTCGAAATTCTCTTTTTCCTTGAGACTGATCAGTTTGAAGACCCCCATGTCGATCTTCCTGCAATAGACCTCTATGAAGGCGTCGAGAGAGAGTCCTGTCGCCTCGGCAAGCCTCATGGCGTCCTTTCTGGAAAGGAAGACATAACCGGGTTCGCAGCTACAGCAATAACGGCAGCCGGTACATTCAAACCGAAGTCCTTTTTCGTAGAAGCAATCCATGTTCCGGCCCTCATATTCGGATCAGTCGCAAAAGAAGTCGCGACAGGCGCACAGGCAGATGAAAAAGGCCTTCCTCATACGAAGAAGGCCTTTCTGATGGAGAGAGAAGGATTCGAACCTTCGAAGGCTGAGCCAACAGATTTACAGTCTGCCCCCTTTGGCCACTCGGGAACCTCTCCAGCTGTCAAAGACAAGCGTGAATTTAGCTGTTTTTGCTTTTTATGTCAACCCTTTGGGGAAATCTTGTCCCGGATCATGGCGTCACATCCGTCTGAATCGTCCCAGCTCGCAGCAGATGCTCGTGTAGTTTTCACCTGTGACGCCAAGCAGCCCGTCAAGCTCCTTTCTCGCTTTGCGGTACGCCGCCGGCTGAAAATGTACCGTGACATATCTGGCTTTCGAGATTCTGCCGCTGTATTTCAGGCAAAAATCCCTGATAGGGGCGGCGACGGCGAATACCCAGATCGGGGTACAGATCGTCACGTAATCGTATTTTTCAACCGGGATATCTGTCTGGTCTACGGGCATGGGCCATCGATGCATGCCGAACCGGCCGCACCACCAGAACCCGGCGGTTCCCTCCGTATGTTCCTTGGTCGTCAGCTCCACAAGCTCCCCGCCGTTGTCCTGGGCTACCTGACGGGCGATCTCCTGCACATAGCCATGTCGGGAAAAATATACGACGAGTTCCTTGGGGTTCGTCCCGATGCGTTCATATGTTTTCTGACGGGAGTCCGCCGTGAAACGGACCTGTCTGTAGGAGACCCAGCAGACATAACCGGTGATCATCTGCGCCATGCCAAAGAAAAAATAGGTCGTAGACATGAAGTTCAACGGAAAGATTACGAACTGGATGCATATCCACGCCATGAGCGTAATACCGAATATCGTCCCCATGACGATGCCTGACGGCTTCTTCCTCAACAGCTGGACAGCCGCGACGAGATTGGGGATTCCGTTGACGCAGAGCAACGCGATACCAGGGAATACAAAGTCCTGGTACAGGTATGCGGCCAATGGCAAGACCTGAAAATACGGCAGCATCTCCGTCATTCCCATCGCGCTGCCGTCGGGAGCCACGAGCATTCCGGTCGCACCGGCGACCGCCCCTATGCCGATGAACAAAGTCCAGAAGATCAACAGCCTTCTGGAAATCACATATCTTCTATCCATTGTATGCCTCTTCTCCATGGCGAGGGTGTTCTCTCCCCTCCAATGAGTATAAAACGCTGAAATGCTCGATATGACGCCGAATGAGGTCCAGAGCCTCCGGTTCTCTTTCCGGTGAATTATCACAAAGGTTCAACAATAAAAAGACCGGGCTGTAGAACTGATACGCCGCCACCTGCGGGTCCAGATCCTTGAAGAAGCCTTGCCGCATGAATATGCCGAATATGGTACCCTGGAACTGGGTCGGCGCATCGATATACTGGGCGACGAACAGTTTCGCCATTTCCGGACTACGGAAGCTTTCCAAGGTAAGCAGCCGCCGGAACCGGGAGGCGTACGGATCGTGAAGGAAATATTGGAAAAGGCCGTAGGCCGCCGAGACAAGCCCCTCCAAATCGGTGTCAGCGTATTCGGCGGCCGCTGTATCGGGATTCTCCCCTTCCAGTTTGTTCTCGTTCGCGAAATCACGGTATCTCTCAGACATTTCCTTGAGCAACGATTCAAAGATGTCACGCTTGCCCTTGTAATGCTTGTATAGCGATGGAGCCTTGATTCCGACGGCGTTCGCAATGTCCGCCATGGTCGCCGCTTCATACCCCCTTTCGGAGAACAGAGTCAGCGATACCTCCAGAATACGTTTTTTCGTTTCGCTCCGCATCATGTCCGTTACTGTCGCCTCGGTCGAAAATATTGGCTAATAATCGTTAGCCATATTAAGTCTATGAAAGCGTCGTGTCAATGACCTTGAAACGAAAATCTATGAAACAATGGTTTCCGCGTATCGGCGTACATCGTATATCGGCCGGACACACCCTTCCGCGCATAGGTGCGTAGTGTCCGTTTTTGAATTAGCGGGTGGTGGTATGTAAGAAAATCACGATGAATGGACGTTGCCCAGAAGGAATATGATATTCTTGTTCCTGTATAATAAAACTACCGCGCTCCATTCCTGGACCGCGGTAGTTTCTGTTCAGCCACCTGTCAGATTCGAACTGACGACCCCGAGATTACAAGTCACGTGCTCTGGCCAACTGAGCTAAGGTGGCGTTTCTTGACGCATGAGATGATTCTACTCATCCGACTCCAAGGATATTACACTATTGCAACATTTGTGTGAAGTGGTTTTTATATATCAATTGCGGGCGGAATCAGACGCGACCGATGAGCCGGAACGACGTGATCGACGTGATTCATACGGACAGAATGTCATTTCATGTATTTCGCAAGCATCGCGTAGAGCGCCTTCGGCTCAATAGGCTTTCCCAGATAGTCGTCCATGCCGGCCTCCATGCAGACGTCCTTGTTTTCATCGTATGCGTTCGCGGATAGGACGATGATCGGAAGCCTCTTGCAATCGTCTCGCTCAATCGTTGATGAGCTGGAGCAAGTATTGACCGGCCTGGTTGATTTTCCTGAGATATCCTTTCAGCTCGGCGGTGTCGTCGCATTCATCGCCGAAAGCCGACAGCCCTATGATAGCGTTCATGGCTTCCATGATATCGATGTTCTTTTTCCGGATGCTTTCAGATAGACGGCCGAGATATGATGGCGACGACAAGGAAGACGAACAGCCCGATCAGCAATACGGATTGAACCGGATTCCTGTAGAAGTATTCCACCAGCATGTTTTGGTCGGGCTGTACGCTGGTGCATTGCACCAGGAGCGTGTTCAGCTCGTTGAAACTGATGGCCGACAGGGTTTTTGTTCAAGATTGAAGCGAGCAACCCGGTGTCGTCGCCGTAAACGCCGAGACAGGCCCTATGGGAATAGTCCGTCAGTGCGAAGGCCAATGTGCTGTAGCGGTATTGACTGAGATAATATTCGGCCGTCGTACTGTTGACGTAGGCAATGTCGGCGCTCCCGCTCCGTACAGCGTCGATACAGGCGAGATAATCGGTATACCAAAGAATCTGGGAGTCGTCGTAATTGGGCTTGATAAAATCCTTTGTGACGAAAAAATCGGGTACGGCCACCACTTTGCAGGTATTGGCGTCGATCTGGTTCCTTTTGTTGGTGATGGCGTAATAGTTCACCCTTACATATGGTTGTGTGATATCGGTACGGTTTTCGTTCGCCCAATAATGATCGTAATAGAAATCAGGATAGATTACAGGGCCGTCCACGTCGTCGTCCATCAATATCGTCTGCACGCAGTCGACGCCCAGCTTTTCACAAAACATTTTCGCGACTTCTGGATAAAAGCCGATGAACTCGCCGTCGCTGTTGCGCCGCGATAGATACCCCTGTCCGTCACGGAAGAAAAAAGTAAGGCTTTTCAGGGCTTCCTTATAGGCGGTCTCCTCTTTTGTAAAAGGAAGAGCCACCCGTTCCGGGAATCATTTCTTATATAGCCGATGGGATAAGCGGAATAATCATATGTCTTCGCACGCTCATCGGTATATTGCGCGGTACACAACAAGTCGATTTCCCTGTTTGCCAGCTTTTCGAGGAGCTCCGACCATTCACCGTATATGTACTCGTACTGAAATCCGGTATAGGCACCTATCCGCGACAGATATTCCGCACCGTAACCGATATACGTACCGTCTGATTGTTCTTCGATGAATCCGTCATAGTCCATGTATCCTACTCGCAGAGTCTCATGCGTTCCGGCCTCAGCCGCCGCGCACGGGGGGCAGCATAGTATCGCCAATATGACGAACATCGATAACGACAGGCTCAAGCCGCCTATTCTTTTTTCTTGTATCATAGCTGTGCAGCCCATCCTTGGCGTATTTTGGAAAACGTACCTGTCCCGGGAATCACCCCGCCAATATATCGCCCAGGCGTTCCCTCATTCGTAGGAGGCTCTCCAGTTTGTCGTCAAGATTCTCGCAGTGACCGATACGCAGCTGCTCCACGAGCTGTACGTCCAACTCATACATCGGCGTTAACCCTTTACGGATTTTTCAGCGAGCGCGTATTGCGCCGCAGCCTGTTCGCACAGTTGCGACAACGTCCCGTCGTCCATGCCGGTTCGTAGTATTTCAACCATCTGGCAGATTGTCTTGTACAAGGCCGTCAAACTGAGGTTCCCGGTGGCGCCCTTCAAGTCGTGGGCGGTGTGGAAGGCCAGATCATAGGAGCCCGACTGCAACTGTCCGCGCAGTGTATCCATCATGTTTCTTCCATCAAAGAAAATCAGTAGATATTTTTCAAATATCTGCGCATGACCTGCGAAGCGGTGTGCCCCTTGGTCGTAATCGATACCTGCTTCTATCAATCAGACTTTCCCTTGTCATTTTCAGCTTCCCCTTCAGATTTCTACGTATCCTGACGCTCCGTCCATGATTGACTTTTAAGAATTGTCCTGGACAGCCGACGCCGTATGACGTCTACCTGCGGAGGCAATGTCAGGATGTCGCTGATACGCAGTTCCAGCGCCTGCTTGAGCTGTTCAAGATTGTCTTCCATGCACAATGCCAGCAATGGAATACGTTCGCCTCCGCCTTGGGACAGGATGTACTGATAGAACGTGGTCGAGTCCACGGTCGTAGCCGCCTGCATGTCCAGACAGATCGCCCGTATGCGCCGGTCGTAGCGCTGGAAGCAGTCGGTCAGCTCCCCATATGTCGAAACATTGTCGAAGGCTACCTCGTTGCCGTAAGCGAGTGCGATCGCATCGAACAGACGTCTGTCATCGCTGCAGATCAACACGACCGGCTTGTCGTCCCGCACGACCGCGGGCACTTCATCTCCGTAGACGGAGCTTCTCGCCTTGCCGATATCCTTTGATTCCTTCAGAGCCTGTTCCGCATGCGAAATCAACTCACCGACATCCATATCCGGTTCAGAGAAAGCAAGGCCGATGCTTACGCTGGCGTCGATATGCAGCTTCTGAGCGCTTTGGAACATGAATGTCTGTACGATTTCATCTGCCTTGCGTCGCGCTACCTCTGTATTCGTAAGTTTGGTCATCAATACGGCGAAACGGTCGCGCCCCAATCTTGCGATCAAATCAGTCTTGCGGAACGCACTGGTCAATTCGTCCGCCACGCAATGAATCAGCGCGGCTCCCGTCTCCTGTCCATGGCTTGCGACAAGCTTCTTGAAATCATCGATATCCACTGTTATTCCATCGCGGTATACTGCTGTACGAGCTTGACATGCTGCTGCCCAGGAATCTTACCGCGGCAAGATACAGCATATGGTTTTTATCAGGAAAATAGCGATTGATGGTACGAACGGAGGTCTGGGCCTTTACCGCGACCTGCGCAAGCTGGAAATCGCCGCCGGAAGCGTCATATTTGCAAGAGGTTACGGCATCCAAAAACAGGATGAGCCGTGAATATGGAACAATCTGCGCACAGCGTATTGATGCGCACTGGACGTTGTGAAGAGAAAATTCAGACAAAGAGTCCATAACGGGAGTTTCGCCGAAAAAACGGCGTCGTCCACACCGGTTATCGCATCGCGAGATCCGGACGTAGTTTCTCCGCGCCGTCCATATAGACCGGAACGGCGGGACGCTCCATCGGGGAATTGGTCACAAGCAGTACTCGGATTACCCGTTCAAGCATCCCCTTGATTTCAAGCTCCTGCATGCAGAACAGCGGCGTGGCGGCGGCATGACCGCCTTTTCGCAGACCAGAAGCGGGATTGCGACTTGACAAGTCCCCAGTCTGGGTAATCAATATCATGGCGATCTGCGTTTCCTTCAATTCATTCGCCTCCAGCATCGCTTCGTACAATCTGTTCGCGGCTCCCTCGATCAGCTCCGGCTTGTCCTCGGCGACCTGGATCGCGCCTCGGAGCGCTGAGAAAAGCGGGGACGGGATATTCTGTTCCACTGTCAATTCCTCCTCAGGAAATCACTATGCCGCTGGTAACGAGCCGATTGATCAGCTGTACGATGATCGAGCAGAAAAAGACCAGCGCTATTCGTATCAGGGACAGGAGAATGGCGCTTGCGGGAAACACCTTGTCCTTGAACCAACAGAAAAGACCGCAGACGATAATGGCGAGCCCGAATACGACGGTGACCCAGGCTATGAACGTACAGATTGAAAGAAGCGCGTCGACGAAGCCTTCCTGGATGGGGAAATACCCGCAGGCGAAGAAGGCGATGAGAAAGAAAATGTACAGCAACAGAAGATAGTTCTGTATCCTCCCTGAGAAAGCCAATACCCGGCGCGTCCGCAACATGTCCGTATGGTATCATGCAAGGCCGCCCAGGTCTATATGGCTATGATAGAAAAATAGACGGGATCTCCATTCGTCCTGACGCTGACCCGGCTCTCTTCGCAACGGTTCGAAAGACTGAGCTGCGTCGCGTCGACCAGATAGTCCGAAACGTCCCAATGCAATCCTTCCGTCGTAACCAGAGAACGTCCCGTAGCCAACGCAGGGACGATCCCGACGGTGGTCCCGGGAACTAGCCCGTCGAACGTCCGTTCAGTATCGACGCGATACAGGGACTCGCACCTGGTGTACCAGGCGGACGGGGGGCTGTATCTCAGAAAAAGGGACAATATGGAGAGCAGGTGGTCGAACCTCCCCTCCCCGCCTCCGACAAGGATCCATTCGTCACAGCCTCTGGCGAGCGCTTCCTTCAACGCCGCTTCCGTATCGCTGTCCGCCTTGTCCCGTTCAAGCTTCAGGTACGGAAGGCGTTGGATATCCTCGATGTGTTTTGTAGAGTCGAAATCGCCTATGACCAGATCGACCCCCACGCCCAGCGCCCTGGCCGCGTCGAAGCCACTGTCCGCGGCGCAGACGAAACAATCTTCGGCATGCAGGTCAGCCGGAAGCCTCGTTGGAGTGCCTGAACCGGCAAAAATTATTGCTTTACTCATTTTCCTACACTTTATCTTGCGAAAGTTGCAATATCATCATACAATATTACTACATCCTTCAAAAAAATGAGGTCGTAACAATATGCAAGAAGTCAAAGAACGTCTGCGTCAGATCGGCGTTGGTCTGCCTGACATACTGATTCCCTCCGCAGGAATCGATTTGGAGAAATGGGCCGTCGTCGCTTGTGACCAGTATACATCAGAAAGGGATTATTGGGAAAGCGCCTCCAAGCTGGTCGGAAACGCGCCCAGTACCCTCCGGCTTATTTTCCCCGAATGCTATCTGGAGGATCCCGATCCTCAGAAACGCATCGCGGACATCAACAAAGCCATGCAGGAATATATCGACAGGGATATCTTCACCGCGTACAAGGACTCGTTTTTCCTTGTACACCGGACGACAGGCGACGGACCCGGGCGTTGGGGGCTGATAGTCGCGCTCGACCTTGACAAGTACGACTATGCGAAGGATTCCCGAAGCCTCATCCGCGCGACTGAGGGAACGATCCTGAGCCGCATACCGCCCAGAAAGGAGATCAGGAAGAACGCGCCGCTTGAACTCCCCCACATCATGGTTCTGATCAGCGATGAAAAACGTTCCTTGATCGAGGCTCTCGCCGCACGCAAGGACAACCTTCGAGTCGCTTACGATACGCCGTTGATGAAGAACGGCGGTCACCTGAAGGCTTGGGTGGTGGACGGAAAGGCTGAACTTGATTTGGTCGCGGACGCCTTGCAGACTATGTATGACGCCCTTGACCCACGGAATCCTTTGCTGTTCGCCATGGGCGACGGCAACCATAGCTTCGCGACTGCGAAAAGCTGTTGGGAGGATATCAAGAAAACCTTGGACGAGGAGGAGCGGAAAACTCATCCTGCGCGATATGCCCTGGTCGAACTCGAAAACATCTTTGATCCGGGACTCGAATTCGAGCCGATACACCGCGTCCTGTTCAATACGGCGAAGCCCGATTTCCTTGACGCGGTATCCAAATGCTGCGCCTCCTATGAAACCTATCCTGTACAAAGCGTCGAGGAGCTTCTTGCACGAGTCAACGAGGCTGGCGGCCAGCGGTTCGGCTACTGCGATGAATCTGGATTGACGCTGTTCGTCCTGACGAAGCCTTGCGCATCTATCGCCGCCGGTACGCTGCAGGTCGTCATAGACGATCTGCTCGCCGCAGGGAAAACCAATGTCGACTACATCCATGGCGTCGATGTGACCTGTTCTCTCGGCCGGCAGGCGGGCAATATCGGATTGCTGCTTCCAGCCGTATCGAAAGATACGTTCTTCGATACCATCATAGCGGACAACGCCTTGCCCAGAAAGACGTTCTCCATGGGCGAGGCGCATGAGAAGCGTTATTATATGGAGGCCCGGAAAATCAGGTAACGGTTCTCAAGCCAGCGGACGGACGTCCGATAGGGAACGTCCGGTTAGCCAGGACGCATCGAAAGCCCCTTGCCTGAGAACGGCATAGGGGCTTTTTGTACAGTCTATCAAAGTCGACGCCCGGGTACCCTGGTCGGCGGGGCCTCTGACCATCAGCTCGACCTTGCCGCCGAACTCTTCCAGGATACCGTCGAAGGTCAGAAGCGGCGGTTCGCCAGAAGTATTGACGCTGGTAGAATATATCGGCCGGCCGCACCCCTCCAGCACCCCCTGGAGGAATGGATCCGCCGGTACGCGCACCGCGGTGGTGCCTCCTTTCTTGTCCCGAAGGATCGCCGTCAGGGGCGCCGGCCAGGTCTCCTCCAAGCCGTCGGGAAGCTTTCCCTGACAGATTTCCCGGGCCATCGCGAAGGTTGCGAGCAGTATGAACGGTTTCGTTTCCGGTCTTCGTTTGACGTTGCGCAGACGGGTCTCCGAAATATCGACAAGGCCGCTCAGGCCATAGATCGTATCGCATGGCAATACGGCGAGTCCTCCGTGCCGTAATACCCCCACGGTCGTTTCAATCGCGCTGGTATCCGCACGGTCTACCACCAATGTTTCAGAATTCATAGTATCCCCCCCTTTCATCCCCTTCCTTACGGAACTTCCTGATTCGCAGATGACGCAGCAGCAGGGCGAACAAGACTACGGCCGCGGCTCCCGCGACGGAATAGACAGCCAGGAGCGGCGCGGGAATTCCCGGGTACGGCTCTACGGAGGCCCCGTCCCTGGGAGAGGCTTCCTCCGTCGCAGACGCGACCGGCCTGTCGTCTGAAAAATAGAATACCTGGTTGCCGTCCTGGTTGTAGCCGAGACGCAAAGCGGCGTCGCGCAGCTCATCGACGCTGTCGACGGACTCTTTCCTGCGTTCCAGCGAGTGTACCTGGAGACGGAGCAATTCCTCTTGGTGCAATTGCTGTTCAAGCTGTCGCTTCAATCCTGAATTTCTGAGGTACCCTTGTTTTCCAAAGATGCCCGATGTTATGGTAAAGAGAAAAACAGTAGTAAATACAAACAATAACGCATATTTTCTTGTCATAGATGAACACAACCGATATAATGTTGATAGAATATGATAGTGTGCGAGAGAATTTGTGTAAACCCGTTTGTTATTGCGTACGCTATCGGTATGGAGGATGCGCATGGCTGGAAAGAAGCATCATTATGGACGTCAGATACTGGTTACGCTCTTGGTGACCGTCATCATTTTGCTAGGACTCTTTTTCGTATTCGCAAGGTTCTTGGTGCCGTTGTTCAACGTCCATCAGGATCAGATATATTCGGTTCTTGTAAAATTGTTCCCGTTGCTGATTGGTCTGGTACTCATTGAATGCGGCGTTCTGATCGCACGGAGGCGGGACGAGGATTACGCCGATCAAGTAGACCTGCTTCCCCCTAACGCATACGACAAGCCGTTGTACCGGCTTCCCGGAGACGATCCTGACCATGCGGTGCTTGCGTCGGGTCCCGAAACGGCGGCGAAGGCTCATCAGGAGGCCGTGGAACAGGAGCTGCCTGTCGAGCCGTCCGAATCCGTCAGGAACGTCATGGTTCCTCCGGCGGCGCCCATAGCTCCCGTCGAACCACAGGTCATTATCAAGGAAGTCATCAAGGAAGTGCCGGTCGAGGTACAGGTTCCCGTCGAAGTACCCGTCGCCGGCGAATACAAGCCCGAGGAATTCGAGAATTCCTTCAACGTCATCATGGACCAGGAATTGCAAAGCTCCATCGACGTTGGCTACGATATCTCCCTGACGTTGGTTGAAATCACCGCCGGGGACAAGGACGCGGTATCCGCCTTGCTCCTTGCCTCCACCAAGGAAAATTCCTACAGCTTCTTGCTGGACAATGGAAAGATAGCGATCGTATTGCCCTTCTATCAGTACGAAGAGGCCAGGAGATACTTGCTGGAGTTGCTTGATTCCTGCAAGAAGCAGCTTGAGGGGACGGGGCTTCAGATGGGCTTCGCCAGCCGCAACGGCAGGGTCCTCGATGTTGACCAGCTCTATCACGAGGCCGAAGTCGCCTGCTCCCTTGCTGCGCAGGACGATGAAGTCATCGGATTTGAAGAGAATATCGAAAAAGAAGCTTGATATCGCGTCTGCCGCATGTTCTATCGCATGCTCTGCCGCCGAAAGCGAGACGTCGTTTCCGGCGGTTTTTTTGCTCCATGTAGAAATCCAGGGGGTAGTCCTGCGAGCCGGCAGGATTCCTCAGCGCCGGACGATCCCGAACGGTTTTGTGTCGATGACCCGCATCGTGGCGAGGGTTCCGTCGAGGCGGCCGTACAGCGTAGGGTCGCCTAACAACGATATGTCCCGAACCATGTTTTCAGTCCTTCAGGGGTAGGTCGAACGACATGCGGTCTTTCGTAAGAATCGTGCCGGGAAATATTTTTCTCGCTTCAGCGACCAAGTCCTTGAGATCCCTGTCGGTATACCTGGGACTATAATGGATCAGGCCCATTTTCGCCACTTGAGCCTCTTTTGCGATCATGGCCGCCTGCGTCGCGGTCATATGCTTCTTTTCCACGGCGCTGTCGAGGAGATCCCCGCCGAACATTCCTTCGCACAACAGCAGGTCGGCCTTGCTGACATGCGCGGCTATCGAATCAAGATACAGCGTATCGGTGACATAGGAAAATTTACGGCCGTTACGGTGGGCTCCCATCACCTGGGACGGGGCGATGACACGGCCGTCGGGCAAGGTCACCGTCGAGCCGCTTTGCAACCTGCCCCACAGCGGCCCCTTCGGGACACCAAGCGCCATCGCGTTCTCAGGATGGAACAGTCCCGGACGTTCTTTCTCACGCATCGTATAGCCTACGCAAGGCTTGGTATGGTCGAGACGGAACGCCTCAACGAGAAACTCCTCCGTCTCCATGACGATGCCGGGCTCGACGGTCTTGACTATGATCTCATAGTTTATGTACATGTCAAGTATCCGCCTGTTCGCATCGACGTACTCCTTGAGCTTAGGCGGTCCGTAGAGATAGAGCGGTTCGTCCCTGTCGACCTGGCTGGAGAGCATGAGTATGCCGGGAAGACCCGTCACATGGTCAGCATGCATATGGCTGATGAAAATAGCGGAGATTTTCTTCCATCGGAGATTGAGCATCTTCAACGAGACCTGGGTGCCCTCGCCACAGTCGAACAGGAACAGCTCGCCTTCCCTTCTGACTAGGGCGCTGGTGAGAAAACGACCGGGAAGCGGCATCATCCCGCTGGTACCAAGAACAAAGACTTCAAAATTCATGCCAATACTATAGCCTGTTTCGGGTATGAAATGCCACCTCTACCGCAACAATTCCATCGGTGATATTTTACTGATACGGCGCAGAGAGAACTGAACTGAAAGCCCCGATATCATTATCAGGACGGCAATGATGACCAATAGCTCCTTCCATGGGATGATCACGGCGAAATCGAGCAGGTACCAGGACAATACCGGCAACCGGCGGTCCGCCAACAATGAAAGCAACGGCCCCATGTTGACGCCGAACAGCAACCCAAGGAAAAAGCCGATGCCCAGGGAGGCGCAAGTTAGGCTGAGTACTATGGAGAAGTAGATTCTCCGTATCGTTCCATCCGTCGCGCCCAGCAGCTTCATGGTCGCGATTGATTGCTTGTCGTCCTGCATGAATTCCTGGGCGATACTGGCGACGAAGAACCCCGCCAACATGGCCACCACGACGAATACGCCGAGTATCATCTGCTGGCTGACCTGCAGGTTCGCCGAGAGCGTAGGCTGAGCCTCGTACCAGGTCCGAAACACATGCGGTTGCTGAAGCAGCGCCTCCAATCGGCCTACAACGGCCGGCAGGTCGTCGGAGGGCAACCGGTCGGCCAGGATCTCCAGATATTGGCTTGAGGCGGCGTTGAACAGTTTGCCGGCGTATTCCTGGTCGATAAAGCACAGCTGCTGATCTAGCTCACGGTATCCGGAGTCGAAAATTCCCGATACCGACATGAGGATCGGACGTACCGCGGTCGTAGCGGTATCGGGCACGACCATCAGCGCAAGAGAATCTCCTATCGATACGTGCAGGGCTTCGGCCATCGCGGAGCTGATCAGCATGCCTTGCCGTTCCGTTGTCCGGGAACTATCGGACAGGATATGGAGCTGCGACATCCTTTCAGGTGTGAAATAGTCCGAGGAGACCCCCTTGAGCCGGATCATCTGCGTACCGGTGGCGGAATATGCCAACGTATTGCCCTGGATGATTCTATGGACCTCCGACACCGATTCATCGCCGCCTATCGCGGCGATGAGGTCATCGCCGGGTATGGAGAACGTAAAGAGCTGGATATGCCCGTTCGAAAGCAACGCATATTTGTCGATGATCCCCTGGACCATCGAGGAAACGAACAATTGCGCGACGACGAGAAGCAGCATCACAAGGATCAACAGGAACCCTTTTCCCAATATCCTTCGTCGGAGCCTCGACGCACGATCGATTCCCAGGCGACGAAACACCCACAAGGAGTTCAACTTCCGGTTCACTGCAACACCTCTAGCTTCCTGTGCCGTAGCAGCAGCACATTGTCGCAGCTATGTGCGAAACCGCTGTTATGCGTGACCAACAGCAGGGCGCATCCCTCTTCCTTGACCAGACCGAGCAGCAGCGTTTCCACTATCGCGGCGTTCTCTTCATCGAGGGAACCGGTCGGCTCATCGGCGAAAATCAGTTCCGGGGAGTTCATCAAGGCGCGGGCTATGGCGACCCTCTGCCGTTCCCCTCCTGACATGCTGTCAGGCCGGTGGGCAGCCCTGTCAGCCACGCCGACCTTGTCCAAAAGGGTGAGCGCACGGGCACGGACGCCGCTTCCGTGCATTCCAGCTATCATGGAGGGCATCATGACGTTTTCCAATGCGGTGAAATCCTCAAGCAGCAGATTCGACTGAAAGATGAAGCCCATTTTCCGGTTCCAAACCGCACTTCTACGGATATCATCCATAAGAAACAGATCGTCGCCTTGGAACATGACCGTACCAGAAGAGGGCCTTTCCAATGCGGCGGCGATATGGAGCAGCGTACTTTTCCCGCAACCGCTTTTCCCTGTGACGGACAACGACCTGCCCGCGTCCAGGACGAGGGATATGTCGTCAAGGATCAGCAACGCCGGCACATCCTTCGCAGGGGCGTCAAAACGTTTTGTTATTCCGGAAAGACTGAGGATCGCGGTATCAGTTGTCATGTAGCAATATCTCCATAATATCATTCGACAGCAGCTTCCTGCTTCCGGTCCAGGCGAGCAAACCCGACAGGACAAGGATGACCGAGGCGACGACAAGAACCTCAACGGGATCAAGCGTCAAGGTCAGCTGAGTCCGAGCGATTTGTCCCTGCCCCCCTCCGCCGAAAACCATGGCCGTGTCTATCAGCTTCAATATGTTCGGCGTCTGGTGAACCAACAGCACGGCGAGGACGACGCCCAGCAGCACACCCAGCCCCGCGATGACCAACGCTTGCAGGACGAAGATACGCCCAAGCTCCTTGCGTCGGCTTCCCATGGTCCTGAGGACTGCCATTTCGCGTTGCTTGACACGGAGCAGCCGCTCAGTTGAATTCTTCAGATTCGTAATGATGATCAGGATCATGATCCCGATCACCAGGTACATCATGTATTTTTCCAGCATCATCGCCGCATACAGGGAGCTGTTGGCGTCCTGCCAGGTCTGGATCGCACTTGGAACACCCAAGGCTTCGATCTCATGGATTATCGGGCGCTGATCATCCACATAGCGCTCCGAGAGAAACACTCCTATCTTGAGGTCTTCATCGGCGGTCAGCTTCCGTATACCGGCAAGAGACATCAGCACCGTCTGCTGGTCATGCTCGGGCAAGCCCGTCCGATAGATTCCTGCGACGCCGCAGTCGGTCAGGTACGGCGCCATGCGGACCGTCTTGCCGGGGCGCAGTACGGTCAATTCCAAGGAATCGCCCAGAGACAACGAAAGGGAACGCATCAGTGAATAGGAAGACGCTACATTTTCTTCGTCCCCTTGCGGGAGGGAGCCCAGGAGCGTGTACAGGCGACCGGCGAGCGGCCCCTCTGCGTAGACGTTCTCCGAACATCCACGCAACCTGACCGCCGCGCTTCTTCCACTGGAAATGTCTTTGAGGACGGCGGGAACGTCCGCGAACAGGAATGCCTGTTCGACCCCGGGAAGCCTATCGATTTCCGTCAGATACGCAAGCAGATCGTCATATGTGAGCCCTTGGGCCGAAACCTGCAGATGAAAGGATTCGATATCCTTGATTTCCCCCAGCCGCTTGTCCTGGGAGGCCTCCATGAAGGCGATGACCATCAACAAAGCGAGGACGCTGAAACAGATTCCAAGCATGATGAGTATACTGGAAGCGCGATGCCGGTTCTGCTTGGAAAAAGCGTATCTCGCGGCTATCTTGAACATTACATCGTTCTTTCTACGCACCTGCGCCTCCTAACGGTAGGAAACCGACAGAACCCGTTTCCCGTCCGGGGCATACGTGACATCCGCATACGGGACGTCCGCGTCGTAGAGCGTCTCGGTCTTCGTTCCATCCTTGTGATACGTGATCAGCTTCACAAGGGAAGAGCCCTCTTCCACCCGTTCATGTTCCAGTATTCCGTTGTTGAAGGTCTGATAGACGGTTCTCTCCAGGAGCTGATCCGTCCATACCGCTGTAGCGATCCCGCCAGTCGCATCATACGTATAGTCCGCGGCATAGGAAGGGACGCCTTGCAGCTCGGTCGTCTCCCGGAGAATTCGCCCGCTTTTGGAATAGGTCGTCTCCTGTTTTTTTTCATCGGCATCCGTCATGGTGACGATGAGATCGTCGGCGTCATAGCTGATTTCAACCTTGCGCGCCGACGGCTGTTCTCCGACAAGGACGTCCTTGATAATGATATTGCCGGGAAGCCTCGTCAGCTTGACGGTCATGTCCCGCGTCCCCTGGACATACATATCCTGGCCGAGGTATTTCCAAAGAGAATCCCCCGTAAGGTCGATCGACTGTATCGCCGCGACGGAACCGTCCGGCATATGGAAATAGCTGACGACCTGGGCTACCTTGTCGTTTTCAGAGACGGTATAGCCGCGGAGCCTGCCCCCGCCGTCGTATTGATAGACGATGTTCCTGGCTCCGTCAAGGGAGACGATGGCTTCAGATACAAGCTGGGAATTCTCGTACTGCCTGGTAACGGTATTCCCTGTATCGTCGACCGTCTGCTCCCATCCGTTCCTCCGGCTGGTTTTGCTGACCAGCGCATTGTCTTTGTACAGCAGCCTGTCGGAACCGTCGATCACGGCGAACCACCCCTCCGGCTGGACGGCGGACACCGGTTCCAGTAATTGTCCGATGCTGTTGGAACGATACACATCCGCCGCGAACACTGGTATCAGGAGTGTCGATACCAGGGCGAACAGGATGGCGCGTTCCTTGCCATACATTATGCAAGCCCCACCAGGGTATCAAGGAATTCTTCCTTGTTGAAAGCCTCGATATCAGCGTACCCTTCGCCAGTACCTACGAACGCGACCGGGAGTCCGAGCTTTTCACCGATCTGGATCAGCGCCCCGCCTTTGGCTGCGCTGTCGTATTTCGTCAGTATCAAGGCGTCAAGCCCGATGGCCTGGTTGAACAGCTCCGCCTGGCTGATTCCGTTCTGTCCCGTGGTGGAATCAATGACAAGGAATTTCCTGTAGCATTCCGGGGTTATTCCCTTTGATTTGATTACCTTGTCGATTTTCTGGAGTTCCCTGAGCAGGTTCTCCTTGTTGTGCATCCTGCCCGCGGTATCGGCGAGGATAAGGTCCTCCCCCTTCGCCGCGGCGCTGCTGATGGCGTCATAGATTACAGCGCCGGGATCGCTGCCGTTGTCTTGCTTGACGATCCTGCAGCCTGTACGTTGGGCATGCAAATCCAGCTGGTCGATCGCGGCGGCCCTGAATGTATCGGCGGCGGCGAGCAGTACGTGATGTCCACGTTTGGAATAATAGGTGGCGAGCTTCGCGATGCTGGTCGTCTTGCCTACGCCGTTGACCCCAAGAACGAGAAATATATTGACGAAACCGGGCTTGATTTCCGGCACATAGGCCTGTATCCGCGAGGACAACAGGTTTTTTACCAGACGTTGCAGGTCCTCCTGCGTCTTGGGCTTCTCGCTTTTCGCGAGCTTGCGGACTTCATCGGAGACTTCCATTGCCATGTGCGCTCCTAAATCCCCTTCGATCAACATGTCCTCAAGCTCTTCATAGAACTCTTCATTGAACGTCTGGATTCCGAACAGCGCCTTTAATCTGGCGCCAAAGCTTTTCTTCATATGTTTCACCTCATTGTCCCGTCTATGGGGTACTATACCGTGTCCCGGTGTAATATGCTAACAAATCGCCTATCAGGTCAACCACGGAGACCACAGAGACCCCCGCCGACAGAAAAATCCAAGGCTGCCACAGGGGATCGCCCGTTCCATAATCGCTGAAGGTCGTCGCGAGCGACTGCAGCCCGACCCAGAGGCCGAACGCCCCGAAGGCCCGGCCCATGGCTGTATAGAAGGAATCCCTGTTTCTCGTTATCAGGTTCTCGTCCGTCATCCATTCCGGCTTGAGGTCGAAGACTATCGTTCTCATCGCAGTCGTACTTTGGACGGCGCTGGACATGAAGCCTTTGCGGGAAGCGACGATATTGAGGGGAAGCGTCTGGTTCGGGAACATGAACGGCAGCCCGTTCTGTCGGACGCCGTCCAAGAACCAATCCACCGTCCCGGTTGAGGAAGAGATTGACAGGGGCCCGAACGTGGCCGGTTTCAGATTGCCGTCCACCACGGCTTTTTCGCCGGGGGCGACGGACAGGGGAACCGAAACCGGCTCATAGCCGAACGCCGAAAGCTCCAATACGATTTCTCCGGTGGGCGTCACGACCTGATTTCCTACGATAGGACGATCCTCGCCGTCGATTCTCGCCGTCAGCCCCGGTACGGGATTCTCGATATGCAGCAGCGAAACCTCCGTACCGGAACCCAGCGGCAGAAGGGCCAGCAGCAGCTCATCCTGGAGTTCCCGGACATCCCTGAGGGGGGTGAGCCTGTCGAACAGCACTTCATAGCCGTTCGTCGTGAGATCATGATAGACGACCCTCAGCCGAAGAAGATTCCCCACCAGCACGGGCCATACGACGAGTACGCCCGCAAGGTTCTCCCGGATGCCCAACGTCGCCATGAATTGCGGATTGGCGTGTACGAACAATGAATCGTATGCGGGAGAGGTTTGCAGAGGGATATATTCAACCGGCAGACCTTCGGAAAAACTTCCGGTCACCGGCGCAGGTTCAAGGAGCTGGGGTATCCGCGCTATCTCCGACAGATTTTCACCCGTCCAATAGCCATGGGCTTCGTCCTGTGCCGCGCCGGCGGCGGCTCGCACGAAAAGCGTTCTGAGATATTCCGCCTCGCGCTCCGTCACCTGATCCTTGACCGTAAAACGGTCCTCTGCCAATCGCAGAATCCAATCCACGCTGTCCGTAGGAATGTCCGGACACGCTACTTGATACGTACCGATACGCCAGCTTGTCGCCGTTTCCGTGGCATACAACGGGTTGGACAGGCACAGCGCAAGCATCGTCATGAGCCCGCACAAGCCTATCCATTTTCCCGTGTACATCCTACGCCTCCTGGGCCCAATGCAGATACGCTTCGATGAACTGGTCGATATCCCCGCCCATGACGGCCTGTATGTTACCGATCTGCAGGTTCGTCCTGTGGTCCTTGACCATCGTATACGGCTGGAACACATACGAACGAATCTGGCTGCCCCAGGCAATTTCCTTCTTCGCTATCGCATTCGCCTGATGCTCTTTTTCCCGTTCCCGCTGATAGTACTCGTACAACCGGCTCTTGAGCATCTTGAAGGCGACATCCTTGTTCATGTACTGGCTACGTTCGTTCTGGCACTGAACGACGATGCCGGACGCGAAATGGGTGATCCTGACAGCAGAGTCCGTCTTGTTGACATGCTGGCCGCCTGCGCCGCCCGCCCGGTAGGTATCCAGACGGTAATCCTCCGGTTTCAGTTCAATTTCAATGTCGTCGTCAATCACAGGAGAGGCGTAGACGCTTGTAAACGACGTATGCCTGCGCTTCTGGGAGTCGAAAGGACTGATACGGACCAACCGATGGACTCCGGCCTCCCCTTTCAGATATCCAAAGGCGTAGACGCCGCTGACACGGATGGTGACGCTCTTGATCCCCCCCTCATCCTCCTGCAAATCGAGGATTTCACTCTTGAAGGAATGGCGTTCCACCCAACGGAGATACAACCGCATGAGCATCTGGGCCCAATCGCAGGCTTCCGTACCGCCGGCGCCGGCATGTATCGACAGAAAGCAGTCGTTCTTGTCGAACTTGCCGCTCAGCAAAGTCTTGAGTTTCAACGGCCGGAACATTTCCTCTATCGCATCGATCTGATGTTCAAGCTCCGCGGCATAGGAATCATCGTTCTCTTCCGCATACAGATCGATCAACTCCTGCGTCTCGTCTATCTGGCCGATGATTTCCTGCCAAGGGAGAAGCGTATCCTTGAGGTTCGTTATTTCCCCGAATATCCGTTCGGCGTTGGCCTTGTCGTTCCAGAAATCAGGAGCGAGCGTCTGCTGCTCAAGCTCCGAAATCCTGTTTTTCATTGTATCGGGGTCAAAGCCGCCTCCATACGTTGTAGGCTTCTTCCTTGATGGTCTCGAACTGGGCTTTGTTTTGAATAAACATAATGACTCCTTGGAATATCTTTACTGATTGTATAGTAACATTGAACTTTGTCAACGACGTTCAATTCGCAGCGCGAGCTTGAGTGCGACGGATTCCTGGGAACTCAGACGGATCGGCAGATATGGCAACAGGATCGTGTGATGGTAGAGCAGTTCTTTTCCAAGAATCGTAGGAGCGTCGGTATAGTAATCCTCTTTCAACAGCGAAAACCGGGTGTCCGATGTCAGGGAGACGATCGTTTTGTTCACCTCGTCGAACAGCCTGATGTTGCGGAGGTTCTTGATGTTCGCATCATGCTCGGAAAGCAATTCGGTATGTTTTGATTCAAAAGCGTAAAGCTGAATCGCCCCGGTCCGGGTACCGACCGAAAGATTGAGTTCCGAGCCATATATGAATTCGGCGGGCTCCTCTCCCAGGTTCGTCAGCTGGACGTCAAGGATAATGGTATTCTGCCTGAACTTGTACCGTTTCTCAATCACCAGCGTACATGGAACAGGTTCCCGCCCCTCGTACAGATACGAAGCCTTGTATTCCGTACCTTTTCTGTCCAGACGATCCAGATCGTATCGTTCGGCGCCGAGGCTTATACAAGTCCTCTGGTCGTATTTCCTGTATTCGGAGAAATCCTCCGCCGGTGGGAAAAGCAAATCCTCGAATATCTTCTGTTTCTTTCCCGGCGTGAGTCCGTGGCGTTGCGTCGTATTGTCGATCGGCCTGCCGCTGAACGTATCGGCGTAGTTCCAACCGGCGGGAAGATAGTTCAGTTCGATGATCGCCCCGCCCTTCCCATCTACCATGGCGCTGATGTTCTTGCCGAGGGAAAGGTATTCCTCCCGTTGGTCGAAATCGACGTCGAACTCTATCGGATAGGAGAAATCCGGCTGGGCGACGAGCAGCTGCTCCACTTCACTGAGGTATTTATAGACCAGCTTCCGGTACATGGGCTGGACTGACCCGCCGCAGGAATCGGCAATGAACGCGGTACCGCAGGAGGCTTTTTCCAGCAACGACTCTGCACGTTTCCGTATATCCTTGTTTTTCTTATAGTTACGCACGACGTCCTGAATAAAAAGCAACCGACCGTACAGTTGGTTCAGTTCCTCGCTATGGACCAGGACATCGTTGAACGAAGTCATGCGTTTCGTCTGGCGGCTATCCCTTCCGTACCAACCTGCGGGAAGGTAGTCATAGCCTACGGGCGGCGCTTCTTCATCGTACTCGCTCAGGAGAAGCATCCGCCACTCCCTCCGCACGCACTCGTCGTACAGATCGGACAGCAGCTTCCACACGCCCGTCTGTTCCGCCTCATGTCCGCACACGGAGCTTCCCTGGCAAAGCTGGTCGGCGTTGAGCATCATCGCGAAATATTCCGAGGAACCCAGACGAGCAAGATAGTCGTCGAAGCTCCGGCGAATATCATTGAAACTCAAAAGGCCGTCGGAATAGTCGGATATCAACCGGGAACAGAAATCGTCGGTGGGATAGACTTCAATCGTCCTGCCGGTCTCCTGCATGATGAACGGTTCCGTCTGCAGCTGCCTGTCGTGCAAACGGTCGTACGTACTGATCATCAACCGGCTTGTGGAGCACAGGTACATGGCGCTGATATAGGAAGGATTCCATATCTGGTCATAGCACCAGAGCGTCTGGACCCTCGTGCCGTACCTTCGGCGGATATATGTCGTCGTCTTCTCGATCTGGGCGGAGCGGTCCTTCATCTGGAGCAATTGCAGGACCGGTTGATAATACCCTCCGGTCAACAGTTCCAGCTGATCCTTCTTGATGAGATCGGTGATCAGCATGTTCACTTCAGGATGGTTGCATTCCAGCCATTCCATTTCCGCCGACGTCAGATGAAGATGTATCTTCACCGCAGGATGGTTGTAAAGAAATGTAAGCATTGGCTTGAGAACACAGGAAAGCACCCGTTCGAAAACGAGTGCTCCAGTTCCCGAGGGAAGCTGACTGTAGAATCCGGCCAGTACCTTCATTCAGTTCCTTTTCAACGGCGCGTCACTGCCCGCTGGAAGCCGTCTTTTCTTGTACGGGGATGATACACTTCTGCGGACACGCTGCGGCTGCTTCAACAATTTGTGTCTGGGGCAAGGAATAATCAATTTCAGAAAGGAAATTGACGACCTTGCACCCTGATTCAGGGTATTTGTTCTCGCATATCTTACACCCGATACACCCGACAGAACAAGCCTTTCTGACTTTTGCGCCGCTTTCATGGTTGTTGCAGGCGACCACATAGGTAGCGGAAGCGGGAATCATCCTGATGACTCCGTTCGGACATACGGCGGTACATTTTTTGCATCCGATGCAGAGCTTCGGATCTACGGTGATCCTCCCGTCCGAGCTTCTGCTGATCGCGCCGGCGGGGCAGACTTTGATACAGGAGCCAAGATGCAGACAGCCGCTCTTGCAGCTGTTGTCGCCGGCGAACAGAATGGCCGCGGCGTTGCAATCCGATATCCCTTGGTATTTGTAATCCTTGCCGGTAGTTTCCACAGTGCCCTGGCAATGGACGAACGCGACCATCTTTTCAGCGCTGGCGTCGACCGACACCCCCATGATCTCCGCCATCTTCTGACTCAGCGCAGCCCCTCCGGGGGAACAGAGTCCGATCGAAGCCTCTCCAGCGACGACCGCCGCGGCATATCCCGCGCAACCCGGATATCCGCAACCGCCGCAATTGGCGTTCGGCATGACGGCTTCCATGGAGACCAGTCGGGAATCCTTGGGGACTTCCAGTTTCTTCGCTGCGAAGGCCAAACCGAAACCAAGCAGCAGCCCAAGCCCTGTCACCACCAGAAACGCAAATAGAATATTGATCATTTTCCGGCTCCTCCGTCAAACCAAATGAAGATTCGTCAACAGGGACTTGTCGAACGCCATGAACGCCAACGCCATGAGTCCTGCGGAAATAAAAGCGATGGGAACACCCTTGAACGCTTTTCTCACAGGATACAGATCGAGCCGTTCGCGAATATTGCTCATCAATACAATGGCGAGGGTAAAGCCCAGTCCCGCCGCCAAGCCTGCGAAAAAGCTTTCCAGCAGGTTGTAGCCTTCTGTGATATTGATGATGGCGATACCGAGAACCGCGCAGTTCGTCGTGATCAACGGCAGGAAGATGCCAAGGGCGCTGTACAACGGCGGGCTGATCTTTCTAATGACCATCTCCACCAGCTGAACCAGAGCCGCGATAACGAGAATGAAGGAAATGGTCTGCAGATATGTCAACGAAAGCGGGACCAGTATGAACTGGTAGACGCACCAGCAGACCACGCTGGCGATGGATGTCACGAAAGTGACCGCCATACCCATTCCCAGCGCGCTTTCACTGCTTTTGGAAACTCCGATGAACGGACAAAGCCCGAGGAACTGTACAAGGATGAAGTTACTGATGAAAATATATGTGATAAGTATTGCGATATATGTCATGTCCTATCCCCTATTTTGTTTTCTCGCCGAAAACCATTCAAAGAACGCTTTGAGATAGCCCATCAGCAACAGGGCTCCGGCGGCCAGGGTCATGACGCGCACCGGCCATGTACTCAATACCGGAATTGAAATGACGCCGTCCCATTCCCCGATGGGGAACAGGGTGATGGTACCTGCGCCGATCACTTCCCTGATCAGGGCGATCAGCGTCAGGGCCAGGGTAAAGCCGATGCCCATACCGATCGCGTCAAGCGCGGAATCCAGCACCGTGTTCTTGTTCGCGAAGGCCTCGGCGCGGCCGAGGATGATGCAGTTCACGACGATCAACGGCAGATAGACGCCCAGCGCGCTGTAGACCGCGGGCACGAAAGCGTGCATCACCATCTCCACAATCGTGACGAAGCTGGCGATCACTACGACGTAGGCGGGTATGCGGACACTGTCCGGAATCACATTCTTCAACAACGAAATAAAGATATTGCTGCAAAGCAACACGAATAGAACGCCGGCGCTCATGCCCAACGCATTGACGACCTGGGTGGTGACGCCGAGGGTCGGACACATTCCCAGCATGATGATGAACGTGGGGTTTTCCTTGAAGATTCCCTTCGTCAGTTCGTTCATATGATTCTTCGCCATCATCGACCTCCTAGCTGTTTGACATAACCGGAACCGTAGGCGAGCGCCTTCGCTATGCCGGTGAACGTCACCGACGCCCCGCTGACCGCCTGTGCGTCCGCGGCGGAAAGCTCCGATTTGCTAGTGGGAACGGAGGTACTGCCGCCGGTTCCAAGGAATTTGTCCATGTATCCCGCCGCCTCGCTTTTCTTTCCAAGTCCCGGAGTTTCCGAATTGGAGAGCATTTTCGCGGCGAGGACCTTGCCTTCCGTGTCAAAGCTGGCTACCAAGATCATCGCCCCGCCATATCCGTTGGCGTTCAGTTCAAGAATGTACCCGACGGTGGCCCCGTTTTGGGACAACGGAATCAGATAATTGACGTTTCCATCGGCATCGTCGTAGCTCCGCTCTCCGATATCATATCCGGAGGCGACCGACTCAAGAGCGAGAAGCGTCTGTTTCTCTTCATATTCCGCGATACGCGGCGCGGTAACCGAATTCACGAAAGCGAGGATTACCGCGGCAACTGCGCAAATGATCCCGAGGATCATCGCTACCTTCAAGTAGTTCTTCATGCCTTGGCCTCCTTCTTCTGCTTGACGGCGCCGAATCTCTTGGGCAGCACGTATCTTTCAATCGTCGGATTGACGATGTTCATGAGCAGGATAGCCAACGATACGGCTTCGGGAAGAGAGCCGAAATACCTGAAGAGGAAAGTAAAGAAACCACAGCCGACACCGAAGATGATTTGTCCTGTATGCGTCGTCGGAGACGTCACCATGTCGGTCGCCATGAAGCAGGCGCCGAGAATCAGGCCGCCTGAGAATATTGCGTTGCCGAAATCGCCTTGGAAAAGACCCAAGCCGGACCTCAGACCGCCGAAAACCCATACGAACAATGCGAAAGAGCCGATATAGGAGACGGGGATGTGCCATGTGATGATCTTGACACAGAGCAGGAACACCGCGCCGACCAACAGCAGCAAGGCGGAAACCTCTCCGATACATCCGGGGATGTTCCCGATGAACGCATCGATCGTATACGCCGAGACATGACCGCCCAGCAGGTCGGAAATCCTCTGGGCGAAGCCTGTAGCCGGATAGCCCTGGCTCGCCAGGACCTGCATGGTATCCAATCCGTTCACTGCGCCGGAGCCGATGGTTGTCTTGACCAGGCTGAGAGGCGTCGCGCTGGCTATCGCGTCGGGAACGGAAGCCAAGAGCGTCCTTGGCATCGTGAAAGCGCTCATTGCGCTGGTAAACGAGAAGAACACGAACACACGACCGCCCAAGGCGGGGTTCATCCAGTTCGCGCCAAGTCCGCCGAACGACCATTTCACGACGAAAATAGCGAACGCGGAGGCAAGGACGGGAATAAAGACCGGTATGGACGGGGGCATGTTCATGCCGACCAGCAGGCCGGTCAGGAACGCTGAGCCGTCCGCTATGGTATCGGTTTTGTCGATTCGCCCCAGCAGGAACTCCACGAGTACCGCGCTGGCAATGGAGACCGACAGCACAAGCAACGCCCTGAGACCGAACACATAGACTCCCCAGGCCGCCGCAGGCGCCAACGCGATGCTGACGGCCCACATGATCGGAGCGGTGCTTGCTTTCGCATGGATATGGGGAGATGTCGATACTGTCCTGGTAGGTTGGTTCATTTCTTTTTCCTCCCCATTTTCTTTCCAGTCTTCATACCGTGCACAAGCGGCAGATGGGCAGGGCATACATAGGCGCAGCAACCGCATTCCTTGCAATCCATCAGACCAAGCTTCATTGCCGCGTCATAGTTCTCATGGGTGATGTTCCGATACATCTTGTTCGGCACAAGACCCATCGGACATGCGGCGACGCAGCGTCCGCAGGAGATGCAGGGCGTCGTGACCGCCTCTTTCGCCGCAGGAAGGGCCAGTATTCCACTGGTTCCTTTCGCTACAGGCGTCTGGTCGTCATAGAAGGCGAAGCCCATCATCGGGCCCCCTGAGACGAGCTTGTCAGGTTCGCTGGAGAATCCGCCGCAGAATGAGATCAGGTCGGCTACTTTCGTGCCGATCGGGGCAAGGATGTTCTTCGGCTGGGCGATACATTCTCCGGTGACGCTCATGACGCGCTCCATCAACGGCTTGTGGTAGGCGCAGGCTTCATATATCGCATAGCATGTGCCGATATTGCAGACGACCGCGCCGATATCCAACGGAAGCTTGCCGGAGGGTATCTCCTTGCCGATGGTCGCTTTCAGCAGCTGCTTTTCGTCTCCCTGCGGATATTTCATTTTCAAAGCGGCCACTTCGATAGGATAGCCGAGGGCTGCGATCCGTTCTTTCATTTTCGCAATCGCGTCAGGTTTGTTCATCTCGATACCGACGATGATGCGTTTGGGGTCGGTGATCCTCGCCGCGATCATGATGCCGGCGAGAGCGCCGTCAGTACGTTCCAGCATCACTCTGTGGTCGGCGGTCAGATACGGCTCGCATTCGACTCCGTTGATTACCAGCGCATCGACGCTCTTTCCTTTTGGTACTGAAAGCTTGACGTGGGCCGGGAAGGTCGCTCCTCCCATACCGACGATGCCCATATCCTTGACGACCGTCAGCAGCTCTTCAGGACTCTGGGACTGCCAGTCGATCCTTTGGTAGCTATCCTCAGGCTGCTGGGCGTCCGGAATAATGACATAAGCGTCGCAGCTGACGCTGTTGGCGAGCGTGACCCTTCGGATCTCCTTGATCGTCCCTGAAACCGGACTATGTACATCCGCGCTGATGAATCCTGCCGCGGTTCCGATTTTCTCACCACGGACCACGGTGTCGCCCTTCTGTTTCGTAGGTGCCGCAGGCGCGCCAAGATGCTGGGACAAAGAGATTATCAGCTCGCTCGGAACGGGGAGCTTTTCAATCGCCTGTCCACAGCTCAATACCTTCTTATCATCGGGGTGGACTCCACCCTTTCTGAACGTGGGTATCCTCTGCATCGAAGACTCCTTTATTGTGACGCAGACCACACCCAAAACGCCTTGGTCATACCAAGAGCGGAATGGAGGTGGTTACGAAATGAACTCCGGTAATCTTATCTGAAAAGTTCCTATCAAGTAAAGAGAAAAAACCAATCTGTCCGTCGCCGTCATGTCCGTTGCTTAAGTGACCGACATGACATGTTGTTGTACTGCCGCCGAGCATTGATGTGAATCTACATGTCATTATTGGAACTCCCCGTTGAATTTGAACGCAAAAACAGATGCGACCGTCGGCGAAATCCACTTTCATGGGTTTTCTGGGATATTCCTTCCCGATGTTTTTTCCCATTTTTTAACGACGTGTCAACCGGTTCCCCATATTAAGCCGGTTCCTACATGCTTCGAGAAAGCGGCTCTTTGGAGGAGTCCGCCGCCCCTTTTCTCCTGACCCGGCTGCAAGCCTCCGTTTCACTGTCTGCTGAATCGGGGCGTCCATGGCTAGGGCGCGGGGTTTCGTAGCTTCTTGGCATTATATCGACGCATTTGAACGATACCGGCGTCCGACCAGTACCCAAAATATCGGAATCAGTATATTATATATGGTATGAATCGAATCTTCCGCTATGCGTTCTGGAAAATAAAAGGGGTCAAGGTCTATGCTCTTGTCGGCCGAAGCGGCACGGGTAAGAGCTTCCGGTCCAAGCTTGTCGCGGAAAAACACAATATAGAGCTGATCATCGACGACGGCCTGCTGATCAGGGGCGACCGGATCCTGGCGGGACGTTCGGCGAAACGTGAAGCAAATTTCCTTACCGCCGTCAAGACCGCGCTGTTCGACGACGATGAACACCAACGCCAGGTGATGGACGCATTGCAACGGGAGAAGTACCACAAGATTCTGATTATCGGAACCAGCGAGAAAATGGTCCACAAGATCGCGATGCGGCTGAATCTGCCGGAGCCGGAGAAGATATACCATATCGAGGATATCGCGACGAAAGAGGAGATCGAGACCGCCATGCGTATCCGATATACCGAAGGCAAGCATGTCATTCCCGTTCCGACGATTGAAATCACGAGGAACTACCCGCAGATCGTCTATGATTCCATGCGTGTGTTCTTCAAGAACAAAGCTTATTTCCCCTGGCAGAAGAACAAGGTGTTTGAAAAGACCATCGTGAGGCCTGAGTTCAGCAAGCATGGCAAGATAACGGTCAGCGATGCCGCGCTGACGCAGATGGTCGTCCATTGCCTTGACGAATTCGACAATATGATCAAAGTCAAGAAAGTCCAGGTCAAGGTAAATCCGGAAGGCTATGCGCTGACGGTCAAGCTCAGGGTTCCGTTCAAGCATCAGATATCCTCGACTCTCGCCGAGCTACAGGAATATATCGCCGATTCCCTTGAGAAATATGGAGGAATCTTCGTTACCTCAGTGAATATTGAAGTCGAAGAATGGGCTTGAATTCCCATACAAATCATGACCACCGGCTCAGCCGGTGGTCATGATTGTATTACGAATACCTCCTATTCGTAATACAAAAAAAACAAGCGACACCGTAGTGGTATCGCTTGTCTCCTCGAACGGCAGTTTTTGTATACCGACGTTCAAAGCTTAGAGATCATGCGCCTCCGCGCTGGTCATAGGTACGGAGGGGGATACGATTTTGGCCGCGTCGTCTCTGCGCCGATCCTCGTTTCCTTGGATCTGAGGATCGGAAGTCTGTGTTTTCGGCTGACCTCCGTTACCCCCGTTGTTTTTCCCCCGCCGGTTCCGCGGGCGGCGCCTTCGCTTCGGAGCGGAAGCCGGCAACGGGGCGGCGCCCTGCTGCTCTACGTTCGAGATCGCCTGCTTTAGTTCGGCAATCCCTTCTGCGTTGGCCTGCTGCTCTCCACTTGCAGAAACCCCTGGCTTGTTCGTCTTTTTGTTGCGTTGACGCGCCGGAGCGCCGTCGACCCTTGGAGTACGCCGCTTGATAGCCGCCGGCTTGCCGTTTGCGGACCGGGGCTGCCGAACACAGTTGCGCGGGGTCTTGTAGCCCTTTTCCGACAGGAGATGCTCGCAAGCGACCTCGATTTCGTAGTTGCTGGGCGTCATGGGGCTGATAAGCACCTTGACCTGCCGGAAGGTATCCTTAAACCGTTCATCAGATGAGGTGATGGAATCATCGAAGACGATTAACGGGGCCACAAGGGCTTTGATCATGTCCCCTCTGGCGACCTCCTCCCTTTCCCCGAGTTTGCTCGCTCCGACCTGTTCGTCCAGCTGACGCAGAGAGCTACGGACCTGAGGGAAGTTTGAATAGACGGAAAAACAGGGCAGCATGAAGACGAGCAGCTTGTATTTCTGCAGCTCCTCGAAAATCTCCGCGGAACACCCTGACGCGAGAATCTTGTTCACTTCCTCCGTCAAACGGCTCGTAGAGGTTCTCGAAAGCTCGTTCGCGTATTTGCGGATGGCCAGTCGGACGTCGAATTTCAACCTAAAGCCCGTCGTCACGGAATACTTGACGGCACGGATCATCCGGACGGGATCCTCTTTGAAGGTCGTGTTCAAGGGTATCAACGAACGGATACGCTTTTTCTTGAAGTCCTCCAGCGCGTTGTTGAAATCGAGCAGCTGTCCGGAAACGGGATCATAATAGAAAGAATTGATTGAAAAATCCCGGCGCTTCGCATCCTGTTCTATCGTGCCGAAGATATTGTTGTTCCCCTCTTCCGCCTCTTCTCCACTTCTGAAGGTGGAGACTTCCAGGATCTTGTCGCGGAACACCAGATGGACGAGCTTGAACCGCTTGCCTATGATCCTGGCGTTCCAGAACATCCTTTGTATCTGCCGGGGACTTGCGCTGGTCGCAATATCGAAGTCCTTCGGTTTCCGTCCGAGCATCAGGTCCCGGACGGCCCCGCCGACGATATAGGTCTCGGCTCCTGACTGCTGGAGCTTCTTCACCGCCCAGAAGGCGTCGTTGTCGATCAAAACGGGATCTATGGCATGCTCGTCAGGCGTATAGATCTTCGCGATGGGAACGCTATGTCCCTGGTCATCTTGTTTATATCTTATCAGCATGTATCACTCAACGTAACGCAACGGGGGCACATGCGGCCTTATTGCAGTTTCCACAGGATTTGTTTACTATGATATGGTGTACACTAAATGGAGTGAAATTGCAACAGGAGCTTCCTTGTCATGAACAATAACCGTCCCAATGACCCGCAGGCCGTCGCCCAGACGCCGGATGCCGGAAAAAATACCATGAAGAAAACAATCATCGAACCGAAGGTGCTCAAAGGGTTCAGGGATTCCCTACCCGCCCAAGAGATCCAGAAAAAAGAGATTATCGCCAAGCTTGAGAAAAACTTCTCGTCGTATGGTTTCGTCCCGATAGACACCCCCGTCCTTGAATATACGGAAGTATTGCTCGGCAAGGGGGGCGGAGAGACCGACAAGCAGATATTCCATTTCCAGGACAACGGGGGACGTGAAGTAGCGATGAGGTTCGATCTTACCGTCCCGTTCGCACGGTTCCTGGCCGCGCATCAGAATGAAGTCGCGCTCCCCTTCAAGAGATTCCACATCAACAAGGTCTGGCGGGGAGAAAACCCCCAGAAAGGACGTTTCAGGGAATTCTTCCAATGCGATTTCGATATCGTAGGGGTCGACAACGCCGCCGCTGATTTTGAAATTCTTTCAATGATGCAGAATTCTTTCGCCATGCTGGGGCTGGACAAGGTTACCTTCCATGTCGCCCATAGGGGGCTTTTCAACGCATTCCTTGAACACCTCGGCGTTGCGGAGCAGTCCGTGGAGGTGCTGAGGACCGTCGACAAGCTACGTAAGATAGGCGCCGACGCGGTACGGACGACCTTGAGCGAACTGACCGGAAGCGAAACCAAGGCCGACGCGATCCTCGCCTATATCGCGCCGGAGGAAGGCACCGGCTTCCTCGAACGTCTGGACAGGCTCGGCGAGCTGGCGGGCGGGGAGACGATCCATACGGCACGGATGCGGGAAATCCATGCGTTGCTTGCGGAGGCCGGAATCGCGGCGCAGTTCGTCCTCGATCCGTCCATCACCCGCGGTCTGGATTATTATACCGGCATCGTCTATGAAACCTTCCTCGACGATCTGCCGACCATCGGTTCGGTCTGTAGCGGGGGACGGTACAACGACCTGGCTTCCCTCTATACAAAGGATCGTATCCCCGGCGTCGGTTCTTCAATCGGACTTGACCGGTTGCTTTCCGCGTTGGAGGAGCTGCATAGTCCGGTGCTGAAAAACGGAGCTTCCGCAGACGTGCTGGTCATTGTCATGGAAGAAGCTCTGCGCCCATGGTACAATTCCATAGGCGTCGAATTGAGAAAACGGGGTATTCGTTGCGATATCTATCTAGCGGATAGGAAAATGGCGCAACAATTCAAATATGCGGAGACAAACCACATCCCGTTCGCCCTGACCTGCGGTGAAGACGAGAGACGCTCCGGAACCTATGCGTTGAAGAATCTCCTGACGCGCGAAACTTTCAAAGGACTCTCGTTGGACCAGGTCGTGGATTTTGTAAAGGATTGAATTTGCAGAACATGAAAAGCCTGCCGGTGTATCAGCATCGCCGGCAGATATTGGACGCGCTTGAAAAGAACCAGGTGATCGTCGTAGAAAGCCCGACCGGCAGCGGTAAAACCACCCAGCTGCCGATCATCCTCCACGAGGCGGGGTATACCGAGAACCTGTTCGTCGGGATCACTCAGCCGAGGCGGATCGCCACGTTGTCGGTCTGCGACTATATCAAACGCCAGCTCAACGATACGGACGGTTCGTTTGTCGGCTACAAGATGCGGTTCGCCGACACCACCGACCGCAACACGCGCATCAAGGTCATGACCGACGGCATATTGCTCCAGGAGCTGAAGGCCGACCCGTTGCTGCGCAACTATGGGGTCATGCTGGTAGATGAAGCGCACGAAAGAAGTCTCAACATAGACTTCATCCTCGGATTGCTCAAGCGGGTGCTCTCCGAGCGTCCTGACTTCAAGGTGATCATCAGTTCGGCCACGATCAATACAAAGGTATTCTCCCAGTATTTCGACAATGCGCCGGTCATCAGCATCGACGCCCGGATTCATCCGGTCGAGGTCTTCTATATGCCGCAGGTCCATCCGGGCAATGCGGACGAGATGATGGACCAGATCGTTCAAATCGTGACGAAACGGGTCAAGGACGTCGCCGGGGATATTCTGATCTTCCTGCCGGGGGAATTCGATATCAAGACCTGCATGCAGCGGCTCTACGACTGCGAAGTAAAGAAACAGCTTGTCATCTATCCGCTATACGGACGGTTGTCCAAGGACGAGCAGGAACGGGTGTTCATCCCTACCCCGAAGGACAAGACGAAAGTTGTCGTGGCCACGAACATCGCTGAGACAAGCGTTACGATCGACGGTATCACGACTGTCATCGACAGCGGCATGGCCAAGATGAATTTCTACAATCAGAAGGATTTCACCTCTTCGCTGGTTCCGCTTCCCGTCAGCAAATCCTCCTGCGAGCAGAGAAAAGGCCGCTCCGGCCGCACTGCCCCCGGCGTATGCTACCGTCTCTATGCGAAGCACGATTTTGATACCCGGTTCACATATACGACGGAAGAGATACTCCGGACGGATCTGTCCGAAGTCGTCCTGCGCATGAGCGACCTCGGAATCTATGATTTTGAGAAATTTCCCTTTATAACCCGTCCGAAATCGGGTGCGATAGCCAGCGCCGAGGCAACCTTGAAGTTTATCAAGGCGATCGGCGACGACCGGCGTCTTACCGGCGTCGGAGAGCTTATGGTGCGTTTCCCGCTGCTTCCACGGCACTCCCGCGTCATTGTCGAAGGAATGCAGAACTATCCTGATGTCATTGACGAAGTACTGGTGGCCGTTTCGTTCCTTTCAACGAAAACGCCTTTCGTCCTTCCTCCCGGAGAAGAGGACGCGGCGAGGGCGGCCCACAAGGCGTTCAACAAGACGGAATACGGGGATTTCCTTACATATCTCGCCATTTTCAAGCAGTTCACGGAGCTTCCGTCGAACGACGCGAAGGAGAAATTCTGCCGTAGGAACTATCTGGACATGCAGAGCATGTCCGAGATCCAGCATGTCGACGAGCAACTGTCCGAAATCGTCAACGAGCTCGGATTCCCGCTGAGCCACGGAGGTTCGGTACACGACTACCTGTGCTGTCTGGCCGCCGGCTTGCTCCAATATGTCTGTTGCAGGACGAAAGGCAACATGTACAAGAGCTTGACGGCGAACCAAATCTATATCCATCCAGGCTCCGCCTGGTTCAGGGAGCCGCCACAGTTCATCCTTGCCGGGGAAATCGTCCAGACGAGCCGCATGTACGCTAGGTCGGTCAGCCCGTTGAAAAAAGAGTGGATCGACCACATTGATCCGACGTTGCGCAGACAGCTGATGGAGCTTCGCCAGCATGACGCCGAATCGCAACGCAAGGAGAGGGAGTCCCGCCGTGACGAGCGGCGCAAGGACGAGGGGAAAAACGAAAAACGGACGACGGGCGATCCGAACCGCAAGGTGCCTGAGGATACGCAGGTTCCGTCGGCGACCGTATATCGACGGACATATCCTGTCGAATTGTCAGGGAAGAAACAGATTCCCGTCGTGATCATCCCCCTTACAGATCTCTCCTGGCTATATACGCAGAATATGAACGCAGGCCGGCGTCCTCGGAATTTCCACGCCGCCCTCGCCTATCACGGCGCTTATATCCACTATGGGGAGAAATTCTTCACGTTGCTTGAGCTGAATGGCAAAATAGATACCGACAAAGGTATCCTGGAGTCAGCTCCGGATGGTCTGTTCACTTCCGCCGAGCCCTCTCTGCTGGTCGACAACCTCATGTGGATACTGGCCCTCGTCCGTCTGAAGAAGGAACGGGGACAGCTCGGCTTCGTGGAATTTGATACGAACGGCAACGGGGTCTACACCTTCCGGGTCAACAAGAACTGTTTCGAGGCTTTGGATACGTCCATATACGCTTTGGGACAGCTCCTGGAGGAATTGGACAAGAACAAGTTCCCGAACGAGCTGCGGGTAACGAAAAAGGCCTATGAACGGTTGATGCAATCCTTTAACGACTAGTCGAACAGGTCGCCCTGTCCACTCGCAGGCGACCTGTTCTGTTCCATGCCCCAATGTCACAGGGTCTTGATGTACATGGTATCTGTGGACGTCTCTATCCCGATCGCGGAACCGCAGGTGACGATCGCCAGATCGCCGTCCTTGACCAGTCCGGTCTTCTTGGCAAGCTCACAGGCATGGAGGATAGTATCGTCCACAGTCGGCTGGACCGTAGCGAGAATCGGCATGATGCCGTAGGAAAGCATGAGCTGACGGCATGCGGTTTCATCGGTGACGGCGGCTATTACCGGACAGGAGGGGCGATAATGGGATACAACCCTCGCCGTCCTGCCCGTCATGCTGACGCAGATGATCGCCCTGGCGTCCATGAAGTAGGAGGCGTCGCAAGCAGAGCTTCCGATGGCGTTGATAATGTCGCGCCCCAGGTTCAGACGGTTTTTCGCAAAACGTTTTTCATAGTCGATCTTGGACTCGGTATATTCAGCGATCTCCGCCATGGCCTTCACCGCTTCCACCGGGTACCGTCCCGCCGCGGTCTCCCCTGACAGCATGATCACCGTCGATCCATCATATATCGCGTTCGCCACATCGGAAACCTCAGCGCGAGTAGGTCTTGGATGATAGGTCATGGAATCGAGCATCTGCGTCGCGGTGATGACATGCTTGCCTGCTTTGTAGCATTTCTCGATGATTTCCTTTTGGATCGGAGGCAATTCCTTGAATGGAATCTCAACCCCCATGTCCCCGCGGGCGACCATGACGCCGTCGCTACATTCAATGATTTCGTCAAGGTGATCGACGCCGCAGGCGTTCTCAATCTTGGAAATAATCTGGATCCGCTTGCCGCCGTTGACATCAAGGAGCTTGCGCAGCTTCCTGACGTCGTCGGGAGTCCTGACGAATGATGCGGCAATGAAATCGATGCCCTGTTCGATTCCGAAGAGGATGTCGCTTCTGTCGGTCGCGCTGATATACGGCATGTCGATGAAGACGCCGGGGATATTGATGCTTTTGTGGTTGCTGATCCTGCCGCCGTTGCGAACGACGCAGACGATATCGTTTCCGGCGAGCGCTGTAACGTCAAGGGCGATCAGTCCGTCGTCAATCAGGATAGTGGTTCCGACGCAGATTTCCTCTACAAGATACGGATAGCTCACGGCAACGCCGCGTACATCGCCAATTCTGTCCGGGTCGGAATACAGCATGAACTCCGCCCCGGGCTCCAGATTGACGAAGCCTTCCTGAAAATCCTTGATGCGAATCTCCGGGCCTTTCGTATCAAGCATCAACGCCACCGGATGGGCCAGTTCAGCGCTGAGACGTTTCACCCGGGCGATCCTGCCCGCATGTTCTTCATGCGTCCCATGGGAAAAATTAAATCTGGCGCAGTCCATTCCATTGAGGATGACTTTCTTCAATATCTCATCGTTGTCGACCGCAGGGCCTATCGTACAGATAATCTTCGTCTTACGCATAATCCGTCCTCACATATATCATGCTAGTGAAAAAGAAAGTCTTCGGACAGTATCCATACATTAAGACTGAGTTAAAGATTATATTTCTTTAAATCGGTTTGCTGATGACGAGGTTCTGTATCAGGGATATGTCAAGCGGTTTCAATACAGGGGTTCCCTGCCCTTCCAGAAGAACGAACTGGACCATACCGTCGAGCTTCTTCTTGTCCTTCGCAAGGCTCTGGCGGAAAAGCTGCCAATCTCCGCGGCCAATACGGTAGTTGATATCATATCCGTACAGGGCGAACAACTTGGTCGCTCCTGATGCATAATGTTCGTCGGTCACTCCGAGCCGCACCCCGGCTTCCAGCGCACGGCAGGTCCCCCATGCGACCGCGGCTCCATGGCTCCAACAGGAGAATCTCCCGCAGGATTCCAGCGCATGGCCGAAGGTATGTCCAAGGTTCAAAGCCTGCCTGACGCCCATTTTCTCACAGGGATCCCGTTCAATGTAGGAGCATTTGACAGCCAGGGAAAGCGTCACGAGATTCCTCAGCACCGATGGCTCGCGATTGAGGATCTGGTTCTTCTTGAGCAAGAGCAGCTTGTATAGGTTTTCATCCTGCGACAGCAGCGCATGCTTGATTACTTCCGCGAGTCCATTCAGAAATTCCTTGTCGGAAAGGGTCTTCAGCGTATCGCAGCAGATCAGCACTTCGTCGGCGGGATAGAAGGTTCCCACGAGATTCTTGCCGCCCATGAAATCGATGGCGGTCTTTCCTCCGAGCGATGCGTCGACCATCGCGAGCAAGGTGGTGGGAACCAGCGTCACCCGGCACCCCCGCATATAGAGCGAAGCGGCGAACGCCGCCATATCGCAGATGACTCCGCCTCCGAACCCTATGAATCTTCCGTCGCGTGCCAACCCCTCTTCAACGGCGGTCCGCAGGATGCGTTCAACGCTCTGCCAGTTCTTGGCCGGTTCACCGGCTTCCAGGACGACTCTGCACTGTGGGAGCGGTCGTATCAGCCTGGACGTATTTTCATCCAGAATCCAAAGGACATTGTTTCCGTAACCGCTGAGGTGGGTCGAAAGATCGGAAAAATCATCCGCGAGGAGGACGGTGGTCTTCTGCCCCCCCGCCAAGGTGGCGTTGCAACAGGTATTCATAGGGTTTTTATACAGCAAAGCGCTTGTCTGAGCAAGATGATAGGAAAAATATAACGTTCTGCATCCGCCTCTTTCATGTCTCCGACGCTTGCAAATCGCTTTGATTTAGACCATGATATAGGGCGTTATGGACTATCAAGGATATTTTGATTGGGCGGCGACGACACCGATGTCAGAACATGCCGCTACTGTATATATTGATACAGCACATGAATATATAGGAAACCCATCCTCTATTCACAAGGAGGGTCAGCGGGCTTTTCGCTATCTGTCGGAATTGCGCCAGGAGATCGCCAGACTGGTGGGGGCCGATGCGAAATCGATTACATTCACCAGCGGAGGAACCGAGAGTGACGCGATCATCCTGAATTCGCTGTTGAGGAATAAGGCTCCGGGACAGGTCATTATCCCCCGTTTTGAGCATGCGGCGGTAACGCAGTATGTCAAGATACTCTCCGACTTCGGCTGGGAGGTACTGCAGCTGCAGACTCCCGGCGGTTATGTTACGCCGCAGCAGATATCCCAAGCGCTCACGGAAAAAACACGGCTGGTCTGCTGCATGCTGGTCAACAACGTGACGGGCACGATACAGGATATCGCCGCGATTTCTGACGTGCTGCGAGAGCATTCCCGAAAGACCGGCCGTAATATTCATTTGCACTGCGACGCTGTACAGGCGTTGGGCAAGATTCCTGTAGATTTGAAGGAGCTGGGCGTTGATTCCGCGGCGTTCAGCGCGCATAAATTCCGCGGGCCGAGAGGCGTAGGCTTTCTATACAACACGAATCCCGCGGTCGCGGCGCTCAGCAGGGGTGGCGGACAGGAGAACGGGATGCGTCCGGGAACTGAGAATCTCGCAGGCATCGCATCTATGGCCGCAGCCCTGAACGACGCTTCCGTGGAGCTGGACGGGCATTTTACGAACGCCGTCGCTATCAAGCGATATTTTGAGCGGCGGCTCGCCGCGGAGGCTCCCGGAATCGTCCAGCTCTCCCCTTCTGTCGATTCCGACCGTCCATCAAGTCCTTATATCCTCTCCTTCTCAGTCCAAGGGATTCCTTCCGAAGTCTTTACGCGTATGCTGTTCGACCAGGGCTTTTGCGTTTCTTCCGGTTCCGCTTGTTCAAACAACGCGAAACAGAAAGGCGATGGAATCCTTCTGTCCATGGGCTTCGATACGAAGCTTGCCGGCTCCGCCGTTCGGCTCTCCTATGGGTATGAAACGACCTTGGAGAGCGCGGAACACTTGGCGGATGCAATTGTCAGCACCTATTTGCGACATGCGCCGTCTCGTTTCTCGACATTGAAATAATCGTTATGGAGTTTGTATGGAAACAAAGTTGTATTTGGTACGCCTTGGTGAAATTTCTCTGAAAGGGCTTAACAGGGATTTTTTTGAAAAACGGCTCAGACATAATATCAAGGACAAGCTCCGGCCATGGAAAAGCACATGTACCCGCCAAAAGGGGCGGCTCTATTTTGAAATAGAAGCGGCCTGTCCGGATGATATCGCCGACAAGGCGTTCTCGACTACATTCGGCGTGGTCGGTTTTTCACGGGCGGTACGATGCGAAAAGACCTTTGCTGCGATTGTCGCCGCAACGGAGCGGCTGATCGCGGAAGAACCGTTTTGCGCTGGGACCGGAAGCTTCAAGGTCGAGGCGTCCCGTAGCGACAAGAGCTTTCCCATGACCAGCTATCAGATCGCCTGTGAGCTTGGCGGCGTCGTCCTGGACCGGTATCCGTCCATGCATGTCGACGTCAAGCGTCCGCAAAAGACCCTGTTTTGCGAAATACGTAACGACGCATACCTGTATACTTCGCCACAGAAAGGGCTTGGCGGACTACCTGTGACTTGCGCAGGCAAAGGGGTGCTGTTGCTCAGCGGCGGCATAGACAGTCCGGTCGCAGGCTGGAGAATGGCGCGGAGGGGTCTCAAGCAGGAATGCGTCTATTTCCATGCCTATCCGTATACTTCTGAAATGGCGTTGGAGAAAGTCAAAGCACTCGCTTCGATTCTTTCGCCGTTCGTCCAAGGCACACGGCTGCACGTGGTTCCGTTCACTGAGCCCCAGCTTTGGATCCGCGACCATAGCGACGAAGAGGAACACACGCTCATGATGCGGGCCTGCATGATGCAAGTCGCCAACGCGATCGCTGAAAAGGCGGAGGCCATGTGTCTTGTCACAGGAGAAGCCTTGGGGCAGGTCGCGAGCCAGACTCTGGAAAGCATGTCTTTCACCGACAGCATGTCCGACAGGGTCGTGCTTCGACCGCTCGTCGGCATGGACAAGGAGGAGATCATCGCCACCTCCAAAGCGATTGGCTCGTATGAGACGAGCATCCTGCCCTACGAAGACTGTTGCGTCATCTTCAGCCCGAAGCATCCGTTGGTCCGACCTGACAAAACCGTTGAAACTGAGCATTACCATGCGATGGGAATTGAAGCATTGCTGGAAAAAGCCGTTGAGGACACCGTCACGTATGATTTTGGCGTTGACGGCAAGATATTCCGTTCGAGCGAACCTTCCGATATGAACTGACGGAAAACCGACGTTTCCCCGGAGACCGATACAAGGAGCGTCCGGCGGGAGGAATCGTGCCTCGTGTTTTCCCGCATTGGAGCGCACTGTCGTACTGATTCCAAAGCCGGAGCTTTTCCCATCGGCCCGGGCGGCCTGGTCTGACAACGGATATTCCCGCCGGACGACAGGCGGGAGCTTCATGTACCACGACAGATCGCGCCCAATAGTTTGAACATGTTGAAAAATCGTTAAAAACCTAACAGATAAAGAATAATGTCCGATGCTAAGATTTTGCTATAAAATAACACATTTCACCGCTAGTGTCTAAAAAAACTTACAACGTGTTTGACCATTTTCAAAGAAACCACTATGTTCTGTAATAACTTCGAAAAATATCAATAAAGCGCTGACTATAGGTATTCAAGGGGAGAGTATTTCGGTGAAGATCGGGCTAGATGTCGGTTCTACCACGTTGAAATGTGTGGTTCTATCCGATTCAGGGGAATTGCTACATTCCTCATATGAGCGTCATTATTCACAGATTCCTTCAAAAACCGCGGAGGTCCTGCGCCGGATACTGCCCTTGGTCGGGACTGAGGTTCCTCAACTGGCGATTTCCGGATCCGCCGGAATGGGGATGGCGCAGTCCTGTGATATCCCTTTCGTGCAGGAGGTCTATGCGACAAGACTTGCGGCGAACATCTATATACCCGGTACCGATGTAATTATCGAGCTAGGCGGCGAAGACGCCAAGATACTCTTCCTCGACGGCGGGCTGGAAGTCCGCATGAATGGCTCTTGCGCAGGGGGGACCGGCGCGTTCATCGACCAAATGGCGACCCTGCTTGGAGTGACCCAGGATGATATGGATCGGCTGGCCTCGCAATCCCAACAGATATATACTATCGCATCGCGTTGCGGCGTGTTTGCGAAAAGCGATATACAACCATTGATCAATCAGGGTGCGAAACGGGAGGATATCGCCGCGAGCATTTTTTCCGCGGTGGTGAACCAGACGATTGCGGGCCTCGCCCAAGGGCGGCCGATCAGAGGGGCCGTCGCCTATCTTGGCGGTCCGCTGACCTTCATGGCCCAGCTTCGCAGGCAATTCGATGAAACGCTCCATGTCAACGGGCTCTGTCCTGAAAATTCGTTATACTATGTCGCACTCGGCGCGGCGAACTACGCCCATGGCGAAGGAGTAGAGCTTCCCCAGCTGATTTCCCGGTTGGAGAGTTATCATAAACACGCGACCTTCCTCTCCATCGATCCCTTGTTCGAGGGCGAAGCAGAATATGAGAGGTTCGTCCGACGCCACGCTCAGGCGACCGTGCCTACGAAATCGCCGGAGGGGTATTCCGGTCCGGTGTTCCTCGGCATAGACGCCGGTTCCACTACGGTCAAGGCCACCTGCGTCTCAGAGGATGGGGAAATCCTGTACCAGAGATACCAAAGCAACACGGGAAATCCTGTACCTATCATCCGGGAGTATCTTCAGACGTTCATGGTGGAGAACCCCCGTCTCACCATCACCGCCGCGGCGGTCACCGGATATGGCGAAGATATCGTTAAGAACGCATTTTGCGTCGACTACGGGGTCGTCGAGACCGTAGCGCATTTCACGGCGGCGAAACGGTTCATGCCGGAAGTCGATTTCATCATTGACATCGGCGGCCAGGATATAAAATGCTTCAAAATCCACAACGGTACGATCGACAACATATTTCTGAACGAAGCGTGTTCCTCCGGGTGCGGTTCGTTTTTACAGACCTTCGCGAATACGCTGGGGTATTCCATAGATGATTTCGCGAAGCTCGGGCTGAAAGGAAGACATCCGGTCGATCTTGGAAGTCGCTGTACGGTCTTCATGAACAGTTCCGTAAAGCAGGCGCAGAAAGATGGAGCTACCATTGAGGATATCTCCGCCGGGCTTTCCATCAGCGTCGTCAAGAACGCCCTGTACAAGGTGATTCGTGCGACAAGCGCCGAAGAGCTGGGCAGGCATGTCGTGGTGCAAGGCGGGACCTTTCTCAACGACGCCGTGCTGAGGGCGTTTGAGAAAGAGCTGGACGCCGAGGTGGTTCGCCCGTCCGTCGCGGGGCTGATGGGGGCCTATGGCGCGGCCTTGTACGCCCAGGAACAGTATCTCAAGAAACAGGCCGGCAGGCCGAGTACCTTGCTCACCCTTGAACAGATTTCCTCGCTCAGACACGATGTCCGCTCGGTTCGTTGCAACGGATGCAGCAATCATTGCCAATTGACCATCAACACCTTTGACGGCGGGCGCCGGTTCATCAGCGGCAACAGATGCGAACGGCCGGTAACGAAGGCCGCCGCGATGGAGGATGTATCGTTACGGAACATCTATGCATGGAAACAGCGCAGGCTCAGTTCCTATACGCCGGCTCAAAACGCCGCTCGCGGCGATATCGGAATCCCCCTGTGCCTGAACATGTTTGAACTGCTCCCCTTCTGGCATACGTTCTTTACGGCGCTCGGCTTCGCCGTCCGCCTCTCCCCGTTTTCAAACAGGGCGTTGTATCTCGACGGTCAGGCGACGATTCCTTCCGATACCGTCTGTTTCCCGGCGAAACTCGCCCATGGGCATGTGCAATACCTCGCGGATCAGGGGATCAAGCATATTTTCTATCCTTGCATGAGCTACAATGTAGATGAGCGAAAGGGGGACAACCATTTCAACTGCCCTGTAGTCGCCTATTATCCAGAGGTCATCAACGCGAACATGGGAGAGCTCAAGGAACGCGGCATCGACTTTATCTGCGACTATGTAGGGCTGAACCACAAGGGGACGTTCAAAAGACGCATGGCTGAAATTCTGCGTCCCCGTTTTCCCGATATTACAAAGGCGGAGATTCAACATGCCGCCAACAAGGCTTACGAGGAACTTCAACGCTATATGGACGACCTTCGGCGTTTCGGCGAAGAAATAATCGCCAGGGCCAGAGAACAGAAACGTCCGATCATCGTACTGAGCGGCCGCCCTTATCACGTCGATCCGGAGGTGAACCACGGGATAGACCAATTGATCCTTTCCTTTGGCGCGTCGATCGTCAGCGAGGACGTCGTCAGCGTCCAGTCGAAGAAGGACAAGCGTACCGTGCTGAATCAATGGACGTATCATGCGAGGCTGTACGACGCAGCGAAGCTGATTCGGACGGAAGACGACATGCAGCTCGTGCAACTGGTCTCCTTCGGGTGCGGACTCGACGCCGTAACCACCGACGAAGTCAGAGAGATTCTTGAAGACGCCGGAAAAATATATACTCAGATCAAGATTGATGAAATCACCAATCTGGGCGCTGTCAAGATTCGCTTGCGCAGCTTGTTCGCCGCAGTGGGACTGTAGGTACGGAGGTCGGTTATGGTCGAGCAGCACAATAGGGTCGAATTCACAAAAAAGATGAAGAAGGACTACACCATCCTGATACCGAACATGGCGTCCATCCATTTCAACTTGATCAAGAACGTGTTCACCAACCATGGCTATCACGTCGTGTTGCTTGAGAACAATGGTCCGAACGTCGTACAGGAAGGTTTGAAATACGTCCATAACGACATGTGCTATCCCGCCCTGCTCGTTATCGGCCAGATGATCGACGCATTGCACAGCGGTCAGTACGATCCTGACAAGACGGCGCTGGTCATTAGCCAGACAGGCGGCGGCTGCCGAGCCTCCAACTATATATTCCTGCTGAGAAAAGCATTGAAACACGCCGGATTCGGACAGATTCCGGTCATCTCCCTGAACCTCAAGGGGCTGGAGCGCAATTCAGGCTTCAAGCTTACCGTACCGATGTTGTTGCAGGCGTTCGCCGCGCTCATCTATGGAGACATGCTGATGCTGCTCAAGAACCAGGTACGGCCCTATGAGCTGCATACGGGCGATGCGGACGCTCTGGTATCCCGCTGGAACGAGAGGCTGTCGTCCCAATTCAAGCGCGGTCGGGGCTGGTCCTTGGCCGCGATGCGCAGGAATCTCAACGACATCGTTGATTCTTTCGCCACGGTCAAAGTTGAATACGTGCCGAAAATCAAGGTCGGTATTGTCGGGGAGATATACATGAAGTATGCGAGCCTCGGCAACAACAATCTGGAACAGCTGCTATACGAAGAGGGCTGCGAAGTGATGCTTCCCGGTATTATCGGGTTCGTCATGTACGGTTGCGACAATTCCGCGACCGACAGAAAGCTCTACGGCGGTCGTTTCTGGATATCGACAGGAACACGTTGCGTCATGAAGCTGTTGACCAAGATAGAGAAAATGACCATCGACGCGGTACGGAGATATCCTCAGTTCACCCCCCCTTCTCCCTATGCGAAGACCAAGGCGCTGGACGACGGTGTAATCGGACATGGTTGTAAAATGGGCGAAGGATGGTTGTTGACCGCGGAAATGCTCGAACTCGCTGAAAACGGATATGCGAATATTGTCTGCACGCAGCCCTTCGGATGCCTCCCCAATCACATCTGCGGCAAAGGGATGATCCGCAAGGTAAAAGAAATGATACCTCAGGCGAACATCGTACCGATTGACTACGACCCTTCCGCGACTCATGTGAACCAGGAAAACAGAATCAAGCTGATGCTCGCCGTAGCGAGGGAAGAGCTTGAGAAGAAACAGGCGGTACGGACGGCTACGCAGGACGGCCACGCCGATGCGTCGGCACGTCCCGCAGAGACCTGCCGACGGCAGGAGGTCAAGCCCGCCATCGGCATGTGACGTTCTACCCCGCCATGGTCAGCTCGAACAGTTGTCGCTTGGTATTGATTCCGAGCTTCTGGTAGATATTGTTCTTGTGTGTTTTTGCCGTACCGGTCGAAATATAGAGGTACTCGCCGATATCGGCCACCGTATAGCCTTTCAAGATCAGATGCGCTACTTCCTTTTCCCGTGGAGAAAGGTTTTCAATCGGGTTGCGGCTGTTTTGAAGCTCCCGCTCTTGAATTGTCATAAGTCCCGGCTGAATCCGGGTTATGACAGGAGGAACCGGTTTCCAGTTCATACTGAGAAACGGTTCATAGTACAGTCTCCATCTGTGTTGCTTTTCCATCATGCTCCCCCTATTGCGTTTTGGATTTTCGTATCGTTCGGACAACGGACCAAACAGGTTGATGATTCATCGTACGCTGCGGTTCAATTGCCGTAATCACCCTTGGGATGATTGAAAGGGTGATTTTTGGGGTGATTTTTCTTTTTTCTTCTGTACATAGATGAAAAGATGATGGAGAATTACATATCATGCTTACAGGGAGAGGACGGTATGATGCGCAAGAACAAGGGCTTACTCTGTCTATTGGGTGTGTTGTGCTGTATTCTGTTGTTCAACGGATGTGCAAGGAAACAACTCCTTGATCCATCGAAACCGGTGACCATCACCATGTGGCATAACTTCGGCGGACAGATGCAGACGACGATGGACGATCTGATCAATGAGTTCAACGCTACGGTCGGCAAAGAAAACGGAATCATACTGAGCGTGACGTCCATCTCCAGTTCCGCTACCTTGCAGGAAAAGCTATTGGCCGCAGCGAACGGTGATCCGGGCTCTCCCACCCTTCCTAACCTTGCCACCTGCTATCCGAAGATCGCGTTGCAGTTGGCCAACAAGGGACTGCTCACGGAATTGGATTCCCAGTTCAGCGACGCTGAGCTTGCCATGTATCTTCCTCGGTTCATTGAAGAAGGCCGGCTGGAGGATGGAAGCCTCTATGTATTTCCAATCGCGAAGTCAACGGAAGTGCTGTTTGTCGACAGAACCCTCTTTGATCGTTTTTCATCGGCTACCGGCGCTGATTTTGACGCGCTCAAGGACTTTGAACGGCTTTCCATGGTTTCCCGCAGGTATTACGAATGGACCGATTCACATACACCTGATATTCCTGGCGACGGGAAATCCTTCTTTACCACCGATTCCGTGTTCAATTATTTCCAGGTCGGTCTGAAGCAGCTAGGTATCGAACCGATCACGGGTGAACGCCTCTCCTGTGACGTTCCTGAATTCCGCAGGATATGGGACAGCGTATACGAACCCGCGGTACGTGGCGGATATGCCGTTTTCGACGGCTATTCCAGCGATCTTTCGAAACTTGGAGAGCTTGTCTGCTCCACCGGCTCCACAGCCGGAATCCTCTTCTACGGTTCGCAGATCATCTATCCGGACAATACTACGGAGGACGTTACGTATACCATCCTCCCCTATCCAACCTTCCAGGGGGGCGGGAGCATATCCATTCAACGCGGCAGCGGCATGTGCGTGATGAAGGCGACGCCGGCACAGGAATATGCGTCGGCGCTGTTCCTCAAATGGTTCACAGAACCAAAACAAAACATGCGGTTCGTCTCTTCGACCGGCTATCTCCCTGTTACGAACGAAGCGTTTACAAACAGCATGGCTCAGGAAATTCAGCAGGTGGAGGATGAAAACATCAAGAAGCTCCTGCAAGCCGCGATCACCATGCATTCTGAATATGATTTCTATATTCCGCCGACCTTTGAAAGCTTCGACACGTTAGGGAAGAGCATCGACAAGAACTTCAAGTCCATGGCGCGCGCCGCTAGAGAAAAATATCTCCTTCTTGTCGGTGAAATGTCGCCGGACGAGGCTTACGCGCTCGCCAGCGAGGGGGATTTCGAAGCGTTCGTGTCGCAATACCGTTAGGCTTCGGAACCTGTTATGGAAAAACTATTCACTACGTTGCGACGAAACTGGGCTTTGTTCAAAAGGCCGGAGAAGCACAGCCGTTCCATGCAGTTCCGACTGATACTCTATTTCGTCCTCTACCTTGTATCAATCATGCTCGGTATCGTAATCATCCTTTTCGCGACGGGAGTCTTCGGTTTCGGAAGAGAGGAGAACTCCCAGTTCCTTCAACGTGAACTTTCCTATGTCTCGTCGGACATATACGATGATTTCGGCGATATTTCCGTTCGGACGGTGGAGATGGCGAAGGGGCTCGCCGATATAATCGAGTCCAGGCTTCATGAACGGGGGTTCCGGCCGAAGGACATGGAGGATCAACCCCAGCTTCTGGAGCCGTTGCTCCAGGATTCCCTCTATACAATGATATTCGCTTTGGAAAAGACCAAAAGCAGCGGCATCCTGTTGATTCTGGACGCTACGGTAAATCCCTCGTTGCCGAACGCAAGCTTTTCTCGAGCGGGCATCTTCATCAAGAACATGGAGCCGAACGCAGTCAACGCCTCCTTTCCCAATTTCCGGTATTTGCGGGGACCGTATTCAATCGCCAGAAACACGGGTATGAACATGCTGCCGCAGTGGGCCCTTGAATTCGACATTCATTCTTCCAGCTATTTCAACGACGTCGTCTCAAATACGAAGCCCCCTACCGTCCCGCTCTCCAGAAAATACCGATGGGTCGTGGACGATACGCTTTCCGCCGGGAAGGAGAACCTGCTGCTCTGCCTTGCGCCGCTTATCGCTTCCGACGGAACCGTTCTGGGTGTCTGCGGCTTTGAAGTGAGTTCGATGCTGTTCAAGCTGGCTTATTCGCCGGACAATACCGTATATTCGCGAATGTACGGCATGATATCGCCGGTCCTGGAAAACGGTGACCTTGATGTTTCAAAGGCTTTGTTTTCCGGAAACTACCCCGCATATCCCTTGAATCTTTCTGAAGGCCCGTTGCAGACGGCTTCTGACGGAATAGTGAATGTGTATCGCCAGAACGGAAACGCTTCAATGTACATGGGTCTGGACACCCGCTTATCGCTCTATCCTTTCGACTCCATATATGCGAAGGACCGATGGGCGCTGTCGATTCTCGTCCCCTACCAGGATGTCACGACAAAAATATTTTCAAGGAATCTCCGGACGCTGATCCCGTTGGGTCTGTTCATGATCCTGAGCATACTGGGGACTGCCATCGTCAGCCGAAGATACATCAAACCCGTGGTAGGCGTCATCGACAAGATCAAGACGAACAGTCTTCAACCGGATGTGAGGACGCGCATCCTTGAAATCGACGACCTGATTGAATTTCTCTCGACCCGGGACGACGTTGGCGAAAACGGAGATACCACCAAGGCTCAGGAGCAGCTTTCCGAGACGTCGAACGACTTCACCCTGTATCAGAAGTTCCTGCGAAACATCAAAACGCTGTCCGCCGCAGAACGGTCTGTTTTCAATCTCTACATGAAGGGCTACACAGCCAGGGAGATCGCCGATATCCTCTGTCTCAGCATCAATACGATCAAGACCCACAACAAGCGCATATACATGAAGCTTCATGTATCCTCACGCAAGGAGCTGATGGTGTTCGTACAGATGATGGACGAGGACGATTCCCTCCGGTTGACATGATATTATACCTCTAGGGTAGATGGTCTGACGCCCCGGATGATGGTATGAACATATATGGGACGTAACGATGGATGATCGGTTGATGGGCTTCTGATCTCTACCGTGCGAACATCGCAGGACCCCCAGTCGTCAAGATTTACAACTCCCTGGGGGTCCTTTCATTGTACGGCTTCAACTCGCGTATTTGCGATGTATCACAAACCGCTTCAATTTTCTTGTACTTGTCTCTTCCATCCGCTCGGCTACAATATCGACTTTGGTAATCTTCTTGTAGGGTTGCAACGACTTGTTCACTTCCGCGACCAAGCTTTCCATCCTTCGCCGCATCGAAGAGGCGTCGGCATAATTTTTCCGCGCATCGTCCGAAGGATATATCAGGGCCCTGATTCCTTCGGCCTTCTGCCGGGGGTCGATCTCATAGGCCACGATACAAATCTGCTCAATATCGGAGTAGAGTTGAAACCGGTCTTCGATTTCCTCGGGAAAAACGTTCTTTCCGCCTTCCGTCACGATGATGTTCTTCGCCCTGCCAGTCAGATAGAGAAATCCTGCGTCGTCCGTATGGCCGACGTCTCCGGTATTGAGCCAGCCGTCCTGGGACAGCACCTCGTCGGTCGCATCCTGATTGTGGTAATAGCCCTTCATCACCATAGGCCCGCGTAAGAATATGAGCCCGTTCCCTTCTTCGTCAGGCTCGACGATCTTCACCTGGACTCCTGGGATCGACCTTCCGACGGAAGCGATCCGGTATCCCCGGACAGGATTGAGATGCGTAATGGGACTTGTCTCCGTCAGGCCATAGCCCTGTACGAAGTCTATCCCCAGCTCATTGAACATCTTGAATGTCCTGGGGGGCAAAGGCCCTCCACCGCTGATACAGATGCGGTTGGTCTCAAGGGACAGCTTCTTCAACAGGAAACGGAACAGCTTCTTGCCGAGGTTTATTCCGAAGGTTCTCTTGACAAAACCGGAAAAGCCCATGAGAAGCCTGACAAGCGCATAGACTACCGGACCCTTTTTACGGATTCCATCCATCAAGGCGGCCAGCATCTTGTTGAAGAGCATCGGTACGGCAAGGAACATCGTGACTTTTCCTTCCCGAAGCTCCTTCAATATCTGGGAAACCACGAGCCGCTTTCCAAAGATCAAGCCCGCGCCGACGCTGATCGACTCAAAGAATACCGCCAGCATCGTATATGCGTGATGAATTGGAAGAATCGCATAGAAGATATCGTCGGAGCGCAACGGCATATAGCCCTTTTCCTGTACCAAGTAGCAGTCCGACACCAAATTGTCGTTGGTCAGCATGACGCCTTTCGGCACTCCCGTTGTACCGGACGTAAAGAGTATCGCGGCGACGTCGCCGCCTGCCGCGGCATCGGGAACATACTCGCCATCGAGACCCACATCAAGGATATATGGAAAACCACTCCCTTTTTCAAGGCAGATTTTCTCATCGACGACGCTCTGTATCCGATCGATCCTGTCTGAATCTATAAAAAGCTTCCTGACCCCGGAGAATTCAATGAAACGTTCCATTTCATCGTCATGCAACGTAATGTCAAGCGGCACGACGACGGCGCCGGCATATAGCACCGACAGATAGGCCAACGCCCATTCAGGGCTGTTCTTTCCCGCCACAGCGACCCTGTCCCCATGGGAGATTCCGGCGCTCCGCAGATAATTCGCGGTACGCTTCACTATGCCGTTGGCCTCGGCGTAGGTGAACACGATCCTTTCCGGCACAAACGCCTGAAAGCACATATTGGAAGGAAACCTTTTACAGGTAATCTCAAACATCTGGCGGACCGTCGGCCATTCCCCTTCGAAATCCGTTCCTCTGAACGCATCAAGAAAAGAATACGCATGCCGCCGCTTTGTTCCATCAACGTCATGCATGGCAAAGCCTCCTGCTGTTCTATATAGTTATAATTGACTATATATGCGAGATAGGCAATCAGATTGGCGATAATAGTATAAAATATTGCGACATTCGGCCTGTGACATGAAACGCAAAGCAGGAAAAAGGAGCTTTCCACAAAAAAAGGCCGCGGCGATACAGGGTTCTATCCCTATCTCCAGCGGCCCGACAGCTTACGAGGATACCAACGAGCTATATCGTCACGTGCATCTTCTCCTTGATCGCCGCGAGATTGCCGTTTCCGATCTCATTGGCTTTCGCCGTCCCCGTAACGATAAGCTCCCGGACGACATCCTTATGCTCCTCATAGTAATGACGCTTTTCCCTGATCGGTTCGAAGATGGAGTTCATCTTCTCAGCCAAAAGCTTTTTGCACGCTACGCAACCGATCTGGGCGTTGCGGCACATCCCGCAGATATTTTCCGTCTCATCAGGATTGAAGGCCTTGTGATAGGTGTAAACGGTACAGACATCGGGATTGCCAGGAATTTTCACGCTGATACGGTTCGTATCCGTAACCGCGTTCCTTACCTTCTGCGTCAACGTTTCCGCGGAGTCCGAGAGATAGATGGCGTTGCCAAGGCTTTTACCCATCTTCGCATTGCCGTCAAGACCGCACAGCCGTCCGACACTGCTCAGCTTCGCCTCCGGCTCCGTAATGGAAGTCCCGTACAGGTCATTGAATTTCCTGACAATTTTTCGGGAAAGCTCGATATGGGGAATCTGGTCCTCGCCTACCGGTACCAGATCGGCATTGCAGAACGTGATATCGGCGGTCTGGCTTACAGGATATCCAAGGAAACCGTATGTCAGATCAGAGTATCCATAGTTCTTCGCTTCCGTCTTGATCGTCGGATTATGGCGCAGCTGATTTACAGTGACGATCATAGAGTAGAAAACCGTCAGTTCAGCGATAGAGGATACCTGGGATTGCTGGACCAGGGTTACTTTCTCGGGATCGAGTCCGACCGCCAGGTTGTCCATGGCGACTTGGTAGATGCTGTCGTTGATCAGCTGAGGATTGCTGAAATGGGTGGTCAACGCCTGGACATCGGCCAACAGGATGAATGTATCGTAGGTATCCTGCAGTTCCACGCGGGTTTTCAGACTTCCGACATAATGGCCGAGATGCAGGCGTCCCGTCGTGCGGTCGCCGGTGAGAATCCGTTTTTTATTTTGTTCCATATCTTTGACTCCTGCCTGATCAGTGGTTGTGGGTACAGGAATCGCACGGGCTCCCGCTCGTTCCCTTGTCTGTACAATAGAAACCTTTACCCTTGAAGATGATTCCCGCACAACTATATACCCGGTGCAACGAGGTCCCCTGACACTCCGGGCATTTTTCCGGCTGAGGGTCTCCATATCCTTGTGTCACCTCGAAATGATGATGGCACGTATCACATTCATACTCATAAGTAGGCATGCTATACCAAGCCTCCGACGTTTTGTAACAGACTATTGAACGATACCGTGATACTCTCCAGCTGAGAGGTCGTCAGCGGCATCGAATTGATTATGAAGGAATCCTCATTCGTTATGAACAGGTCCTTCAGTTCCGACATATTGAACGGCGTTCCGTCCCTGCGCAGCTGCGCGACATACTGGGACCGGAGCAGCATTGAAAGAGAATTCGCCAGTTTGGCCGACTTCATCCTCAGGCTCGCATCCAGCACAGGCTTGTCGTTTTCATCGTATGAGACCAAGAACAACGCTTCCTCCATCTGCAAGATTACGGTAAGCGGAATATCAAAGCCCAGGCTGATCATCGTTCTGGGAGACGCGACATAGATTCCCATCATGGAACCTTCCATCCGCGCCGCCATATCAACGGGAATCCTCAGCTGGCGATTGGCCCATGTCTTCTGGTATACCGACGACCAATCGTCCGAAGAAAACAGGATCAGGCCATTTTTCGGCATTCCAAGGGAAAATCCGCCGTCCTTGCTCTTGAAGTATTTCACATCGCCTTCATAAAGCGTCGTGAAATCCTTGGCGTACATCAAAGCGGTATTGATGATGAATTTCGAGTAATCCCCTTCAATCCCGCCATAAAGATCAAAACTGGACAAGTCGGCAGGATACGGCAGCTGCAGCGCAGCCTCTTCAGTCTCAGGCTCCTGCCGGTGCAACGCAACTGAAACCCGGTCCGCCTTCTCCAGCATGTCCGCGGCGACCCCCTGCAGGGAGCCCGTAGCGTCCGCATAGAAGGGCTGGGCCTTTTCCATATCGACCGTCAGCACGAACTCAGCGGGATCGCCCATCGCCTGGAAGTACGTTTCCTCAAGTGTGACGAACGGACTGCGATGAACGCACCCAGTGCATAGCAACATGCAGAATCCGACAAAGAACATCGAATCCTGAAGCAGCCGTTTCTTTACTCGCGTCTGACGGTCAATTGACATACTAGAGCTTCTCCACCTTGAGTTTCACAGCATGGTCGCCGCAATCCACCGGCTCGTTTTCGCAATCGAGCGATTCCGTGTAGACCGCCGTATCAGCGAGCGTCTCACCCTTGATATAGTCGCCGAAAGCCTCGTAGACCTTGCCTATAGTCTCATCGCCACCGATTGCAAGCCGAATCCTGTCGGATACGTCGAACCCGCTCTCCTTACGGAGATTCTGTATTGACCGGACGATATCGCGAGCGATTCCCTCGAACAACAGTTCTTCGGTCACCTCGGTATCGAAACCGACGGTAAGAGCGCCCTCGTTGACAACTTTTACATTGTCCATCTCGCGTCTTTGAACTACGATATCGCCCTCGGAGACCGCGATCACACCGTTGCTGTACGGAATATCCTTCGCATGACCGTCAAGAATCCCTGCAATTTCCATTCCGGAAAGCTTCTGGATGGATGCGGCGACTTCCTTCATGTCCTTGCCCAGTCGTGAACCCAGCACCTTGAAGTTCGCCTTCGCCGAATAATCGACAAGTCCGCTCTCGTCCGCCTGGATATGGACTTCCTTGACGTTCAGCTCCTCGGCGATGATATCCTTCATTTCTTCAAGTATCATCCTGTCCTCGGCGTCGCGGTCGACAAGGAACAGCTTCCTCAACGGCTGGCGAATCTTCAGATTGTTGGCGCTGCGCAAGGCCCGCCCCATGGCTATGGCCTTCATGGTCAGCGCCATCTGCTTTTCAAGGACATAGTCCCGCCGCGATTCATCGTAGACCGGATAGTCGCACAGATGGATGCTCAACGGCATGTCGTCCGTCTTGAGGTTCTGGTAGATTTCTTCAGCAATGAACGGCACGACAGGCGCGGCGACCTTGATGAATGTCATGAGTACCGCATACAGCGTATCATAGGCCGCCTTCTTGTCCTGGTCGTTCTCGCTTCGCCAGAACCGTCTTCTGGACCTGCGGATATACCAGTTGTTCAAGTCGTCGATGAACGTTACGATCGCACCGCAAGCCTTCTGGATATCATAGGCGTCGAAATACGCCGTAACGTCCTTCACCATGGCTTCGGCGCAGGAGACGATCCACTTGTCAAGCGGATTGTTCAGCTCGGAGCAGGCCGTTGCGCCCGGCGTATAGCCGTCGATGTTCGCATAGGTGACGAAGAACGAATAAGCGTTCCACAATGGGATGATCAACGACTTGAGTACATCCTTGACAAGCTCCTCGCTGAATTTCATATCTTCGGCACGGACCGCCGCGCTGTTCATCAAAGCGAAGCGCAACGCATCGGCGCCGTACTTGTTGACGACTTCCATCGGGTCGGTGAAATTGCGCTCGCTCTTGGACATCTTCTTACCGTCGGCGGTCAGTATGATACCGTTGGTGATGCAATGGAGGAACGCGGGTTCGTCAAACAACGCCGCGGCTATGACGGTGAGCGTATAGAACCAGCCACGGGTCTGGTCCAATCCTTCGCAGATGAAGTCCGCGGGGAAAATCTGCTCGAAACGCTCCTTGTTCTCGAAGGGGTAATGCTGCTGCGCATACGGCATGGATCCCGATTCAAACCAGCAGTCCATGACGTCGGGTACGCGGCGCATCGTCCCCTTCCCGTCGGGGCTGGGCCAGGTAAGGGTATCGACGAATTGTTTGTGCAGGTCATCGACCTTGACGCCGCTCTTTTCCTCCAGTTCCTTTTTGCTCCCGATAACCTCGATATAGTCGCTGCCGTCGCATTTCCAGATTGGAATCGGATTGCCCCAGAACCTGTTGCGGCTGACCGCCCATTCGCGGGCTCCCTCCAACCATTTGCCGAACCGGCCGTATTTCAGATGGTCGGGCATCCAGGTGATCTTGTCGTTGGCGTTGAGCATCCTGTCGCGGATCTTCGGGACATCGACGAACCAGCAGCTCAGAGCGCGATAGATCAACGGCTTCTTCGTCCTGTAACAGAACGGGTAGCTGTGCAGATAGTTTTCACGTTTGATGAGCTTGCCGTGTTCTTTGAGCCAGGCAATGATATCCTTATCGGCGTCCTTGACGAACACCCCTTTCCAATCGGGAACCTCGTCGGTGAACTTGCATTCAAGGTCGACGGGACAGACGGTGGGGATGCCGGTCCCCTTCAACACCTGGTAGTCTTCCTCGCCGAATCCCGGCGCAGTATGGACGATACCGCAGCCGTCCTCCGTGGTGACATAGTCTCCGAGGACGGTGACGAACGCACCCTTTTCCTTAAGATTGGCGAAATACGGGAACAACGGCTCATAGGTCATGCCCTTGAGTTCCGTCCCTTTGTATTCCGCGACGATTTCATATTGGGAGGCGTCCTTGTAGTAATGTCCGAGACGCGCCTTGCCGAGGATGTAGAAATCACCGCTTTCGACATCCCGGACTTTCACATAGTCGATGTCGGGGCCAAGGGCCAAAGCGAGGTTGCTGGGCAGCGTCCATGGAGTGGTCGTCCAAGCGAGGAAGTAGGTGCCGTCCTGACCATCGACCTTGAAACGGACGGTGACCGCCTGATCAACCACGTCGCGATATCCGCCGAGGTTGACCTCGAAATTGGAGAGCGGACACGCCAAGGCCGGACTGTACGGGAGGATATTGTACCCCTCGTAGATCAAGCCCTTCTCGTACAGGCTCTTGAACACCCACCAGATCGACTCCATGTAGTCGGGGTCCATGGTACGGTATCCATGGTCGAAATCGACCCATCGGCCCATCCGGTTGACGGTATGCTTCCATTCGCTGGTATAGCGCAGGACGATCGACTTGCAGGCGTCGTTGAACTTGGCTACGCCGTAGGCTTCAATCGCGGCATGTCCTGAGACGCCGATGCTCTTTTCAATTTCAAATTCGACAGGAAGTCCATGACAGTCCCAGCCAAAGCCACGATATACACGCTTCCCCTTCATGGTCTGGTAGCGGGGAATGACGTCCTTGATCGTACCGGCCGTCAAATGGCCGAAATGCGGCAGACCCGTGGCGAACGGAGGACCGTCATAGAACGTATATTCGTTGTCCGCGGGGCGGTTCTCAATCGATTTGTTGAAAATATCCTCTTCATTCCAGAATTTCAGGACATTCTCTTCCATCTGCGGAAAGTCCGCTTTTGTACTCACTGGACGAAACATAGTGGCTCCTGTATTGTCTGTACCGTAATGAACGTCCATCGAAACCGGACGTTCATTGCGGCAAAAGATTTCATTGCGTTGTTTCATATAATAGTCATAAAACACGCTCTGTTCAACCTGGTCGAAGCCGAAATGTAGGGCTTTGTGGAGACTTGAAAACCGATGGCGGCAGGTTTCCCCCGTCGATTCTCACACCCTTCCGGCCAAACAATAATTCACATTGTCAAAGGCCGTTACCGGATGTTCCCTGTTCGCCTTGTTGTAGCTTGAAAAGAATCGTCCGGTCAGTTCCTCAGGCGTCAGGCATTCAACGATACGATACCCTGTCGACCCCAGCAACGACCGCAACGAATCCGGCGAGTAGCTGGCAAGCATAGGTTCCTTCGCGCCGTCGGCCAGCATGCTCTGCCGTTTCGCCCGAGCCCCTCCCTCCGATGTATATGAAAGCGCGTCCGGTACGTCGAACACGACGAGGCTGCCCGGTGCGAGGACGGACGCAAGCTCCTTGAGGAACATCCGGAACTCCGGCTCGGAAAGATAGTAGGACACACCCAGCAGACTGCTGAACGATTTCTCCCCTTGATGGAATGCGGGATCGTCCTCCAATGTCTTTTTCCAACCCGACTCAGAAAAATCGGTTTCGAGAAAATGAGTGTTCCGGGAAACGTCCAGTCCCGCCCTGTCCAGACGCATCCGTTTGTCCCTCGACATCTGCGGAAGGTCGAGTTCGAATACCTGGAGCCTCTCAGCCCATGCGGGACGCCTGTAGGCGAACGTATCGTACCCTGCGCCGCAGACAAGATATTGCCCTATCCGTTCCTCCCGCACCGCCCTTTCCAACCGGTCCTCCGCATAGGCGGCACGTCCCAACGGAGACGGCGACAGCTGGTTATCGACGATCCAACGTAATGCGTCGCGCCCGTCTCCCACAAACGTCGGATTGAAGAAAGAAATACCCGCGGACATGCTTTCTGATATCTTCGCGTATTCTTCGTCGGACAACAATGATCTGGCGATACTGTCAGGAAAGATCGCATCGCGTCCATTCTGTTCAAAATGGTACGCGCGTGAGAACAGGCTGATCAACGCCGTCATGCTTTTTTGCTCCATGCAAGACCCCCTTTTATTTTGGTCGAATGTTCTATACACCCGATTCCAACATAAAACAAGCCTTGTTTTTTTTGCCATTTCGTGCTAATGTAAAGCAATAATTGCAGTGAAAAATTTTGGAATCCTTGAATTTCATTTTTCGCTCCATCGTCCCTTGACAGGATACGGCCGCTCGGTTAGCTTTCACCTGTAATGATACGTCTGCAAAAAAATACGTTCCCGATAGACAGGACCATCAAGGAATTCGCCTCGGTTTTCGATTCGGCCGGGTTTTCGCTATATGTCGTAGGCGGCGCGGTCCGCGACTGGTTGCTGGATATCCCGAACGATGACTATGATTTCACCACCGACGCAATGCCGGACGAGGTGATTTCCCTTTTCAGGAAAGTGATTCCGACCGGCATCAAGCACGGGACGGTGACAGTCCTGTTCAAAGGCTTCCAGTATGAAGTGACGACTTTCCGTACCGACGGGGAATATCATGACCATCGCCATCCGGATCGCGTGCAGTTCGTCCGTAGCCTCGAAGAAGACCTGAAACGCAGGGATTTCACTATCAACGCCATTGCCGCGAACGCCTTCACCGGGGCGATGATAGACATGCACGACGGAGTACAAGACCTCGGCCTGCGAATCGTGAGGGCGATTGGAAATCCGTTCGAACGTTTTTCAGAAGACGCCCTGAGAATCCTCAGAGCCTGTCGGTTCGCAACGAAGCTAGACTTCTCCATAGAGCCCGCTACCTATGGAGCCATGAAAGAACTGTCAGGAACCTTGCGGAACGTCTCCGATGAGCGCATCCGTGACGAACTGATAAAGATCATTTCAAGCAAAAAACCATTGCGCGGTTTTGAACTGATGAAGGATTGTGGAATACTCGACCTGGTTTTGCCGGAGCTTATGGCGGGCGACGGCGTAGAGCAACGGGGTTTTCATCAGCATGATGTATTGACCCACAATCTGCTCGCATGCCAGGCCGCCGCAGACTTGGACGCTCCGCTGGAAGTACGAATCGCCGCGCTGCTCCACGATATCGGTAAACCGCAGGTTCGCGTCGAGAACGGAGACGGAACCTATACGTTCCATCGGCATGAACTCGAATCAGAGAAACAAGCCAGACGGATACTTGGACGACTGAAATTCTCCAACGAAGAACGCGACGGTATCCTCAATCTGATCAGGAACCATATGTTCCATTACACACCCGACTGGTCCGACGGCGCGGTAAGACGGTTCATATCCCGTGTAGGTATGAACGCCATACCGAATCTGTTCCTGCTGCGGATGGCCGATCAACGTGCCATCGCCGGCGCATGCGATCCTGCGACGGTTCAAGAGCTTGAGGAGCGGATTGAGAATATCAGGAAAGAAGGCGACGCACTGTCGGTCAAAGAACTGGCGATAAACGGAAAGGACCTCATGGCCATGGGAGTCCCCGCCGGTCCGACGATGGGAACGATATTGAACCAGCTACTGGAAACGGTCATGGACGATCCAAGACAGAACGTCAAGGACCGGTTGGAGCTGATCGCCGGCGGACTATACGAAAAAATCAGAAGTATGGAACCAAAGGATCGCAAGAATTAGCAACAACGGGCGTCGTTTTCACCTGCGATAGCATCAAAGGCGACCTTTGCAACGTTCTGTTCCGCTTCCTTCTTGTTGCTTCCGCTAGCCGGGCCATATACCTTGTCATGGACGGTCACCTGAACCCAGAAGGTGTTGTCATGCTCCGGCCCTGTACGTTTCAGCAATTCATACGTCGGGTACTGCTTGTATTTTTTCTGGACATATTCCTGCAGGATCGTCTTGTAGTCCTTCTTGTGTTTGTTCTCCAAGACGCTCTTGATTTCAGGAACCAGCAGACGGAGAATGAATTCCTTGACGCTTTCAATTCCGGCGTCCAGATAATAGGAACCAAAGATAGCTTCCATGCAATCGGCGAGCAGCGCCTTCTTTGTCCGGCCGCCGCTGTACTCTTCCCCCTTGCCTATCAGGATGAAGTTGTCCACTCCAAGATGCTTGGCGATTTGGGCCAGGCTATCTTCGCTGACGACATAACTCCTGATCCGTGAAAAATCTCCTTCATGACGTAAGGGAAGATTACAGAACAACCAATCGCTGACGACCATACCCAGCACGCTATCGCCCAGGAACTCAAGCCGCTCGTTGTTGTCTACCGATTCATGGCTTTCATTCGCATATGAACGATGGGTGAACGCAAGATTCAGAAGCTCTATATCGTGATACTTTATCTCAGCCTGACGCTGAAACAACAAAAGCTCCCGTCGTCTCTCCGAAGAGATGCAGGGAGCCTTTCCGAAACTACCGGATCGATTGAAAAAAGCCATTTGCAATACGAAAGGAGCGAAAACTTACTTCAACAGAGTTGAAAGGTAGTCGACGGCATCCTTGACGGTTTCGAATTCGTTAGCCTTCTCATCAGGAATGGAAACGCCCAGTTCCTCTTCAATGGCATAGACCAGTTCATAGGTATCAAGACTATCGGCACCCAGATCCTTGCGGAAGGAAGCGTTCATGGTAATCTTAGACTCATCGATCTCGAGCTTTTCGGCGATCAAGGATTTCAGTTTATCGAAGACTTCTTTGTTATCCATAGACGTATCTCCTATTCTCAGTTGGCTTCAGTAGTGTCGATCACCTGGACGCCACGGTAGAAACCGCATTTCGGACAGACACGATGCGGAAGTACCAAGTTGCCACAGGTACCACAGATGCTCAGCGTCGGCTTTACGAGACGCATATTGGCGGCCTTGCGGGACGCGGCCTTGGATTTGGACGTCTTATATTTAGGTGTAGCCATATTTTAACCTCTTACAAACATTGATTTTCTGACACTTGACGTAGCATAGCGAAAAAAGTTCATTACGTCAACAACTTAACTCGATTTCTCATGTTTTCCGCGACAAGCGGAGGCACCATGGAAGTAATGTCCGCGCCATAAGCGGCCATCTCCTTGATCGCGCTACTCCGTAACAGGAAATAATGGGGGTCGGTAGGCATGAACAGGACTTCAAGCTCCGGGAAAAGCTGTTTGTTGGTCATGGCCAACTCGAATTCATATCCAAAATCGACCAACGCCCTGACACCCCTGATCATGACGCCGATATTATGCTTCCTGGCGAAATCAACGACCAATCCCTGCCAGACGAATACCTCGACATTCTTATGTTCCGCAAGCAATTCGGCGAGCATATCCCTGCGCTCCTCAGCGGAAAACAGGCATTTCTTCTGAATATTGTCCGCCACGACTACGTACAGCTTGCCATAGAGCGCCGCCGACCTCAGGATGATGTTCAGATGACCCAACGTCGGGGGGTCGAAAGAGCCGGGCAGCATGGCGACATTACGGTTCAGGACATTGCTCATTTTTTGTTTTCCTCGACAAAACGCTTCATCGCCGAAAACGTTTCGGCGGATTCATAGACGATGCGCTTCTGGATAACGAAAGAGCCATCCTTCTGCATTTCAATGACCGCGAAAGTACCACGACCGATATACGACACCTTGCAAGGTGGCTGCACATGCTCCTCTTCGGCGATTTTCGCCAGCACGCAATCAAAATGATTATACGTCTCCGGCAAAGGGCCGCTTACGGCGCTCGCGATATTCTCTATTGGACGACCGCAGATCGCACAGACGGGCAACGGTTCCTGAAGCCGCGGAACATACACGGAAGGCATGTTGCTACGATGAACCGGTTGCGGTTTCCGTTGGAGTGAAAAAGCCGGCTCCGACTGCCTGGATCCCTGCTGCTGATCCTGCGCCCTGCCTCCGCGCTGTTTATGACGTTTCTTCTGGTCCTGGTTCTTCTTGCGGCGTTGGCCATCCTGCTGGCTTCCACTGAATTGTCTTGTCTTGTCATCCATATCTCAGACCCCTTGGAAATGCGATACCCGCCCCTGCTGGATACAGATCGCATCAATTCTTAACGAATGATACCCCAATTGAGGATGACATGCAAGAAAGTCGGAAAAGCTCCTATGGATCTTTATCCGTTTATACGGAGGAATGGCATATTGGAAGTCCTCGACGTCCCAAGATGCAGACCACCAGGACTTCACCTCCACGGCGACCAGAGTCGAACCACCGTCACAGGGATCGCAAGCGATTATATCTATCTCCCCTCGCCGGCTTCGCCAGTTCTTCGCAACGATAGACCAACCTTTGCGAACAAGGAATTCCGACGCAAGCGCTTCCCCAAGGAGCCCCTTCGTCTTCGTTCCATTGTTTTTGTTCCCATCCATGCGGTACGGCTCCTTGTAATAAAAAGCAATAAAAAAAGGACGACTACGAAAGCCGTCCTTTTTGAGAATATCGAATAGATGCTATGCGTTCTTCTTGCGAACGATAAGCTCAGGCACCTTGGCCGCTTTACCAACTTTGTCACGCACATAATAGAGCTTGGCTCTGCGGACACGACCGCGGCGGATAACCTCGACCTTCTCCACACGAGGAGAATGAAGCGGGAAAATTCTTTCCACACCGACTCCATAGGAGATTTTCCTCACTACGAATGTGCGGCGGATGCCGAAATTGTTCTTGGCGATGACCAAGCCTTCAAACACCTGAATACGTTCGTTCGCACCTTCGACAATCTTGAAAAACACCTTCACGGTGTCGCCCACGCTGAAGTTCTCAGCATTCTCTTTCATCTGTTCAGCTTCAATAGCCTTGATCACGTCCATCTTTTAGGTCCCCTTCGCAATATGATCTTTCAATTCATTCAACAACTTTCTGGAGTCCGCATCCAATGATGCCGTCTCCAACAGCTCCGGCCTGTGCGACAAAGTCTTCTCCAGCCGTTTCTGCAACCGCCATCGACGTATGTTGGCGTGATGACCCGACAATAATACATCAGGCACCGGAATTCCGCAATAGGTCTCAGGCCTCGTATACTGGGGATATTCAAGCAAACCGTCGGTAAAGCTCTCTTCTTCAAGCGACTCTCCGCTGATTACACCTTCTATCAAACGGTATAACGCATCGATGATCACCAAAGAAGCGACCTCACCGGAACTGATTACATAATCCCCGATACAGATCTCGTCATCAACATATAGGTCAATGACACGTTGGTCAATACCTTCGTAGTGCCCGCAGATGAAGACCAGTTCGTCCTCCCCGCTAAGCTCTTCGGCATATCGCTGTGTAAACAGCCGACCGGACGGCGAAGGGTAGATGACCCGCTTGTGTTTCGCATCGATCGATTCCAACGCCTTGCATAACGGCTCCGGCTTGATCACCATTCCGGCGCCCCCGCCATACGGAGTATCGTCGCAAGTACGATGCCGATCGGTAGCGAAATCTCGAAAATCGACCATATTGTAGGTAATCGCGTTCTTTGCGACGGACCGCGCCATGATCGAATTCGTAAAGAATCCTTCGACGATTCCAGGAAACAGGGTTACTATGTCGATCTTCATGACAGCAACCAAGGAGCCAATAGCTCTATGGTACCGGACTTGATATCGACAGCGCCGACATACCGGGCCATATAGGGGACCAGGTATTTCTTCGCATCGGGAGTCTCGACCTCCAGCAACAACGACTGCGGCCCGTCGATGGAAGATAGTATTCTGGCCACGACCTTTCCATCCACGGTAAGTGAGCATCTGCAGAGGTCCGCAACATAGACCTCCCCGTCGCACAGCTGCGCCGCCGAGCTTCGGGGAATCCATATCTCCCAACCGACGAGAGCCTTCGCGGCTTCAGGGGAATCTATCCCTTGCAGCTTCATCAAAAGCTCGTCGCCGTTCATCCTGCACCCTTCAATGGACCGTATTTGCTCGCGACCGTCCTTGTTCCGAAGCGACACACTCTTCAATTTGAAGAAATGTGCAAATTCGTCACTATAGGAGTGTACCTTCATCTCTCCACGGATCCCGTGGGAGGATTTCAGCAGACCGGTAGCGAGCAAGTCTTCCATGATCAGTCAAGGATCTCCAATACGGCACGCTTTCCGCTTTTTGTCGCGGAAGCGCTCAGAATCGTCCTGATGGCTTTCGCGATGCGGCCCTGCTTGCCGATTACCTTGCCGACATCGTCGGAAGCAACCTTCAATTCAAGGATGGTGGATTTCTCACCTTCGATGACATTGACGACCACTTCGTCCGGTTGATCGACAAGAGACTTTACAATGTATTCAACAAGATCTTTTTCCACGACTCGCTCCTAAGGACTTAGTCCTGGACGGTCCTAGTGATGGTGACACCCTGTTTGTTCAGCAGCTGGCGAACGGTATCGCTCGGCTGAGCACCCTTGGCAAGCCAGCTCTTCACTTTCTCGACATCGATGACGACCTGATTCTCCTTGTCTTCGACAGGGTGATACTGTCCGACTTCATCGATAGTCCTACTGGTCGGCGCGGCGTGCTTGTCCATGATGACAATCCTATAATAGGGTCTCTTCTTCGTCCCAAACCGCTTGAGTCTCATACTAACGCTCACAACATTCCTCCTACACGAATTTCAACTACATACCCATCTGTTTCAGCATTGCAGCCTGGTATTTTTTATTTTTTGCGAACTTCTTCATAGTAAGCCGCATTTTTTCAAATTTTTTCAAGAGCCTGTTTACATCGTATACCGTAGTACCGCTGCCTTTGGCAATACGCTTGCGTCTGGTAGGGCCTACAATCAATGTATTTTTTCGTTCGAACATCGTCATGGACTGGATAATGGCCTTCTCCCGCTTCATTTCCGCCGTGTCGATGTCTTCTTCGCTCACCTGCCCTTTCGCGCCGGGAATCATCTCAAGTATCTGATCGACGCTTCCCATCTTGGTCATGCGTTCCAGCTGCTCAAGATAGTCCTGCAGGTCGAAGGAGTTCTTCGCCATCTTCTCCTGCATTTTCTGGGCTTCCTGGATGTCCATCGTCTCCTGAGCTTTCTCAACGAGGGAAACGACGTCGCCCATACCGAGGATACGGCTGGCGATACGGTCAGGATGGAACGGTTCCAGATCGTCGATCTTTTCACCGACGCCGATGAACTTGATCGGTTTGCCGACGACGGAACGGAGGGACAGCGCCGCGCCGCCGCGGGTGTCGGAGTCGAACTTGCTCAGGACGACGCCCGATATTCCGACCTTCTCCTCGAATTCCTGGGCGATCGTAACAGCGTTCTGGCCTGTCATGGAGTCGGCGACGAACAGCGTCTCGTCCGGCTTGATCACGGCGGCGACGCGCTTGATCTCGTCCATCAGCTGCTCGTCGAGGTGCATACGGCCGGAAGTATCGACGATCAGAACATCGTACAGCTCCCTCTTGGCCTTCGCAAGGCCGTTGGAAGCTACTTTGACAGGATCCTTGGAATCAAGTTCAGCATATACAGGGACGTCGACCTTCTCGCCGAGCACCTGCAACTGCGTGATCGCAGCGGGACGCACGAGGTCTGCGGCGACCAGCAAGGGCTTGCGTCCCTGCTTTTTCAGTCTGTTCGCGAGCTTTGCGGCGGTAGTCGTCTTACCGGAACCCTGCAAGCCCATCATCAGGATGACGGAAACTGTATCGGGCCCTTTGAGGTTGAGCCCCTGGTGTTCCTCGTCTCCCAGCAGGGCGACCATCCGGTCGTAGACTATCTTGACGAACTGCTGCCCAGGATTGACGGACTTGAGGACCTTCTCTCCGAGGGCCTCTTCCATCGTCCCGTTGACGAAACGCCTTACGACACGAAGATTTACGTCGGCGTCCAGCAACGCGACCTTGATCTCCTCGACCGCATCCTGGATGTTCTTCTCTGAAATCTTCGACTTTCCGGACAGCGTCCGCATGATCCCGGTGAATTTTTCGCTTATTGAATCAAACATTACCTAACTCGAGTTATAATTATTGCAACTAGCAACTTATACAGCATCGGGGGCGGGTGTGTCAAGGTGAAGAAACAATGCCGTTTCCATCATCTTGTGTCGCCAGCTGAATCAATCGCTCCGTATTGAGTAACGTATGCCCAATCTGACTTTGTCGTGGAATTTGTCTTTATACGCTTTCAAGCTTTTCGACGCGATATTTGTCTCAGCTTTGACTTCCAGCGGGATTATTTCATTTTTCCATTGAATCAGAAAATCGACCTCATAGGGAGGATTGATATCACATCCTTCTATAATAATTATGTGAATTCAACCTTTGCGCCGAGAATTGGCCGTATCAAGCACGACACCCGTCCTACCCGTTGAACGTTAGTCGAACGTCAGTCGAACAGCCCCTTGCTCTGCGACAGGTCGAGCGCCGTATTGTCTTCGCTGAGTATGACGGGAGCGCCCTTCTCCCGACCGATCTTGTAGCTGACCGTAGTCGAAACGCCCGCTTCCTGCTGCGTGACGCCGAGCAGCGTCTGGGAACCCATGACCGTATGCTTGTTGTGGGTAATGATGATGAACTGGCTCTTCTCCGCGAAATCCTGTAGTACGCTGAGGAAATACCCGATGTTGCGGTCGTCCAGCGCCGCGTCGATCTCGTCGAGGATACAGAACGGCGACGGCTTTACCATGTAGGTCGCGAACAGCAGGCCGACGGCGGTCATCGACCGTTCTCCGCCCGACAACAACGCAAGGTGCGTCAGCTTCTTGCCCGGCGGCTGGGCAAGGATATCTATGCCCGTGGCCAGGACGTTCTCGGGATCGACGAGCTTCAGTTCCGCCCGGCCCCCGCCGAACAGACGACGGAACATCTCCTGGAAGTTTTCGGAAATCTGCCGGTAGCTTTCAAGGAACAACTGCTCGCTGCGGGTCTTGATCTCCGTGACGACCTGCTCAAGGTCGGTCTTCGCGCGGTTGAGGTCATCGAGCTGCTTGGTGAGGAAATCGTACCGTTCCTTGACCTCGGCGAACTCGTCCTCAGCCATATGGTTGATATACCCCATGCCCTGAATCTGTTTCTTTACCTCGTCGAGCCGCGTCTTCAGGACAGGCAGGTCGTTAAGCTCCTCATCGAGCCGGTTCTCATATTCCTTCAGGCTCTTGCCGTAGGTGTCGAAGAAGTTGGTATAGAGCTTCTTGATCTCCTCCCCCATCGACTCAATCTGAAAATCGAGCTTGTCGGACGATGAACGCAGCTCCTGAAGCTTGTTGAACGCCTCGGTCTTGGCCTCGCGCTTGCTGCCGATGCTGGCCGACTGCTGTTCAATCTCCTCTACCAAGGCCTCAAGCTGTTCGTTCAGCTCACGCACCTCGTTGGCTATCTGCTTCTGTTCCGCCTGGACCGCCCGGATGTTCTCCTGGGTGTCGGCGATACGCTCCTCGGCCAGCTGCTGTTCCCTGACCGCGTCGCCATGCTGATACTGCGCTTCGGTCACGGAGCGTTGCAGCACGTCGATTGAACTCTGCGCCGCCTCCCGCTTGCTGGCGAGGTCGCCGAGCATCAGCCGGAGTTCTTCCAGATGCTGACGGAAGTTCTCGACCTGAACGTTCAGGTTCCGGTTCTCTTCCCGGAGCGTCGTGATGCGATCCCGGTTGCGCGCTACCTTGGCCCGGCTCTCGTCCATGCTCAGGTCGACACGATGCTTGCGGGTGATGATCCCCTCAGGAGCGAGGAATTCATCGATGAAGGTCGGCACCGTTCCGCAATACTCCTGGAACAGACTCTTCAATTCATCAATCGATTCCTCGAACGACTCCAACATCTTCTCCTGCTCATTGAGCAGTTCCGCCGAGGAGAGCCCTGACGTCGACTTCAGCTTACGCGTGAAATCTATGCGTTCAGACATTGCAAAGACAAGCCGTCCGAGCTTGTCCAGGAACGCTTTCTCGGCTTCCTTGCGCGACTTCGCTGAATATCCGCTTTCCTTGAGCTTCTGCTCCAGCTCCACGACAATGACGTCGGTTATTTCCTTCAGCTCCTCAGTAAGCTGAGTCTGGAGCCGTTCCTGCTCTATATTGTCCAGCTCCCTGTCGCTGATCTCCTGTTCCTGCCGTGTTATCAACTCCTGGGTGGCTGTCAGGTTCGCCGTGGAGCCCTTGATCTCCCGTTCAAGGGAGTTCTTTTTCTCTTCAAACTCATCCATGCGGACATGCAGCTCGTCGATCTCGGCCTTGTCGCGGTTGATACGTTCCAAAATCTGTTCGGCGCGGCTGGACGCCTCGTCCCTGGAATGGCAGAAATCCCTGAACCGTTGCGTCAACAGCTCCAACTGGTCGTTCTTGCCTTTCTGCGATTCATCCAGACGTTGTAGCTTCGTCTGGATGTTGATGCGGACGGAAGCCTGTTCACGCATCCTCTCCTGTTCCTTTTCGATATCCTCGTCAAACTGCTTCAAGGATTCGTTCAAGGCGACAAGATCTCGTTTGGCCTGTTCCAGTTGGGCGGTCTTGTGGTCCCTGACCATCAGGTAGGTCTTGAGTGTGGAGAGCTGGACGTCGACCTCCAGCGAAAACTGCTCCTTCACTAGCTCGCGATAGGACAGCGCCTTGGCGGCCTGCGCCTTTCGGGAGTCGTAGGTACGTTTGACTTCCTTGAGGATGTTCTCGACCTGCTCTATGTTTTCAGCGGTCTTCTCAAGCTTTCGTTCAGCGTCCAGGCTTTGGGCCTTGAACCGGCTGATACCGGCCGCTTCCTCGAAGATATAACGGCGGTCTTCCGGCTTGCTGGAGAGTATCTGGTCTATCTTCCCCTGCTCAAGAATCGAATAGGCGCTCTTGCCGACGCCCGTATCGAAGAAAAGCTCCCTGACGTTCTTCAGCAGGACCCTGTTGCGGTTGATGTAGTATTCGCTCTCACCCGTCCTGTATATTCGGCGTTTGATTTCAATCTCCGCATTGTCCATGGGCAGGAAATGGTTCTCATTGCAGATGACGAGGGTGACTTCCGCGACGTTCAGAGGCTTGCGGGTGTCGGTACCATTGAAGATGACATCCTCCATCCTTCCCGCGCGCAACGTCTTGGTCGACTGTTCGCCGAGAACCCATTTGATACTGTCGACGATATTGCTCTTGCCGCAGCCGTTCGGCCCCAGCAGACAGGTAATGCCATCGGCGAACTCCAGACGGGTCTTGTCGGGAAAGGATTTGAAGCCAAAAATTTCAAGACTCTTCAGAAACAATGGGAAACCTCACATGGGACCTGTCAAACCAAGCCCTTGACGCGATATATCCAGGATTATAGCATAATTGGCAAATCCTTTTCCAGTGAGGGTAAAAAGGGGCTATCGCTATGGAAACAAAGCAACAGGAGCTGTTCGAACTCGAGCCGATACATAATATCTGTGGAATCGATGAAGCGGGACGCGGACCGCTGGCCGGACCGGTCTGCGCCGCGGCGGTCGTGCTTCCGCAGGATTTCGACGTCGCGCTCCTGGGAGATTCAAAACAGCTGACGGCAAAACAACGGGAAAAAGCCGAAGTCTACATCAAGGAACATGCCGTGGCCTGGGCGGTGGCCTGGGCGACACATCGGGAAATAGACGAATTGAACATACTGCGGGCAACGATGCTAGCCATGCGGCGCGCCTATGACAAGGTCGCCGCCAAAACGGAGGTCACTATCGTGCTGGTAGACGGGAACAAGGAGCCGGACCTTCCCCGCCCCTGCCAGGCCATCGTCAAGGGCGATGCAAAAATCCACGAGATCATGGCCGCGTCAATCCTTGCGAAGACAGCCCGGGACCGTTTCATGGAATACGCCGACAGGAAATGGCCTCTCTATGGATTCAAGGGCCACAAGGGGTATCCGTCCGCGGCGCACCGTCAGGCGTGCATCGACCACGGGCTCTGCCCGATCCATCGCAAGACCTTCCGGATAGCCGCGCCAAAGAACTGACGCATCATCAATCGCCGTGGCGGGAAGACGCCATTATGGAGGAACCGACATGAAAAAAGTAAAGATCACCGTACTCAAGACCACGTTCGACGCGGAACTCGCCGCTGAATATGGCGCGGAGGGACTACGGGCATGCCCTATGCTGCAATCGGGACAGGTATTCTATGCGGACTATGCGAAACCTGAAGGTTTCTGCGATGAAGCATGGAAAGCAATCTACCAATACGTCTTCGCCCTGGCGCACGGGGCCGGAAACGGGCTTTTCTATTTCGGCGATTGGATTCGTAAACCGGGAGTCGCCATCTGCAGCTGCAACGACGGACTGCGCCCCGTCATTTTCAAGCTTGAATCGACCGACCAGGAATCGACAATCGACTATACGCCGGTACATTGACCGGCGCAAGAAGAAAGCATACTGGCGGAAAGAAGGGGTTGACCGGCTCATGTCCGGTTCCGACCACAAGGGCGGTCAGGGAATGCAATCATGACCACCGGTTGAGTCGGTGGTCGTGATTTTGTATTACGAATACCTCCGCCGAGCTGAAGGTATTCGTAATACAAAAAGGACGCCGGTCATTCGCGGCGTCCTTGAAGCTCCTGTTACGGATGTGTTTCAGTCCTCTTTTTTCTTCGCGTGCTGCTTGATGAAGTCAAGCGACTTCTGGAATTCGTGGATGAACTCCCCCAAGTCCTCCTGATAGACGACGATCGACTGGCGAATATACCGTTCCGCGTCTGGAGTTCCCTTGCTCTCCACGAGATTGAGGAACATGTCCCCGTAGATATTTTCCTTTACATTGAAAAAATACGTTCTGTCATTCTTTACCAGTCTTGTAGAAAAGACTTCTCCACGCTGCCCCATCGCTATTACCCTCGTATGTCAAAATTCAAATCACACCCCTCTCGGGTGATGATTCAAGTACTGTCCATTAAACATGTAACGCTCCCAGCGTGTCAACGGTGCTTCCCATCGCTCTGAAAGTTTTTCGCAATACAGGGCTTGACCTTTCGCCGAGATTTCTATATATCTATCACACGTTGAAAGACTTTGCGCCTGTCGTATAATGGTATTACCTCAGCCTTCCAAGCTGAAGAAACGGGTTCGACTCCCGCCGGGCGCTTAAAAATTGTTTTCATCCTACCAAAAGTTACAGAAAGCCTTGCGAAAAGTTTCCGCAGGGCTTTTTTATATGTACGTTCCGCTTGTCGTATATCAGTTTCTGCATCAAAACCGTCCATACCCCGGGATCAGGGGACACGCGGCTTTTTCACCGAAGCAAAAGAAAATATGTTTCCATTTGCCATATTACCACTTTCTATTTGAAAACAAACGGATACAATCGAGGTGCAGGCGTTTCCGGTTCAAGACCGACGCGGCAGTGATTCCAATCGCGGCGATGATGATGTATCATGTACAGGCTTTTACGGAGGATTCATGGAAGACCTACAATATAGATACGCCCGTCTGATTCTGGAGACGATGGTACGGGTACAGGAAGGGGACGCCTTGTCCATCAACACCGAGGAGGTTTCACTCCCCTTCGCGAAACTGCTCGCCGCATTAGCCAGCGAGATGACTATGCAGCCGGTGAACATCGTCGTCATGAAGCACGGCCAGCCGCTGGGCGTCATACCTGTCGAGCCGGTGGAACACGACATCCTCAAGCCGCAACCGACGGGAGCGGCCATGATCCGCATAGTCGATACGGAGAACAGAACATGGGAAGAACCGGAAGATCTTGCGGCGGCCTGCGCGGACCTGGTGCAGCTCCAGCAGTATGAACACTTGGCCGAACCGCTTATCTTCGACAGACGGATCGCCGTGCCCTGGGCCGTAGTCCACGTTCCTGGACCGAACTGGACGAAGCATCTTCTTGGTGAGGACAATCACGAAGAGACGCTGTGGAACCTGTTGCAGGATATCTGGAAGCTCGATGAAGAACAAACGGACAAAGCCTGGGACAACCAGATCCAGCTCCTCCATTACCGGAAGAAGCTTCTCGACTCGTTGAAGATAAAGCGGCTCAGATTCCAGACACAAGGAACGGACCTCACGGTAGGCATCGCCGACGGCGCCCATTGGGAGGGCGGTCTGCAAATCCTCCCCAGCGGCCGGACGTTCATCCCCAGCCTTCCCCTTGAGGAATTGTACATAGCAGCCGACAGGACCTCCGCCGACGGTACCGTATCCGCGAAACGGACAATGAACCTGTTCGGGGAATTGGTCGTTGGCACGACCTTCACCATCCGCAACGGAGAAATCATCGCTTGGGATGCCGAACACGGCAAGCATCTTCTTGATGCGTTCTTCAAAATCGATCCAGGGGCGCGCCGTATCGGCGAACTCGCCTTGTCCGACGAGAACACAGCGGTTTCACGGGTCGCGGAGCAATATGGCGTCTCCCTTCTGGACAGGCATAGGACGACCAGAATCAGGTTCGGAGCGGCGAACCCCGCATGCCTGGACCCGGGCTTGGAAATCGACGACGAAGAATCGCTTCAGAACTTGACGACCTTCAACATCTCCAATGTCGTCTGTGACTGCCCTATCGGCGACGGGGGGCTTGTCGTAACTGCGATTACAGCTGGAAACGATGAAATACCGCTTATGGAACACGGCGTATTCATCGACTGAGGACAACGGTGGCGACCATACGGATACCGGAACCGTAGTTCAGGTATCATCGTCCAAGACATGACAAACGGGAGGAATACAAATGAACCAGAAATATATCGACGGATACACGAGACTTGTACTGACGAAGGGCGTGAACCTGCGAAAAGGTCAGAGCGTCATGATCAAGACAGGGCCGGGCACCTATCAATTCGCCCGGGAGCTTGCGAAGACCGCGTACCGGCTAGGCGCGCTCCATGCCGAAATAGCATTGGACGACCTCGACATCCTGGCCGCAAGGCTCGCTTCACAAGATATATCGCAAGTCCGACGGTCTCCCGCATATTCGAAAATGATCGATTATGAAATGGCCGGCGAAGACTGGGCCTTCATCAGAATCGACAGTACGGAGGAACGGCTCGACCACGCCCCCTTCGACGCTGACAATTACGCAGCGTACCAGCAGGCCGCCAGCGTCGAGCATGAAACCATCCAGAACAAACGGATGAGGCATCAGCTCTCATGGTGCGTCATCTGCGCACCCGGCCCCCGTTGGGCGAAACAGGTGCTGGGCCCTGATGCGACGGAAGAGGATATGTGGGAGGAAATGGCTCCGATCCTGCTCCTTGATACGCCGGATCCCTGCGCCGCCTGGGAGGAACATGACGCAATCGTGAAGCCCCGTGTCGCGAAATTGAACAAGCTGGGAATACGCAGACTTCATTTCACGAGCCCCGTTACGGACCTGGAGGTTGGTTTTCGTCCTGAACATGTCTGGAAAGGAGGCTCCAAGCTCCTTCCCGACGGACGGCGGAGCATATGCAATCTACCGACTGAGGAGATCTTCACGGTACCCGACATGTACGATGTCGAAGGCTATGTCACGACGACCAGACCGGTCCCGGTCATGAGCACTTTGACGGAATCGGTTCAGTTCACGTTCCGAAAGGGTCAGGTGATCGACTGTACGGCGAAACGGGGAATAGAAGTCCTGGAGAAACTGTTGCGAACCGACGAGGGCTCCGCACGGTTGGGCGAATGCGCGTTGGTTGATGAAACCAGTCCTATCGCAAGGAGCGGGAAGATATTCAATTCCATCCTGTTCGATGAGAACGCATCCTGCCATCTGGCGCTGGGGATGGGTTATCCGGACAGCCTGGCAAACGGCGACTCCCTGGTTTCCGATGAACAGCTGCATCAGTACGGCTGCAACACCAGCCTCAACCATACCGATTTCATGGTGGGCTCCGACGAAACGGATATCGTCGCCGTCTGCGCGGACGGTAGGGAGATCCGGATCATGAAGGGCGGCCGCTTCTGCTTCTAGGCTTCCTTCGGCGCTTCAAACGCCCCGGCTTCCTACAGATAGATCATCAACAATCCGACAAGCATCCCGAAGGTAATGGAAAAAGTCGGGAGCTTGCTCCGGTACATCAGTATCGCCTGGGGCAGTATCTCTCCGAAAACGACGTACAGCATCGCGCCGCTGGCGAAGCTCAGGCTGAGGGAAAGTCCGAGAGGGCCGATGTCGCCCAACCAATACCCGAACAATGCGCCGAGGATCGTTGGCGCGCCGCTGAGCGCGGTGATCAGAATAGCGTAGCGGCGTTTCATCCCCCCGCTTATCAGGGGGACGACGACAGCCATGCCTTCCGGTATGTTGTGCAGCCCGATCAGCACCGCGAGGACCAGCGACGTGCCGGAAAGCACACGGCTCGTCCGTACGAAGGAGGCGCCGATGGTCATCCCTTCAGGAACATTGTGCAACGCTATCGCACAGGCCATGACGATTCCCGCGACGAACAGGGAGGCCTTGGAATCGTTGCGCCGGCGCCGTTCGTTCAACGAGTTCGCATGGGTCAGTTCATCCAGCGCGTCGGCGGTTTTGGGATGTGTTTGGTCAATATGCGGTATGTGGGCGTTCGCCTTCCTATCTATCAGATAGTTGAGCAGGAAAACGACAGCGATTCCGACACTGACGCCGAATACGACTGAAAGTATCCCGGAACCAGTACGGATAGCTTCTTCAATCAGATCAAAGCAGACGATGCTGATCATTACTCCGCCGGCGAAACTCAGCAACAGGCTGACGGTACGGTTGGAATCCTTCCGGAACAACGCGCCGATAACACCACCGAGACCGGTACCCACTACACCGGCCAAAGTTGTAGACAGAATCAGATCCCCCATGACACGACACACTCCAATAGCGCAATCCCAAATTGTCGCCGAAAGGCATTATATAGAGGATATCCCCGAATGTATATTATTGTCGCGAAGAATTCACGGAATTAATCCGCCGGTCAATTCAACTCCGCCAACAGCCTCAGCCCGTCCAACGTATGCATCGGAGCTACCTGTTCAATACGGGGGATCAACGGCGCGATGGTCGCGGAAAGTCCCCCGGTCGCGATTATCTGCAATTTTTCACCGATCTCCTGCTCAGTCTTCTCGATGATCGAATTGACCATCCCCGCGTAACCGTGCATGATGCCCGCGCGAATCGATTGCACGGAATCACGGCCGAGAACCGTCTCGGGCAACTTCAATTCGACCTGCGGCAACTGAGCCGTATTGCCGAAGAGGGCATTGACGGCGGTAATGAGGCCGGGAGCGATCGCTACGCCGAGGACATCTCCGTCGCGGTCCACGCTGCTGAACGTCAGGGCCGTACCGAAATCGACCACCATGCACGCCCGGTCCGGGTACTGATGATGGGCCTGCGCAAGGTTGCACAGCAGGTCGGAGCCAAGTTCGGGAGGTATGCTCGCCCGTGAAAGACCGGTCCTGATATCATGGGAGACCATCAACGGCTCCACATCGAACAATCTGTTCGTATTCTTCTGCAACGACCTAGACAGGTTCGGGACGACGGAACTAATCACCGCCTTGTCTATGTCCACCGCATGGAGGCCCGCATGGGTGAACAGACTTTCAAGTACGACGAAATATTCATCGCTCGTCTTCTTCTGATCGCTGTAGATACGCCAATGCTCGACCCATTTCCCGCCATCGTGAATGGCCAGGACAATATTGGTGTTGCCGATGTCAACGACGAACAACATAGTCTGCCTCCTCCCCTTCGCTTAGCGAGCCTACAGCGCAAGGGCCTGGTGTCTGCCGGCGTACATCTCGTCACGCAACGCTCGGACCCCGGCGTCAGAGAGATATTCGTCGAACTTCATCATCCTGTCGATGATGCCGTTCGGCGTGAATTCGATGATCCTGTTGGCTATCGTATCGACGAACTGGTGGTCATGGCTGTTGAACAGCAGAACACCGTTGAAATCAATCAGACCGTTGTTCAACGCGGAGATGGACTCCAAATCCAAGTGGCTGGTCGGCTCATCGAAAATCAAGACGTTGGTTTGTTCAAGCATCATTTTCGCCAGCACGCACCTGACCTTCTCGCCTCCGGAAAGGACTTTGCAGCTCTTCAAGGCTTCATCTCCGGAGAACAGCATCCGGCCAAGGAAGGAACGCACGTAGGTATCGTCCTTCTCCTCCGAGTACTGCCTCAGCCAGTCGGTAATGCTCAGGTCCTCCTCGAACATGAAGGAATTGTCCTTCGGAAAATAGGAAAGACTCGTGGTCACACCCCAGGTATAGGTACCGGAATCGGGTTCTATCAGACCGGCGAGAATCTGGAACAGGACGGTCTTGGCATAATGGTTCGGACCGACGAAGGCTATCTTGTCCCCGTTGTTGACCATGAGTGAGAAACCGTCAAGTACTTTCTCTCCATCGATTGTCTTGGTGAGATCCTTGATCTCAAGGATGTTTCTTCCCGGTTCCCTGGAGGGTTTGAAGGCCACGTACGGGAAACGGCGCGACGACGGTTTGATATCGTCGATGGTCAGCTTGTCGATCAACTTCTTCCGGCTGGTCGCCTGACGCGCCTTCGCGACGTTGCTCGAGAACCGCTGGATGAATTCCTTCAGCTCGGCGATCTTCTCCTCGCGGCGTTTCTTTTCATCCTTCATCTGCTTCGACGCGAGCTGGCTTGAAAGATACCAGAAATCATAGTTGCCGACGTACATCTGAATCCTGCCGAAGTCTATGTCCGCTATGTGGGTACAGACCGTATTGAGGAAATGCCGGTCGTGGGAGACGACGATGACGGTGTTGTTGAAGTTCTCGAGGAAATCCTCCAGCCAATGGATCGATTCCAGATCAAGGTGGTTGGTCGGTTCGTCGAGCAACAGGATATCAGGATTGCCGAACAACGCCTGGGCCAGCAGCACGCGAACCTTGATGTTGTCCTCGATGTCGCTCATCAGCTTCGTGTGCAACGAAACGGGAATACCCAGTCCATCGAGCATCTGCCCGGCCTCGGCTTCGGCTTCCCATCCGCCGAGTTCCGCGAATTCACCTTCCAGATCGGCGGCGCGAATGCCGTCTTCCTCGGTGAAATCCTCCTTGGCGTAGATGGCGTCGCGCTCCTGCATGACCTTGTACAAACGCTCATATCCCATGATGACGGTCTCCATGACCGTATAGGTATTGAAAGCGAAGTGATCCTGCCGGAGTACAGCCATGCGTTCTCCCGGCGTAATGATGACTTCGCCGGTATCTGGTTCAATTTCGCCGGAAAGGATCTTCAGGAACGTAGACTTCCCCGCACCGTTCGCCCCGATTACGCCGTAGCAGTTTCCCGGAGTGAATTTGATGTTGACTTCCTTGAAAAGGACTTGGGTTCCGTATGCCAATGAAATATTCGATGCAGTGATCATGTATCCATGCTCCTTGACGATGATTGACGCCGCGTTACAGTATCGCAAAAAAAAGGCAGCCTAGCAAGGCTGCCTCCGGTTTAGTCCCTAGCGGAATCGAACCGCTATTTAGAGACTGAGAATCTCCCGTCCTAACCGTTAGACGAAGGGACCGAATCGTTGACTGGGATGGAGGGATTCGAACCCCCAAAGGCAGAACCAGAATCTGCAGTGTTACCATTACACTACATCCCAATTGCAAAATCCTGTCGAAGGATACAGAAACAGGTTGTTTTTGTCAAGGGGAACGACCGAAAAACTTGGACTCCCCGGTCGTTCCTGTTGGCGTTCGTGCAGAAGCGTCTGCCACACAAGCAATTACGATCAGCGCTTGTCAACCGCCGACCACACGTCGCCGTTCTTCTGCGACGCAGCCAACGAATCCATGAAGGAAGACTCCATCATGGGGCGAGAATAATAGAAGCCCTGCACGTTTTGTACCTTGAGGTTCTTCAGGTACGCTATCTGCTCCGCCGTCTCCACCCCTTCCACGACGACACGGGTCCCCAGATGGGAGAAGCCCTGCACAAGATACCCAAGCATTTCATGCATTCGTTGTTGCCGTTGGGAATCGGAAAGAATCGACTGGTCGAACTTGATACATTCGAACGGCAAGGACATCATTCGGGAAAAGCTTGCGTATCCAGTACCGAAGTCATCGAGGTAAAAGCCGATCCCCATTGAAATCAACTGCGTCATGACGGTTTCAACCCGGTAGAAATTCGCGATGAAGGTACTCTCCGTCACTTCAATCTTTATCTTCGCCGGATCCACATTCCAACGAGCGAGCAACGTCCCGATGTGTTCCACCATCGAATCGCTATAGAATTGCCGTGTCGAGAAATTTACCGAGACAGGTGGAACCGATATCCCCTGTTCATCGCATTGATGCAGAAACTTGCAGACATTTTCAAAGACTTTCAACCCGATCTGGAGGATCAAGCCGGAAGCTTCCGCATAGGGGATGAACTCACTGGGAGATATCGCCCGCCCGGTCTTCGGGTCGTTCAAGCGCAACAGGCACTCCGCGGCCCGTATCTGCTTTCCGTCTATGTCCATGATCGGTTGGTAGACGTAGGAAAAACCGTTTTCTACGATAGCCCTGCGCAGCAAGGTGACGACCTCTTCCCTCCGAAGCATTTTGCTGCGCATCCTTGTATCGCAAACCCGCGTTTCAACCTGGGCCGGAATCTGGCTCTCATCGGAAATCTCAGGCGGCAACGCCATGGCGTATTCCAGGAAGGAGAGTATTTCGTCCGGGTCGCTGGCGACCTGCGGACACATCAGGGTAACGATGTCCGCTTCTAGATTGATCTCCACATTGTCGACGACCCATGGCGTACATAGCCGCTCGGTCAAGTTTCGCAGGACATCCGACACAGTACCGTATTTGGACGGCTGGCAGATCAGCGCGAACTTATCGCCGCCGATTCTGAACACGTCGCCGGAACAAGGGAGGGCTTTCAAGGTATCGGCAATGTTTTTCAGCAGATGGTCGCCGGAGAACGTCCCTAGTTCTTCATTTATCTTCTTGAACTGCCGGATATTGACGGCTATGATGGTCAACGCCTGCTTGTGCCGCATATAATAATCGAGCGAATTCAGGAACACCAGCCGGTTCCCGCACAGCGTCAAGGAATCGGTGGTCAATTTCGATGATTGGAAGTTGAGATAGCAGACAAGGCAACACAGCATGGCCGCGGTGCCGCTGAGTTGGACATTGGGCAGCGCGATCTGGATGCTCAGCAAGACGAGGACCAGGATCGGGAACCACCGCAGCACCCTGAGCAGTTGGGGGCTGATGAACTTCTGCAGGATCAGACAAAGCGATATTCCGCACAGGATATAAAAAAGCGTCAACCCCATGGTAAGGAAGTTCAACGGGCCTCGGATATAATTGAACTGCTCATCATAGTAATACAGGAGATGGGTGAACGGCGTGGTCAACGTAATGACGAGATTGATGATGAGCGTAATCACGAAAACAGCGAACACCCAGGTAAAGGTACGCTTGTCATGGAATTCATCGCGTACCTGCAGAAGTATGTAGCTTACGATGGCGGCGGACATGACGGGCGTCATGGAAAAGAACATCAGCTGCACCATGTCGTTCAACCAACGCGGTATGGCAGGCGCAAAGACTATGAACGCCGTTCCCACGATATTTATAGCGATGCTTGCGGCGCTGATCCACAAGGTCGTATAAAAGGCGCGGGTATGCTGAATGGCGACGGAATAACTGCCGCGCATATAGAACAACAGAACGAGCAGAACGAAAAGCGCGACAAGCTCAGGGGCAAAAAACCACTCTCCCACCGCGAACCTCCTAGGTTGTCAGTAGCCTCTATTCTCCGGCATAGGTCTGTAGGACATTGATTTCATATGGAGCCAGAACTTTCTCGTAGTTCAGGAACGGAAGGCCGATGACGCCGAACACCCCCGCGACGGTAACGCCGCACTCCTCCAGCAAATCAGCGGCCGCACGCAGGGTACCGCCGGTGGCGATCAGATCATCGACCAGCAATATCCGGTCCCCGACCTTGACGTCGATCTCCTGGACGGCGATCGTATCGGTACCGTATTCAAGCGCATAGCTCTTCTCCTTGGTCTTGCCAGGATGCTTGCCTTTCTTCCTGACCAGAACGAGGGGGATTCCCATTTTGTACGCGAAAGGAGCCGCGAAGATAAACCCGCGGGCTTCGATGCATGCGACGGAGGTAAGCTCCTTGTCCTTGTAGCACTCGACCATCTTGTCGATACACCAGGCGTAGGCTTCCGGTACCGCCGTGATACCGGTGATATCGTAGAACAGGATACCTTCATGAGGGAACCCCGGAATTTTCCTGATTACTTTGTCCAAATCATAAGGCTGCATCTTTCTCTCCTCCCAAAGCCATGTTTTCAGGGATACGCCTTCTTGAAAGCAGTCACCCTCGCTGAAGCGTTCAAATCATATGGACTATGCGCGCCGTCGGCAAGATAACGGTATCCGAGCCCGGCTACCATCGCACCGTTGTCAGTACAGAGCTTCAATGAAGGAAAAGAGACGGTAATCCCATTGTTCTCCAGATTTTTCAGCTCGCTACGCAACAACGAGTTGGCGGCGACGCCGCCACCGGCGGACAGTCTGGTGAGCCCGGTGTCCTCCAACGCCAGCCTGACCCTGCGCATCAGCAAGCCCACCGCGCACCGTTGAAAACTGGCGGCGATGTTTTCAGGCGTTTTTTCACTGACGCCATCCCAGAATTTGTCGAGCTGATTGATGACCGCGGTCTTCAACCCGCTATAGCTCATGTCGTAGGGATGCTCGCCTTTCTGCAATGCAGGCCCGGGGAAAAGGAACGCCGTAGGGTTGCCGGTCTTCGACAGCTTGTCGATTACGACGCCTCCGGGGTACCCCAGGCCGTAGTGCTTCGCGACTTTATCGAACGCTTCTCCGATGGCATCGTCTATCGTCGTCCCGAGGACGTCGATTTCGTCATACCCGTTCACCTTGCAGATTACAGTATGTCCGCCGGAAACCAATACCCCGAGATACGGATACTCAAGCGGATGTTCAATTTGGGAGGCATACAGATGAGCCCTGATATGATCGATTCCGATAAACGGAATGTCCCGCGTCGCGGCCAACGCCTTGGCGAAATTCAAGCCGACCAACAGACTGCCAAGGAGCCCCGGCCTGCTGGTGACGGCTATCGCGTCTATATCCGATAAAGTCATATGGGCCTGGCCGATCGCGGCCGAAACCACCTGGGAAATCCATTCGGTATGGAGCCGGCTGGCGATTTCCGGTACGACGCCTTCATAGGGCTTGTGAAGCTCGATCTGGGTCGCGATCACATTGCTCAATATATCATGTCCATCCCGTACCACAGCGGCGGAACATTCATCACAGGAAGTCTCAATACCAAGTACGACCATAGTCACTACCTTTAGAAGTTTTCAAAGGAATCATCTGAAGAAAAATCATCATCCAGCAAAATGGGAAAAAGATCCTCCAAGGAATCGCCATACTCAAGCAATCCCGGAGCGACATCGATGAGAAACTGCGCGACTTCAGGAACCCATGCAGGACCGACGATAGGCGTGGCCTTCGGCATACGGGCATTCAGCATGACCATGCATTCCTGAGGAACAGCATTGAACTGTATTACGGTTTTTGATCGTTTTTCCAGGGTAGAATCTCCTTGTTCAGTAAAAAAGACGGCGTTAGCATCACCATACATAGGGTATCGTTATGTAGCCGGTTGGTCAAGTTGCAGTTTCATCAGTAAATTTGCCGGTGACTCTTGCAATTCAGTGAAAAATCAGCTAGATTTTGTTCGTTCGATTGAACGAACGCCAAAGTGGCTCAGCGGTAGAGCAGCTCACTCGTAATGAGCAGGTCCTGGGTTCGATTCCCAGCTTTGGCTATCGGTTGAGCGTCCCAGGATTCCCGGGACGCTTTTTTTACGCCCGTCATCCATACGCTTCCGGCGGCCGAGCGACTACCGACGCCCCCCTTTGTTCCTACGTCTCAAGCCGACTTGACAAAAAGAGACGTCCGACAGCCACGCTGACTATCGGACGTCTTCCGTTGTCTTGGTTCTGATTGCCGACAGAACCGCCTATTTTTTCAAAGCGATCGCAGCCTGAGCCGCGGCCAACCGGGCGATAGGCACTCTGAACGGAGAGCAGGAGACGTAATTGAGTCCCACCTTCTGGCAGAACGCGATCGTCTTCGGATCGCCGCCATGCTCGCCGCAGATGCCGAGCTTGATATCGGAACGGACGGAACGACCGAGCTTCGCGGCCATCTCGACCATCTTGCCAACGCCGTCGACATCGATCGTAGCGAACGGGTCGTAATCATAGAACAGCTTGTCCGTGTCGTTGACATAGTGCCCAAGGAACGAAGCCGCGTCGTCACGGGAGAAACCACAGGTCATCTGGGTCAAGTCATTCGTACCGAAGCTGAAGAACTCGGCCTCACGCGCGATTTCGTCAGCGGTGATCGCGGCCCTGGGGACTTCGATCATCGTACCGATCTTATATTCGACGTGCTGCCCCTGCTCGGCGAAGACGCTGTTGATGGTATCCAACGCGCGCTTCTTGCAGAAATCGAATTCCTTGTAGTTTCCGACCAACGGAATCATGATCTCAGGATGTACGGCGATACCATTACGTTTTACGTTGATAGCTGCTTCGATAATGGCTCTGACCTGCATCTGAAGAATTTCCGGATAGACGATGGCCAAGCGGCAACCGCGGAATCCAAGCATCGGGTTGAATTCGTGCAGCTGACTGATCTTCTGCGCGATCTCCTCGACAGAAATCCCCAGCTGCAACGCCATTTCATGGCGGCTGGTGTGGTCGTTCGGCAGGAATTCATGCAACGGCGGATCGAGAAGCCGAATCGTGGCGGGCAATCCGTTCAACGCGACAAAGATCTCTTCGAAATCGCCACGCTGCATCGGCAGCAGCTCGGACAAGGCGGCTTCCCTTTCACGAGTATTGTTCGCGAGAATCATTTTCCTGACGCTGATGATACGGTCGCCTCCGAAGAACATATGCTCTGTACGGCACAGACCGATACCTTCGGCGCCAAGCATGACGGCCATCCGGGTGTCGGTGGGGGTATCCGCATTGGTTCTGACGCCCATGGTCTTCAGCTCGTTGACGTAGCTCATGAACGTCTTGTAGTTCTGGAACAGCGATGATTCGTTTTCAGACATATGCCCGTTGAGTACCTGGACGATTTCTGAAGGCTTCACAGGAATCTTCGTCGCATAGACCGCGCCGGTGAATCCATCGATGGACATATAGTCGCCTTCACAAATCTTCGTCCCGTTCACTTCGAGATACTTCTTGGCCTCATTGACTACGATATCCCCGGCGCCGGAGACGCAAGGACAGCCCATACCTCTCGCGACTACGGCGGCATGGCTTGTCATTCCGCCCCGACAGGTGACGACGCCTCGGGAAACAGCCATACCCCCGATGTCCTCGGGACTGGTTTCGGTCCGTACCAAGATGACGTCCTTTCCCTCTGCGGCCATTTCCTCGGCTTTCAACGCCGTGAAATAGACTTGTCCGCAAGCGCCGCCGGGACTGGCGTTCAGACCGTGGGTGACCTCTTTCAGGTTCTGATCGCGAATGACCTTCAGATCAAGGATCGGGGCGAAAAGCTTGCCGAACTCACTGGCGGGAACACGGCTGACGGCGGTCTCCTTGTCGATCAGGCCTTCCTCCACCATCTCGACCTGGCTTCTCAGCCAGCTGAAGATCGTCCTCTTGCCATTCCTGGTCTGCAGCATGTACAGCTTGCCTTCCTGGATGGTGAACTCGATATCCTGCATATCGTGATAGTGTTGTTCGAGGCGTTCGCGGATGCCGACGAGCTGGTCATACACCTCCGGGTTCACGTTTTTCAGCGTATCGATGGTCTGGGGAGTACGGATACCCGCTACGACATCCTCACCCTGCGCGTTCATCAGATATTCGCCATAGAATCGGTTCTCACCGGTAGATGGGTCGCGGGTGAAGGCGACGCCGGTACCGCTGGTCTGCCCCATGTTACCGAAAACCATGCACTGAACGTTTACAGCCGTACCCAGAAGGCCACGGATGTCGTTCATCTGCCGATATTTGATCGCACGGTCGTTGTTCCAGGACCGGAACACCGCGTCGATCGCCTTGAACAGCTGGTCCAACGGATCCACGGGGAAGTCCTCATGGGTGAATCTGCGGTAGATCCGGGAATACCGGGCAATGACTTCCTTGAGGTCTTCGACGTCAAGCTCCGTGTCGAACACCTTGTTCTTTTCGTCCTTCACATCCTGCAAAGCGCTTTCAAACTCATGGTGAGGGACGTTCATCACGACATCGCCGAACATCTGCATGAAACGGCGATAGCTGTCCCAGGCGAAACGTTCGTTGCCGGTCTTCTTGATCAGTCCAGCGACGGAATCAGGATTCAACCCAAGGTTCAGGACCGTATCCATCATGCCGGGCATGGATTGAGCGGCACCGGACCGAACGGAAACAAGCAAAGGATTTTTCGCGTCACCAAGCTTAGCGCCCATTACTTTTTCAAGCTTCGCCAAATTTGTAAGGACTTCGTCGCGAAGCCCCTCCGGGTACGACCCGGCGTTTGCGCTGAAATATGCGCAGGCCTCGGTACTGATCGTGAAGCCAGGAGGAACCGGCAGACCGATCGAGGTCATATCCGCGAGATTCGCCCCTTTTCCACCGAGCAAATCTTTCATCTTCGCTGTTCCTTCAGCTTTCCCATCTCCAAAGAAGTAGACATACTTCATTGATTTTGCAGGCATTTAGCATCCTCCGAATTATGGTTCTTGTGTGTCGCTTACCGAAGCAATGTAGACAAAAAAATTCCAGCTGTCAATGTTAAAAAATACTCGCAGGACAATATTTCCGAAACTTTGACGTAATTCACAACTTTTTATTCAACCAATATTTATCGAATAGCATTTTTGAAACATTGTTTCAGTTGAATCGTAAAGTAAGGAGCCCTGCGGCGTCGCCTGGCAAGCGGCCCGCCGGCCGTTAGCGAAAGCCCGGCCCTCCATCGAAACAGCCGTTCCGCAAGAACCAGAAACCCGTACCGTCAGAGGGGAGGAACCGCCCGGCCTCCCGCAAAAAGCGCCGCGGCTACAACCGTGGCGCAACGGACGACGCCGCCTCGCCTCCCCGTTCCGACATCCGGGGCATCGGTATCGACAAGAACTGCCACGGACAGAAAAAAACGCCATGCGGACGGATTCCCGTCGCACGGCGTTTTGACTTCTATGAGGTTTGCGCCCAATCAGGCAGTATAGCTTTCCAGCAATTTGGAACGGGAAGGATGCTTCATCCGCTCGATCGCCTTCTTCTCAATCTGTCTGATACGTTCCTTCGTAAGGTTGTACAGTTCCCCGATCTCCTTGAGGGACATCGGATTCTGTCCATTCAAACCATACCGAAGCTCTATGATATCCCGTTCCTTGTCGCTCAACGTGGCGAGAACCTGGTTGATATCCTCCTTCAGTGAGAGATCCATCAACGCCTCGTCGGGGCCTTGGGCTCCGTCCTCGATGAAATCGCCGACGTTGCTGTTGCCGCTGTCGCTATAGACCGGAGCGTCAAGACTGACCATCTCCTTGCTTATCGCGATCAAATCCGCCACATGCGAAGGATCAAGCTGCGTCAAAGCCCCTATCTCCTCCATGGTCGGCTCCTCGCCGTTTTCATGCATCAGCTCCTTCTGGGCCTTTTGTATCTGCATCAGTTCGTTCGCCCTGTTCAGCGGAAGACGGACGGTACGGCTCTTCTCACAGATAGCCTTGAGGATAGCCTGTCGAATCCACCATACCGCATATGAAATAAAATGGTACCCTTTATCGGGATCGAACTTCTCAAGGGCGTTCATAAGCCCGATATTGCCTTCGTTGATCAAATCCAGCAGAGGCAGCCCCTGGTTCTGATATTTCTTCGCGATATTCACAACGAAGCGGAGGTTCGCTTCGACCATTCGGGTACGGGCGAATTCATTTCCCTTGACCGCGAGCTTCGCAAGCCGGTACTCCTCTTCGCGCGTCAGCATCGGTATTCTATTGATTTCCTTCAAATACATGGAAAGGATATTGGCGTCTTCGTAAAAATCGTTTTCTCCGGCATTGTTCAGCATCGTCTGTTGTTTGGACATTGTGTTATCCTCCTTGGGACACCATCAATACAAGCAATATCTATGCCAAACTATACAAACACATCTTTTTGTTTGGTACACATTTCTTTTACATATATCCAATTATGTCATATAAAAAAAGACTACAGATAAACCGTAGTCTTTCATCGTGCAATTATGCAACCTTATTTCCAGCATTTTTCGAGTCAATTTGACTCAGCTGTCTGAAACGGACCGATTATCGGGTCAAATTGACTCTTTTCAACAGATTCAGCGGGGAAACGCCGCATACGGCGGGTCGTTGTGTCCCATCGAACGAAGCATGCAGGGCGACGGCGTCGAGTTCCTCCAAATCGAGTTCCCAAGGAAAGTCGATTTCAATCGTGCGGTACCAGGCACATCTGTCATCGGGTACAAACGGGAACATAGATTCTTTGAGGGCGTCCTGCAGCTCTTCCCACTTCATCCGAATCGTGTCATGAACCATGTCTCCTTCAGCCAGACTGACGCACAACCGTTTCTTCCCCAACACATATATCGCGAACTGTATATCGTGGAACTTCTTCCATTCACAATCGCCGTCTTGTGCAAAATCTTCTCCTCTAACAAGAAAGGCGTCATTCCAGCATCGTATCGCCTGCTCGACGTCACCAAGCCTGGAAAATGTATTACCGAGCCGATAAAACCATTTTCCAAGATCGGTGAGCGAGGCTCCCGGACACATTGCCTGTTGCTCCGAATATACCGCGAGCGCTTTGTCTGTGGTCATCAATCACACTCCTGGACGACCGCTCTCGTCATCACGACTGTAATATACGTATTGGAAACAGATATGACAAATGTTTTTTGCAATTTTTTCACATGGTGTATAAATATTGCGCAGTACGATTGCCTTCGCAACCTATTTCAACAATTTTAGCTTGCCAACAAATGTGTATTTTACTATATTACACCAGGAACCGAGGAAAACTGACCTAGCGGACCTTGGCGGCGTTTTCTGCTTGAAACAATTATATTATATAAGGAGTATGGATATGAAAATCAGACCTTTGGCAGACAGAGTACTGGTAAAGATGGAAGAGGTCCAGGAAAAGACCGCAAGCGGTATCTTCATTCCTCAGACCGCTCAGGAAAAGACCCAGATCGCAACCGTCGTCGCGGTAGGCGACGATACCGAAGCGATCAAAGTCAAGGTCGGCGACAAAGTGATGCATGACAAATATGCCGGAACCAGTGTCAAGGCCGACGGTGAAGAGTACCTTATTCTCGCCATGGGCGATATTCTCGCGGTAATCGAATAAGCTGGAATACACCCGATACAGGTAGAAGGCCGTCCTGCCGCGATACACGCCGGAGGGACGGCCTTTTCATATCCCGCCATCACCCGCCCCACAGATATTTCCATAGTCCCGGCACGACGGGACGGATATGGAGGAAATCGAATCACGAATAGAGGAACGATTCAATCTTGTCGGGAATCGATGAAGTCATCGTCTCAGGATGATAGCTTTCCGGCAATGCGTTGAGCATATAGACGCCATAGCCTTTGCGTACCACCCGGCTGTCCAGGATCAACACGACGCCGGTGTCCATGGTGCTTCGCATCAGCCTGCCGAACCCTTGTTTCAGCTTCATGGTCGCTTCCGGCAACGCAAGGTGGAAGAAGCCGCTGCCCCCCTGGGAATCCAACAGCTCCTGCCTGGCCCGGAACACAGGATCGGAAGGGACGCGGAACGGCAGCTTGACGATCACGACCAGCCTGAGCGTATCACCGGGGGCGTCCACCCCTTCCCAGAAGCTGTCCGTCGCGAACAGGACGCTGTCCTTGTCCTCCTTGAACTGTTTCAACAGCTGGAACCGGTCCGACTCCCCTTGCGCCAGGAGGGTAAGGCGCTGTTCGGCCAGCACCGGCGCGACCCGTTCACGCACCATGGCAAGCATCTGATATGAGGTGAACAGCACTAGGGAACCTCCGCCAGCGGAAAGAATCGCCTTGCCGACCGTATCGCTCGCATATGCGATGAACGCGTCGCTTTCCGCCTCGGTGAACACAGGCGCGTCCTGCGGAGTCAAAAGCATCAGCCGGTGCTTGTAATCGAATGGAGACAGGAACGTAGCCTTCAAAAACTGCCGGCCGTTCGGCAAAGGCAGCCCTACCCTGCCCGACCAATACTGGAACCCGTCGTTCAAATCCAACGTGGCGGAGGTGCAGACGACCGTCGTCAGCTTCTCATACAAGGCCTGCCGCAGTCTTGGAGCGATGGACAACGGACTGATCAATACCTCCACGACGCGAAGCTGGCCCTTCCCGTAGGTTTCGACGTTGAACCAGTGGACGTCATCCCCCCAATTGGAAAAGTCGATGAATTGACGAAGCACTTCCGCCGCGCCGTCGATACGGTGGGCGTGTACCCCCAGTTCGTGGAGCTTCCCCTCCAATTCTTCCGGTGCCTTGTTGTGTTCAAGCAACCGCACACAGCTGGCGGCCAACCGTCCGGCGGCCTCTTCCGTCTCCCGCGCAAGCCGTATGAAGTCGCCCAGCACCCTCTGGTGTTCCGGTTTGATCAATGCGGACGACAGCTTCTTGGACTGCATCCACGACAGCAGGTAGGTGTCGAAATTACCGACCTTTTCAACCAGCAGGGATATCTGGTCCAGAATACGGTCGACCAGTTCCGGTTCGGTGGAATACAGCGCGAGTTCCTCGATCAGATTCTTGTTGGCGCCGCGTTGCCTGCGGTTGAGGTATGAAATCTGACGGAGCATCTCCCTACCGCTGTAGACGCCGGTAAAAAAATCCGTCGCGTTTTTTTCAATATTGTGCGCTTCATCTATGATCAAGCTGTGGAACGAAGGAAGAATTGCCTCTTCGTCATACTCCATCTCGTCGTCCAAACGCATCCGCGCGTCGGTGAACAGCAAGTGGTGGTTGCTGACGAGAATCCGGGAATCGTTCGCCTTCTTGCGGGCTTTCATAAGAAAGCAATCCTTTGCATACGGACATTTGTAGCCGAGGCAGAAATCCGCGTCCGAACAGACGTCAAGCCACAGGTCGCCGGGGAGACGCCAATTGAAATCGCTGCGCAAGCCGGTGTCCGTATTCCTTGACCAGGCGACCAGACGCCCTATGTCGCTCGTAGGATCCTGAGCTAGCAACGCCGAGGCGGAAACGACCTCTTCGAGCCGATGCAGGCATAGATAGTTTCCACGGCCGACGACCAATGCAACGGGACATTCCTTGCCCAACGCCTTGAACAGCTGAGGAATATCTTTCTCGAACAATTGCTTCTGGAGGTTGATGGTGGCCGTAGCGATAACGGTCCTGTCCTCAGGCTCTTCAAGCGCATGGAACAAAGCGGGTACGAGGTATGCGAAGGACTTGCCGATTCCCGTACCTGCCTCAATCGCTCCGAGCGCATGGTCCTCGTAGGCCTGCCTGACCATATCGGCCATCAATAGCTGCCCTTCTCTGTATTCATACGTACCGAAGGTCCTGCTCAACACCCCACCTTCGTCGAATACGTCGTATATGTCATTCTTGGTCAATTTGATATTCCTGGAGCTTTCGATGCAGGGTCTTGCGCCCTATGCCAAGCACCTCCGCCGCTTTCGTCTTGTTGCCGCCGCAATGGGCGATCGTATTCACGATCAATTCCTTCTCCGCCTGTTGCAATGTGATCCCCACGGGAAGGCTCAGTTCCGCCTCGTTTTCCGCGCTGCTGATGGCGGGAGGAAGATCTTCAAGTTCAATCAGCTTCCCTCTGGCCATGACCACCGCGCTTTCAATGCAGTTGCGGAGTTCCCGGATATTTCCCGGCCAGTCGTATTTGTACAAAGCGTTCCGGGCGCGGTTGCTGAAGCCTTCGATCTGCTTTCCGTTCTCCGAGCTGAACGTCTGGAGGAAATCAGTCATGAGCAGGGCTATGTCTTCCTTACGCTCTCTCAGCGGAGGGACCTCTATCTGTACCACATTCAACCGGTAATACAGGTCTTCCCGGAAATTGCCTTTGGCGATCTCCTCCTGCAGGTTTCTGTTCGTCGCGCTGACGACACGGACATCCACGGAGATCGTGGCTTCGCCGCCCACGCGCTCAAAACGCTTTTCCTGTAGGACCCGAAGCAGCTTTACCTGCGTGGCGGCGTCTATCTCGCCTATCTCATCGAGGAATATGGTACCGCCGTTGGCAAGTTCGAAACGGCCTTTCTTCTGTGATATCGCACCGGTAAACGCCCCCTTCTCATGGCCGAACAGTTCGCTTTCCAGCAGGCTTTCTGTCAAGGCGGCGCAATGGACCTTCACGAAAGGCCCGTCGGCGCGGCTCGAAAGCTCATGGATGGCATCCGCGACCAGCTCCTTTCCTACTCCGCTTTCACCGGTGATCAGTACGGACGCCTTGGTGGGAGCGATCTGCTGGACGACTTCCATGAGCCGGACAATCTTCTGGCTTTTCCCGATGATCCTGTCGTATTTGGTCCGTTTCTTCAATTGATCAAGTTCTTGCTGGAGCTGCTGGTGCTGATCATACAGATCCTTGTTTGCGAGGGATCTCTTGACAAGCATGTTCAGCCGGTCCAGATTGACCGGTTTCGTCAGGAAGTCGACGGCGCCGTCCCGCATGGCGTCCACCGCGCTTTCAATCGTACCGTGACCGGTCAATATCACGACGGGCAACGTAGGATAGGAACTGCTGATCCGCTTCAACAGGTCCTCACCGGACAGGCTGGGCATCCGCAAGTCGGAGACTACCAGATCGATGGGCTGAGTGTTGATGATGTTCCAAGCGTCGAGACCGTCGGAAGCCAGCACGCAGTCGTAGCCTTCCAGCTCGAGGTCCATCGCGAGCCCCTCGCGAATATTCTTTTCATCGTCAACGATCAGAATCGTCCGCTTCATCGGCGATCACCTCCGCATTGAGTTGTATATCTTTTGCGACGTCTTCGTTCCCCAAGGCGAGCCATTCCCCCTTGGGCACCGGCAGGGAAATGGTGAAACAGGTTCCTTCCCCGACCTTGCTGGCTACCGATATATCGCCTTCATGCTCCTTGACGACCTTGTATACGACAGTCAGGCCAAGACCGGTCCCCGCCGCCTTCGTGGTGAAATACGGTTCGAATATCTTGCCCAGGGTGTCCTCGGGGATACCGTGGCCGGTGTCGACGATCTTGATCAGCACATGGTTCCCGTCGAGCCGGGTGGTTACGGTCAGGACGCCGCCGGCGTCCATCGCGGACATGGCGTTGTTGATGATGTTCAGCAACGCCTGCTTCATCAGGTTTTCATCCAGCTGGACCTTCGGGATGGAGCCGAAGTCCTGCAGCACCGACATGCCGTGGGCCTCGTACTCCGGACGAATGAAATCACAGAGTTCGCCAAGGAGCCGATTGAGGTTCTGTAGCCTCAGATGGACATCCATGGGCCGTACCGCGAACAGGAAATCCACGACGATACCGTTCAGACGGTTGATTTCCTCATCGATCACATTGATATATCGCGAAGCGTCCTGCAGGGTAAGCTCCCCGTTTCGTTCGAACGCCTTGCGCAGCAGCTGCAGATGGATTCCTATGGACGCCAGCGGGTTCTTGATTTCATGGGCGACTCCGGCGGCCATGGTGGTCATCGACGCGAGGCTTTCACTTCTCCTCAACCGGGATTCGGCGCGCTTGCGTTCCGTAATGTCGGTGAGCAGAATCAGTTCATAGACGCCGCCATTCTGTTTGGCGGCCTCGCCGGCGCATTTGAAAGAAGAGAGCGTTATGGTGATCGTCCGGGTCGTATCTCCCCGTTGAAAATGGAATTCATCGCTGGCCGTATTCTCCGCCCCCAATTCCCAGCACTCACGCAGATACGCGACCACATCAGGGTCTGAGATCAATTCATCGACACGCACATCGTCATAGGAGCGGGGCCGGCGCATGGGTATCAGCAGTTTCGCGACGCTGTTGACATAGATCAGCTTGTGGTTGGCTTCCGTAAGGATGACCCCGTCCCTCAACGAATCCAGCACGGCTTCATACAATTCGGTTTCAGCCAACTGCTTTTTGATCATGTTGGCGACCAGACGCGGGTCAAGCTGGTCGATCTTGTTCAATGCGCGTTTGATCAGCTTGCTCATTGGAGGTTCTCCTTCAATCGATAATATAGTCCCTCGATGGAAAGCTTTCGATTCTGATTGAACAACGCGGCACGATTGAGAGTCTCGCTGACCAATGCGGAAAGGCGCTTCGCCTTCGACGCCTCTATCCGGCCTGACAGGTATTCCTTCTCAAGGGAAAGCAGCAGTTCCCTGAACACATAGGCGTGCTGGCCGCTTTCATCGACCCAGGCGGCGAAAGAAGCGAGGTCTTCGCCCGAATACGGCTCTTCACCCAACACGCCGCCGAGGAAGCGCCGGGCGAGGGAGGCCGCCTCATGGCAGTCCAGTCCGCCGCAGGAGAGGAAATACGTCTCCAAGGAATCGTATTGACGTGGATCGGCAAAAAAACATTCCTGCAACAATCTGCCGCGCCCCTCCTCGGTGACCATCGGGAAATAATACTTGCGGACGCGGGACAGAATCGTCTGCATGATCCGCCCAGGATTTTCAGTAATCAAAATGTACCAGACGTTCTCCGGCGGCTCCTCAAGCATTTTCAGCAGGCTGTTACGGGCGCCTTCAGTAGCCTGCTCCAACGCTTCAATGACGACGATGCGCGGCAAGCCGTCCATGGCTGTCAGCCCGGTCCATTCCTGTATCGCCCGGACCTGGGCGATGGATATGGAGGTATTCTTACGCGACGCCACGAGCAACGGCTTCAACGCGGCGCGCAGATTCTTGACTATCTTGTCCACGGCGGCGGCCGATGCGCCGTCATCCAGATCGGACAGCTCCAGCAGAAGCTCGCTCGCCTGCGCCGCGGAATCGTAGGACGCCTGGTTTTTCTGAGCGGACTGATCCATCAGCGCTCCATGATATTGCAACAGCAGTATCCGGACGCTCCGCAGCAGGAACAACCGGCTCGCTTCGTTTCTCTGACGCTGGTAGTTGGACAAGGCGGTCTCGATGACGCTTTGATGATCCCTGGCCGATATGACGATCAGGTTCGTGTTTTCCAATTGCCGGAACGCTTGGCAGGAAGCGCAACGGCAGCGCTCCTCCCCTTTTGCCGTTTCAGTACGGCAAGACAGGACGCGGGCGAGTTCAAGGGCGGCCGTCATCCTCCCGCTGTACCGTGAGCCCACGAGCAAAGAGGCCTGAGGAAACAATCCCGCCGTTGTTTCCGAAGAAAACCGTTCAGCCATCCCGGCCTGGGTCCTTGCAAGTTCCCTGAACATTACACCAGTCCTGACACAAGGCCGATCGATTCAGGAACCAAAGGGCGAACGAGGCGGATCACGATCTGACTCTGGTCGAACCAATGGGACAGGTCGAACAAGGTCTGCAAATCAAGCAGATAGATAATGACGCTCAATACGATGGCGGCTTCGACGACCCCCCAGAAGAAACCGAGCAGGTGATTGATCACATCTATACCGATCGCCTCCATGACGCCTTCCAGCAAATTGCCTACCAAACGCAACACCCCATATCCAATCAGGAACAAGACGATGAACACGATCATCACCGCGGCGAACTGAGGCAAGGACGGAAACGTCTCCATGATCAATTGGGAAAGTCGTCCAGTGAACATCAGCGACACGAAGAACCCTACGATGTACCCGGCGCTGCTGGCGAAAGAATCAGCGAAACCGGTAATGGCCCCCCCGATACCTCCGAACATGCACAACGCGAATACAATGATATCCACCGAACTAAAATATACGGAACCTATGGTAAATCCCCAGTCCATGATCACTCCTTCACGTATGGAAAAACCAAAGACTCGACGTCGCGACGAAAATATACGGAAGGCATATTTTCGTTGTCCGTTTCGAGCCGCGGCTTTTCCTCCTACGAGTATGCATCGCAAGAAAGAATACGCCATGGCGAGTCTTTCCCGCAAGTATTTCGCTCCCATGCCATTTTGCAGGCAGTCCGCCCGTCCTTATCCAACGCACCGAGCCTGCGCGCCGGCATACCGTCTCCATCCGGTCAAGTACCTCTTACTTCATTTTTCTTGAACCTGCAAGCCGACAGAAGAACGGCTACAATCCGTTCGGCGCCCTTCGTATCGGCTATACGGCCACAGGCCGCCGACATGCCGTCCCGGCGTCTAGCATCCTTCAGCAGCTCCAGCGACCGGTCGAGGAACAGCCGCGGAGAGGCTTCTTCCTGATACAATACCTCGGCGGCCCCCTCCCTGACCAGTCGTTCCGCGTTGAGAATCTGATCCCCGCGGGAAGCTCCGGTACCCAACGGCAGCAGAAGCATCGGCTTCTTCAACGCCACCAGTTCGGACAAGGCCCCGGCACCCGCCCTAGAGACCACTACGGTGGCGGCGGCCAACAGATCGGGAAGCTCTTCGTTCAAATACGGAACGCATCTGTACCGGTCATGCTCGACCTTCCTCCAGGTCTTTTCGCCGGTCTGATGGACCACGAACGCTTCCGAACACAGTCCGTCGAGATTTTCCCAGACCAGTTCATTGATCTGCAGGGCCCCGAGGCTGCCCCCAAGGACGAGAAGCAAGGGTTCTTCACTCCCGACGCCGAACAGCGTCTGGCCTTTTTCAGGATCCGCCGTCAGGATATCCGGCCTGACAGGATTTCCCGTTACGGACACCTTCTCCCGGTATCTGTCGGGCAGCCCCTCGGCCGCTTGCGCGGACGATACGCAGACTTTCGATACGAACCTCGCGTTGATCCGCGTCGCCAGACCTACGGAAGCGTCGGATTCATGGGTGACCGAGGGAATCCTGAGCAGCCAAGCGGCGACGACCGGAGGTACTGAGACGAAACCGCCCTTCGAGAACAGTATGTCAGGCCGTTCCTTCGCCAGTATCACCAATGAACGCAATATCCCCCCCAGTATCCTGAAGAGATCGGTGAAGTTCCTGAAGGAGAAATATCGCCGTAGCTTTCCGCAGGGGATCCCGTAGCACCGAATGCCGGAGCCCCTGATCAGCGCCTGTTCCTTTTCGTCCTTCGATCCTATCCAGAACGCATCGCACGATATGCCGCCGGCGGTCAGCTCAGAACGGAGTTCGTCCGCCACGACGAGGGCCGGGATAATATGCCCCGCCGTTCCACCTCCCGTATAGCATATCTTCACGATACCGCTCCTCTCCTTTTTCTCAAATATAGCATATCAAGACGTCAGACGGAACCACCTCGCGACTTTGATTGAGTCAAAATGATACGATTGCACTCGTCCGTCGAAGATTCCTTCGTCGCTAAAAATTCGACCACAAGTATTCCCATAGGACAAACGGCTATGCATCGTCACTTTTTTTGAGTATACTTTGCCCTGTCGGAATTCGCGGGACGGATAGCTCCCTCGTCTTTCCCCCAACTTATTTATATACATATCGGAACATGCGTTGCTGATGGTTTCACAGATAGCCGCCATGATATGTGAAGAGAGCGTTTCCAATGGGTAAATCAATTTTCAGCAAGATATTCGGTACGAAACAGGACAAGGATCTCAAACGCCTCTATCCGGTCGTGGAGCAAGTCAACGCCAAGGAAGCCTGGGCCCAGTCGCTCAGCGACGAACAGTTTCCGCAACAAACGGCCTTGTTCAAGCAGAGGCTTGCAAACGGCGAGATGTTGAACGACCTGCTGCCGGAGGCCTTCGCTCTCGCAAGGGAGGCCGCGCGGCGGGTACTCGGAGAACGCCACTACGACGTCCAGATCATGGGCGCGGTCGTATTGCATGAGGGAAACATCCTGGAAATGAAGACCGGCGAAGGCAAGACCCTGACTTGCGTACCCGCCGCCTACCTCAATGCGCTGGAGGGGCTTGGCGTCCATATCGTCACCGTCAACGACTACCTTGCCAGCCGAGACGCCGGATGGATGGGTCCCGTATTCAATTTTCTCGGTCTGTCGGTAGGTGTAATCCTGTCGAACCTCGACAATGAGCAGCGACGGCAAGCCTATAGCCGCGATATCACCTACGGGACCAACAACGAATTCGGATTCGACTATCTGCGAGACAACATGAAATGGTCGTTCTCTGAGAAGATCCAGCCGAAGCATCATTACTGCATCATCGACGAAATCGACTCCATCCTGATCGATGAAGCCCGGACACCGTTGATCATCAGCGGACAGGCCGACGACGATTCTCGCCAGGTCATGGCGGCCGACAAGATAGCCCCGTTCCTTGTCGAATGTGAAAAGGATCCTGCGACCGACGACTATTATGAAGAGGATCCCCTCGCCCGGTTCGACAAGAACGCCCAGCCGTTCGATCCGAAGGGCGATTACAAGATCGACGAGAAGCAGAAGCGCATCACCTTTACGAACCAAGGCATGCAGCACATCGAGCAATTGCTGCAGAAGAACCATATCATCGACGGCTCGTTGTATGAAGACGAGAACTTCGAATATGTCCATTACGTTACCCAGGCCGTCAAGGCTCACAAGCTGTTCCATCTGGACGTCGACTATGTAGTCGCCGACAATCAGGTTCAGATCGTCGACGAGTTCACCGGACGCATCCTTCATGGAAGACGTTACAGCGACGGTCTCCACCAAGCTATCGAAGCGAAGGAACGTATCAAGATCCTCGGTCAGAACAAGACGCTCGCGACGATCACGTTCCAGAATTTCTTTCGAATGTACGACAAGATCAGCGGCATGACCGGCACAGCCGATACGGAAGCCGCGGAATTCCAGAAAATCTACAGTCTGGACGTCGTGGTGATCCCGACCAACAAGCCTATCCAGCGAAAGGACATGCACGATATCGTCTACTTCAACGAGCCGTTCAAGCTACAGGCCATATGCGAAGAAATCGCCCGGGTGCATGCTACAGGACAGCCGATCCTGGTCGGTACAGTGTCGATTGAAAAATCGGAGCTGCTCTCCACGCTGTTGCGCAAGCAAGGTATCCGCCACGAGGTACTCAACGCGAAGAACCATGCGCGCGAAGCCCTGATTATCGAAGACGCCGGTGCGAAGGGCGCGGTGACGATCGCTACGAACATGGCGGGACGTGGTACGGATATCAAGCTGGGAGGCTCCCTTGAGGGAAGGGCGAGAAAGCTGTGCGGTACCGACGCCACGCAGGAGGAATTCCAGCAGGCGATTAAAAAGGTCTATCCTGAATGGAAGAAGGACTATGAAGAGGTCAAGCAGCTCGGCGGCCTCTATATCCTTGGTACCGAACGACATGAATCACGCCGTATTGACAACCAGCTCAGGGGCAGAAGCGGACGACAAGGCGATCCTGGCGTCAGCCGGTTCTATATTTCGCTCGACGACACGTTGATGCGCCTGTTCGCAAAGGACAATCTGAAGGCGATGCTCGGCAAGGTCGGCATGAGCGAAGGCGAACCGATTGAACACCCGATGCTCAGCAAGGCGATTGAAAAAGCCCAGATGCGGGTCGAGGAGCGGAACTTCGAGATCAGAAAGCACCTGCTTGATTTTGACGACGTTCTCAACGAACAGCGAAATTTCATTTATGAACAGCGCGACCAGATACTCACCGACGACGATCTCGTTGGTCGGGCGCTGAACTCCTGTTACGAAATGGCCGAGGAAATCGTCGACAAAGTATATGCCGACAAGGAGACGAAAGAGAAGCCTTGGCAGAATCTCAGAGACTCCATGTTGGAGCAGTTTCATCTTGAACCCGCGGTCACGGACGAGGATTGCAAGACGCTCGCGGCCGAGGACCTCAAGCGGAAGCTCAAGGAGCAGCTTGAAAACGAGGTCCGCTCCAAGGTCGCCCTTACAGGTGAAAAGCCGTTCAATGATTTCCTGCGGTTCAATTATCTGCGGCAGATTGATATGCGCTGGCAGGATCATCTGGATCAGCTGGAAGAGCTGCGGGACGCCGTTTATCTGCGTTCCTACGCCCAGAAGAATCCTTTGGTCGAATACAAGGTGGAAGGCTTTGAAATCTTCGACAGGATGCTGGAAGAGATAAAGCACGCCATTGCGCGTACTATCGTCAGGGTCCAGATCAGACCGGCCGACCAGAATTATGCGGCCCGCAGAAGACAGCCGGTCAAAACGGTTGAACAACATAACGGCCCTACCCAGTTCGGCGGCGGACAGGCCGGAGGGCCTACCCAGGGCGCGTCTCAACCGGAGAACGCTACGGTCAGAAGAACCTATCCGAAGGTCGGCCGCAATGATCCCTGTCCGTGCGGAAGCGGAAAGAAGTACAAGCATTGCCACGGGGCGAATCTATAGCCCATATTGCAGACGCCAGCTCCGGGCAGGCTGCTACCCGGCCCTTCCGCATCGGCGAAGGGCTGGCGTTATGCGGCATGGCTGGTTGTCCATACAGCTACAACCGGCGTTGAGCTGCAGCTTCGGAATTGCAGGACGGACAGAGAACCCGTGTAGGGATCAGAAACGACTAACTGTCGCGTTCTTTCAGCAGCAACGCGAATATCCAATCGCCGAATCTCAGACCAAAGATATCCGCCAACCGGATCAACGGGGAATTCTTGATGCGATATCCCAGTCGAGGATGAGAGGATACAGAGGCTGCGTATACCTTTGCGGCAAGGTAATCAGGCGAACAGCCCTGCAATAGGCTTTTGCACAGGAATTTTCTGAGCTTCATAAGGTTGCGCTTGTAATGCGTGGTTCTGGCTACCAGTTCATCGAATCCGTCCGCGGTATGAATCAGCAACGGAGTCTCGACACCTCCGCTTTCTATCTTGACTACCTTCACGCCGACGCATTTCAACTCCCTTCTCAGGGAATCAGCGTATGCCTCCACCGCATGCTTGCTGATGGAATACGGGCCATTGAACGGATGGGCGCTCGACAGCCCTACTTCGCTTGAAAACAGCACGAACCGTCCATGGGAATGGATGAGATCCTCGGAAAAACATCTTACTACATGCATCATGCCAAGAAGATTGACCGCAAGGATTCGTTTCGTCGTATCAACCGGTTCTTCTATCAGAGACGCCATCTTCAACAGTCCGGCGCAATAGACGACCACATCAAGCTCTGATATGGAGCATTCCGACCTTGCCTCGAAGATCGCTTGTTCAGACAGCAAATCGCAACGGCAATGCCGCAATCGGGGATCATCGATCGGATTGTCCTTCAGATCCAACGAGTAGACCGTCCACCCCTCGCCCAGGAACCTTCTGCAAAGAGCCTGCCCGATTCCTCCGCTGCCGCCCGCAATCAGAACATTTTTCATACGCAGAATGTAGCATGGCGCGGGGGCCTCTGAAAAGGTATCCGTCGAGCTACCGTTTCCATCCCTCCACGCTGAATTACACGTTCGCGGCAACTTTGATTATATTCTCCTATGGAAGACAATACACAAAGTCAGGTAGCGAATGAAAAACATAGAACAAAACCGGAATTATTCCATCTGGGTAGTCGTACTCGCCACAGCGGCGATGCTCCTCTCGTTCCTCGTCATGCTGAAATTGGAATATACCTCGCGGTGGTGGTATATAGGTATCGAAACGGCTATCCAGCTTTTTTTCATCACGGACTATATGATCCGGTTTGTTCAAGCGGACGGGAAATGGCTGTATGTGAGGAAAAGCATGTTCGATCTTGTAGCCCTTATCTCCCTGCACCCGTCGCTGACTTTCTTTCGTATCCCCAGGATCGCGAGAATCACCGGGCTCGCTTCATTGTTCGAAAAAACCGCCGTCTACAAAGCAGCGGCGAATATCAAGAAAAGATTCGACACGTTCCTCAATACCAATGGGCTCGTCCATGTGTTGTATATCAATTTCTACAGCATCATCTTCGGTTCCGTCCTGGTCTATCTGTTTGAGAAGGGAATCACCTTCAAGACCTTCGGGGATGCCGTCTGGTGGGCATGCGTAACCGTAACTACCGTGGGCTACGGCGATTATGCGCCGAAGACGGTAATGGGCAGAATCGTCGCGGTCATACTGATGGTCGTAGGAATCGGCCTGATCTCCATGCTCACCGGCACAGTAGCGACATATTTCACCTCGACGAAGAAGAATGGGACACAGCAGAAGGAGATCGACGAACTGCACCATCTCGCGAGCGAGATGGACGATGCGCAGCTTAACGCCGTCATCTCATATGCGAAACAACTGAAAACTGACAACGCGGAGCATACAGAAGCCGACGATCGATAGCGGCAGGCTCTCGCCATACCGACGCCAGACGGAAATCAAGACGCTTCACTACAGAAAGAAGCCGGCCGGATCCAACGCGATACCGCCCTGCTCGATTTTAAAGAACAAGGTCGGTTCGGAAAACTCGGTCCCCGTAGTGCCCATGCTCCCGATCGGTTCACCCTGGCGGACTTGCGCCCCCACCTTGACGCCGACGCTTTCAAGATGTTCGTAGGTCGTCTTATAACCGCCTTCATGGCTGATCTGGACAAAACGTCCCCTACCCTTCGCGACATATCCCGCGTCGACAACCATACCGGCGGCGGCAGCGTTGACGGCTGTTCCTACGCGTCCCTGGATTCTTATCCCGTCGAGGACGACCTTCGTGTTCGTAGCCGGATCCGTCACGGTCTGGCCGTACAGCGCAACGATTCGCCCGGTCGCCGGCTGGATGAACCGGGTGGCAGATATCGTGGGGGAACTGGTTACGGCGGAGGTGGCGTCTGGAATAAACAGGACCTGACCGACCCTGATGTTCTCACTAGTCAAGCCATTGAGCTCCTGAAGGGTCTTCCAGCCAAGCGAGGGACTGAACTTGCGGCTGATCGTACTCAGCATGTCGCCTTCCTGCACAACGTACAGCTGTCCGTCCCGATCGGGGATTCGCAATACGCTGCCCTCGGTAATCGCCGCGACATTCTTGATCTGGTTCACGCTGATGATCGTCTGCGAACGCAGGCCGTAGGTCTCCGCTATGGAGGCGATATCCTCCCCTGCGGCTACGACATGGTCGGCGTACTGGATTGTTTTCGAGTCTCCCGACGCAACAGGCTTCGTCGCGTCAAGGGATCGGGCGGCCGTACCGCTGACAGCGTCGGAAGGTCTGGACGGCGTTGCAGCCGCGTCAGCCACGGGAGTTACAGGAGCTGCGGGAGCTACAGGCGGGTTGGCGGCCGAAGGCGCAACATGGACAGGCTCCGCCGACGAAACGGTCTCGACAGCAGGGGCGACTGGAACGGCAGGAGACGTTTCAGGCGGCCGTACAGGCAGATTTCCAGGATCGACGGAGGACGGTTGAGCGACGGAGGCTGGAACCGAAGGCGAAGCCGCCACAGTTTCCGCGGGAAAAAGCTTCAACCACAGAAAGACGGCGGCGGCGCATAACAATACGCCGATCACTACCACGACGAGGATCAGTCGACGAGATCCGTTTCCATTGTCCCCCCTATGGGGTCTACCGTTCCGGATCGGTCCGGTTGTCATATCATCATAGTTATCTCTGCCCATCTCGACATTACCTTGGCTACATACTAATATAAATTCACCATGGTATCCAGTCCAAAACGCCGATTTTATTGTTTCTTCCTCTCCTGCATCATCCTGGCGCAGCTCCTGTTGCTCTCCCGGGTCATATATATCGTCATGAGCGAAGACCAGGAACGGAAGGTATACCAGAACCCGGAAATAGCCTCCCAAGTGGTCAGAGGCACGATCTATGACAGGAACGGACGGATCTTCGCCATGGAGACGCCCTATTGGTCCTGTGCGTTCTTACTGAAGAACATCCCTGACATGCAGCTCGCCGCCGAGCTGGTATCGCCGTATACGGGCCTGACGCCGCAGCAGGTCCTTTCCATCTGCGAGAACTACTCGACCTATGCGTTGGTCCAGCGCAGGCTTGACGACGACCAGGTGGAACCGTTGCGGCAGGCTGTACGGAAAGCGAAGCTTGGAGATGGGATCATCATTGAGAAAAAATATGGAAGAAGCTACCCCGCGTCGTTCCACGGAGTGCAGACCATCGGCTTCACCAATGTCGACAACCGCGGAATCGAAGGAATAGAGCTTGCCTACGAGCAGGAGCTGTCGCCCTATCCGCGTCTGGGAGAAGAAGTCTCATACGGCGCGGACATCTATCTTACGCTCGACCTGGATATCCAGTACCTGCTGGACCTGCAGGTGCAGCAGACGGCAGACCAACACAATCCCGACTATATCATGGCAGTCGTCATGGACGCGAACAACGGCGATATCCTCGCCTCTTCCTCCTATCCATGGTACGACCCCGGCAGATACAACCTTTCCGACGCCGAACAACGGCAGAACAGGCTTCTCAGCTATATGTATGAACCGGGTTCCGTCTTCAAGATATATTCCCTGGCGGCCTGCATGGAGGCCGGTCAAGCCGATTTCGACGAACCGTTCCACTGTGACGGCAGCTATACCTTTCCGTTGCCGGGCGGACAGACGGTGACGATCAACTGCGTCTCGCCCCATGGGGACGTCGACAGGGCCGGCATGGTGAAGCATTCCTGCAACGGGGCGATCGTACACTGGGCGTTACAGACGGACGACCAGCGTTTCTACGACCTGCTCAGGAGCTTCCATTTCGGACAACGCTGGGACATCGGTCTGCAAGGCAGTATCGCAGGTTCGTTGCCGAAGATTTCCAACTGGTCGGGAAGGACGAAGGCCACGCTGTCGTTCGGACAGGAGCTCGGCGTCAACGCCCTCCAGATGACCGCCGCGGCGACCGTGTTCACCAACGACGGCGTCCTCCTCCAACCGAACCTTGTCAAGAAGATAGTCAGCCATGACGGAACGGTCGTCAGCAAGAGCCAACGGACGGAGGCGGACAGGGTGCTTTCCCCCGGTATCGCCAAGGACATACTTTCCTACATGGTCACCGCCACCGAGCCGGGAGGTACCGGCGTATTGACCGCTGTGGAGGGTTTCACCATCGCGGCGAAGACCGGCACGGCGCAGATTCTGAATCCTGAGACGAATAGTTATTCCGACGGCTCGGTATTGGCCTCCACACTTGCGATAGTCCCGGCGGAACAACCGAAGTACATCATCTACATGGCCGCCGCGCATCCAAAGGGAAATACCATCTGGGGCAGCAATATCGCGGCGCCGGCGATCTCGCAAGTGATAAAAGGACTGGCCTCCCAAGGCAAGCTCACCAGTGAAAAGGCCACCGTCATCTGAACCTCGCGCAACGAACGTCCAAATGACATGAGAAGCCGCCGGAAAACCTGTCGGATTTCGCGGCGGCCTCATGAACAACAATCAACACATGTTCAAACCGTCATTTCCCCATCGTCATGCCGACCTTGAGCAGCCGCCACATCCGGTCGGCGGCATCTTCGGTCAACTCAAGGGAATGAGCCATCGCCTCGCTGAGCGGCATGGCCCGGCTGGTCGTGCTGAGGATGGAATCGAGACCGAGGTCATACAGCTTCTCGACGCCGGGGCCGATATCTCCCGCCAGGACGACGACGGGCACGCCATACTTCTTCGCACGGGCGGCGATACCTACGGGTACCTTGCCGCGCTTGCTCTGCCCGTCGATGCGCCCTTCGCCGGTTACGACCAGATCCGCATTCTCCAGAGCCGCGTCCAAGCCTATGACATCAAGCACCAGGTCTATTCCGCTGACGAGCTTCGCACCGCAGAACGCCATCAAACCGAAGCCCAACCCGCCAGCGGCGCCGGCGCCGGGAACGTTCATCAGGCTCCCGCCCGACTCGCCGACCAAAGAGGCGACATGCGACAACGCTCCGTCGAGCAGCTCCACCATCTCGGGAGTAGCCCCTTTTTGCGGACCATAGACGGCGCTGGCCCCTTGAGGCCCGCACAACGGATTGTCAACGTCGCAGGCGACCTTGATCGAGGCGGATCGGAGTCTGCCGGATATATGGCTCCGGTCGATACTGGAAATCCTCGACAGCTCGCCTCCGCAGGGAGGGACTTCCCGACCTTCGGAATCGAGGAACCGAACGCCGAGAGCCGCGGCCATACCTACGCCGCAATCGTTCGTAGCGCTTCCGCCGATGCCGATCAGAACCTCGGTACAACCGCGCCCCAACGCGTCGAGCAACATTTCGCCGGTTCCATAGGTGGAGGTCAGCAAAGGATTCCGTTGGTCGTCGCCGATCAGCGGCAAACCGGACGCCTCGGCCATCTCCATGATGGCGGTAGCGCCCCGGATGATATAGCGGGCAGAGACAGGCTCGCCCAACGGACCGTGAACGGTCAGGACGACAGTCTGGTCGCCTTCACGCTGCAGGGCCTTCACTAGCCCCTCCCCGCCATCGGCCACAGCGAATTTCATACATTCCACGGAAGAATCGCTTCGGCGTATCCCCCGCTCCACCGCATCCGCTACGGCGAGGCTTGTCGCGGAACCCTTGAAGGAGTCGCTGGCTATCACTATGCGCATATGAATTTCCTTAAATAGCCGACGGCACGCTGCGCGGCGGTTTCAGGATCCGGGTAAGGGAGGATTTCGACGGTAGACCAGCCGTCGTATCCGATGTCCTTCAGTGCGTCGAATACTTCGACGAAATCAAGATGACCGTCGCCGGGGGCGTGACGGTTGCTGTCGGCGAGGTGGATGTACCTGACGTATCTTGCGTTTCTCCGCAATGAGTCGCCGATACGGTCGTCCTCGATATTCATGTGGAAGACGTCAGGCATCATCGTCAGATGGGGAATCCGGGCCTTGTCGAGGAGCGCCGAGCCTTCATCGCAGTTGTTGATGAAGTCGATCTCGTACCTGTTGACAGGTTCAAGAATCAGTTCGACGCCTTTTTTCCCCGCATATTCGCAAAGCTCGCCCGCCATGTCGAAAAACAACTGCTCACAGAACTCCCGGTCCCGGCCTTTCAAGGAACCGCGGACGCGGCCGATGTTCACCAACTGACCGAAATCCGCAGCGAGGTCGATGAACCCTTTGAACGTCCTGTCGAGCTCCTTCCGCCTTTCCGGGTCCTCGTCGGTGAACGAAAGCCCGCGAGCGGCGAAAACCTGGCCGGAGGATACGGCCGAAACTTCCATATGGTTCCGATCCAGCAAGGCCTTCAAGTCGGCCCGTCCGATTTCATCCGGACGCATCAGCGCGAGTTCAACGCCGTCATATCCCAGTTCTGCGGCCCTGACAATTGATTTTTCAAGTCCTCTGAACACGACGAACGCGCTCGGCAACGCTTCCGCACCCGCTATTGCAACCGCAAGTTTCATAACAACCTCACTTTTTCCATCATCCAGACTACGCCATGGCGATGCGCCATGCGTTCACAGCGCAAGAGCTTCCGCCCGGGGGATCACATACGGCCCCTCGCTGACGTAGGTCACCTGCAACGACTCCAGCGGCTTGCCTTCCTGCCGCCCGATATATGAAAGCGCCCCATCCACGACCTTCGCGAAACAATCGGCTCCCGGAGACTCCCGTTCCGTTTCGGACAGGAACATTTCCCCGTTGAGCCCGGGCAGGCCGGGCCACCAGATCCGGTCGAGCTTCGGACTATAGAAGATCATGTGGTCCATCGGTATCCTCTCGAACACCTTTGCCCACTGCTGTACCTGCCACTGGTCGGGAATAAACGTCCAGTCGGGAGAGCAGATCGTCCTGAGGAAATTCTGAGGGCCTACGAGCTTGAGCAACGCCAGCGTAGTCCGGTACGTCACCGCTCCGACCACGTTCCCCTGATCCGTCGTATCGGCGACGATCACCAGCCACCCGTTCTTTTTCAGAATGCCGAGGCTGGCCACGGCGCATTTCGCCGTCTGGTAGTGGTTGATGCCGACAAATCCACCGTGAGTGACCACGATATCCGCGGCGGCAGGAACGGATACGCCGACCGTACCCTTGATCATCTCGACCGCCGCAAGATGGGCCTGTTCCAGATCTCCGCAGAAAACCCCGGTGATATGGAAATCATGGTCGAGCGTGACGTTCACAAGGAAGTCTACGGTCGCCATCCTGGCTACTTCAAGACTTTCGGCATGGACGAGGTTACCGTCCAGATTCAGATCCCGCGAATTCTTGTCGGCCATCAGCTCGGCGCCGTGGAATACATATGTGGACTGCTCGCCGATCAGCCCCGGACAGATCGCCTTTCTACCGCCGGACGCCCCGGCCATGAAATGGCTCTCCACAAGACCGGTGGCTATCTTCAAATCCGCGTCCACATAGTTCCTGTCTATCAGGACTTTCGTCCCCCTTCTGGTTTCCCCCAGATATACGAGGGACGCTTCATCGCGGCAATCGTGGTTGATTACCTTGATACCCATGTCCAGGATCCGGGTATCGATCATTTTTCGGATTTCCTGTTCCGACATGGCCCGATGCGTTCCTGTGGCGATGATGATCGTCACGTCCTCACGGCGGTAGCCTTCGGAGAACAGAACCTCAAGAATCGGCAGCAGGATGCCTTCTTCGCCTTTGTACGGCACAGGGCGGGTGTTGTCGCTGACGACCAAGGCGGCCGTAGGATGCTCCTTGCCGCAACAGGCTTTCTTCGCACGGGCGATCGTCGCGAGGGACTCGCTTGCGATCGGGTGTTCCAAGGCGTCCTTGATGGCGGCCGACGGGTCGTCGAGAACCTGCGGAGTGTTCATATGGACGACATATGTATGTTTCGGCAGTATCAACGGCTCATACTGCGTCCCAAGCGGATTATCGACAACCAATTTGTCTTCTAATTGCATATTACGGCCTCCCCATGTCATGGCGGGTAAAAAAAGGCATCGTCCTTCGCTTCTATCAGTTTTCGGGACGATGCCGTACAATGAGCCTTCTGATACATACGGCGCATTACGCCAGATACCTGAACGGCAATCTCCGTCTTTTTTACCTACTATGACGAAACTAGTAGCTTCAATGTCAGGAAAACTTCCTTACATCTCCTTGATGACGGACATGTCGCCCGTCGCCGCGGCACGGAGGATCGGCTCCATGTACTCATCGACATCGGCGGCGGTCATGGGAACCGGCATGTTGCGCAGCTTCATTTCAAGCTGAGGATCCTTCGCGGCTTCCAGCGCGCGCTGGATATGCTGCTCGCCGAAGCCCGCAAGGTCGCCGAGCCTGGTAGGAGCGTTGATACTCTTGCCGTAGGCAACCATTGCCTCCGCGACGGCAAGGGCGAGGAAGCGTCCTTCCAGGCTGTCGATATCCGCGTCAGTGTAGCCATACTTCTTGAAGATGTTCCCGACGACCTTCAGCTGAGGCTGAATCGCCTTGCTGTAGAATACGGCGTAATAGGGGTTCATGATACCGCAGGCGGTTCCGTGGCCGACGATATCGACCAACGAGAAGCTTGTCAGATGCGCCCCGCTGGTACCGCCGATCATGATGGCGTAACCGCCGAGGTCGGTGGCCAGGCCAATGGCCTCGCGGGCTTTGAGATTCTTTGGGTCCTTCACCAGCTCCTTCGCATACTCGGCGCAAAGGCTGATAGCGCATTCCGCCAGAGCCTTGGCCTTGTCGTACGCCTCGCCCTTCGCTCCGCAGAATACTTCAAACGTATGGGCGATTGCGTCCAAAGCGCCGTCGATGGTGACCTTCACCGGCATCGATACGGTCACTTCATAATCGAACAAGGACACGGTCGGCACGACCGCCGGATCGACGATCAGCTTCTTCTGTCCGACCACGGGGTCCGTGATGTTTGAATACTTGGTCAGATGGGCGCCGCTGGAGGCCGATGTCTCGACGGCCACAAGGGGTACCAGCTTGGAACCGGTCGCCGCCAGGGCCTTGCCTACTTCGCCGGTACCGAAATAATGGTCGATCTCAGGCGTGACCTTCGCGCCAAGGGTCGCAAGGGCGTTGGCCGCCTTGCAGGCGTCGATCGTCGAACCGCCGCCGATGGCGATGATGCAGTCGGGTTTGTGATGGAGGATATAGGTCTCCAGACGGTATACATCCTCTCTCGGGGCGTTCGGCTTCGCGTCCGGGGCGATGACTCCGCCGGCCAATTCGACGCCCGCCTGGGCGAGGTACGCGACCACTCTGTCAGCCACAGGCTTCATATAGGTGGTATTGGAGACCACCAGGGCCTTCTTGCCATATTTAGCGGCGATGACTCCGATCTGGTCCAATACGCCAAGACCGAATACATAGTCCTCACCCTTCCACGCCTTCAACAAATCATATGCTCTTTTTATCTGATCCATAGTCGTCCTCCTGTATCAGTTTTCAGCGACAGAGCGCTTTCGCGCGCTGGGCGATATTCTTTCCACTCAATCCATAGGTTGCGAGCAGGTCTCCATAGGGACCGGTCTCGCCGAAACAGTCATCAAGGCCGATTGAGTCGAACTTGAACGCTTTGCCAGACTTGGCGATCACCTCGCTGACTGCGCCTGCGAACCCGCCGGCCAGCACATGCTCCTCGACCGTGACCAGACGTCCTGTCCGAGCCGCGCTTTCAAGGATACCTGCTCCGTCCAAAGGCTTTACGAACGGTACGCTGAGTACCTCGGCGTCGATGCCCTCCCCGGCCAACAGCTCGGCGGCCTCCATGGCCATGGACGCGGTGATGCCGTTCGCGGCGATAGTCACGTCCTTTCCTTTTCTGCAAGGAATGACCTTCGCCTGCGAAAAGTCAGAAGCCTCGGGAAGATCGGGCATCGCGTTGCGGTTCAGCCTGATATAGACCGGTCCTTTCTGGGCCAGCGCATATTCCAAAGCCTGCTCCGCCTGTCGGGCGTCGGACGGAACGATCACCTGCATATTGGGCAAGGCGCGCAATATGGCTATGTCCGTGATCGCCTGATGGCTCGCGCCGTCGAAGCTGTCGCTCAAGCCGCCATAGGCGCCGGCGAATATGATCGGAAGATTGTTGTAGCAAGCCACGTTACGTATCTGGTCGGTACTCTTCAACGCCAGAAAAATCGCGAAAGCGTTGACAACCGGATGATATCCGCAGGTCGCCAGACCGGCGGCCACATCGGCCATGTTACCCTCCGCGACTCCGCAGTTGAAGAACCGTTGCGGGAATTCCTTGCCGAACAGCGCGCTCTTGGTGCTGGAGGAAACGTCGGCGTCCAGCACGACTAGCTCAGGGTGCGTATGGCCAAGCTCGGCCAGCTTCTTGCCAAAGGCTTCTCTCATTGCGATGCTCATAACGCGGCCTCCTTCTTCGCAAGATCCTCACGCAGTTCGACGATACCGGCTTCAAAGCTCTTGTCGTCGATCACCGCGCCATGCCATGTGTTCTTTCCTTCTGTAAAGGAGACGCCCTTGCCCTTGGTCGTATCATAGACCACGGCCTTCGGCCAGACATCGTCCTCGTCCATCCAGTCAAAGGATTTCAGTATGTCGGCGGTGTCGTTGCCGCACAGCTGCTTCGGGCATACATGCCAACCGAACGAAACAAGCTTGTCGCGAAGCGGTTCCAACGGCATGATCTGGTCTTCCGTACCGTCCAGCTGCACTTTGTTGTAGTCAATCATCAGCACAAGTCCATGCGGGCGGTATTTGGCGGCGCACATCAGTGCCTCCCAGCTCTGCCCTTCGTTCAGGCAGCCTTCCCCCGTCAGCACGTAGGTCCAATAATCCTTGCCCGAAAGCTGGGCGGCGAGAGCCATGCCCAGACCGATCGAAACACCATGGCCCAAAGCGCCGGTAGACATATCCACGCCGGGGGTCTTGTTCATTGCGGGATGTCCCTGCAAATGAGAACCCAATGTGCGGAAGGTCGGCAGGTCTTCGACCGGGAAGAACCCACGGTGGGCAAGCACCGTATAGAGATTGACCGACGCATGTCCTTTGGAAAGGATGAAACGGTCCCTGTCGTCCCATCGAGGATTCGAAGGGTCGATATTGAGACGATTGAAATATAGTGAAGTCGTCAGTTCCGCTGCGGAAGCGGATCCACCCCAGTGCCCGGTTCCGCGTTGGTGGAGTATGTCGAACATCTCCATGCGGAAGCGCGCCGCGAGCGCCGCGAGTTCTTTCGCATCGAACTTGCGGTTCACATCAACCAGAAGATCCTGAACGGTCTTGCCCATGTGCAGCTCCTTATTCTTTAGTCGGACGCCGTCGATACTTCGCATCGTGACGGCATCCGCTCCATTGTTCGTCCAACGATTTTTCCCAATGCTGCAAACGTCCATTTTCAGTTCCGTTTTCCAGTCATTGTATATCGTATACAATATACATACCATGATGTTCGCCGCCTGTCAAATCTTTCTTGGATTTTTTTTGTATTTTTTATTTTGATTCGATAAATCTGCTGGATTTTGATGTTTTTAATCATTATTAGCAGTCAATACATTCTGAGAATTTAAATTGTATACAATTGTCATTAAACTCAAACAGACTGACCGTGTACGAAAGAATTCCATTGACTTATTATTGTTTATTGCATACAGTTTAGCCAGAAGGAGCGACGCGATGGCCACCAAGATAGTGCAGAGAAGTCTGTCGGACCAAGTATACAACCTGTTGAAGGACCAGATTCTTTCCGGCGAGCTCAAAGGCGGTACGAACATATCCGAAGAACTTCTCGCGCAGCAGTTCGGAGTCTCTCGGACGCCGATCAGGGAAGCGATCCGCCGGTTGGCGGAATACGGATTGCTGATCATTACGCCGAGAAGCCATGTATCCGTCTATACGGTAACGGAGAAAGAAGCCGCGGATATCGCCAAGGTCCGCGTCAACCTGGAGATGCTGGCGGTGGACAGCATCGATGATGACGCCTATCAACGCAATGTAGAAGACATCGCCCGGCATGCTGCAGACTGCCAATATGCCATGAGCGTCGGAGACCGTGCGTCGGTATTCGAGAAGGACAGCCTGTTCCACCTCGCGCTGGTCCGCGCCGCGGACAATTCGGCGTTATACGATATCTGCCAGCGAATGGATGCGAAGATTCAACTGCTGCGTATCGCGCAGAATCTCCCGGAAGATGAACTGGCCTACTATATCAACCAGCACGTACAGCTCATGCAGCTGCTCAAGCAGGGCGACAAGGATACCTGCAAACGGCTGCTGTACGAACATATCACCCACGACCTGGGCGGAGGGTTCAAAGGATAAACGACAATGGACAGGAACGACATCTACATTACCTACGGTTCGGACGCGAAGTCCATGACAAAGAACCTGCTCGACGCATGCGATATCGGCGGGATGATTCCGTCCACTTCCGCGAAGATCGGGTTGAAGCCGAACCTCGTCGTCGCGGTCACACCGGATACGGGAGCGACGACCCATCCGGATATAGTCGTCGCGGTGATTGAATATCTCCAGGAGCGCGGATACCGCAACATCAAGATCATTGAAAGTGCTTGGGTCGGGGACAGTACCAAGCGGGGGTTCAAGGTCAATGGATACGACAAGATATCGACCCGCTACGGCGTTCCCCTCATCGATGTGAAAGACGACGACTACCAGAGGTGCGAGGCCGGCGGCGTCTCCATGGAGGTTTCACGGGAGATACTGGACCTCGATTTCCTGATCAGCCTACCAGTGCTGAAGGGGCATTGCCAGACGGCCATGACCTGCGCGTTGAAGAATATGAAGGGTTGTCTGTCTGACCGGTCGAAACGGCAGTTCCATTCCTTGGGGCTCCACAAGCCGATAGCCGCGTTGAACAAGGTCCGTTGCGCCGACTTGGTGATCGTGGACAGTCTCAACGGGGATCTCGACTTTGAGGAGGGTGGCACGCCCGTACAGACGAACAGGATGTTCGTCGGCGTCGATAGCGTGCTGATAGATGCGTTCGGGGCTTCCCTGATGGGCTTTGAGACCTCAGACATTCAATACATCGGCCTTGCCGAGCGGCTGGGAGTCGGCTCTTCCGATTTGTCGCATGCGAACGTCATAGAACTCAGCAAGGCGCAGGAGACGGCGGCCGCCCCTTCCGGGAGAGTCCGCGGACTGGAGAAATATACGCTCCCCTCTTCCGCCTGTTCGGCATGTTACGGCAATCTGATCCATGCGTTGGCGCGCATGGAGGAAGCCGGTACGTTGAAACAGCTGGACGGAAAGAAGATTTGCATCGGGCAGGACTACAGGGGTAAAGCAGGCGGCGAGGTCGGAGTCGGTTCCTGCACCAGAGGGTGCGTGCGTTCCCTGGCGGGATGTCCGCCGAAAGCGATCGATATACTTGAGTTTCTGAACAATAACCCATAATATCGCACGAATAATGACGAACGCCACAGGAAAATTGGAAAGCATTCGCTGTGGCGTTCGTCTTCTTTTTGAAAAACAATTTGTACAGGTATCAATCTACGGCATATGGCTTGCTGTTACGCTATTTCCCAACCACGACGCCATCGTGCATGATGAATCTAGGGGAAGCTAGTACCGACGGATTCAGGACAGGGTCGCCATCAACGGCGATAAAATCAGCTTGATAGCCCTCCGCTACGACACCGACATTCCGGCCCATCAGTTCTCCCGCATACACTGTGACGCCCTTCAACGCCTCCACCCCTACCATGCCTAGTTCCTTCATGTATGTCAGCTCCTTCCACAGCAGCCCGTGGTATGCGTCGCTACCGACTACGAACTTCGGCCTCGCCGCAACAAGCGCCGCCAGCCGTCGTCTGACCTCATCCCGCGTCTTCCTCACCTTCTCCACATGTCCGGCGGGACACATCGGTTCGCGGCTTTCATCCATGAACACACCAGGGGTGAAACAGACGGTCGTCCCGTGTTTCAATATCAGCTCGGTATCTTCCCCGTCCGCCCAATAGCAATGGTCAAGTACATCTATCCCTTCTTCGCAGCAATACCGAAGTCCGGTACCGCCGATGCAATGGGCGCTCGTCCTCGCCCCGTTCGCCTTCGCCTCGTTGACGACAGTCCTCACCTCCTCCCGGGAGATGTACCAAGGTACCAGACCGTCCCCTACCGGCGGTGCGCCCGCGGTTATGAATATCTTCAGCCAATCCGTGTGATGAAATAGGTTCTCCCTTGCCTGACGGCGGAATTCCTCACAGCCTGAGAACCCTTTGCCCACGTATCCGTGGCCGTGAAGCCCCTTCATGCCGATGCCCGCTACCTGCATCCACGGCAACTCCAGCTTTCCGGCCTGCTCCATGTCCCTGAGTTCCACGTCCAGATAATATCGGTCCCCCAGGCACCTGAGTCCGGTGATTCCGGCCTTCAGGTCGTCGGTCGCGGACTTCAACGCCCTCAACGTCTGACGGCACTCAGGATCCTCCATCATGTCCAGATGCCCGGGAATCCTCGCGTCAAGCGCCAGATGAGCGTGACAGTCGATCAGTCCGGGCAACAGCGTCACCGTCCCAAGCTCCAGAACCTCCGCAGTCCTCTTCCTGGAAGAGAATTGCAATGATGTCAGTACTTCGGCGATCATGCCGCCGGATACATGGACATATGCGTTTTCCACCGGCAGAAGTTCCTTGCCCGCGAGGACTTTTGAAGCATGCAGGTACACGTCGTTTTTCATCATGCCATCCCCCGGTCAATCCGATTCCTGCGGTTTCACCGCACGGCGCCGGCGCATGAGCTTCATGAGGAACGGCCAGCAAAGGGACGCCACGATGAACAGGAAGAACACCACCACCAGCGGCCTTGTGAAGATCATGAAGAAGTTGCTGTACATCGTGTTGGTCAGCATGATCGACTCTTCAAGCATCGGCCCAAGCAGCAGGCCGAGGGCGACCGGCGACAACGGGTAGTCGTACTTCACAAGGAAATATCCGACGATCCCCGCGATGTACATCACGACCACGTCCATCATGTTCTGCTGGATTGAGAACGCCCCCACCGTGGACAGCGCCACGATAACCAGCGCCAGCACAGGCTTCGGTATCACAAGTATCTTCCCTGCGAATTTGCAGGATATCCAGCCTATGAAGAACAGCAGTATGTTGATGAACGCGAACCCGATCAGCAATGTATACACCGTCTCGGCATGCTGCGTGAACAAAAGCGGGCCCGGTCGGAGACCGTGGATGATCATCGCGCCAAGGAAAATGGCCGCAGGGGCCGAGCCGGGGATGCCCAACGTCAGCAGAGGTATCAACGAGCCTCCCGTAACGCCGTTGTTCGCCGCCTCGCTGGCTATGATTCCGTCGACGCTGCCTTTGCCGAATTCTTCTTTGTGTTTGGAAACTTTGCGAGCCTCGTTGTATGACAGGAACGCCGCGATATCGGGACCTGCGGCGGGAATGATTCCTATGATGATGCCAATGATAGTTGAGCGAATGTAATTGCCGACATGTTTCGTGAAATCGGTGATTTTCAGCGACATCTTGGAAATCATCGACACCTGTTCTTTTTCACCATCAGATTTTTCCAGCATCTTGAATACTTCAGGAATGGAGAACAGTCCGATCAGGACGGACACGGTCTCGAACCCGCCCGAGAGCATATAGTTTCCGAAAGTGAATCGCGGGAAACCCAGTACGGGATCCTGCCCCACAGTCGCAAGCACAAGTGTGAGACAACCGATGAACATTCCCTTGAGCATATTTCCTTCGCTCAGCATGCATACGACGCTCAAACCGAAGACCGCAATCATTACTTGCTCTGGCGGACCTACCCGCATTGCGATGATCGCCAGCAACGGAGCGCAAAAAATCAATGCGATCGAAGACCAGAACCCACCAAAAGCGGAAGCAAACGTCACGATGCCCAAGGCCCTGCCGCTCAGTCCTTTCGCAACCAAAGCTCGCCCCTCCATTGCAGTAGGTACGGAAGCCGGTGTTCCGGGGATACCGATCAGCACGGCAGGAATGGAACCGCCGTAGACACCTCCGCAGTATATTCCTGATAGCAGTAGAAGCGCCGCTCCGGGGGGCAGCACATAGCTGAAGGGGACGAATACCGCCACGCCCATCGTCGCGGAAAATCCCGGCAACGCTCCAAATACCACACCGATCAGAACTCCTAGAATCATAAATAGGATGTTCTGTATGGTAAAGGCGCCGACAATACCCAGCATAAGATTCTCCAACATGGATACCTCCAAATAATAAGCCTAAATAATATGGCTTCTTAAAAATTGATGCCGAACCATGTCCCCATCGGCAGAATCACCGACAGAATCCTTGTGAACAGCAAATACATCACAAGCGTCATCACTATCGGGAATACGCAGAACAGGATTTTGTTCTTGAGATTCAACAGCCACTCTCCGACATACAAGAATAAAAGCGAGGACAGGATATAACCGATTTTAGGCATGAGAAGAAGGTAAACAAAAATCCATGCGGCAAAAATCACAGTCCGTATGATAACATTTTGGGAAAAGCTCTCCGCTTCCGGCTGGCGTCCTCTGAAAAGGAGTACGACGCCCATCACGATGCTGACTATGATGAACACCATCGGATAAGTCCTTGCTTCCGGAGGTATCTCTACGAGTTGTGTCGCAAAAGCGATCAATGCGACAATGATACAGAGTAAAAAAATCCTATGACCAGTGAGATACTTCATATCTGATACTCCTTTTTACAGTTTTTCGGGGAGGAAAACCTCCCCGAAAAAGAACGGCTTAGAGAGAAGCTTCAATCAATTTCTTGTACAGCTCATGGTTCTCAAGATAGAACTTCGAGAACTCGGCGTTGTCCATATACAGCGTAAAGGTTCCAGCCGCAAGGCTCTCCCTCTGGTAGTCCGGGTTCGCCATGACCTTCGCAATCGCCGCGTCGACAGTCCCGACAACTTCCTGAGGAAGACCGGCGGGTCCCACGATTGCTCTCCACATCGTGTGCGTGAAGTTGAACCCGGCCTCCATTACCGTCGGGATGTCCGGCGTCGAAACAAAGCGTTCGGCGCTGGTAATCGCTATCGGCACGATGTTCCCCGCTTCGATTTGCGCGAGGGCCTCGCTGACGAACGGCACGGCCACATCGCAGTTGTTGCCCGCTACGGCGGTCACTGCCGCGGAACCACCCTGAAACACCATCCTCTTGAACTTGACACCCGCTTCCGATTCAAGGTTCGCACGCAGAAAGTCATGACTCGTCCAGGCTCCGCCCAATCCGAACGTGACGCCCTCGGGGTTCGCCTTCGCTGCGGCGATCAATTCATCAAAATTGCTTATGCCGCTTTTCTTGCTCGCCACAATGATATGCGGATCTGACGCATAGAGCGCAATCGGCGTGAATGACGCTTCATCGTATTTCACCCCTTGGAACAGTCGACTATCGTTGCTCTGAGTCGAGGAAAAATACCCCAATGTGTACCCATCGGGCGTAGCATTCGCCAGCTGTGTGAACCCGATTGTTCCGCTTCCACCCGACACGTTCTGGATGACGATCTTCTGCCAAAGCTCTTGCTCAAGATACTTGGCCAGCAGCCGGATGGATATGTCTGCGCCGCCTCCGGCTCCATACGGTACGATCATCTGGATCGTCTTCGTCGGATAGGATGGGTTCGCCTGTTCCGCCCCGCCATTGGCAAACAATAAACCACCACAAGCCACGACGAGAATAATTGTGACCGTGAGAATTCTCTTCATCTTCGTTCCTCTTTTCTTTTCATTGTTAAGATCGCTAGTTCGCCTTGCCAATCTTCTTCAGGTAGTCAGCCTGATAGTCCGTCATGAATTTCGTAGCCGTTTCCCTGTTCATGAACTGGGAGATCAAGCCGTTCTTCTGGATATAATCGGTTTGCCAGGCATCGGACTGCGAGACCTTCTCCAACATGGCGCTCCAGAAATCAGCGGCTTCCGGCGTCATGTTCTTAGGCCCGACAACACCGCGCCAGACAGGGACTTCGACATCCTTGTACGGCCCTATCTCACTCAGCGTAGGAGCGCTGGCGAGTTCCGCGGAATCGTACCGTTCAGTCGAAAGCGCGAGAATCGGGATCAGCTTCCCAGCAAGTACGTACTGCGCCGCCGCGGCAGGCTTGGACAAAACGATATCGACATGATTGCCCAGACCGGCGGTAATGGCATCGCCCGTCGAGCTGTGGGTAATGAACGCCATCTGGTTTTCGGACACACCCAGTTCGGCGATCAGCGCTTCGTAGGTAGCGATATCGTCACCCTTGGAACCAGCGATAACGATCTGAGTCCCGCCCTTCGCCGCGTCTATCGCCGCCTGGAATGTCTGGTATTTACCTTCAGGGGTCACGAACAGCAATTGTTTGTCCACCGCCATGACCGCCAACGGAGTGAAATTCTCGATGCGGTTGTTCGTATTCAGACACATCGGCATCAGGTCGCCGCTGTTGAAGGTCAACAGGGTATGGTTCGCCTGCGTACCTGCGCGAGTCTGGCTTACCTGCAAGCGTCCGACCTCTCCGCCTCCATCGGTCTTGTTGTTCACAAGGAAGGTCTTGGTCACAAGCCCTTCACGAGCCATGATATCGCTGATCATCCTGGTATAGATGTCAGAACCGCCACCCGGGCTGGAAGTGACAATCCATTCGATCTCCTTGGTCGGCGCGAAGCCTCCATCAGATGGCGCGGCCTCGGAGCCTCCTTGGGCGAACACGGCGAGCATCGACATCAAGCTCAACAGCAGAATCAGCAGGAATGACTTTTTCATCATTTCTTTCTCCTTTTCATATCTCTGGCGGGCAAAACGCCCGCTTTATCAACTTGTTTGAACACGGACAAATACTATTTTTTCTTCGGTTTAAGGACGCCGAACTTGACCAGAACCGTTCGCACGAGCGGGAACAGAACAATCGCGAACATGATCAGCAACAGCACCAGCGAGATCGGCCGGGTGAAGAAGATGTCCAGACTGCCCTGGCTGATGATGAACGCCTTGCGGATATTGCTTTCGAGCATCGGCGCAAGGACGAACGACAGCAGCATCGGGGCTGTGGAATAACCGCTCTTTCCCACCACATAGCCGAATACGCCGGACAGGAACATCACAAGAACACCGTACAGGGAATTCGACGTACTGTAGGCGCCAACGAAACAGACCGCGGTGATACATGGAATCAGCACCTTGGTCGGCACCGACAGAATCTTGATGATCCAGGGAATGACACCCCAGGAAATCATAAGCGTCAGGATGTTGGCGAGGAACAACGAAGCGATCAACCCCCAGGCGAAATCGGGTTCGTTGGCGAACAACAGTGGCCCGGGGTTCAGTCCCCACATCATCAGACCGCCGAGCAATACCGCGCCGGTCCCTGAACCGGGGATGCCGAGGGCCAGCAACGGAGCGAATGCTCCCGCGGCGGCGGCATTGTTGGCCGATTCGCAGGCGGCGAGCCCCTCTACGGCGCCGGTTCCGAGCGGTTCTTCATTTTTGAAGGGCTTCTGCGCGGCATAGCCGAGGAACGCGCCCGTCGTCGCCCCCGCGCCTGGGAGGACTCCGATGAAAGTACCAAGCAACCCAGAACGGATCGAAGGCATCAACAGCCTCTTGAATTCGTTCTTGTTGAGCATGCTCCCCCGGATAGTCAGCTTGTCGGTGACCGACTGGTATTTCACGTCCCGTTCTTCCATCAACTGGAATACCTGGGCGAATCCGACTACGCCGATGACGAACGGTGTGAACGGTATGCCGCCAAGCAGGTAGATGTTGCCGAAATCAAAACGGGGACTTCCTGAAAGGGTATCCATGCCCATGCTGGCCATCAGGATTCCCAAAGCGGTCAAGGCGACGCCCTTCGTCGGGTTCTCGCCCACCAGCCAGCCAATGGAAGTCATGGCGACCATCAGCAACGCGGTCATTTCGGCGGGACCGAACTTCAATCCGATATCGGCCAGGGCCGGTCCCGTAAATGTCAGGATCAGCATGCCGGCTACTCCGCCGATGAATGAGGCGAAATTGGAGATGAGCAACGCCTGCCCTGGGCGTTTTTTCTTCGTCGCCATCGGATATCCGTCCAGCGTCGTCATGACGGCGGGACTGTCGCCGGGGATGTTCAGCAAAATGGCGCTGAACGCACCGCCGTACATGTTGGCGTAGTACAACGCGCCGAGCATGATGATCGCGGTCGTGGGGTTGAACTTGTAGGTCAACGGCAACAACAACGCACACCCTGCCAACGACCCGATACCGGGCATGGCGCCGACAATCAGGCCGAGTACCGATCCGAGGACCGTAGCGCCGATGTTCTGAAGCGTCAGGACGACGCTAAAGCCATGAAATAAAGAAATCAAGTTTTCCATATCCCCTCCTACCCGATTATCGCATCAAGGATGAGCCCGTTCGGGAAGGGGACCCCCAGCCATAATACGAAGGTCCCGACTATGATGGCCATGATCACGCCGAAAGAAATCAGCGTCAGCTTCCAGGTACATTTCTCGTAGACTTTCAACCAAACGATCACGTATGCGCCGATCGCGGGAATGAACCCTATGAGAAAACTGGCCGCGAATATCCCGATTCCGCCAAGCGCCACGAGCCAATTGCTCAACGGGTACCGTCCTTGTTCCTCTTTGAAGGACTGGAAGAACAACAGGACGCTCATGGCTATCAACAGGACCGCCATGATGACGGGGAAGAAACCAGGCCTAGGACCTTTCGTATCACTCCAAAAGCCGTATTTCTGCAGTCCCAGCGTCAAAAATACGATACCGACGACAAGCATGCTGATTGGAATTATCTGTTTCGCACCGAACCGTCTTATATTCATGCTTAACCTCCCTATTCGTTCTGCGCGAGGTGGTTGGCCATGCGGGAGGCCATCCTCACGGCGTTCTCGAACGCGCTCGTCCTCACCACGCCCTTGCCCGCTATGTCGTACGCCGTGCCGTGCGCGCACGTCACTATCGGCGCCGGCAGCCCTCCCGCTATCGTGATCCCCTGGTCGAACCCCTTCA
>JAEXDQ010000044.1 GCA_023401595.1 Spirochaetota bacterium
CTGCTTCAGCAGCAGCCTGATGAAGCGGTGCACCTGGCGGTCGTTTCAGTGCGCCATGGCGCTGGCCGGTAACAAAGGGTTATACCCGCAGTGCAAACCACCGGCTCAGCCGGTGGTCATGATTATACCCAAGCACATGTGGCGACATCCACCCATCACAAAAGCCAGGGCGGATCTATACGCCTTATTGTGAAAAACGTAATATCACATTTCTAAGTGAATTAGTGCGGGGTTTACATTATCGTACCGTTGTTTGGACGGGATTACTGGAACCCGTCGAACGCAAAACCGGAGAAGACCGGTCGTCCGGTATATCTGAAGGCCTGCGCTTCGCCCTGTAGCACGGAGAGTACCGACTGGGCCATTACCTCTTGCTCGACTTCTCCCGGATAGACTGAAATCGGCGCAATGAAACCGCAATGTTCTGTTACGCCATCCACGATATCTTGAAAACGCACAAGTCCGCCCGTGAGCAAAATCGCATCTACTTTACCGCAAAGCACCGTCGCCATTTCCCCGATCGCTTTGCACAGCTGGTAGATCATCGCATTCCAGACCAAAGTTGCCTTTTCATCCCCATCGGCAACCTGCTGATGAATCTTGTTCGCATCGGAGGTACCGAAATGACTTACGAAACCGCCGGAGCGGCAACACATTTCTTGTATTTTTGCCGCACCGTGCAGCTGTATGTACTGAGCCAACTCCAGGGCCGGTACAGCGCCCAGTCGTGTCGGTGTAAATGCGCCTTCTCCGCCCGCGCCCTCCGTCCCGTCGATCATCCTGCCGTTTTTGTGGGCGCTTACGGTGATTCCGCCATCGACGTGACAGACGATGAAATTGCATTCTTCATACCTTTTGCCAATAGATTTCGCATGCAGACGTGCTATTCCTTTTTGGTTGAGTACATGGCTTTGCGCCCTCCGGTATACTCCGGCGATACCTGTAATTCGCGCTACGTCCTGTAATTCATCGACATTCGTAGGATCGACCGTATACATGGGCTTTCCATATTCAGTTCCAAACTCATAGGCGAGCATCACCCCCAGTTTCGCCGGGTGGTCGCTTCCCCCTGTATCCGCATCGGTGTCCTTGTAGAGTTTTTCATCGATCACCATCACGCCTTCATGCTGGGAGTATGCGCAGCCGCCCCGTCCGATAAATACGTCGATGCTTCTGATATCGACATCGTGCGAGTGGAGAAAGTCAAGGATCACGCGCTTTCGCATCGGAAGCTGCTCCGATACCGTCTTGAAACGTAGAAGTACCGGCGCATCGTGAAAAACACTTTCAGTAAACAAATTCCTATCGTTCTCAAAAAGACTGATCTTCGTAGAAGTAGAACCCGGATTGATAACAAGCATTCGATATGTCTTCATGCAAACCTCTGAATGAATATTTAAACCATATTTCACATACTTTTGGGAATCCCTGCAAGTATGTTTTTTGACCTCTTGGGGTCGAGGGCGTTTGTTTTGGGGGGAGGGCAAAGCTTCTGTACTTCCGGTGAATGAAAGGCGGTGTTTATGTAACAAAGTCACTATCCTTCCGAATCGCTTTTTCGTATTGTATGAGACAGAGGTCGTGGTTATGAAAGATGTGAAATTGTTCTATCAGGAAACGTGTCCCCACTGTAAGCGGGCGTTGAAATGGCTGGATGAAGTAGAGCGGGAACATCCCGAGCTTCAAGCCGTCCATGTGGAGATGATCGAGGAACGGAAGAATCCCGCGCTTTCCGATTCCTATGACTATTGGTACGTGCCGACTTTCTTTGTCGATGGCAAGAAAGTCCATGAGGGTGTCGCCAGCAAGGAAATCGTAGAACGGGTCTTGAAATCGGCGTTGTAATGTATATCGACTGAGGTCGGATACGCTTGTACCAGATATCCCGGATACTCCTCATGCCTAAAACAGCGGACGTTGAAAGCGTCTGCGAAGGATTGTTGCAAGGGGCGGCTCTCAAACGAGTCGTCAAAGAGAATTTTCCGTGTTGAGGCCGCTGTCCGCGTGGAAGGAGCTGTTTTTGATTGGCCCGGACGGCATGGTGACGTTCATGGCCGGCCGGCGATTCAGCGGAGGGTGGGCGCCGGGGCTTGCCGACGCCAGCGAACATCTACTCAACGAGGTATTGTTTCTTGGTCTTTTCTCCTGTATTCTATAGATGTACCTACAGGGGGAGATACCCATGGCCTTGATCCGATTTTATAAACCAACGTTGCGCCGAAAGGACATGGATGCCGTGCTTCAGACGATGGTCGATGAGCGTATCGGCCCGGGGGAGCGCAAGAAGGAATTCCTTCGACAGTTCCAGACTTTCGTGAACCTTACAGGCGGCGGAATCGCCTTGCGTAGCTATGTCGACGCCTTGAAGACGGCTTTGAGGCTCGTCGGAGTGACTGAAGGAAGTCTTGTGGCTGCGTCCGTGCTTTCTCCGCCGGTATACGCTAAAATTGCATCCGACTTGGGCGCCACTCTGCTTCTTGGGGACATAGATCCGAACACGGGCTGTCTCGCCGAGGAGCAGGCTCGTAGCTTGGTCGCTCAGGGGGCGACCGCCGTCTTGCTGCATGAACCTTCTGGCATGATCCCTTATCAAGCGGATTTCTCTTCGCTCGGAGCCAAGGTCGTGGAGGACATCACCCAGAGCCTGGGGAGCTGTTATGGAGACAGCAAGGCTGGCGGATGGGGGGATGTCGTCGTCTGTGCGTTTGAAGAGGAGGATGTCGTCTCTACCGCCGGAGGTGCCGCCGTCGTGTTTTCCGATGCCGCCTATAGACAGCCGTTGAAAGAGCTTTTCGGGGAAGAACGCGTCTACCAGGAGTTGCCGGATATGAACGCGGCGCTGGGAATCGTTCAGATTTCTACGATCGAGACGCAGCTCGCCAGACGGAAGGAACTTTTCAAACTGTTCCGGCAATCCCTATTGAAGACCCAGCACAAGCTGTTCGGAATCGGCAATATCGATTTCGATCCAAATGGATACAGATTCTCCGTGGTACTCGATTCCAAAGTCGACGACGTCGTCAAGTTTGCGATGAAATATCAGGTTTCTTCGGAAAGGACATTCGAAGGATGCGTTGGAGAACCGTATCAGGACAGGTTCGACCTGTTTCCCGCGGCGATTCCGTGCATTCTGCGGGGATTGTCTTTTCCCATCTATCCGTTCCTTTCCGGAGCCGATGTAGAGATGCTCATGAAAGTCATCTCGCATCTGCCGTAACCTTCTTTGGAGACGTTCATGGAAAACAGAGTCGTAAAACGGGTATTGGTTATAGCGAATGTCAAGAAAACAGCCGCATTGCCCTTGGTTGGCACGATGCAGGAGTATTTTTCTTCAAAAGCCATCCCGTGCGACGTCTGCCATACGGAAGGGGATGACAGTTCGATTGACATACATCAGGACACCGATCTGGTCATAACGCTTGGCGGAGACGGCACGGTCCTTTATTGCGCCCGCTATATTCAGGATCTCGGTATTCCTATACTGGCGGTGAATCTCGGTACGTTCGGATATATCACCGAAGTCTCTGTCGATGAATGGCGTGAGGCGTTCGAGCAGTATGCTTCTGGCAGGATCCGTATATCGCGACGGCTGATGATTCGTGTTTCGGTGTACCGCGACGGCAAGAAGCTGTGGCAGGCTCACGGGCTGAACGAGATGGTGGTGACTTCAAGCGGCATGTCCAAGGTCATCAATCTTGACCTGACGATCAACCAGACCCACGCCGGTTTTTTTAGAGCGGACGGCATGATCATAGCGACTCCGACCGGCTCCACCGGATACAGCCTGGCGGCGGGAGGGCCTATCCTGGACGCGGATCTGTCGGCCTTGATAGTGACCCCCGTCTGTCCGTTCACCCTATCCAACAGGCCGCTCGTGGTCAACGGCGAATCTCAGTTGACGCTTGACATTCCTTCCGGACAAAGGACGGAGCTCGTTCTGACCGTGGATGGGCAACAGCTATGTCCATTGGAGGAAGGAGACAAGGTCGTAGTGGAAAAATCCAGAAGCAGGGCGTTGCTGATTACAAGCGGAAGGCGAAACTACATCGACGTCATCCGTGAAAAGCTGAACTGGTCGGGGGGCATGCATGCTTGAACAGTTGCAAATCCGCAATTTCGCATTGATCGAGGATCTACAGATTGATTTCGGCGACGGGTTCAACGTCATCAGCGGCGAGACCGGCGCGGGCAAGTCTATCATCCTCGGTGCGTTGAATCTGTTGCTGGGGGAGAAGGCCGATGGTCAGATCGTCCGTAACGGGTGCGACGAAACGACTGTGAACGCTGTTTTCCGTCTGGATGCCGACAATCCTCTTCATGTCTGGTTGGACGAGCATGGGGTGGAGGTTGAGGATGATATGCTGCTGCTCCGTCGTACCGTCAAGGCCAACGGCCGGGGTATGATCTATGTCCAGGGGCAGCCCATGACCCGCGCCGACCTTGGCGTCATCAGCGATGCGCTGATCGATATGAGCGGTCAGCATGACCACCAGTCCCTGTTGTCGAAAGAGCGTCAGAGACTGGTTCTCGATTCCTTCGGCGACTGCGGCGGGGAGCTTTCGGATTATGCGGCGGCCTATGCGGCGCGTGAGACGCTGAAAAAGGAGCATGCCGAATTGTCCCGCAGACTTGCGGCTGGGGCGAGGGAAGAGGACTATCTGCGTTTCGCGCTTGACGAGATTTTGAAGGTCCAGCCGAAGCCGGGGGAAGACGAGGCGTTGAAGGACGAAGTCCAGGTCATCTCCCAATTTGAACATATCCATGAAAACCTGACGCTCGTCCATGACAGTCTCAAGGGAAGCAGCGCCGAAGGGGGAGCTTTGGCGGGTTTGCATGAGGCTGCGACGGCCATGGCTCGCGCCGCGAAGGGCGATTCCTCTTTGGCCGTTTTCACGGCGCGGTTGGAAAGTCTGCGGATTGAATGCGAGGATATCCAGGACAGCGTGCGGGACTATCTGAGCAACATGTCGTATTCTCAGGAACGGCTTGATCAGCTTCAGGACCGGTTGTCCCGGCTCCAACGGTTGAAGAAAAAGTACGGACCTTCTTTGGACGAGGTCATCGCGTTCGCGACACGGACGGAGGAATCCTTGCGTCGGACGGCGGATGGCGGCGAGGCCCTCGCCGAGCTTGAGCGCCGTCTGTCGCATGCCGAGGAAACGCTTGCCGGACAAGCCCGTCGACTTTCCGCGAAGCGACAGAAAGCCGCATTGGTCCTTTCCAAAGAAATCGCGTCAAAATTGCGTTGCCTCGGTATGGGGTCGGTCGTATTCTCCATTGGTGTGGAGGCTCGCGAATGCGGGCCGAGCGGTTGTGACCAGATTGAATTCCTGATATCGGCGAATCCGGGAGAACCGCTACGTCCCATCAGGGAAATCGCCTCTGGCGGAGAACTGTCACGGATCATGCTTTCCATCAAGACCGTCCTGGCGGAGAGCGACGATGTCGAGACCATGGTGTTTGATGAAGTCGATGCGGGAATCGGAGGCACGGTGGCCAACGCGGTCGGCGAACAGCTCCAGCAATTGTCCGGCAAACGACAGGTGATCGCTATTACTCATCTGGCGTCGATCGCGGCACGGGCCGATTGCCAGTTCGTCGTGGCGAAGCATGTGGAGCAGGGGCGTACATATACGCAGATAACCCCGGTGTCGGGCGACTTGCGGGTTCATGAGATTGCGCGCATGCTCAGCGGAGACGCTGAAAGCGGGGTATCCCTTGAACATGCGAAAAAACTGCTGGCCCGCGGTTGAGCTGGCCAGCGGTACGTCTTCAATCCGTCCAAAATCCGTCCGGAGCGTTTCCAAAACGTTTCCGGTCTATCCTTCCAGCACCGACCGTTCAAAATTCAATGCCTCGCACAGTAGCTGCAGCAGCATCGTGGAAAGATCCTGTGCTTTGTTGCGCAGGTAGGGATAGACTGCGTTCTGTGTCTGGGTGATATCCGGCTGGATGCCTTGGGAGCGTGCGACTTCGAGCAGGTCGATCAAATAGGTGCCGGTCTCATAATTCAGACCTTTTTCCCGTATCCTCTCCGCTATACGGTTGCATTCGGCGCTGAATATCCTGTTGACTGATTCAATCTCCGCCGGTCTTCCCTTTTTCTGGATGAATTCGATGAGCTGTCCAATGCTCTCCCGTTTCTGAGACCATGGAAGGGTGTTCGGCGTAACAAAGAGACTTTTGATCGCCCGAAGACAGGTTCCGATATTCTCAATGTAGAGGGTTTCCATCGGAAGATACCGGCTGTTCTTCATCAGCATTGAATAATTGTTGATATCCTTGGCGATCGCCGCCAGATCATTGTCCGTGACCTTGCTCAACGAACGGTCGATCCAGAGATAGATCGAGTCGAGCATGCGTAGCGGGATATCTGTGTTCGTGACAGAATACTTGCCGATACACTTGCCCGCATCGTTATGGATTCCGATGAAAAGCCGTAGTTCCGAGGGACTATGGCTGTCGGAGAGCGCTGTGCAGGAGAAGAAACGTAGCGATACCCGGTCGATCAATTCCACGATCGACGTATCGGAACCGCGCAGTTCAATTTTATTCAACCGGAACCGGCCGTAGATGCTTTTGAATTCTTCTGGCCGGGCTATCTTCCTGTTGAGGACGAAGAACAACGCGGCCTCGACCTCCCCTGGAAGCCCCTGCATCTCCTGTTTCGCGATGGTCAGTCCGTTGCCTTCGCCTTTTTTGTTGCTTTTCGCCTTGGACAGATCCTGAAGGAACGGATTCAGCAGGTCTTCGGTCGTGAACTGCTGATAGAGGTCTATGGCATACAGGGCGTACTTGATGTTCTGCCGAGGTTCGATGCCTGAGATGTCGCTGAAGAACCACCCACAGCTTGTGAACGTGAAATGCTTGTTCTTGATTCCTTCCAGCAACAAGGCGAGGGTAGTCGATTCCTCCATGTCATAGGTATAGGTTTCTCCCAGCGCCTTGAGGAATTGTTCCATGGACTGCGCCCCGCAGATGGCCGGGGCGTATAGTTCCAGCAAAGCGTCAGGGGTGAGCGTTCCATGGAAGATACGGTCTACTTCATGACAGAAGATCGCGTCGAGCTTTTCAGCGAGGTTGCGGAACGCAAAGCGCAAAGGCGTCCTCCACGTCTGGTTCCAGCCCTCCTCGCCGCCTGTATGGCAGCCGCAGTCCTTCCACCATCTGGATACGCCGTGGGAACACGACCAGGAGGTTCCCAGACTATCTTCGCCCGCATATAGCTTCGCATGGAGGAGCGGCGGATGGGCCTCGAGATAGGTTCCGTAGTTCGATAGCTGGAAGTCGTCCCTGTCATGGATCTTCTTGATCAACGCCGCGAGCGCCATGTCGCCGAACGGTTCATGGTGTCCGTAGATTTCTCCGTCGGTCGCGGTATGTATCAACGACTGTCCGTCGGCTTTCTTGATCTCCAGCAAGCTTGCGTACAGGGCGTCCGCATCACGCAGGACATGCCCGAAGCTGATGCCCTCCGCCAATCCGGGATGATAGAAAAACGCGGCTATCTCTCTGCCCGTCTTTCCCGCGAGCCGATACGGCTCGCCGTACGGAGCCGGTTTTCCACCAAGGCTCCGCCATACGCCCTCCGCGGTTTCGATTTGTTCCACCTGCCATGGGGACAGGACGACGAACCGGATTCCCGCTTCCGCCAACAGGTCCACGACCGTTTCGTTGATCGCGGCCTCAGGCAGCCACATGCCTTCGGGGGCTCTTCCGAATCTGTGCGAAAAGTCCTCGATGCCCCAGAGTATCTGGAGTTTTGCATCCCTCGGCTTGTCCAAGGGGAGTATCGTATGGTTGAAGCCCTGAGCCATGGCGTTTCCATGACCGAGGCGGTTTTGGCTCTCTTTGTCCGCCTGGACGATTTGTTCATGGATGTCAGGGTGGTTCTCCTCAATCCATGAAAGCAGCGTCGGACCGAAGTTGAAGGAGATGTATGAGAAATTGTTTGTGATCGATTCGACATGTCGGTATGGCGAGAGATATCGGGAATGCGCATTGGTACTGTAGCAATCGGTATATATACGTTCATTCCAATCCTCGTAGGGCTTGGCCGATATCTGCTTGGGGATGATGCCCGTGAGGGGGTTTTCCCTCGGCGGTTGATAAAAATGTCCATGAAGTATCAAAGAACACTGTGTATGCGTTATTTTATCCATGTCCCATAAGATACCATAGAAACGACGTTTTACGATATGTAAAAACAGAAAAAAGCTTGATACGGCGTTTTTGACCGGCGTTCGCCAGAAACCTGCGCCGACGGGAACCCCAAAGGCCAGGTCGCGGACGAATGGCATGAGCTGTTTGTCTTGGGTGCCTTCGGATGGGGATTCAGGTGTTTTTGTGTTCTGTTGACTAAAAAACCCGTTTTCTCTACCATGTCGATAATACCGTTTCTATATGGTGACCTTGTACCGCAACAGTGTCGTTACTAACTAAAGGTGCCGGAACAACGGAGGTAACAGTGATCTATAGGAAAGCCGATTTTGAAGTTCTGGTTCCAGTTTCACAAGTGTCGTCCAATATGGTTGGATGGAAGAGGTCTGGACGATGATACTTATAAAGATTGATGCGCTTACTACCACGGAACTGCAGTATATAGCCCAACAGGAAGGTATGGCGGATTGGGAATCCTTGGCAAGGGAGGAACTGATCGAAGCCTTGGAGGATCTGTATGACGAACAGGAATTCGAAGGGCGTACCGATCGTGCCGTGAAAGTCAATCGACGGCGTTATTGTAACAGCTTGACCGATTTCCGTGGCAATGAAAGTCTTCAGCTTGAGCTTCCGGGGGTTGAGGAACTTCCTCCTGTCTACGCTGAGACGGCGATTCATCTGCTGCTTCGCGATCCCTATTGGGCGTACGCGTTTTGGAGCGTTTCTCCGATAGAGAAGAGCCGTATAGAGGAAGCGGGAGACACGGAAAAGCTGTTTCTGAGAGTCTCCATGCAACGGACCGGAGCGGAATCTCCTGACGTTGAATTTTTTGATATCGCGGTTGGTTTCGATGATACCGACTGGAATATCAATCTGCCGGAGATGGGCTGCGACTATTCCGTCGCGCTATGCTGTCTCGGTATGGATGGCAGGGTGGAGGAGCTGTGCGTCTCCAAGCCCGTGCAGACGCCGAAATGTTATTGGGCTGACCATCTTGATGAATTGAACGCCGACCCCGCGTTGTTCAAGTTGTATTTTTCTTCATTGATCACCAAGGACGGGGTCGTGGTCGACAATCCGACCGTTCAAGAGATCGCCGATTCGCTTTCGGCCGGTATGAGGAGCTGAACATGGCGACAAACCGACTCAGTATTATTTTGCACGCGCATCTGCCGTTCGTAAGACATATCGAATATCCCCGGTTCCTTGAGGAAGACTGGCTGTTTGAATCCTTGTCGGAGACCTATCTTCCCATGCTGCGGATGTTCAGGAAGCTCAGGTCAGAGGGGTTGTCGTTCAGACTTACCTTCAGCCTGTCGCCTACGCTATGCGCCATGCTCGCGGACGCCGCGCTGCAAGAGCGTTTCATCCGTTATCTGGAGTTGCACAAGGAACTTGGAGAAAAGGAAATCCTACGGTGCGGCGTTGAACAACCCGACTGTGTTCCTCTCGCCCAGATGTATTACAACCAGACCTTGTCCAACCTCTCAGACTTTTGCGATCTCTACCATAACAATGTCCTGGAAGGCTTTCAGGATCTTGAAGCGAGCGGGCACCTCGATCTGATCACTACGGCGGCGACCCATGCGTATTTGCCGTTGTACGCCGATTATCCGACGGCCATCAAAGCCCAGGTGGAGGTCGCCGTCCAGTCCCACATTCGTCATTTCAAGAAATCTCCCAAGGGTTTCTGGCTGCCTGAATGCGGGTATTTCCCCGGTCTTGAGGAATATCTCCGTAAGCAGGAAGTCGAATGGTTTCAGGTATCCTCCCACAGCATGCTGCTTGCCTCCGAACCCGTCAAGTGCGGAGACTATTCGCCTGTGCGGTGTCCCGATGGTGTCGCGGCGTTCCCCCGCGACTACCATCTGACCAGTCTCGTCTGGTCTAATACGGAGGGTTACCCCTGCGATAGCCATTACAGGGAATTCTATCGGGATATCGGTTATGACCTGCCGATGGACTATATCCGTCCTTATATCCATGAACCTGAGGTTCGGGTCTTCACCGGATATAAATATTGGGCCATTACCGGACCGACCAATGAAAAAAAGGTGTATCAGCCGGAAATTGCGGCTCGAAAGGTCCAGGAGCATGCCGACAACTTCATTTATCGTGTCAAGATGAAAGGCCGTTCCTTGGAACCGTCGTTGCATGGTGAATCTCCGTTCTATACCTTGGGCTTTGACGCGGAGCTGTTCGGCCATTGGTGGTTCGAAGGGATTGACTGGCTTGAAGCCGTAATCCGTAGAGCTTTGACGACGGAAGACATTTCGCTGACTACTCCGCTGGATTGTCTGAACGCTTCGCCTGACCTGCAGGTCGTGCAGCCTGGATATTCAAGCTGGGGACAGGGCGGTTATTCTTCCGTATGGCTGGATGGGTCCAATGCTTGGATATACCGCCATATACATAAGGCGATAGACAGGATGGAAGAGCTGGCGATCAGGTTCCCTGACCAGCAATCCCTTAAGCAACGGTTCCTGAACCAGGCCTCCCGGGAGGTTCTGCTTTCCATGGCCAGCGACTGGCCGTTCATCCTGCACAACAAGACTTCCGTCGGGTATGCGGATAAACGTCTGCGTGACCATCTTTGTAATTTCAATCTTGTCTATGAAAACATGTGCAAGAACGCCGTGAACACCGAGTGGTTGGTCAAGGCGGAGAAGCGGGACAATATTTTCCCCGACATGGACTACAACATCTTCAATCCTGATTTCAATAGCGGTCGGGGGTAGGGCGCAGTTCCTGTTTCAGCGGCTCACAAGTCCGATGCCACGGTCTTGGGACATAGAAGAAAAGGGTGTCGTATAGTGCGGTTTCGCACGATTGTACGATGCCCTTTTTTTATGGTTGTCATCGTTCCTGCCGGTTTGCGAACCTCCGGCATCACGTTCGATGAAAAACAACCCTGTTACGGATATCGTAAACCTCAGCGACCTGAGCAGAACCTCAACATTACAACTGTTAGCAAAGCTCCTCAGTATCACCATACCCGTGACGTTCCTAGCGCAAGCTGCATGAGTGGCTTGCCGGAATATGGTCGGGAGCTAAAGAAAAATGAGAAACACATTCTAAAGCCGATATAGGAGGCGCATCGCCACCGGAAGAGTCGTTCAAGACGGACAAAGCCGGGCAAAAATTCGCAAACGGCCCGTCCATCGCATGTCCGCCATGTGGCTTTTGTACGTTGCGCTAGCTGAGATGCTGCAAATTATCCGGACATGTGCCAACGGACGAAAAATATTGCGGGAAGAGCTTCGGTGAGTTTTCACGCTTTACGTTTGTTAAGTGAAATCGCAAAAACTTATATGGACTTCATATTAATTCAATTGCGTTCACGATTGTGGGACGGTGGGAGAGAGTGTATCTTTGTGGTAAGAAGTGGGGAAAAGTCCCGGTAATTATGTTCTGCATGGTGGAGAGTGGCTAAAATGTTGACCGGCGAATACCGTAATACGATCGATGATAAAGGGAGAATTCTTATCCCGTCCCGTCTCAGGGCTTCCTTGGACGGGGATACGTTGATCATTACGCGCGGTGTGGAGCAATGCCTGTGGATCATGCTTCCCGATTATTTCGATGTGCTGCGCAAGCGGATTATGGATGGCCCAGGCGCTATGTTCGACAAGCGACTGCGGTTGCTGCAACGGAGGATCATCGCACCGGCGCAGGAATGCGAGATAGACAAGTCCGGCAGAATCAACATCCCGCCGACCCTAAGGGATTCCGCGGCTCTGGCGTTGAAGGAAGAGAGCGTCATGCTCGGCGTCTACGATTACTTGGAAATCTGGAATCCCGCGGCTTATGAGCAATACATGACGGAAAGCGACGAGGATTTTGACGAAGCGTCCCAAGCGTTGAGCGAGGATCTGAAGCTTGAAGGGAGACGGTGATATGGAGTATGTACATTATTCCGTCTTGCAGAAAGAGGCGCTGGAGTTGCTCGTACCGCCGCAACGGCCGTCGTTGATGATTGACTGTACGTTGGGCGAGGGGGGACACAGCAAGCTGTTCCTTGAGAAATATCCTCAGCTCAGCGTCATTGGGCTTGATCGGGATTCTGAGATTCTGGAGAAGGCGAAAAATCGCCTTGCTCCTTTCGGCGACCGCTTTTGTGCGGTCAATACATGGTTCGACGAGTTCTTTGCCGCTTACGACGGCCAAAGGCCGGACCTGGTTCTGTTCGATCTGGGCATTTCAGTGTTCCACTACGAGGAATCGGGCAGGGGTTTTTCCTTCCGTAAGAATGAAGAGCTGGATATGCGCCTGGACAAGACCGCCCCGCTTACCGTTGAGGATATCGTGAACGGATATCAGGAAGAGCGGCTGGCCGACGTCATCTATCAGTTCGGAGAGGAACGGTACTCCAGGCGGATAGCTGCGGCGATCTGTTCTTACAGCAGATCGAAGAGAATCACCCAAAGCGACGAGCTGGCGGAAATCATCTACAAAGCGGTTCCTCCCGCATACAGATATGGAAGACTGCACCCTGCGACAAGGACGTTCCAGGCGCTTCGTATCGAGGTGAATAGGGAATTGGACCGGATTGAACCGGCGTTGCGGCGAGCCATTGAACTCGTCGTTCCCGGCGGGCGGATCGGGGTGATCAGCTTCCATTCCCTGGAGGATCGCAAGGTGAAATGGCTTTTCAAGGGAGCCGCGGACGGTTGTACCTGCCCTCCTGGCGCAATGCGTTGTACCTGCGGGGGAAGGCCGACGGTGAAAATCCTCACCAAGAAGCCGATCATCCCCACCGACGAGGAATGCAGGATCAATCCGCCGTCCCGTAGCGCGAAGCTGCGGATCGTCGAAAAGCTGGAGGCATGAATATGAGGGATCGGGAACGGAACAATACCAGGATTATTTCAAGGAAGGAAAAAGGCGTCCTTCTCTTCATGCTGGTGTTCATCCAGGCCTGTGTTTTCATGCCTGTATGGCAGGCCGGCGAAAATCGTTCCCTCACCATGGCCTTGCAGGACAGCGTGCGGAACGTGGCTTTGCTGGAAGAGCAGCAGAGGGTGCTTCAGACTCAGATCGCGAAAGCCCAGATGCCGGAGCATTTGATAGATTCCGCCATGGCTCAGTCGATTTATTTTCAACAGATAGCCCCTGAACAGATTGTTCATGTCGCTTCTCTGGGGGGAGGGCCGCTATGACCGCCGGTTATTCCAGTTCCTTTTCCTATCCAATCCGCCGGGTCGCGACCATGACCGGTGGATTTGTCTATCTGGACGGAAAGAGGAGGCGTACGCCGCGGCCGGTCACCTCCGTATCGATCGATTCCCGCGCTTGCAGCGCAGGTTCGTTGTTCGTGGCTTTGCGAGGGGAACAGTGCGACGGACACGACTATGTCTCTGCGGCGGTGAAGAACGGGGCTTCCGCGGTGTTGGTGGATACTGTACATTTTCCCCAAGTGCAGCATGATTTGGCGTCCCATGCTTCTGTAGGCATCGTCGTGGTGGAGGATACCCTGAAGGGGTTGCAGTCTTTCGCCTCCGCCCATGTGGCGCAGTATCCGCATGTGACGAAAATCGGTGTCACAGGTAGCTGCGGAAAGACCACGACGAAAGAACTGGTCGGAGCCATTTTGTCCTGCATGGGTGAGACCGTCCGCACTCCCGGCAATCTCAATTCAGAAATCGGTCTACCGTTGAGCGTCCTGCAAGTCGGGCCTCGGACGGAGTTCGGTGTATTTGAAATGGGCGTAGACCATATCGGGGAGATGGATTCCATGCTTGGCGTCTGGAGACCCGACTACGGCATATTGACGAACATTGGCATCTCCCACGTTGGCAAGATGGGCAATGTCGAGAATATAGCCAGGGAAAAGAGCAAGATTTTTCATCAGGGGCTGAAACGCGGTTTTATCGCCGAAACCTGTGAATGGAGAACCTGGATAGACGCTTTGCGCAATTGCGAGCTTCGGCAATTCGGGCCGAAGACTACCTCTGGGTTCGAAGGGGCGGAGGATCTCGGCCTTGACGGCTGGGAAATCTCCTATGCAGGAACGCGGATGCGGCTCAAATGCGTGGGCCGGCATTCGTTGCTCGATGCGCTGGCGGCGATAGAGGTCGCTCGTGAAATCGGCGCGACCTCCGATCAGATCAAAGCCGGTATCGAGAAGATGTCCCCGATAGAGGGGCGGAGCAAGGTGCTCAACGGCGATGTGACGATCATTGAAGATTGCTACAACGCAAGCGTGGACTCCACGGGGAACATACTCGACTACCTCGGTTCTGTGAGATGGCGGGGAGAGAAGAAGGTCGTTCTCGGCTCCATGAAGGAACTGGGCCCGTTGTCCAGGTCGGCTCATGAGGCCGTCGGCAGGAAGATACTGGCCGTGGATCCCAAAAGCACGTTCTTGTACGGGCGGGAGATGGAAAGCGCCTGGAATCTTCTGAGACGGAGCGGCTACGACCGGAAGTTGTTTTTCACAGACGACTATCAGGAGCTGGAGTCGGCTGTTCAGGGGGATACCCGCAAAGGGGATCTGTTCCTGCTCAAAGGATCCAGGGCGATGGCGATGGAACGATTGGTTCCCGCGATTCGGGCCATCGGTTGAGGCGCATGCCCCGATTCGTCGCGTCCCGCACGACGTGCCGTTGCTGTCAGCGGTAAGAGAACTGGTTGCCGCCCAGGTGTTGTAGCTTGAACTGAAGGAAGGGAATACAGATGTTTTTCTTGTTTTCGGAAGGATCGTTCATCATACAGCTGATCAGAGTACTGGTCGCTTTGCTCATCTCTTGGGGCGTTACGTTCGTTTTCGGCCGCCGCCTGATCGATATCCTGAAGAAAAGGAACGCGGAAGTCCCCATCAAGCCGGAGCTTGAGCGGGAACAGGCGCAAAAGGCGGGAACGCCGTCCATGGGTGGGATTTCCTTCCTGGTCGGCATTTCCCTGGCGGTGTTGTTGATGGGTGATATCACCGAAGGCTACACGTGGATCCCTCTGGTAGGGATGTGGCTGTTCGGCCTGGTGGGGTTCGCCGATGACATGCTGAAGATAACGAGAAAGAACAGCGACGGCCTGAAAAGCGGCCAGAAGCTCGCTATGCAGATACTTGCCGCCGCTACCATGATCAGCCTTACCGCCTTTTGCAGCCAATTGCAGGAGACCGTCGTCACGATACCATGGAATCCGGAGAAGACGCTCGATATCGGCGGCTGGTACCGGTTGGCCGCGCTCATCTACATCCTGTATTTCGTCAACGCGGTAAATATCACCGACGGGCTTGACGGCCTTGCCGCCGGCAATGCGTTCCCTGTGGTGCTGATGATCACCGTCATCAGCGTTATTTTCGGATATGGCGTCTATGGCGACTATATCCAGCCCACCGTAGCCGCCGGCGGTATGGATCTGGCCGTCGTCTGCGCGTCCGTGCTAGGTGCGTTGCTGGCGTTCCTTTGGTTCAACAGCAAACCCGCGCAGATGTTCATGGGCGACTGCGGAAGCCATGCGATCGGTTCTGTCATCGCGATCTGCGCCCTGCTGTTGAAGATCGAGCTTGTAGTACTTGTCGCTTCCGGTGTGTTCCTCGTTGAGTTCGCGACTTCGTTCATCCAGATTTTCGCTATTCGCGTCAAGGGGAGGAAAGTGTTTCCGATCGCACCGTTGCATCATGTATATGAACGACAGGGAATCTCGGAGAACAAGATCGTCGACCGTTTCAGAATCGTAGGATATCTGTGCGTCGTCGTAGCGTCGATCCTGTTTCTTGTAAAATATCTGTAAACAGTCTTTTTCCCCGTTGGAGAAATGGATATGATGCGGTTATAGTGAAATCGTCAGGTAGATTAACGTCGTTGGAGGGTGGACGTTGCCATGTTGGAAAACGGGAGACAATACGATGACTGGAAATACTCCGGGGAGGAACGCCCGGACGGACGCCGTCCGTCTTCGAGCAGCTTCGATCCCTCCGTCGGCGGAGGCATGAGCGCGTTTACGTTCCTGTGCATCGTAGTCGCCCTGACCGGCGTCGGTCTGGTCATGATGTACAGCGCTTCCTACAACGAAGCTCTTTCCCATGGTCTTCCGCATCATTACTATTTTTTGCGCCAGGCGATGTTCATCGGCCTTGGGCTCGTCTGTTCCGTCGTCATACGGTTCATGCCGATGAAATGGGTTCGCAAATGCTCCCCATTGTTGCTCGCGGTCTGCCTCCTGCTGATGCTCATGACGTTGTATACCCCGTTCGGGCAGACTAGGATGGGCGCCCGTAGATGGTTGAGCCTCGGCCCGTTGCCTTCGTTCCAGCCTTCCGAGCTGGTGAAGCTTTCGCAGATACTCTTTCTGGCGAGCTGGTTTTCCTCCGAAAAAATTGAACAGGCGAAATTGAAACGTTTCGTCGTCCCTGCGCTGTTGGTGCTGTTGTTCGCCGCATTGATTCTCCTGCAACGGGACTATTCCACGACGATCGTCTATCTGTGCGTCTGTCTCTCCCTGTTCATCGTCGGAGGAGTCTCCTTCGGCTGGATGGCGCTGTTCATCGCGTTTCTGGCCGTCCCCGCCGTTTTCGTCATGTTCCTCGCCCCATATAGGGTGAAGCGTCTCGCTGCGTTCTTCTTCAGCGACATGGATACCGCCGGCATCAACTGGCAGGTCTCCAATGCGAAGAAGGCTATCGCCGCGGGAGGTTGGACGGGAGCCGGTTTAGGAAATGGCGTATATAAGCTCGGCTTGATTCCCGAAGTACAGAGTGATTTCATTTTCGCCTCCATAGCCGAGGAGACCGGTTTCTTCGGAATCCTCCTAATTTTCCTCCTGTTTTTCCTGTTTGCGTTGCTGGGCTACCGTACATGGCAGAGAATGATGGACCGGGACCGGTTCCTGGCCTATACGGCGTTCGGCATCACGACCATGATCATTGGTCAGGCTCTAGTGAATGTCGCGGTGGTGACGGGAGTACTCCCGCCTACCGGCATTCCTCTTCCGTTCTTTTCTCAGGGCGGGACGAATCTGTTCGTCGTGCTTTGCGAATGCGCGTTGCTCTACCGGATCATGCTGATCGCGGGCGGACGGCTGGAGCCGGACAAGCTGGTCAGGGAGAAAAAGCCGAAGGAGAGGAAGAAAACGGTTGAACGTACTGATTCTGGTACGGCGGGAGAGTCGGACGAATTCTATTTCCCGGAAGGCCCTTCCAGACATGGCGAATAGACGTAGATATGGATCGGCGGTCCCGGCTTCGGTGAAGATACTCTTGCTGCTCGCGGTTGTGGTGGTCCTGCTGGCTTGGTATTCCCTCAGATACATTCCCTATTTCGATATCCAGAGAGTCGTGGTCACGACGAACCAGAGCGCATGGCAGGTTCCGTTGGCCGCGAACAGGATCGCCGGCCCGTTGAAGGGGCTGTCCCAGTTTGAGTTGAAGCTGTCCGACCTTGAAAAGCGGTTTGAACAGCTTCCCGTCGTGCAACGGGCCGCGGTGAGCAGGGACATGCCGGACACGCTGGTAGTGGAGCTGGAGTTGGTCGTCCCTCAGGCGTTGGTCTCCGCGGTTGACGGCGAAGGCGCTTCGCTTGGCACATACCTTGTGAAAAACGATAGGTTGCTGGCGCTACCCGATGAAGATCGGACCTTGTATGGCGATACGGTCTTCACCATAGAGGTCCCGTCCGAATACGCCGCGGTCTTGACCCGATATGGATTGGACGACGGCTTTCGGACCGTACTGTCGCTCGCGGCGGAGCTGAGGGCTTCCGCCGATTCCCGTAATGCCTTGATAACGAAGATAAAATACGATAATAATAGTAGTAACAACTTTGGACGAATGGTGCTGGAGCTGCCTTCCTTCGATGCCCAGCTCTGGGTACGGGAACCTGTTTCAGCGCAACTGATCGCCAAGTCCATCGCTCTCATAGTACAGGACGAGGCCAATGACGCGCTCAGGTTCATGGAGCAGGCTCCGAAACGGTACGATCTGTATGCGGATGCGATGGTACGACGGTAAGCGGTTCGTCGGAGTGGGAGATTTGGAGGTGGCCAAGTGGCTGGAGACAAGGTCTTGATGGGGCTGGATATCGGTAGTTCATGGGTGAGGGCGGTCATCGGATCGGTTTCTCGCGATGGACAGCTGATGATCGACAGCATCTGCGAACGCCCGAGCGAAGGGGTGCGTAGCGGAGCCATCGTCAACATAGAGCAGACATTGAAGACCATCACCTCGGTGGTGACGGAGGCCGAACTACAGGCCGGCGCCGAGGTTCAGCAAGTAATCATCGGTGTCGGCGGCGACCATGTCGAGGGTATTCCCAGCCAGGGCGTCGTAGGGATCAACGCGAAGGATCAGGAGATCAAGCGAGAGGATATCTACCGCTCCCTGGAGGTCGCGAGGGCGTTCGACCTGCCGATGGACAGGGAGATCCTGCATACTTTGGTACAGGATTTCCGTGTGGACGGCCGGGACGGCATCAAGGATCCCGTGGATATGCTTGGGCACCGGCTGGAAAGCCGCGTCCTGGTCGTGACCGGTTCTTCCTCGATCTGCCAGAACGAACGCAAATGCCTGCAACGTGCCGGCTTGCAGGTCCAACGGATGATTCTCCAGCAGCTCGCCGATGCGGAGGTCGTATTGAGCGTCGAGGAGAAGGAGATGGGGACCATCCTGATCAATATAGGCGGCGGTGTGACCAATATGATCGTCTACAGCAACGGTTCTCCCTGCTATGCGGGAGGGGTGAATCTTGGAGGTTCCAACGTCACCAGCGATATCGCCTATATACTCAACAAGCCCAAGACCGTCGCTGAACAGGTGAAATGTGAATACGGCTGCTGCCATATCCCGTCGGTCTCAAACGACGACATGGTGCTGATCCCCCAGGTCGGCGGACTTCCTTCCATCAAGATGCCGAAAAAGGAGCTGAGCAAGATCATCGAGCCTCGCATGGCCGAGATATTCTCCATGCTTCAGGTCGAGCTTGAGAAAAAACAGATCCGTGGTTCTTTCGGCGGCGGGGTCGTACTGGTGGGCGGCGGCGCGTTGCTCAGCGGAGCGACCGAGCTGGCCAGCGAGATATTCCGGCTTCCCGCCCGTATTGGATTTCCTGAGGCGCTGCCGGGGCTGGACCGTTCCTACATCAACCCCCGCTACAGTACCGTGCTGGGGCTGTTGAAGAGCGAGGCGAAGAAATACCGCGACGTGACCGGGCCTACGAGTTCCGGCCGGCGCGAAGGCAAGGAAGCCCGTCAGGGCGGAGTGGGCAAGAAGATCAAAGGATTTTTCCGGACGTTGTTCTAGGACCGGCCTGCCAGTGAGACTATATGAGCCGCAGTCTATTGTCGGCGAAGGATGAATAGAATGGATTTAGGGATGATTGAAGATCTGTTACAAGATGAACAGACCCCTCCGACTGATATCAAGGTGATCGGCGTCGGCGGAGCGGGAGGCAACGCGGTGAACCGCATGATCGCGAGCGGGCTCAAGAAGGTCACGTTCGTCACCATGAATACCGATGTACAGGCCTTGCAACGTTCCAATGCGCAGGTCCGTATGCCGATCGGCAGGGAGCTGACCGGAGGTCTCGGCGCGGGCGGCGTTCCCGACGTCGGTGAAAAGGCGGCCGTGGAATCCAAGGACGAGATCAAGAACCTGCTGGAGGGCACCGACATGGTGTTCATTACCGCCGGCATGGGCGGAGGCACCGGGACGGGCGCGGCGGCGGTCGTCGCCGAGGTCGCCAAGTCGGTCAACGCCCTGACCGTGGCCGTCGTGACTACGCCTTTCGCTTTCGAGGGCAAGAAGAAGCTCCAGCTGGCCCAGGCCGGCATTGAGAAGCTGCGCAAGCAGGTCGATACGCTGATTCTGATTCCGAACCAGTATCTGTTGAAGGTCGTCGAGAACAATACTCCGATCAAGCAGGCGTTCCTCATGGCGGACGAGGTCCTGTACCAGGGGGTTCAGGGAATCAGCGAGCTGATCACCGAGCCTGGCGAAATCAATATCGACTTCGCCGACGTCAGGACCGTGATGAAGGGACGTGGCGACGCACTGATGGGAATCGGGTTCGGAGAAGGCTCCAACCGTGCCGTTGACGCGGCGCGGGCCGCTATCAGCAATCCGTTGCTGGAAAACGCTTCTATCGACGGCGCGAAGAGCGTCCTGGTCAACCTTTCCGGCGGCGACAACCTGACGCTGCAGGAATATCAGGACGTCGTGGAGATCATTACCGAGAACTGTGCCGAGGACGCCCTGATCATCGCCGGGCAGGCTTTCAACCCTGAGCTGGGGGATCGGATCAAGGTCACGGTCGTCGCGACAGGCTTTGAGCGGAAGGATGATGTCGTCGGTGCGGAAGTCGGCGCGGATATTCCGCGTAGGAAATTTGAATCCGTCTCCTCCGAACCGAAGGCCGCTCCTGTTTCCGCCGCCGCGGCTGCCTCTGCCGAAAGCCCCGAGCAGCATGGAAAGCCTGCGTCTCCCGCTGCAAACAACGACGCGGAGGTCATTACCGTGAACCGGTGGCAGGATCTGCAGCAGCAGTTGGGCAAGCGTCAGCCGGGCAACGATTATTCGTTCCCCGCCGTCCTTCGTTATTCCCGCGGTGAGAACGAAGACAACTGACCCAGATGCCTACTTCAGAAATCCTTTCGGCGCGTCTGTTGGATGATTTCTACGATTATCTCACTTTGGAACGGCGGCTCTCCAGGGCCACCGTTTCCGTATATGAGCGGGAGGCGGCCTTGTACCTCCGGTATTTGGACGGCAAGAACGTATCGGCGGTCACTGCGACGGCCTCGGATGTCTCCCGATACCTTGTGGACCGATCGCGAGACGGTGGTCTGACGGCTAGGACCCAGGCTCGTAATCTATCTTCGCTGCGGTCCTTCCATCGCTTCCTTGTGCATCGGAAATATCGTCCCGACAATCCCGTGGAGCTGCTTGATCCGCCGAAGCTGCCGGTTTCCTTGCCCCGTACAGTCAGCTATGACGCCGTTGACGCGCTGCTGTCCGTGATAGACAGGGATGACCCCTCCGGTCTTGGATTGAGGGATTTGGCGATGTTCGAGTTGATCTATTCCTGCGGGCTGCGTGTCAGCGAGGCGAATTCGATCAGGATCGGCGACTATTTTCCGAAAGAGGGGTTGATCAGGGTCGTCGGAAAACGGGACAAGCAACGGATCATTCCCGTCGGAGAGGTCGCCAGGGATTATCTGGCAAGATATATTGCCGATGTTCGGCCGAAGCTGCTAGGCGCGCATTTCCGTGAGCAGACGCTGTTCGTGGGCCGGCGCGGCGAACCGCTGACGCGGGCGTTGATCTGGAAACGGTTCAAGCATTACTGCGATCTCGCTGGAATCGACGCCAAGGTCCATACCTTGCGTCATAGTTTCGCCACTCATCTTCTTCGCGGGGGCGCCGACCTGCGGAGTGTGCAGGAGCTGTTGGGCCATAGCGATATCGGCACTACGCAGATATACACCCATGTGGATACGGATGACCTGAAGGATGCGTTCATGCATCATCACCCCGACGCACATGGACATGGCGACGGACATGGTGGCGACGGATATGACGATGGGCGTGCGAACGGGGGGAAGGGCTCTATATGAACATACTGTGGATACTGTGTCCGCTGATATTGGTCGCCGGGATGGTGGATGCGATCGCGGGCGGCGGAGGGCTGATTTCATTGACCGCTTACTATGCCGTAGGGCTTCCTCCGCACCTTGCGCTGGGCAACAACAAGTTCTCCTCCTTGTGGGGGACGTCTGTCGCCTGCTGGCGGTATATACGTTCAGGGCATATTTCATGGCGGTATGCGCTGTTGTCCGCCGTAGGGGCGTTGACCGGCTCCGCGTTGGGAGCCAGGCTCTCCCTGTCGGTCGATGAACGGTACCTCCAGCTGCTGTTGGTCGTGGTCGTGCCGGCCCTGGCCGTATTCATTTTATGGAAGCCTGATTTCGGACGGAACGAGCGTCCCCTCGGCGCCGGCATGATGGTGTTCCTGTCCATCGTCACCGGTTTCGTCACTGGATGCTACGATGGGTTCTTCGGGCCTGGAGCAGGGATGTTCATGACCCTTGCGTTCACCGCCGTGCTGGGCCTCGACATGGTGACCGCCAGCGGCAACGCCCGTATGGTCAACCTGTCGTCCAACCTTGCGGCGTTGGTCACGTTCGTCGTCCATGGAAACGTCGATTATGCGATAGGCATCCCCTGCGCCATCTGCGGGATCCTCGGCAATTATATCGGTTCCGGCATGGCGATCAGGGGAGGGAGCAAAGTGATCCGCCCCGTCATGGTGATAGTGCTGTTCCTGCTGTTGCTGAAGATCGTCGTCGATCTGTTTTTCTGACCCTTTGCGTTCCGTCTGTATGCGGGCTGTGGTCATCCGGTGCGAAAAAGGTGGTTTTCGGTATCGTTTTTGCGGTTTTTGAATCGCCAGCGGACTTTTCGTTGAATTACAGGCATGAACGATCTGGAAAGAAGACTATGTATCTCCTGTCTGCCGGGGCTCAACGGCCTTCAGCTGTTGGCGGTCAGCCTGACCGATATCACCGTTTCTGATATCCTTGGTTTCTCCGGCGGCGCTTTCATCGAGTTTCTGGTTGAGAACGGTATCCTCCGGCGGACCGTCATCGTCGGACGTGTCGCATTCGATCCCGCCGCCGTCGAACATGATGCGCGTTCGCTTTTCCGTTGGCTTGAACATGAAAACCGCGGGGCGGTCTTCCTTGGGGAGCCGACCTACCCGCGGTATCTCTCCATGGGGCATTCTCCGCCATACCGGCTCTGTCATCTCGGTAGCGTCCCCCCGTCTGAGTCCATGACGCTTTCCGTGGCAGGCACGAGGAACCCGACTGGCTTCGCCGTCTGTGAATGCTATCGTTTCGGACTGGATGCCGCCCTGAACGGTACGGGGCTTGTCTCTGCTCTTTCCATGGGTTGCGATCAGGCTTGCGCGCAAGGGGCGGTGGACGCCGGCGGTCGTTGCTGGGCGTTGCTACCTTGCGGCTCGGACTATCTGTATCCGGCTTGTCCCGGACTCCGTGATGCGATGATCCAATGCGGCGGCGGGTTGCTTTTCCCCTGTCTGCCTTCCGACAGGCCCATGAAGTGGCGCTTTCACCAACGGAACGAGCTTCTGGCCGGTATTTCCCCATGGCTCGTCCTATTCCAGGGGGGAATGTCCTCCGGTGCGCTGCTTTGCGCCGATTCCGCGTTGCGGCAGGGGCGGGAGGTCGCCGTACACAGCTGCGGTGTCTCGGAGTCTCCATCGTCCAGAGGAACCTTTTCCTTGGCCCGGGACGGCGCCGCGGTGGTGGACGGATACTCCGGGCTCGCCAGAATCTCGGCGGGTGTCTATCCATGTGAAAAAAGCGTTCGCCGGGTGGTCTCTGGCGGACTTTCCCTTCGGGAGCTTCGGCAGGGGGAGCTGTCCGGGGCGTTGTACCGGTACCGAAATGCATGGTATAGTTCGGGTTATGGACAGACTTGAAAATAGTCCCGATTGCGGGAGGAAGGAGCTTCATGTTGCCAATGAAGCCGCTGTCTCGGAGTATCTTGCGTATGTCCGGGATGTCCGAAAGCTTTCGGACCATACGGAAATTTCATATCACAACGACCTGATGAAGCTGGTGGAGTTCCTGGATGAACAGCGCCTCGGCGTTTTCGAGATGACGGATGCGGACGCGAGGGCGTTCGTCAGGAAATTGCTGAACCGCGGCAACGGCAGGGGCGGGGATTTTTCCCCGAGCAGCGTGAACCGGACGCTTTGTGGAATCCGTAGTTTCTTCCACCATTTCTATCAGATGGGCCGGTGCCCGTACAATCCTTTTTCTGAGATCAGCTCCGGCCGCAAGCGCGTCAGGTTGCCCAACGTGCTGAGCGAGGAGGAGGTTCGAGGGATCGTCGATCTGCCATGGGATGATTTCAGGTCGTTGCGCGACGTAACGATGTTCAATCTCTTCTATTCGACGGGATGCCGTCTGAGCGAACTGCTGGCGATGAATGAGTCCGACATCGAGCTGTCCGAAGCAAGGGTGCTTGTCACCGGCAAGGGGTCGAAGGAGCGGTATGTGTTCCTGACCGAGCCCGCAAGACGGTTGCTCGCCGAATATCTGCCGCGTAAACGCGCCCTGCAGGTTCGCTGCGGCGTTGATTCGCCGGAAGAATCCGCCGCTTTGCTGGTGAACCTTCGTGGAAAACGGTTGTCGGCGGCGGGCGTACATAGTATCTTTGAGACATACCAGGTCAAGTTGGGGATGCAGAAGCATTTTACGCCGCATGTGCTGCGTCATAGCTTCGCTACGCATCTGCTGGACAATGACTCCGGTATCCGTGTGGTACAGGAACTGCTTGGACATTCCAGTATCTCCACGACGCAGATTTATGCGCATGTATCAAATGAACGTTTGCGGAAGGTGTATCTTCAAAGCCATCCGCACGGAAGGAAAGAGAAGTGAGTTTCAGAGGGACGACAATCGTCGCGGTACGGAAGAACGGACATGTGGCCATAGCGGGCGACGGCCAGGTTACCGCAGGAGATACGGTCATGAAGGGCAACGCCCGGAAGGTCCGGCGTCTGTTCGACGGAAGGGTGATCACAGGGTTCGCAGGCGCGACCGCGGACGCTTTTACATTATTTGAATTGTTTGAGAAAAAGCTGAAACAGTTCAACGGGGACCTGACGCGCGCCGCCGTGGATCTCGCCAAGGAATGGCGGATCGACAGGAACCTTCGGAAGCTCGAGGCCATGATGTTGGTCTCCGACGGCAAGAAAATCTTCTTGATCAGCGGTACCGGAGACGTCTTGGAGCCTGAATATGACGCGATCGGCATTGGTAGCGGCGGGAACTACGCCCTTGCGGCGGCCCGTGCGTACCTTGATTCGGAGGTAGCGCTCGAGGCGGTGGACATCGCGCGCAAGAGCCTTGAGATCGCATCGACCATCTGCATCTATACCAACGGCTCTATCATCGTGGAGGAAATGTAAGTCAAATGGAACAACAGAAGAATATAATGCTCGACGACATGGTTCCCGCGCAGATCGTGAAGGAACTGGACAAGTATATCATCGGACAGGACAAGGCGAAGCGGACCATAGCAGTCGCGCTCCGCAACAGGACCCGTCGCAAGAGACTCCCCGAGGGAATCCGCGACGAGGTTTCCCCGAAGAACATTATCATGATCGGGCCTACCGGCGTAGGTAAGACCGAGATAGCCCGGCGTATCGCCAGGCTGTCCAACGCTCCGTTCATCAAGGTGGAGGCGACCAAGTACACCGAAGTCGGGTATGTCGGTCGCGACGTGGAATCCATGATCCGGGATTTGATGAGCATCGCCGTGCAGATGGTGAAGAAGGAGATGGCGCAATCTCAGGAGGACGTCGTCAAGCGCAGGGTGGAGGATCGTCTGATCGACCTGCTGCTGCCCGACTTGAAGAAGAATCCTCCGGAAGACGCCGCGGCGGAAAGCGCCGTTACGGACGTAGTGGTCAGCAACGGTGTTTCGTCCGGTTTTTCTGAAGCTACCGATTCCACGAAGGAAAAGTTCCGCAGGATGCTGCAGGACGGCAAGTTCGACGACAAGGAGGTCGAGATCACCGCAGCCGCGCGTTCCCAGGGAATCGGCATAGAGATGATGGGCAGCGGCAACCTTGAGGATATCCAGGACGCCATGAACAGCCTCGGCAGCATCTTCGGTAACAAGGCGAAGCGCCGCAAGGTGACCATCAAGCGGGCGAGGGAGATTTTCACCGACGAAGAGATGGAGAAGAGCGTCGATCAGGATCGTGTGATAGACGAGGCCAAGGAACGTACTGAGCAGATGGGCATCATCTTCATAGACGAGATCGATAAGATCGCCGGGACGAACGGTGCAAGCTCCGGCCCCGACGTCTCACGCCAAGGAGTCCAGAGGGATATCCTGCCGATAGTCGAAGGGACCAAGGTCTCAACGAAATGGGGGATCATCGACACGACCCACATTCTGTTCATCGCCGCCGGCGCCTTCCACATATCCAAGCCTTCCGATTTGATTCCCGAATTGCAGGGGCGCTTTCCGTTGCGTACCGAACTCGACGATCTGAAGACCGAAGACTTCTTCAGGATACTGAAGGAACCCGAGAACGCCATTACGAAGCAGTATCATGAATTGCTGAAGACGGAAGGCGTCGATGTCCAGTTTACCGACGATGCAATCAACCGGATCAGTGAGATCGCCTGGGAGGTGAACAGCACCAGCGAGAACATCGGCGCAAGGCGTCTCTATACGATCATGGAGCTGCTTCTCGAAGAGCTGTCGTTCAGCGCGTCGGAGCTTGCGGGCCAGACCGTGACGATTACGCCGGCCTATGTCGACCAGCGGCTGAACGATGTAGTGAGCAACCAGGATCTCAGCCGGTATATCCTGTAGGAGTCGTTGGTGAAATACATTACGATCGTCGCCAGGAATTATGATGAAGCCGTCCGCAAAGGCCGAGCCCAATATGGCGAGGCCCTGCGGATCCACAGCAGGCGGGACATTCCTGCCCGCGGCGGTTTCCTGTGGCTTGGCAAGAAGACCAGGACGGAGATCACTTGTTATCTGTCGGAATCCGGCAAGGGCGGCGGTGAAGACCGCGATGCCCTGCTGAAGGAATTCGAACGTGAAGCCAAGACTCCGGCCCCTGGTTCGTCGGTCGTGATCGACGAATCGTCCCCGAAGCAAACTCCGCAGACGGAGATGGACGGGACGGCCGGGACGGCCGGGACGGCCGCCGTTGCGCCAAGTCCAGCCGGAACCTCAGTCGGAGCATCGGCCGTCGCATCGGCCGGAGCCTCCGATGCGACGGCGATTTCCACAGCGGGAGCCGTCGGGGGCGTGGTTTCGGAGGGAGCTTCTGAAACCGTGGGGGGAGCCGTCGGGCCCTCTGCCGCGGAAGACCGGTTCGAGGAGCTATTGGCCCATGGAAGGGAGCTGTTGCTGCGCAATGACTTTTCCCGCGGGTATATTGACGGGACGCTGGAAGGGCTCCGTCTTGAACAGCGGACTTTCCAGACCGTTCCGAGCCAAGAGGAATTCGAGTTGCGGCTCGTGGATCGGATCCTCGCTTCCGTTGAAATCGACCATGCCAGTCAGCTTCATCCGCCGAAGGTGTTCATCCTGCTTGGCCCGACGGGAATCGGCAAGACCACGACGATAGCGAAGATCGCCGCATTGTACGGGACGCTGCCCCCTGAAGAGTTCCGCCGTAAAGTCGCTATCATTACATTGGACACGTTCCGTATCGGGGCCTACGAACAGATAGCGTCCTTTGGAGAGGCGCTGGCCATACCTGTGTTCAGCGCGGAAGGGGAGGAGGAGTTCTATCGTCTGCTTGACAAGCTTTCCGACTATGACTTGGTTCTGGTCGATACCATAGGTAAAAGCCCTCGGGACAAGGAACTCGCCGTCAAGATGAAAACGCTTCTGTCGGTTCCGGCAAAGGAGCGGACTAAGTGCTATCTGGCGGTCAGCGCGTCCATGAAGGAGGCTGACATATACAAGACGTTGGAACAATTCGCTCCGTTCGGCATTGAAAGCCTTGTCGTCACCAAGACCGATGAGACCCAGACCATCGGAAATATCGTAAGCATCAGCAATGAACGCAAGTTGCCGCTTTTGTTCATCACCGATGGGCAGAAGGTGCCCAAGGACATACACAAGGCTTCCGGCGCCTATGTCCTGAATCTTTTGCAGGGGTTCAGCATGGATTTCGGAGCGTTGTGGGAGAACCAGATATCCCCATGACCTCCGCCGCAGGGGCCTCTGTTCCTTGAGCGTAGGGAAATAGGCCTTGCGTATCGTCGCCTCTGGAAAAACCAGACGGCCGCCCCGCGGTCAGTATCAGACCTGCGCGGGTTGTACGCATCCATTCACGTAGTCGGCGAATTCCATGGAGACGTCCATGATGAATTTGCCGATCACGCTTTTCCGTCTGTGGTTCTTTGATGCGAAGACTACTTCAATTTCTTCATCTCCGGTCTGTGTGGTCGTGATTGTCGCATGAACGCCCGAAAGAAGCTTCGGCCGGTCGGATGGCGAATGTGTGAATACCTCGCAACCGATGATTGAATCGTACGGTATCAACCGGATATCGTTCTTTCTCGAGAGACAGAGCATTTTCGCCTCGGTGTCCATACAGAGCAGGATACCTTCGTCGCAGTCGTTGACGAACGAATGTTTTTCATTGAAGTTCAGCCTCTTTTTTTTCATGACCGCCAGCGTATCAAGCTCCAGCCGCGCCATGACCTGCTTGAATTGTGCGGCGGCGACGGCTTTCCTCTTCTTGCTGGTAAGCATCGTATAGAGATTCCACAAGGTGCAGGCGATCAGGATTAACGCTACGATATAGAGCGCGATCTGTGAGGCTGTCATGATTCCCTCCATTGGACCGAACCGGAATTCTTCTGGACCGCGAGCCCGTTCCCTTCCGTCGGCAATGACAAATGTACCATGATATGCTTTTCTTTGGGAGTCCTTGCGGACAAGAAAAACGACCCGCCTATTTTTCAAAAGAAAACACTGGCTCTGATTGAAAAACTGAGGTACACTACACCGTGTTTCATTTGAAACATGATGAATCATTCTGAACGACATGATGGGGTAAGCGGTGACAAAGATTCTCGTGATCGTCCCATACCGGGAATTGCAAGACCTGTTTGACAAGGCTATCAGCCAAGCCGATACGAGCGGACTGGATATCAGGACTACCCATGTATACGGTACCGATCCAAGGAAGCTCGAGTATTTGTCCGACTACGACATCATAGTCGCCCGAGGCATTACCAGCGCCGCGATCGGTCGTTTTTTTCCGAACATCCATAGAGTCGATATTACGATATCCTCCAGCGATCTCGTTTCAGCCATCTGGCAATGCAAGCGGGACTATGGAATCAGGCCGGTCGGCATACTTGTCGCTGATGACGGTATCTGCAACCCCGAACAGCTTGAGGATCTTGTCGGCATGCCCATCAGCCTCGTCCAGATAAAGGACGAGGATACGGTCCCGACGGTAATCGATCAGCTTTCAAAGCAAGGCTGCCAGGTCTTCATCGGTGGGTTGACCGTCTGTAGGATCTGTGAAAACCTCGGCGTCCCGTATATTCATATCAAGACCGGCGAAGCCGCGGTGGTACGGGCGGTGACCGAAGCCGTCACCGCCGCGCGTACCTTGGACAAGGAGCGTACCAGGGCGAATCTGCTGGCCACCGTCTTGAACAACTCGAAGGAGGCCATGCTGGCCATCAACAACTACGGCGTGGTCATTGCCGCGAACAGTCCCGCGAACCAGCTGTTCTTCAACGACTCCGAGGAGCGGCTCTATGGCCGGCATGTCAGCTCCTTCTATCCCGACGCCCAATGGATGTCCACTCTGGAGACAGGCGTAGAACTGGAAATGATCCAGTCCGTGAACAATGAGCAGCTGTTGGTCACGCAGGTACCGATCATGGTCGATTCGGAAAGCGTCGGCGTCCTGATTACATTGCAGAGTATCGAGACAATTCGCGAAACGGAACACAAGATCCGCACGGAGATGCATAAGAAGGGGCTTGTCGCCCGCTATCACTTCAGCAATATCCTTTGCGGGAATGCAGGAATGCGCCAGTTGATTGTAAAGACGCTGCGATATAGCCAGGTCGACAGCAACGTGTTCATTACCGGAGAGACCGGAACCGGAAAAGAATTGTTTGCCCAGAGCATCCACAACGCCAGCGACAGAAGCGCGCAGCCGTTCGTGGCTGTGAACTGCGCGGCGTTGCCTGAACAGCTTCTGGAAAGTGAATTGTTCGGCTATACGGAAGGCGCCTTCAGCGGCGCGGCGAAGGGTGGGAAGCCGGGGTTGTTCGAGCTGGCGCACAAGGGCACCATCTTTCTTGATGAGATAGGGGAGATGCCTATCCTGTTGCAGGCGAAGATACTGCGGGTGCTGCAGGAAAAGGAGATCCGGAAGATAGGCGGAGATCAGGTCGTGCCGGTGGATGTCCGTATCATATGTGCGACGAACCTCAATATCTATGACCAGATCAGAAAGGGGCTGTTCCGGGCCGATCTGTTCTACAGGATCAACCTCCTGAGCGTCGCCATTCCGCCGCTTCGTGAACGGAAGGAGGACATCGGAATCATTTTCAGACATTTCGTGACAATGTTCTCCAGTCAGTTCAATCTCAAGGTCCCTGTCGTCACGCCTGATGCGATTCTGGAATTGGAACGGTACCGGTGGCCGGGGAACATACGTGAGCTGCGAAATTGCGCCGAACGTCTCATTGTGTTGAATTCGAATGCGAGGATCGACGCGGATGCGATAAAAAGCCTGGAACTCGGACAGGAAGGGACCTTGGGGCCGATTGATACCCGCGAGGTTTTGACGGCGACCCCTTCGGCGGCCGCTTCGCCTGTCGGTGAAGCACTGCCGGTCTCTTGGAACAGGCTGCCGGCGGATGAGCTTTACAGACGCTTCGTGGAAAGCGGCATGAGTAGGGAACGGTTCTCACAGATGACCGGCATCAGCAGGACTACGCTGTGGAGGAAATTCTCGGCGTTGGAGGCTTTCGGCTCTCCTGAAACCTCTTCTCCTTGATAGGGCTCCGCTGTGCCATCAGGCTTGACGCCCCTGGCCGGATGGGATATTCCTCGATGCCAAATTTGCAACTATATTTCAATGATTTTGACCAACGTTTCATGCGAAACGTTTAATTTGAAACAAATTGAAACAGGCCAATCATGTCCGACGACCATGCGCCTTTCGGATATCTTTTTCGGAACGCAAATGTTAATAAAATCTTAATTATTGATATCGTATCGTGTTGTAAACAAAAATTAGCATAATTATAACTATCGGTTAGCACTTGATTAACATATTTGTGCAAACTGGCACGCAATTTGCTATGGAAAACATGTGCGATACGTTCGGCATATCCAACGGTCGTAATGTACGAAAGGAAATATGTCTGAAGGAGAAGGGGCTTCGTTGCAAGGAGGAATGCGGACGACCGTGCCGATATACGGTTTCCGTACAATGACGCCGCTTGCAGACCTTGTATCCGTGAAAGGAGAAGACTGATGGAGAGAAAACCCATACTGGGGATATTGCTGGGGGACGGGGCCGGGGTAGGGCCGGAGATCGTGGCGAAGTGCGCGGGGGCGCACTTCTTCGACGGGTACTGCCGGCCCGTGGTGATAGGTGACGCGAGGATCTTCGACCGCGCGCTGCGGCTGACCGGGCAGGCCGTGGCCGTGC
>JAEXDQ010000045.1 GCA_023401595.1 Spirochaetota bacterium
GCACGGCCACGGCCTGCCCGGTCAGCCGCAGCGCGCGGTCGAAGATCCTCGCGTCACCTATCACCACGGGCCGGCAGTACCCGTCGAAGAAGTGCGCCCCCGCGCACTTCGCCACGATCTCCGGCCCCACCCCGGCCCCGTCCCCCAGCAATATCCCCAGTATGGGTCTCTCGGTCATCATTACCTCCTGGTCCGCTTCATGCGTTCGGAAACATGAATTTTCAACACCCATATATCATCAGTATGTGTGCCAGACATTGCTAATTTCTTGCAAAGAAAAACTATGCCGAGGTATTTCGGCCAAAAGCAACTTCAACGGCCAAAAACAAATAATTGTATTGTTAAGAACTTGTAAATTCATTCGTAGAAATGTGGAGGGACGCATCTAATTCATAATATTAGAATAAATTGCTTCAACTTGGATAATGGTTGTACATAAAGAGGCTTCAAGAAGCAAACGCTTGCTGCTCTTTCTATGAGGTGTTTCACTGCAACAAAACGTTTCATATGAAACGTTTCATATGAAATAATCAAAAATGAAACGGAATACTATTTCAAAAACGACGAACAATAAGAATACCCATTGCGGTAAAAAAAGCCCGTACGCAAAGACGCGCCTACAACGGCAGCTTATTGTACGGGCATACCCATGGACAGAGGGCTCAGGCAAAAAACAACATATCAATTGAACCGGCGCACTACCGGCGCGCCGACGTCAGACGCACCTCCACGCAGTCTCCAATGTACGCTTTGCATTGGCGACGACGATATCTGGATCCTCGCCAAGCTGCGGCTTCACTTCAAAGCTGAGAATCGGCCGCCGCTCCGAAGACAGGTAGCCTACCTCCAGCAATTTCCGCAGGAAGAGAGTCAGATACCCGACATCATTCTCACTACCGGGATATCCGAACCGAGGATGGTTGTCTCCGTATACGGGATTCGATGGGTCGGCGATCAGCGTGTTGCCGATATGGGCATGCACGATATGCCCCCTTACCGGATCGACCGCTTCATCGATCGTTTCATGAATCATCGGGATATGGCTGCAATCCAGCATCAGTCCGAAATTGCCGCATTCGGCGCAAACGGCTTCTACATACCGCTTTGCCAGCCAGCCGGGACCAATGAGGGATTTCTTGTCAATGTCATGGTCGAACACCTCAAGACAGATTTGCAAGGACCCTTTTGAGGCCGCATATTCACACAACTCCACCGACGATCTGATCAGAGCCGCCAAGCAGTCCTCTCGGGTATCCTCCGTCCAGCCGCGGGAAAGGAACTGAAAATCCTCCGCGCCCCAAGCGTAGGCCTCGTCAATTCCTCCCTTCAAGGCGGAGACCGCCGCTTTTCGTTCAACCTCGTCCAAGGAATTGATGTTCAGCTTCGAACCGAACAGTAGAGAGTGGCCGCAATACGTGAACTGCATATGGGCCGCCTTGATCATGGACGGAACCTGTTCGCGAAGCTCCTCCCAAGGAATACGCCCCACCTCGACGACATCAAAATAGGTATCCACAAGAATTTTCTTCAACGTGGAAAGATACCGCTCCGGTCCATAAGCGGACTCCGGATACGCCATGCCATGGACGATTCCGATCCGGCAGTAATCGTGGATATTGCCATTCACCGTTCGTTCCTCCCGTTTCCTGATGTATCAGCCCAACAGCGCTTTGACAGATTCACAGCAAAGCCTTGGGGAAGTCAGTACCGGCGTATCTCCGGCGACAGTCTGGGCGGCACCCTGCAAATGGGCCATGGACGCCTGTGCGAGGACGATGACATCCGCGCCATGAGCCTTTCTCACCATGTCCAGGACAAGCCGGTCATGGGTGGCCCTGTCCCCCCCCTTCAAGGCCGCGATCGCATCCGTGCAAAGCTGCGATGCGATCTCGACTTCTCTTCCGGCGGTCGCCGCATCGGCCTCTATCTTCCGCACGGTCGGAGCGACAGTCGTGGACGCAGTAGCCAGCACGGCTATCCGCCGCCCCAGTTGGACGGCCCTGACAGTCATGGCGTCGTCGATAGCGACGATCCGGGTCGACAGGAACGGACGGGCCTGAACCACATACGGGGTCAGGGACGAACAGGTCACGACAATCAGATCAGCTCCGGTAAGCTGCGCGCTCACCAGGTCGTTCATCAGTCGCTGATGGTTCGTGGCGGTGAATTCGCCGCGTTCCGTAACGTCGGTGACCAAAAATTCGTCAAGGATATTATGGACCTTCACATCCTGCGCGAGAACCTCCCTGAGCAACGGTTCAAAACTCTCCAAAACATTCTTGATCGTATGAAGCAAAACGATACTTTTCATGATCTCCCCCTAGTATTCCGTGAAAATGTCCATCCATCGGAAGCCCCATGGCTGAACGCCATTGTCAACGACCGGGCTTCACGACAGAAAGAGGGATGGCGCACGCCATCCCCCTCAGTATACCACAATTATACGCTATTATTTCGCTTTGCCGATTTTCTTCAGATAATCAGCCTGGAAATCCGCCATGAACTTCGCTGCTTCCTCATTGTTCATGAACTGGGAGATCAAACCGTTCTTGGCGATATAGTCGTTGTTCCACGAGTCGGTCTTGGAGACCTGCGCGAGACAGTCGCTCCAATACTTCGCAGCTTCGGGGGTCATGTTCTTCGGACCGACCACACCGCGCCAGACGGGAACCTCGACGTTCTTGTAGTTGCCCACTTCGCTCAGGGTCGGGGCGTCGGCGAGCTTGCCGGCGAACCTGGTGGTGGACAGCGCAAGGACGGGGACCAGTTTTCCGGCCTCGACGTACTGCGACGCCGCGGCGGGCTTTGACATGCACAAATCGACATGCCCGCCGAGAATACTGGTGATCGCTCCGCTTGTAGAGTCGTTCGTGATATACGCCAGCTGGTTCTCATTGAAGCCGAGTTCGGCGATCAGCGCTTCGTAGGTAGCGATATCGTCGCCCTTGGAACCGGCGATAACGACCTGGGAGCCGCCCTTGATGGCGTCGATCACTTCCCCGAAGGTCTTGTACTTGGAGTGTTCACCGATGAACAACAGCTGCTTGTCAACCGCCATGACCGCGATCGGTGTAAAGTTCTCGATGCGGTTGTCGGTGTTCTGGCACATCGGCATCAGGTCTCCGCTGTTGAAGGTCAACAGAGTATGGTTCGCCTTCTCGACCGGAGCGGTACGGGAAACCTGAAGACGGCCGACTTCACCGCCACCGTCAGTCACATAGTTGACGAGGAAGGTCTTGTCGCAGATACCCTGCCTGTTCATGATGTCCTTGATCTGCTGGGTATAGATATCGGATCCCCCGCCGGGTTTCGAAGTAACGATCCAGTCAATGTCACGCGACGGAGTGAAAGCGCCGGACGCGGCGGCCTCACCTTGGCCATTGGCGAACAACGGCATCATCAATGCAGCTACGAGAAGAACGACGGTTGCAATTTTTTTCATACAAAATCTCCTTGTTGTTTTGTATATCGTGCGGGGAGCTATTCTCCCCGCTGACTACCTTGTGATATAGGAACAGGCTCACGCCTTTTTCTTCAGTACCCCGCACTTGGTCAGCACCAGCCGAACCACAGGCGTCAAGACGATCAGTATCAGGACGATGATGAAGAAACAGGCGATCGGTTTCTGGAAGAAAATATTCAGACTGCCCTGGCTGATGATGAACGCCTTGCGCATGTTGTCTTCGAGCAACGGAGCGAGAACGAACGCCAGCAGCATCGGGGCGGTACTGTATCCAGACTTTTCCAGGATATAGCCGACCAGACCCGAAAGGAACATCACCACCACGCCATACATCGAATAGGTCGTGCTATATGAGCCTACGAGACAGACCACAGTGATGATCGGGATCATCACCTTCACAGGCACCGACAGGATCCTGATCAGGAACGGAATCACGCCCAAGGCTATCGCCAGAGTCAGCAAGTTCGCAAGGAACAGCGAAGCGATCAGCCCCCAGGCGAAATCCGGCGCGTTGGTGAACAACAGCGGCCCGGGGTTCAGCCCCCACATCATCAGACCGCCGAGCAATACCGCGCCAGTCCCTGAACCGGGGATGCCGAGGGCCAGCAACGGGGCGAACGCTCCCGCTGCGGCGGCATTGTTGGCCGCCTCGCAGGCGGCGATACCTTCAATCGCGCCCGTACCGAGCGGCTCTTCGCTTTTGAAGGCCTTCTGCGCCGCATAGCCGAGGAAAGCTCCCGTTGTCGCGCCTGCGCCCGGCAGAACGCCTACGAACGTCCCCATGAGACCGCTTCTGATCGCGGGAGGCAGCAACCGCCTGACATCGTGTCCGGTAAGAAGCGAGCCCTTGATAGTCAGTTTCTGCGTAATGGAGGTCTCGACCTTTTTGTTACGGTCCTCCATCAGCCTCATGACCTGGGCGAAGCCTACCGTACCGATGACGAACGGCGTGAACGGAACGCCGCCGAGCAGATAGATGTTGCCGAAATCGAAGCGAGGCGCGCCGGTCTGCGTATCCATCCCCATGCTGGCGATCAGAATACCGAGGAACGTCAGCACAACGCCCTTCGTCGGGTTCTTGCCCACCAGCCAGCCGATGGAGGTCATGGCCACGAGCAGCAGGGCCGTCATCTCGGCGGGACCGAACTTCAGGCCGATGTCGGCCAAGGCGGGCCCCATGAAGGTCAGGATGATCATGCCGATCGTACCGCCGATAAAGGAAGCCATATTGGCGGTGAACAGGGCCTGACCCGGCCTGTTTCGCTTCGTCGCCATCGGATATCCGTCCAGCGTCGTCATGACGGCGGGACTGTCGCCGGGGATGTTCAGCAAAATGGCGCTGAACGATCCGCCGTACATGTTCGAGTAATACAATGCGCCGAGCATGATGATCGCGGTCGTAGGGTTGAACTTGTAGGTCAACGGCAACAACAGCGCGACGCCGGCCAACGACCCGATACCGGGCATAGCACCGACGATCAGCCCCAATACAGCGCCCAACAGGCATGCCCCTACATTCTGGAATGTGAAGACGACGCCGAACCCCTGCAATAGCATCTGGATATTTTCCATGTCGTCCCCCTACCTAAAAATGAGGTTGTAGATAATCCCTTTGGGGAAATCTATCCGCAGCCATATGGCGAACGCGCCGACGACAATCGCCATAATGATCACAAACGCTATGATAGTCGCTTTCCATGTACATTTCTCGTACCATTTGAGCCATACCAGCATATAGATGGCGATCGAGGGAATCATACCTATGATATAGGACGCCGCGACCAACGCCAGCAACCCGAGAGGAACCAACCAGTTGGCGACAGGGAAGTCGGGCGCTTCCTCCTTGAGCGACTGGAAGAACGCCAGCACGCTTACGGCGAGCATCGCGAAGCCGATGATCACAGGGAAGAATCCCGGCATGGGTCCCTTCATCTGATGCCAGAAACCATACTTCCCCAGCCCCATCCAGATGAACACGACGCTGATGACCGCGGTCGCCACTGGAATGAGAATCTTCGCGTTAAACACTCGTTTAACCTTTTCGTTCATTTCACAATCCCCTTTTGTTATTGCGCGAGGTGGTTGGCCATGCGGGAGGCCATCCTCACAGCGTTCTCGAACGCGCTCGTCCTCACCACGCCCTTGCCCGCTATGTCGTACGCCGTGCCGTGCGCGCACGTCACTATCGGCGCCGGCAGCCCTCCCGCTATCGTGATCCCCTGGTCGAACCCCTTCA
>JAEXDQ010000025.1 GCA_023401595.1 Spirochaetota bacterium
AACAGGTTGGCGATCTGCACGTACCCCTCTTTCTTCGCCTTCGAGGCATAGTAGGTATACTTGTTGCGGGCCTGCGACTCCCCTGCAAACGCCGTCATCAGATTGGCTTCAGTCTTCGTTCCTTTCAAATCCATTTCTCTCTTCTCCTTTGCGGGATTCTTCCCACATTGACTTTTTCTTGCAATCGGGACAAATCCCGTGAAATACTATTTCGTGCTGATAGACCTCGAAACCATCGGATTCAGCTATCCGCTCCGCCAGATCAGCCTGATATGGAAGATCTACGTCAGAGACCCTACCGCAGCATTCACAATATACGTGGTAATGCTCATCCAAGGTCCTGTCAAAATGATCGGGCAAAGTCCCCGGCAACGGAACCCGTCTGACCAGCCCCGATTCTACCAACAAGTTCAGATTACGATAGACCGTCGCCTTGCTGATCGAAGGATGTTCGGCAACGACCGACGCGAAAATTTCATCCGCCGTCGGATGCGTACAACTTTTTTGTACCGTGGCAAGGACAAGATCCCGTTGGACTGTTCTTCTCCTATTCATAGTAATCATTCCTTATTGATATTAATTATCATTAATAACACCAGCATAATGTCATCAAACCGAGATATTGTCAACATATCGACAAATATTTTTCAAAAAGACAAATCAGCCTCTGTGCGCACGATCTGACCAGAAACGCCGTACCGCATGAATTCCAGAGAAACGGATAGACAACCGATTGAATACCCCGGACAACATACCGCTCCCGCATCCGGCCAATGATTGCACTCTCGAAAGGGTGCAAGATATAATGAAGACCGGCAAAAGCCCTGAACGACCCGATGGTAAAAAATCACCAGGAACAGATCGGTCGGCACGGGGCCAAGCGCAGTACAGGCGGAGACGACAGGCTGAAATGCCATTGTCCCCCTCTTGGAAAACCAGGACAATTTCAAGGACGATACCATGGTCATCAGAGTTCAACATACAAGAAACGCCGCAAGCATATTCGGCGATTGGCAGGAAACGCTCATATGGTCCTGTCTGCAGGACATCATGGGCGACATCTATGCGGATGATGAGGAAAACCCGTCGTCCGCGCTGGCTCTTCTTGGGGACTTCCGTTTCTTCGCCGGAGAACCGAACCCTGAACTAGTCACCTTCAGACCAAACGAAACCATACCAGAATTTGTCATCCTGATTCCCCAGAACGCAGACTGGGCCAGAACGATCGAAAGGCAATATGGCGGTGCGGCAAAAAGAATCACTCGTTACGCTTTGAAAAAAGAACCGGACTCCTTTGACATCGATCGACTGAGAAAACTGGCCGTGCATGTTTCGCCGGAATACTCGCTCCGAATGGTCGATGAAAAACTGTACGGCCTGTGCGGATCGGAAGCCTGGTGCAAGGACCTTGTGTCGCAGTATCCAGACTACGACACCTACAGGCACCTCGGCCTGGGAGTAGTCGCCGTACATCAGGGGAAGATAGTCTCAGGAGCGTCTTCCTACGCAAGCTATCGGAACGGAATCGAGATAGAGATCGACACACGGGAGGATTACCGGCGCAAAGGGCTAGCGACCGCCTGCGGTGCGAAACTGATACTTGAATGTCTGGACAAAGGACTCTACCCCAGCTGGGATGCGCATACCGAAGAATCGCTTGCGTTGGCAAGGAAATTGGGATATACCTTCGACCGCGAATACACCGCATACGAGCTGTCGGCGACAGGAAACGAAAGTCCCTGAAGGAAATCATCATTCCCAATCTGAACGGTGGAGAAGGAGCGGTTTCGGCTAGAATGTACATATAACGTCTTGCGCCGATTTCAAAATCCTACGATATACGGAATTCCTTCGATATCATCCGCCGGAGACGGGTACTGCCGGCTTCAGGGCAAAAAGGACTGCCGCGGAACGGAGGGGGACTCATATCCACGGCAGTCACGCAAAAGGAGGCGAAAGGAGAATCAATATTCCAGGACGGACAACACCGGCCAATGGTCTGACAACGCCTCCCCTGGAATTGAGAATTGAGGCGAATAGGCCGCAAGCGGCGACAAGCCGTTCTTCACCATGATCTTGTCGATCGCCTCGACCAGATATCCTTCCTCGCTGAGGAACGGACACGGAAATGTGACCGGCGCAGGAGTCCCCAGCAAAGTCCAGACATCGTTGAAACCCGCCATTTCATGAAAAATCCTGGAGGGATGGACAGGATCGTTGAAATCGCCGCAGATGACCGCAGGCAAGGTCCCGACCAAGGGAACCAACGCGACGCTTGCGTCAACGGCCTCCTGATGCCGATACGGCATGCCGGTCCGTTTTTCATCGGCGTTGAGCTGATGGGTCAGGTGCATCGTCGCGACAAAGATATCCTTGCCGTCCAAGTCGCGGAGCTTCGCCCAGAACACACCCCGTTCAGGCTCCGGCATGGAGAGATCTATCCTACCGCTGTCGACCAAGGCAAAAAGCTCCCGACGGAAATAGATGGAGGATTCGCACTGCCAGCCCGCATCACGACCCTCGACACGATGATAACCGGCCAGCGGTTCATTGAACAGCTCGATCAATTCCGGACGAATCTCCTGAAAACAGAAGATATCGGCATGGTAGGTCCGAAAAAATGCTCTGAGACATTCACGCCGCCGATCCAGCTTCTCTGTATTCCACAAGTTCAAAGAAATCAAAGAAATCCTGTGCATCCTGCGCTACCCCTCCAGGACGGCGGGGAACCGTCCCTTGATTTTCAGATACGCCCCAAGCCCAAGCACATTGACCCAGGCTATGTCTATGTCGTAAGCGCCGCAGAAGTTGTCCGGGCGGTCGAAATAATCCCAGTCCGTATAGTTGATCTGCTCCGGTTGCCAGCCAAGGAAATCGGTGGAGCGCCCCAAGCCGTCATCGACAGTACCGATCAACTGGCGGCAGGCGTTCATCATCAGCCGAGCCTGATCGAGGAAGAAAGCGTCCCCGGTCGCCTCATGCAAACGCAGAAAATCATACGCTATCGCCATCCCGTAGAAATCCATGTGATGATGCGCGACGGAGACGGAAGTCATGCCGGTAGTGGCAAAGCGCTCACGAGCCAGCGGAGACCCGTCGGGAAAGACTTGGTCTGCCTGCCATATCCACAGCAGGACGAAATTTGCGGCCCGTAAGGCGCTTTCCAAATATCGGGGATCCGGAGTCAGCTCATAGAGGTCCAAGAAGAAGGCAAGCAACGCAAGCCCTGCCTCCTTATCACAGGAATCGGCGTCGAGGGTGTCGCCATAGAACAACCCCTCCTCGGCCATCTCCCCATAGAAACCGTATGCCTTGTGTATGGCGGAAAGGACATCGCCCCGCAGGTCGCCGTCGTCGAGAACCGACAGCAGCTCAATCAGGAAGGACCCGATATAGGCGCCATTGGTTCCGACTGTGTTCACCGGCATACCCGCCGGAGTCCACCACCGCCCGAAGGAGCCTGTGGAAAGCTGGTTGTCGCAATAAAATCCGGCCACCCGTTTCGCAAGCTCAAGAAATTCCGGGACGTCCCGCCCCTGCTGTTTCAAATTCTTGTAGAGCAGCACATATTGTTTCATCGCCTCCCCGTTGCACCTGCTATTAACCAGATCCTTGAACTCCTGATGTTCGCCAATCCCCAGGTATCCCCCGAAATACCTACGCTTCAAGTCATAGCAGTCACGGAAAATCCCCGGTGAAGATTCCGCATGGAGGAAGAATCTGCCGATTTTCTCGGCAATCGACGGCAAAAGGGAATCGTCATCAGGAAGTCCGAACAGTCCGCAAAGCCGGGTTCGCACGGAAAAAATAGCTGATGTAGCTGATGTAGCTGATGTAGCTGATGTGGCGGGCCGCAGGGCCAGACAGGCCGCACCTTCCAGACTTTTCACAAGGAAGGAGGCCGAGGTGAACTCATAGACAGGCTGGACATCTCCGTTGCCCTCCCCCATCTTGAGATACGCATTCCCATCCGAAGCTTTCTGAACCAGATTGAGTATCCTGGTGGTCTTTGCGTCACAGTACGAATCCCAGGTGCCTCCGATCATTTCCGGATGAGGCAGGACTTTCCGCACCGACTCCACGAACCTTCTGTAGGAGGAAAACCGATTCTTTTCATTCTCTATCTGAATCCAGAAGGTCCGTTCGTACACGGCGGGACCAGAAGTTTCCAGACAGGGAGGCGTCTCCTTGGACATGTCAACCAACGAGGTCTTGCCACGATAGCTGTACGGCCATTCATAACCGGGGATAGTCATGCGGATACCATGGGAATCCCAGCTTGAGGAGCAGATACGGCTGATATCTTCGGCAGGGCTGACGGCACAACAGAATACAGTTGTACCGTTGGACAGCTGAATGCAACCGGGAATGGGCATCCGGTTCTCCTTGAACGCCCAATAATCACCATTGCGGCGGCTCGGATAACGTCCCACCCCATGCTCGTTGTCCTGATACCAGACGGCCGGCACAAGGACTTGGTTTTCCTTGCCGCCGTCATCATAGGAAAAATAATTGTGAAACCGATAGGAACCGGCTTTCGATAGCCGCCATTGTCGATGCAGAATCAAAACGCCGCCATGTTCCCGCCAAGAATCCGTCACAACTACTTTCTCGGAAAACCGCGTGACGACAGCCTTTCCCCGGAAGGCGGAATCCAAGCGTTCAAGCTTTTCACCATCACAGGTCACGGAACATGTACAGGCACAACCGGGAAGGTCTTTCAGCAAGACCTCGACGCCCCTTGATGAAACGTTGAGCTTCATCTCAATCACCCCTTGATGCCGGTCGAAGCGATACCGGCGATAATATTCTTCCTGAAGAAGAAATAGAAAATGAACTGAGGTATCGAAGCGATCACCGCGCCGGCCATGATCAGGGCGTACTGGGTGCCGTGCGTTCCTTGGAAATTGGCGATACCTACGGTGATGGTATACTTGACCGTATCATTGATTGCGATCAGCGGCCACAGGAAGTCGTTCCATGCGTTGATGAACGACAGGATCATGACGGTCGCCATCGCGGCCTTGCCCAACGGCAGGATGATTTTGAAAAAGACCGAGAACCGGCCGGCCCCATCCATGAACGCGGCTTCCTCCAACGCGGCGGGTATCCCCTCGTAGAACTGTTTCATGATGAAGATGCCGATCGGAAGCGCAAGCCGGGGAATGACTGCGGAGGCCAAGGTATTGACCAGCCCCATCGAATTGAACTGCAGGTACAGGGGGATGATCAACACCTGGAAGGGAATCATCATCCCGGCCATGACCAACCAGAACAATACAGCTCGTCCGGGGAACCTGATCTTCGCGAACGCATAGGCGATCGGGGCGTCCACCGCAAGCGTAATCGCCATGGTGACGAAGGAGATGATGATCGAATTCATCATCCATCGGAGGATGTAGGTGGAGGTAAAGGCCTTGACATAGTTTCCAAACGTGATTTTCTTCGGCCAGAACGAAAGCGTCTTTGTCACGACGTCGGCCTCAGGCTTCAAGGATGTCAGAATCAACCAGATTAACGGAAACAGCCAGACAAGAACGAAGAATATCTCAAGAATCCTGAACAGAGTCTGTTTTACAAGCCGACCGCCAGAGGTGGTCCGTCGATTCAGAATCGTCTTCATGCCTCCTCCTTTCTTCCCAGCAGCAGGTACTGGACGATGGAAATAACGAGGATGACCAAAAACAGGGTATAGCTCATGGCAGCGCTGTAGCCCATCTTGAAATACTTGAAGCCTGTCTCATAAATATACTGAACCAGCACGCGGGTCGTGCCATACGGTCCGCCGCCCGTCATGACATACACTTGTCCGAACACATTGAAGGATGCGATGACCTGCAAAATCAGGCACAGCACGGTCGTGGAAGATACCAGAGGAACCGTAATTCTCCTGACTACCTGCCACCACGACGCTCCGTCGATCTGGGCCGATTCATAGACTTCCCTGGGTATCTGCTTGATTCCCGCGCTGAACAGCACCATGTTGAACCCCGCCGTCCACCACAGCGTAGTAAGGGCGACGGACCACATGGCCACTTTCTCGTTGGTCAACCATCCGACGGCAGTCCCGCCCAGCCCGGTGATGACTTGATTGAAGATGCCGAAATCCTTCTGCATGATCCATGCCCACAAGGTACTGACCACCGTCATGGAAAAAATGTAGGGAACGAAAAATACGTTCTCCATCAAACCTTTCAGCGGAGACTTCCCTGTCACCGCGAGAGCCATCGCGAAGCCAAGCACGAGAAGGGTCGGAGTGGTCATCAACACGAATTCAAGCGTATGCCAAAGGGAGGAATAGAATTTCGCATCCTTGAAAAGCGTAATATAGTTATCTAGTCCAATGAACGACGGCGTACCGAGGATATTCCAGTTGAAGAAGCTGATGATCAGACCGAATATCAGCGGAAATATCATGAATACGAGAAAAACGATCAGAAACGGAAGGCTAAACAGCAATCCGTCCCGCTTGTCTTTATTTCCAGGTATCGCCATCCGCATCACTCTCCTTTCTCTCTAGGCTCGCTCCGGGCTCACTCTAGGCTCACTCTAGGCTCAATCGGTGGTCGCTCTGGGGTCGAAGGCAGGTAGCTAGGGTACCGGTTGCAATGAACAATCGCTTCGACATCGCTTTGTGGCTACCGTAGGGCTACCCCTGGGCTACCGTAGGGCTACCGTAGGGCTACCCCTGGGCTACCGTAGGGCTACCCCTGGGCTACCGTAGGGCTACCCCTGGGCTACCGTAGGGCTACCCCTAACCCTTACGAGGAAACTTCTCCTCCGGAAAAAACCGAAGGAGAAGCCACATAATTCTCACACACCGGAAACATCGGTTCAATATGAAGCGATGATTTTGTTGACCGTCTCTTCCATGCTGGCAAGAGCTTGCTTCGCAGGCAGATTCTTGGTCACAGCCTCTTCAAGCATATCGCTCATCGTGCCATAGATCTCTTCCCAAGCCGGAGTCCTCGGCGTCTCAAGGGCATATGCAGCGGCAGCGGCATAGTCGGCTCTGTACGGCAACGCCTTGAACGCATCCTTCTCGGTCACGCTCTTGCGGGTGGGAATCTGACCGGCTTTCGCCCAGAGTTCGCCATGTCCGGTCATCCACTCAATGAAAGTGACGGCGGCCTCGACCTTGCGGGTATCCTGGTTCTTCTGTACTGGAACCGCGAGGGTGTGGGAACCTGACCAACACCAAGGTTCGGCGCCCATGATGCCCGGAAGCGGTACCGCACCGAAGTTCAAGCCGGAATTCTCAAGCGTACCGGTCGCCCAGACGCCGTTAAAATAAAACGCAGCGTCGCCCATCTTGAAAACATTCATGGCGGCGTCGTAATCCAGCTCATTGGGATTGACCTGATACTTGTGGACCAGATCCTGCAACCAGACCAGGGCTTTCTCGCCCATCGCATTGTTGAAGTTCGCCTTGGTGCTGTCGGCGTTGAGCAGCGAACCGCCCTGCTGAGCGAGCATCGACATGAACAGACGGGTCAACGTATATGCCTTGTATACGCCGGTGGTGTTGTCGACGGCGAGCCCCCATTTACCGGTAGCCTTCTTGACGGCGACGGCGGCATCAATGAACTCCTGAGCCGTCTCTGGGACTTTCGTGACACCGGCCTGTGACATCAGGTCCTTGTTGTAGTACATGACGATCGGATGGACATCCAAAGGAAGCGAATAGATATTGCCATTGGAGATACAGCCCTCGAGCGGCGCTTCCTGGAAATCTGCCAACGTGGCTTTGTCCACATAGTCGTTGAGCGCCAACAAAGAACCGTTCTGTACATACGGCAGCATGTTGCCCTGATGGACGACGATGACGTCCGGGGCGTTGCCGGCGGCCAAGGCGGTGGTCAGCTTCGTATAGTAGTTGTCGAACTTGACGGTATCGTTCTTCATGACGATATCGTTCTGGCTTGCATTGAACTCATCGACCATCGCATCGAAAAATTCACCGTCACCACCGGTGAACAAAGACCAGAAAGTGATTTCAATCGGTCCGGAAGACTTCGCCGGCTCTTTCGCTCCCTGGGCGAACAGCATGCCCATGGAAAGAATGGCGACCAATAGAATGAACCCAACTTTTTTCTTCATGTGAACACCTCCTCTTAGTATCACAAGAAACACCCGTTCAACGCGTCGATGCTCGAAAGATCAACCTCGTTGAAACACTTTTCTGAACATATGGCAAGGAACCGTCCTCGATATGGGCGACCAGCGTCTCCATCGCGACGGAACCAAGTCTGAATTTGGGAACATCGACCGTCGACAACGACGGTTGCATGAACTGCGACATATAGAGGTTGTCATAACCGAACACCTCCACGTCGTCGGGAACCGACAGATTGTTTTCATGGAGGCTTTTCAACACCCCCATGGCCAGCATATCGTTGAAACAGGCTATCGCAGTGAATTCCAGACCGCGGTTCAAGGCATGGTTGGTAATGGCGTAACCGTCTTCTATATGCCCCATCGCATGGACGATATAGTTTTCATCGAGCCTCAGCCCCCGCGCGTCGTACGCTTCATGAATCCCCGTCAGCCGATCGTGGGTATTGCTGACCTTCTTTGGGCCAGCCAGATACAGGATGTTCCGGTGGCCTTTGTCCAGCAGATATTCAATGACCGCCCTCTGCCCTTCCACATCCTCATGAAGGATACTATGGTCCTGCAGACCGTCCAGATATCTTCCGGTAAAGACATACGGAACCGACAGCCCCTTGTAGAGTCCTACATGGTCCGCCTCGCGGTCATAGGTCGGCATCGCGATGATCCCATCGACTTGACGGCACAGGAACATCCGAACCAGCTCAGCCTCTTTTTTTGCGGACTCCTCTGTGTTCGCAAGGAGAATATGATACCCGAAATGTCTCGCCGTCTCTTCGATGCCGCGGATGACTTCACTGAAGAAAGGATTGGCGGAATCAGCTGAAACGACCCCGATAGTCTTGCTGCGGGAGCTTCGCATGCTCGCCGCGATAGCGTTCGGGATATATCCGAGTTCCGAAGCGGTACGGCTGATGATTTCCGTGGTAGAACTACTGATCCTAGGGTCCTTGCGGAGGGCCCGGCTCACGGTATTGACAGAGAATCCAGTGCTTAGCGCTATATCCTTCAGTCCTATGCTCATGGATTAATGTTAACATCAGAATGGATGAAAACAAGAAAAAAATGGGTAAAGAAGGAAGAAAACGACCATTTTATAGGGTGAACGTTAATCTAAATAGTAAAAAACGGCACCATCATCACCCTGCAAGATGCAGGCATGCGATAAGGAGAACCGTCCAGCCAACCGCAGAAGCCACAGGCGGACCGGCCCTTCCAAGGGGAGGGCTTGGGAGTAGACCAACGCTGGCCTTCACCCCTCAAAAGCCCCTCGACCAGGTCTAAAGCCTAAAGCTCCAAGCCTTAAGCAATCCGTCATGCGGCGCTAGTCGTTTCATTCGGAAAACTCAAGAGCGGGAAAAGGAACGATAGGCGACACCTCGCCGTCATGCTCCCCTATCATCTTCTCCATCCAGATCATGTCACGCCATTTTCCGAACTTGTAGCCGCATTGTGAAAAACGGCCGACCGTACTGAACCCCAGACGTTCATGAAACGCCTCGCTGGGAATATTCGGATATGTGATACAGGCGTACAGGTTTCTGACCCCCTGTCTTTTCAACAGGGCTTCAAGCTTACGGTACAGCGCAGAACCGATACCGCGCCCATGACATCCGGTATCCACATATACCGTCGCCTCAGCCGACCAATCATAAGCGGGGCGACCTTTGAACGCCCCCGCATAGGCGTAACCGACCACCCGTCCGTCCGTTTCTGCCACAAGATATGGATACCGGTCGAGAGTCGTAGCGATACGTTGTGAAAAAGCTCCTAGAGAAGGAACCTCATATTCGAAGGTAATGGCGGTATCGGCGACATACGGCGCATAGATACCCAGCAAAGCCGGAGCGTCGGACACTGTCGCTACCCTGATGTCGATGTCGTCCCTCATGAGAAAAATATAACATCATCTCCCTTACGACAACAACAGGCCGACATAAGAAAACATATCATCTATCGGAGAAACCTGCCGGCCGCCCGGACTTTTCTGTTCTTTATCCATCTCCGTCTCCGTGTCTCCACCCGCATGATGCAGAAGAAAAATAAACGGAAACGACAAAAAGAGGGCGCTGCGCAAGAAACACCTCACACAACGCCCTCGACGCATGCATCCAGAAAGACTATTCAGTCACGAAGGACGATCATTTCCTTCTCAGGACCATCGCGATGAAATTCAGATACTTGCCGCCGCCGGCCTCCATGGACTTCCGGTCTCCGCGGGCGTATTCGTTGTCGCAGGCAAGCCAGTCGTCCCATAGCTCCTTGTTGCCTTCCATCTCGTGTATCGAAAGAATTTCAGCGGCATCCGTCCAGCCGAGAAGTTCCGACCAGTACGAGGCGTCATGGATGGTAGCCAAGTCTTCCGCAGTCCAAGAAAGCAACAACTCAGGAGGAAGGGCGTCGTGCAGATCCTTCTTCATACCGGGAACCGCGATATAGATATAGCCGCCATGCTTGACGAACGGAAGCAGATGTTCTCCGAGATACTGACGGTCGCGGCCAAAATAATTATAGGAATCCACGCAAACGACAGCATCGAAGAATTCATGGGCGAACGGCAACTCAACGGCGTCGGCATGAATCGGTATGATCCGTTCCGAAGACAGCCCCATCTGGTTGAAAAACCTCATGTTGTCAGTTGGATCGCTCCACAGATCAGCGGCGAAAACACGAAAACCGTACTCCTTCGCCAAGAATACGGAGGTCACTCCCTGACCGCTTCCAAGATCCATCACGGTCGCACCTTGGGGGATGTCGTGGTCGAGCAAGAGTTCTTCCAACAGTTTCAGAGGATTCGGCCCCATGATTTTCTCATGGATGACGGGAAGGTCATATTTTTTGTTAAGGATATATTTCATTTTTGTTCTTTCCTTCATCATTCAATAATAATGTATAGAGACGTCATGATGATAGGACACGAACCGTTATACGGCGGCATACCGTTGGAGTTGATTCTGTAGGAATGACCGCACGACAAAACAGACGGACAACGCCGCCTATCTCAGTCATCAAACAATCCATGTCCTTTACAGAACAATATCCAAACAGTTACCTCTTGAACCTTTTTCTTCATACAAACACGTCGGCCCTTCAATGTCAAGCCTCTGGGTCAACATACGCCGCGCAACAACGCTAGTTTTCAAGGCGATTTTTTTAAACCGCTTCCTTTGAGGATGTCCGCCAACCGACGAAATCGGAATGGGAACGGGGACGCATGGGGACGTCCTTTCCGGTTCGGCATGAAAAGAGACATGAGCCCTGTCACTCCGACGGCAAAATCAACGGTCCATTTTTCTTCACAGCCTGGACAAACGAGCCCCCGACTATCGCCTGTTGTTCCCCAACGTGAACAACACGACAGCGGCGATCGTGCAGAACGTGCCGACCGCATAGTAGATGTTCATTTTCTCTTTCAGCAACAACACCCCGACGATAATCGAAGTGGAGAAGATGGAAATGACCGCATACAAGGCGTAGGTCATGGCTCCATACCGCACAAACAGATTGTTCATACCATAATATGTAATGAACAACGCCACTCCGCCGAATACCGCCCACATCAATTCCCGTCCGTTGGTGAATACCTGCGGAACACCATGGGCGTTCGCCCCTGTGATGAACCCCATCACCAAGTTGCATACGCAACAGACGAAAGCGGCCACTCCGATGAAAAAGAACAGACTCTGGATCGGCAACGCACGTTTCTGCGCATAGACGAACGCAGCGTTGCCGAACGCCGCGATGATGGCGAAGAACAACAAACCGCCTTTACTTCCCATACAGGACTCCTGCTCAATCAAAATTGGCCCAGCAATGAAAAGCCGTCCTGAAAAACGACAGGACGGCAATCAATATCTATATCGCTGGTATCAAATCAGTTCTTCTCGTCGTCGGACAACCAGAAGAAAGAACTGTCTTCTTCTTCGCCACGGGTCCGCGTCGCCTTGAACTGGTCGAATCCGTACGGTTTCGGCCCCTTCGAGCGAGGCTTGTCAAACCCCTTGCTGTCGTCACGCTTGAAGTCTCCGTCCCTGCGGGGCCCGGCATCCTTGCGGAAACCTCCGTCACGTTGCGGGCGGTCGCCCCAAGGTCTGCGGTCCCCACCGTTATCGTCATACCGACGAGGCTTGAAACCCCGGTCGGAATCTTCCCGCCGTCCATACGGACGATCCTGACCACGCCTGTCGTCCCTGTCCCCATATGGGCGACGGTCATCATTGTAGCGAGGCTTGCCGTCGCGGTCGCCGAAGGAACGGCGGTCGTCACGGTTCCCGTAGGACGGACGGCGATCGTCGTTGTAGCGGGGCTTGCCGTCGCGGTCGCCAAAGGAACGGCGGTCGTCACGGTTCCCGTAAGACGGACGGCGGTCGTCGTTGTAGCGGGGACGGCTGTCGCGGTCGCCGAAGGAACGGCGGTCGTCGCGGTCTCCGTAGGATGGGCGGCGATCGTCATTGTAGCGGGGACGGCTGTCGCGATCGCCGAAAGACCGGCGGTCGTCGCGGTCTCCGTAGGATGGGCGGCGGTCGTCATTGTAGCGGGGACGGCTGTCGCGGTCGCCGAAGGAACGGCGGTCGTCACGGCCACCGTAGGACGGGCGGCGGTCGTCGTTGTAACGGGGGCGGCTGTCACGATCGCCGAAGGAGCGGCGGTCGTCACGGTCCCCGTAGGACGGGCGGCGATCGTCGTTGTAACGGGGGCGGCTGTCGCGGTCGCCGAAGGAGCGGCGGTCACGATCTCCATAACTTCCCCGGCCACGGTCGTCTCTACCGCGGTCTCGGGAACGACCGTCTCGGCGGTCGTCATCCCGTCTATCACGGCGGGGACGCTCTTCCCGTCCGTCTTCCCTTCTATCAGCCTTACGTTCATTCCTCGCCGCGACCTCAGACTCCTCGCCAGGAACCTGCTCGTCGGATTCGGATACGGCGTCATCATCATTCCAATCGAGGGAGAGCAGATCATCGGCCGCAGTCATATCCTGGACCTGTCGCTCTACGACCTCGTCATTCTCGGCCTCCGGCTCGGTCAGAGCCTCAGCTTCTGATTCGGGCTCATTCCCAACCTGATGCTCCACGGTTTCGACCACGACTTCTTTTTCAGCGGGTTCTTCCATAGCCACCGTCATTTCAGGGGTTTCGTCTTCCATCTTTGTTTCTTCCGTCTGAGTCATTTCTTCCTGAACTACTTCTTGCGGCGCTTCCTGCGCCTCCATCTTCTTGCGAGCCTTCCTAGGCTTCTTCACCGTCTTCGCGGTCTCTTCATCGGCGACAGGCGCCGATACCGGAACCTCTGGTTCCCGCAGATCCTCCGCGGGAATCTGAACCTCATGTTCCTTCTTCAAAATCCAACTCCTTGTACTACCCTTCTGCTTGGAGAACCCGGGCGCTGCCACCTCGAACGTAATCTCCTGCGTTTCGTACCCTCGGATGCTCCCCTTGTCCAGCCTGAACGTTCCCAGATTAGTCGAGAACAGGAGCAATCCATCTTGCGTCAATAATCTGTTGAGCATCCTGACCCAGCGCACATGGTCCCGCTGGACGTCAAAGTCATGCTCCATCTTCCTGCTGTTGGAAAAACTCGGCGGATCAAAGACTATCAAGTCGAATTTCTCGCCCTCTTTCACAGCCCTCCTGATATATCTCCAAGCATCCTCCGTGACACAAGGAAATTCAGGACCGACGAATCCGTTTGCCCTGAGATTCTCCTCGCACCATGTCGAATACGTGGTGGACATATCGACTGAAACGACTCTCTTCGCACCCCCGCTGGCGGCATATACGGAAAAAGCCCCCGTATATGCGAACAGATTCAGCACGGAAAGCCCCGCGCTGAGATCACGTATCATGGCCCTGGTAAGGGCATGATCCAGAAACAGACCGGTGTCGATTCGCTTGGTCAAATCGACGGTAAACGATAGTCCGCCCTCCTTGACCGGCACCAGCAACGATTCCTCGCTCTGGAGCTCATGCTGTTCACGACCCTGACGTTTCTTCCGCTGGTGGAAAACCACGTGGTCGGCCTGTACGTACAACATTCGCGCGGCGATGTCGCAGCAAACTCGCCTCATGTCGTCGTCCAGACCTTCTTCACTGTAATCGGTAATCCGCACATACGGACCATACAGGTCGACCGTCACAGGAAGGGCTTCGAGATTCCTGTCGTACACGCGCATGCAGTCCGTCCCGTTCTTGAGCGTCAGACGGCGCATCTGCAACGCATTGTGCTTGAGGATTTTCCCGAAATCTTTCTCTATGTAGTTCATTGACCGTACCGATTACCTTTCTTGCCTTGAGCAATATATTGTAATATAGTGGAAACAGGAAAAAAAAGATAGTATCGACGGAGGCCCCGCATGGATGAAGACACGAAGAAATTCCTCGCCCAGCTGGAAGAGAAGCATGGGGGGCCGGTGAAGTGGAGGACCTACGCCACCTGGTACGGCAATACGGACGGGACGCTACGGGAATACGGGGTGTTCCTCTACGTGATCAACGGGAAATTCTATTTCGAAGACTTCGAACGTCTGCCGTCGCTCCTCGGATACGCGCTGAAACCGAAAAAAAACGCACCGCCGTATGTCAAATATGAGGGGAGCTTCGGTGGCGATGAGGTCAAACGGACTTTGGTCGTCACGAAGGGACAGGCGCTGGACTGCATCAGAGGAGCCAGGGACGTAGCGAACATGAGGGAAGCCGGCATGCTCGGCAAGCTGTTCAGACAGCTGGTGCTGCTGGTTGAGACGGCGGACGGCCAAGCCCATTTCTTCGAGCTGATGGACCGCAAGCGTTTTCTCGATGAAACACAAAAGAACTCTATCGCAAAAGAGCGTTTCGAAACGGTCTGAGAACCGGGGCATTGACGGCAGGGCCGCAGAACGGCATATTTTCATAGAACAGCATATCAACGGAGGAATCATATGGGTGCATTCAAGGCATACGATATCAGAGGCGTCTACAACAAGGACTTCGACAAGGAGACCGTATACAAGATCGGTTATTTCCTTCCCCGGCTCCTGGACAGCGATCATGTCGTCGTGGGACGTGACGTGAGGACCACGAGCGACGAGATATTCGAATATCTGTGCAAAGGGATAAACGACGCCGGATGCGACGTATGGAACCTCGGTCTCGCCACGACGCCGATGGTCTATTTCGCGACGGTCTATTACAAGGCCGACGCCTCCGTCCAAATCACCGCCAGCCATAACCCTCCGGAATACAACGGCCTGAAGATCAGCCGTGCGAAAGCGATTCCCGTAGGAGAGAACAGCGGGTTGAGGGATCTCCAGAAAATGGTCGAGACACAGGCAGTCGCCCCCGTCGAGGAAGCCAAGCGCGGCAAGGTCGTAGACAAGGACGTCAAGCCCGCATATATCGAGTTCCTTGGCAAATTCGTCCCTGACCTTACAGGACTGAACCTGAGCGTCGACTGTTCCCATGGCATGGCGAACCTCCTGATCAAGGACTTGATCGGCGCCGACCACCATTACCTGTACGACCATTTCGACGGAACCTTCCCCGCCCATGAGCCGAACCCTTTAGAGGAAAAGAACTGCAAGGATCTGGAGGAAGCCGTGGTCAGGAACCACAGCGACCTCGGTATCATCTACGACGGGGACGCCGACCGCGTGATGTTCATAGACGAGAACGGCAGGTTCATCCAGCCGGACTACGTCACCGCCGTACTCGGTTCCTACTTCCTCGCCAAGGAGAAGGGAAACGTCCTCCAGGACATCCGCACCAGCCGCTCCACTACTGAATATCTGGAGAAGCTCGGCGCGACCGTCTACACATGGAAGGTCGGCCATGCATACGCCAAGACGAAGCTACGGGACATCGACGGGATTTTCGGAGGGGAGCTGGCGGGACATTACTACTTCCGGGACTTCTCCAACTGCGATAGCGGAATCCTCGCCTCGCTGATCGTCCTGCAGGTCGTGGTACGGCTCAAGCATGAGGGCAAGACCTTCTCGCAGTTCATCGACTCAATCATAGCCTATGCGAACAGCGGGGAAACGAATTTCAAGCTGGAGCAGAAGGATGAAGCGATGGCCGCGCTGTACGACAGGTACGTCGCCAAAGACCATCCCCAGAAGGTGATGGACTTCGATGGGTATCGAGTCGAATTCTCCGATTGGTGGTTCAACGTCCGCAAGTCCAATACGGAGCCTTATCTGAGGCTTGTAGTGGAGGCCAGGACTGAAAAAATGCTCAAGGAAAAGCTCGCCGAGCTTTCCGCGATCATCAGGAGCTTCTCATAATGCCACGGACATGGTACGGGATGTACTCGAAATGTACTGTATTGCATCTGGATAACATCTTGCGATATAGTGAAATCAACGGAATGAACACGTGTTCATTCCAAGGGAGGAGCTTATGAGGGTCTTGTTATTCGGTGGGGCAGGTTATATCGGTACCCATGTAGCCATGGCGTTCCTCGACAGGGGGGACACGGTCGGCATCTACGACAATCTTTCCACAGGGTTGCGAAGCAATGTAAGTCCGGACGCGACATTATATGAAGGGGATATCCTGGACAGGGCCCGTGTCGGTGAGGTACTTGTGGAGGGCTGGGATGCCGTCGTGCATCTCGCGGCGTTCAAGGCCGCCGGCGAATCGATGATCAAGCCGGAAAAGTATGCGGAGAACAATATCACGGGTTCTTTGATACTTATGACTGAATGTGTGAAGCATGGTGTGAAAAACTTCATTCTCTCCTCCTCCGCCGCGACTTATGGCGAACCCGCGTATCTGCCGATCGACGAAGAACACCCGAAGCATCCGGAAAACTATTATGGCTATACGAAATACTGCATCGAAGAGAACCTCGAATGGTTCGACAGGCTCAAGGGGCTCCGGTATGCTGCGCTGAGATACTTCAACGCTGCGGGATACGACCCTGACGGCCGCATGCTCGGATTGGAGCGCAATCCCGCGAACCTGATTCCTGTGGTCATGGAAGTCGCGGCTGGTATGCGCCCGAACCTGCTGATCTTCGGCAAGGACTACCCCACCCCCGACGGAACCGGAGTGCGCGACTATGTCCATGTGACCGACCTCGCCGACGGACATGTCAGGGCGGTCGACTATCTAGTCAAGAACGACAAGTCCCTGGTAGTGAACCTCGGCAGTGAAAACGGCCTGAGCGTCCAGGAAATCGTCGATGCCGCTAGAAGGATCACTGGTAAGCCTATTCCGGCGGAATATGTCGACCGCCGTCCCGGCGACCCTGCCAAGCTTGTGGCCAGTTCCGCGAAAGCGCTCAAGGAGCTCGGTTGGAAGGCTCGCTACAGCTCTCTTGATTCAATCATCGAATCGACATGGAGAGTCTATCAGGCGAATATGGTGAAGATGGGAAGGACCGTCTGAACCGAGAACGCGTATATGGTTCATGTAAACTGATAGAATCTGGTATACATAGGACAAGAACCCTTCAAGTCAGTTGATGAGCTGACTTGGGGGGATTTTTTATAAAATTACCGAACTTCAGTGAGCGAAGGGCTTGTCACAATGGTAAAATCGGAACCATTCACAGGGCAAAAGTCTGCTTTACGATATCAGTAATGAACTATTGGACGAGAAATTAAAAAAACAGAACTTTTTCCACCCGTACCAGATGTCCGGTATAACTCATGGCCGACGCTACAAAAGGCCGATAGGTCTTCTCGGAGATGATTTCATGTCAGGATCGCCCTGACTATCAGCCAGATCACCACGCCCCACATCAGGATGACGGGAATCGCATAATACCATTTTTTCGGCCGCCCGCCCTTCCACAGACCTTCAGCTTCCGCCCTGCATCGGGCGAATTCATCTTCCGGTATCAGCTTCACGGTGACGAAGACCAGCAGAGGGAGAATCAACAGGTCGTCCAGATAGCCCAGGACGGGAATGAAATCAGGAATCAAGTCAATCGGGGACAAGGCATAGCCAACCGTCAAGACGGCAAGAACCTTGGCGTACCATGGCGTGGACGGCTTTTTCAATGCAAGATATACAGCGGGAATATCAATTTTCAACCTCGCGGCACGTTCTTTGAGACCCATACCGGGAGAATATCATATTTCGTCAGCCTAATGAATGGTGTCCCTTCACGGTACGAATGTATTTTGAGAATTGCCGGATGCAGTTCGGAGAAAGATTCACAATCGCTGAAATGCTGTCGTCCCTCGCTTGGGGCCCGTCGATCTGCAGGTTCTGCATGAAAAACCGGAGCAGGGTCCTGTATTGGAGATACAAGTCCATGGCGGTATCGTTCCCATCTTTGGTCAGCAGAACCGCCCCGCATTCTGTGCGGGATACCATGCCGGACTGCAGAAGATCCTGCAACATACCGGCTACGCTGGCACGGGATATGCCTATACGGTTCGCAATATCGACGGACCGTACAGGGTTGTTTTTCCCTGCCCCCAATTCATAGATTACAAGAAGATACCGTGCCTTGGATGCGGTAAGTTCCATACGCCCTCCACTGTTAGACAGGGCTAACATAACACTTGAATAAAGAGCTGTCAAGAAACAAGCAAAACGGAACCCATCCATGTTGCAAAAGACTGTACGGCAGATTTCATTTACTTGAATTGCAACGAATTACAATTGTCACCACAGGAGAAGAACATTGACCGTCATGTAAGGCAAGCCTTACATTATAAGGCCCTGAGCCAAGAAAAACCCCGCAGGACGCCTCCATTTTATGAAATAAATTTATAAAAAACACTTTAACAACAGATGCAATAGGTATGCATTTCATTGTACTTAAAAAAAATACCGTTATTTCACATTTTCTAGCGTACTGGAACGAGTCTCTACCGACAGCCATATCAACGCCACCCTACCCCCGTCGCAGGCTTCTACTCGGCCTCTCGGAAAGCAGGAATATCAATGCCATCGTCTTGAAAAATGAAAAAGACAATACGAACGAGGACACGAAATCTTGTACAATACACACCAGTGAAGAATAGGCCTTCAAAATGGCGGTACGGAAGGCTTCGCATCTTGTATCGTCATCCATCCCGACTTGTCCGGCGGTCTTTGTCCAAGACCGGCGGCGACCATCAAACGAGCTTCCCGGCCCATAGATATCCCCATGAAAGCCATGGGCACCATCCTTCTCGGCAGCCACCACCCGACCTCAAGGGAGAATCGACGACCACGGAGGGAGTATTGACGACGGCATCATGGCGTATCGCAACGACACGTCGTGATACGAGGGCTTTATCAACGGCAAAATTCTGTTAGTCAAAGCTAACCAAAAAACATATATTTGGTCATTATAGCAGTATCAGTAAGAATAAAATATCCCATTATTCCAACAGGTATCGTCAACAATCGCAACACCCAACGCCCCTTTCGTCACTTATGGGCAACAACAATATTTATATACATAACATGGTATTATTAAAATAATTATCTCACCTGTCTGAAGAAACGCAAGGCATCTTCCGATAATAAAGTCCTTCGACTTCTTGACTATTCGTTGGGGCTGGAATAAACTAACGGCGAAATTAAAAGTTAGATTAAACTAACTTACAATCTGTTTTCATGAGGGTAATATGATGCCGCTGACAATGATTGGAATTGGGGAATCGGGAAAAATCGCAAAAGTAGGAGGTTCTTCGGATACGAGAAGATATCTTGAGAACCTGGGGTTCATACAGGGGGCCGATGTCAAGGTCCTCGCCTCGATCGGCGGCAATGTCATTGTGAACATAAAGGATTCAAGAATCGCGATCAACGCTGAAATGGCGAGACATATCCAGATTTGATTGTATGGAAACTCAAAGCAAGGAGAAAACAGATATGACACTTGGAGAAGCAAAGGTAGGGGCCACGGTCGTAGTCCAGAAGATTGAGGGCGACGGAGCCTATAAGAGGCGCATCATGGACATGGGAATCACAAAAGGTACTGAGCTGTATATCAGAAAAGTCGCGCCGCTGGGAGACCCTGTGGAGATTACGGTACGGGGTTATGAGCTTTCCGTCAGAAAGAACGACGCCCAATGCGTTCTGGTGAAACAAGAGCAATTCTGAAGGAGAAATCAGTATGAATATAAAGATCGCGCTTGCGGGCAACCCCAATTGCGGCAAGACAACAATGTTCAACGCTCTGACAGGCGCCAACCAATATGTTGGCAACTGGCCCGGTGTGACGGTAGAAAAGAAGGAAGGAAAGCTCAAGGACAAGAAAAGGGGCGATGACATCATCGTCACCGACCTTCCCGGTATCTACTCGCTTTCTCCCTACACGCTTGAAGAGGTCGTCAGCCGGAACTATCTGCTGAACGACAATCCTGATATCGTCATCGATCTGGTCGATGCGACGAATATCGAAAGGAACCTCTATCTGACGACACAGCTCATTGAAACAGGAATCCCGGTCGTCGTCGCCCTCAACATGGTGGATCTTGTCGATAAAAGAGGAATCAAGATCGACACGAAACGGCTGTCCATGATTCTCGGATGTCCAGTGGTCGAGACTTCGGCGCTGAAGAAAACAGGGCTTGACGCATTGATCGCGGAGGCCGTGAAAGTCGCTGAGAAAAAAAAGGCCCCGATGCCGCCACCGATCTTTTCCACCGACATGGAGACGAGAATCGAGACTGTCGCCGCTACCCTTCCCGCATCGATCCAGGATTCCAGAAAGAGATGGTACGCAGTCAAGCTGTTGGAAAACGACAGTAAAGTAGCCGGAACCGTACAGCTTTCAGCCGAGGCTCAGAAGATCATCGAAAAGGAACGGAAAGAGCTTGAAGCTGCCCATTCCGATGACATTGAGTCCATTGTGACTGATGAACGCTACACATACATCCAGAAGCTGGTGTCCACGACTGTAAAGAAAAGGAAGGAAAAGCTTTCCGCTTCCGACAAGATCGACAGGGTCGTCACGAACAGGATTCTGGGTATTCCTATCTTCATCGCGGTCATGTTCATCGTCTACTATATCTCCGTGACGACGATTGGGACGATCGTGACGGACTGGACGAACGATACCTTCGTAGGAGCCATCCAGGGGTGGGTGACAACGGGCCTTGAGGCGATCGGAACCAGTGAGCTGATCACGGGTCTAGTGGTCGACGGTATCATCGGCGGTGTTGGCGCCGTCCTCGGGTTCGTTCCCCAAATGGCGATCCTTTTCCTGTTCCTCTCCATCCTGGAAGACTGTGGATACATGGTCAGGATCGCATTCGTCATGGACAGGGTCTTCAGACATTTCGGTCTGTCAGGCAAGAGCTTCATACCGTTGCTGATTTCATCGGGTTGCGGCATTCCCGGAATCATGGCCTCACGAACGATTGAACAGGATAACGACAGAAGGCTGACGATCATGACGGCGACGTTCATTCCTTGCGGGGCGAAGCTTCCCGTCATCGCCTTGATGGGCGGTGTCATGGCAGGTTACGCCACAGGAAACTACGAAGCCGGTGGGCTGATCGCGCCTGCGATGTATTTCATAGGAATCGCCGCAGTCCTGGTTTCCGCCATCATGCTGAAAAAGACAAAACCGTTCTCCGGCAAACCGGCGCCGTTCGTCATGGAATTGCCTGAATATCACGTGCCTTCCGCAAAGACAGTCCTCATCCATGTCTGGGAAAGGTTGAAAGGATTCATCATCAAGGCCGGTACTATCCTGTTCCTCGCCTGCGTCGTGATGTGGCTCCTGTCCAGTTTCGGTTTCGGCCCCGACGGGTTCGGCATGGTCGAAGACAGCGCGGACAGTTTGCTCGCCGTCATCGGAGGGTTCATCGCTCCAATTTTCGCACCGCTCGGTTTCGGTACCTGGCAGCCGGTCGCCGCTTCCCTTTCAGGATTCACCGCGAAGGAAGCCATCGTTTCAACGATGGGAGTCCTCGCCAATGTTTCAGGAGATGTCGAAGACGCGGTGACGGTCGCCAGCGCTGTCGGCGCATGGTTCCCGTCAACAATAGCCGCTTTTGCATTCTTGCTCTTCAATCTACTTGATTCGCCGTGTCTGGCGGCTATCGCGACGATGGCCCAGCAGATGCAATCCAGAAAGTGGTTCTGGTTTTCGATCCTCTACCAGAACATGTTCGCCTATGCCGTCAGCTTGTGCGTCTATCAGATCGGCAGCCTGTTCATGGGTGGAGGATTCGGAGTCGGGACAGTAATAGCCCTCGTAGTACTTGCCGCAATACTGTACATGCTCTTCCGATCCGATCCGTACAGGGACCTCAAGGTCTATTCCAAAAGAAGCGTACAAAGCGCCACGGTGTAGGGAGACAAGATTTAGATTCATGGGGAAGGACCGGAACGCTCCGGTTCTTCCCTCTGTCGGAGGATATGTCAAATGATCGCCAATATCGTCTTGGGGTTCCTGATCGCCGGTTATTCGGCCTTTGTAGTCTACAAGCTTGTCAAGGACAAGCGGAACGGAGAAGCGTGCGTCGGTTGCACGGGCTTCTGCTCAGGTTGCAACAAGTGTTCTTCTGAGTATATCGACAGGCTGATACAAGAAGCCGGGAAGAAAAAAACATCCTAGGACGTCCCCTGCCCCTGCGCAAGTCGATATCATGCGGAAACTCATCTGCGGATGAAACATGCACGGCACAGGACGACGAGACCCATGAACGCACCTGCAACGCCGTTACAGCATCGGGAAGCCACTCCCGGCTTCTTGGCCGCAGCCGGCGCAACATCCCGAGCTTTGCGGCATGTCAGAACCTATTTCAACAAAATCATCATTTGGAGAACGTACATGGGAAATTCCACGGGTTCTATGTTCTACGCCGCCGTGGCGTTGATCACGATCTATCTGGTCGGCGCGTCGATCTATCAGGTGTATCTTTGGATCAAGAAATCCAAGGATACGAGAAGAACGAATCATCAGGGAAAGGAGTAATCGATGGTCGATATCGTTGTCCTGTCGCTTGTGTTCATCCTGGTTTTTCTTGCCGCAAAAGGTTCTCTCAAGCATTTCAAGGGTGAAGGCGGTTGCTGTGGCGGAGGCACCGGTCATATCAGCGGACGGCGGAAAAAACTCGCAGGCCCCGTGATCGGAAGAAAAACCGTGACAATCGAAGGAATGCATTGTGGGAGATGCGCCGTTACTGTCGAGAACGCAGTCAACAGAATCGAAGGAGCGATCTGCGAGGTTAACTTGAAGCGAAACCTGGCGACGATTTCCTATGACAGGAACATCGACGATACCTCGATACGGCAGGCGATCATGGACGCGGGATACAAGGTTCTCAGCATCGACTGAAATTCCGGTTCAAGTCTGTAAACCGCATCCAGCCTTCTGAGCGCCCAAGGAACCTACCATACATCTTAGGGGGGCGCATCGTAACCCGCCGGCGGCAAACATTTCCAATGATACGGCAACCGTCCCGGCAGGCAATCAGTTCGCAACCCCCGGCATTGAGATTATTCAAATGTCACGGCGATATAGTCCGAAGAAAACTGGTTTTGCTGGAGGTCGGTAGCGACATAGCAGTATCGGTATCGTCCGGGAGGGACTTCCATAGTTCCCATGACGGGACGTCCGGAAAGCACGATGGGATCCCCGACATACCATAGCTCGTTTGTGTATTCTTCATCGGTCAGCACCCGGTCATCTTCCGACATCAATATCGCCCGATATTGCAGTTGGAGGACATCTCCCCGACGCAACGGAAGCATTTCCTTGGCAGGCATCGCAAAGGCGTCTTGCTCCACGGGAACCGCGCCGACGACTATTCCGTCCGGAAACGTTTCATCATATACGACGATGATATTCACATCTTCATCGTTCAGCAAAGCAGGTATGGCAAAGCGCGTGCCGGTAGGCGTGTTGTCCAACATATACAGGCAGGCGAACTGCCCTTCCAACGTGACCCAAGCGTCACGGAACGGATCCTCTATGACGCCGGCGTCCGAAACACTCTCCACAGGAAATTGAGCGAGTTGAATATACCAGTAGGTATCTGAGACCTCCGAGACCTCGGCCTGTTGCCAGAGCTCGAAATACAGGTCTGCCATATAGTCAAAGGACAATGGGTCAACACCGATGAACAGATCATCGGGTTCTTCCACATAGGAAAATGTGATGTCGTACAATGGTTCGCCGCTGAGAATCATGGCGAAATCCCAAATGAGCTGGGTATACAGGGGAAGAATGTCAAGGCTCTGATACAAGGGAAGATATTCAGACAAGGCTTCTTTTTCTGAAAACGGGAAATAGACGGAAAGACCGGAAGCCAATCCTTGGAGATTATCGGTCGTAGAAGAGTAAACGACAGCCTCTTCCACAGCCATGCTGAGCGCAAAACACTGTTCGGGCAATTCCGACATGAACTGTCGGGCAAGGGCGTCCAAATCTATCAGGTCGGCATCACTTTCCTGGGGACCGCCGCTTCCGAAGCTCCGCAGTCCGTACCGGGCCCTGGCAAGCGGAGGATATTCCGCCAGAGTCATCGGCATCAGATTTCGTGCCAACGATTCCAACGCGGACGCTACATCCTCGACCTTCATGAGATCGATTACTGCGAGTGCGGCGGTATCGCCGGTAGGAAGTTCTTCGGAAGGAAAGTTTGTCGCAATGAAGGAATCGACCACAAGGGGGCCGAATTCAGGAATCGGCAACAAGGGGTTGTCAGACAAGGTCCGAAAGACCGTATAGTCCCATCCGGTACCAGGTTCCAGCTCTTCGCTTGCGATCAGATAGTTCGCATAGTCCTGAAGGGCCAAAGCGATCTCAAGGCTTCCCATGAGACAGGCGTCGAATCCGATGAATTCAAATGGAACCGAAACGGCGGGAGTGGAAGCCAAAGCCTCCGCTATATCGGGAAGCGACAAGGAATCGCCATCGAACAATTCATCGTATCCGTACCCAAGGACGGGGCCTCCCCCATGGTTCCAGAAGACCAGACCGTATCGGTCGGCGGGATAGTTTTCATAGCAATAGGAAACGAATGAACTCAACAGCTCCGGATTCCCTACGCTGATCGGCTGTGGATACTGGAACAGTTCCTCCATTCCATCAGGATATACCCGCCAGATCACCGGCGTATCGGACGGGATGGAATCGTTCTGCCATTCATCGGTACCGCAGGTAAGCAGAACCATCTGCAACCTATCGGCATTGAAGTCGCTTTCGATCAGCTCAATCAAATCATCCGTGGCACGTCCATCCTCACTTTCCAGATCGGAACCGTTCATCATGATCATCAAAGTAAACGGCGGTACAGAATCCTGCATCGGCGTGACCGCTTGGACACACGAAAACAAACAAATACACAGGCATCCTACAAGAAGACAGGATTTCACTACGTTCGCTACACGCCATCTATTTTTCATATTGGACTCCATTGTTCGTTTGCCAAGGATACTATGAATATTCGGTATGAACAATAATGATACAGAGCCCAAGAGAAATTTCAATACTCCTTGACACAAACGGAACAATACGGTATGTTATCGAACGTTCGCCAGTAATGACGGATAGTATTCCCCTGTAGCTCAGTCGGTAGAGCAGGTGGCTGTTAACCACCCTGTCGGCGGTTCAAGTCCGTCCGGGGGAGCAAAAGCAACAAAAAAATAACTCCTTGCAATGCAGGGAGTTATTTTTTTGGCTCAACTCAGAATTTTGGGGGATAGGTAGCCAGTTCGGAGCTTGTAGCTCTCAAACATGACCTTGAGGAAGAAGTATTGGTTCAACTCAGAAATTTGGGGGATAGGTAACGCAATCTCGGCTTTAAGCTCTCAAATTTGATTTTCAAGAAGAAGTATTCAGTATCTCTGAAACCATAAGCTTTTCTTCTCAGGGTCTTGATC